>NZ_MSJP01000107.1 GCF_014596525.1 Streptomyces sp. CBMA291
CAGCGGGCGGCCTCCGCGTCCCGGTCCGGCAGGTCGGCGAGGGCGGGGCCGTGCCACAGGCCGAGGGCTTCGTCGAGGAGGGCGGCGGCCCTGGCGGGGTCCCCGGCGCCGGAGGCGGCGAGTCCCTCGGCGGCGAGGCGCTCGAAGCGTCGGGCGTCGACGTCCTCGGGGCGCGCGTCGAGCCGGTAGCCGCCGTCGGCGGAGACGATCCGGTCCCGGCCGAGGGCCTTGCGGAGCCGTCCGACGAGGGCCTGGAGCGCGGCGACGGCGTCGGCGGGCGGCTCGTCCCCGTGCCAGACCTCCTCGACGAGCGCGGAGACGGGCACGGTCCTGCCCGCCCGCAGCGCGAGGACGGTGAGCAGCGCACGCACCCGGGGGCCCCCGACGGGCACGTCGGTGCCGTCGGGTGCGTGGGCGAGGGTCGGGCCGAGGACGGAGTAGCGCACGGACCCATTCTCCGTGAGCGGACGTCCTGCCGTGGAACTCACCCCGTGGCCCGGTACGTTTCCCGCACACCGGCACCGTACGATCCCGTCCCCGGCCTCGATCCCGCCCCACCCCCGGACCTCCGAACCCGCCCCCGAAACCCCGAACCCGGCCCCGAAACCCGAAACCCGGAACCCGGCCCTGTCCCGACCCACACCCCTTCCCCTTCCCTTTCCCCGTCCCCTTCCCCCCTTACCTCCGCCCCGACCTCCCTGGGAGCTTCCGCGATGACCACGGCCACCACCCGGCACCACGAGCGGCGGATCAGCCCCGTCTTCCTGGCGATCGTCGCCGTCATGGGCGTCACGGGGTGGGCGGTGTGGACGGACTTCGCCGCCCTGCCCGGTCTGGCGGTCTTCCTCTTCGTGACCTCGGCGTGGGTGGTGTCGCTCTGTCTGCACGAGTACGCGCACGCCCGTACGGCCCTGCACAGCGGGGACATCACGGTGGGCGCGAAGGGGTATCTGACCCTGAACCCGCTGGCGTACACCCACGCGGTGCTCAGCATCGTCCTGCCCGTGCTCTTCGTGATCATGGGCGGGATCGGTCTGCCGGGCGGCGCGGTCTACATCGAGCGGGGCCGGGTCAGGGGCCGCTGGAAGCACAGCCTGATCTCGGCGGCGGGCCCGCTGACGAACGTGCTGTTCGCGGTGGTCTGCACGGCCCCGTTCTGGCTGGGGGCGCTGGACGGGGTGCCGACCGCCTTCGTGTACGCGCTGGCGTTCCTGGCGTTCCTCCAGGTGACGGCGGCGCTCCTGAACTTCCTGCCGGTGCCGGGGCTCGACGGTTACGGGGTGGTCGAGCCCTGGTTGTCGTACCGGGTGAAGCGGCAGGTCGAGCCGTTCGCGCCGTACGGCTTCTTCGTGGTGATCGCGCTGCTGTTCGTCCCGGCGGTCAACACGGCCTTCTTCGACGGGGTCGACGCGCTGCTGCGGGTGCTGGGCGTGCCGGAGATCACCCGGTTCTGCGGCTCGCGGCTGTTCCGGTTCTGGGAGGATGCGCCGGAGTTCTGCCGGGTCTAGACCGTGTCTTTCGGATCATGCCGGACTCGCGGAGTCCGGCGGATCCGGCCGGACCCGGTCGGGCCTGGTCAGGCCCGGTCAGACCTGGGCGGCGGCCTCGGCGGCGGCGGCCTTCTCGACCTTGGCGCGGCGGAGGTAGTACCAGGCCATGTTGGAGGAGAGGCCGGCGATCAGGATCCAGACGACGCCGAGGAAGCTGCCCTCGACGAAGGAGACGACGGCCGCGATGACGGCGAGGGCGCAGACCACGAGGGCGTAGAGAGCGAGGCGGGGCATGGGTCGGCTCCTGTCCGGGAACGGCTGTCGGTGCCCGTCCAGTGTCCCCCATGCCCTCCGCCCCGCCGGGACCGGCTCTCGGCCGGTGCTCAGATGTCGGTGACCCTGAGCCCCGCGTGGGCCTTGTAGCGGCGGTTCACCGAGATCAGGTTGGCGACGAGCGACTCGACCTGGTGGGCGTTGCGGAGGCGGCCCGCGAAGACCCCGCGCATGCCGGGGATGCGGCCCGCGAGGGCCTGCACGGTCTCGACGTCGGCGCGCTCCTCGCCGAGGACCATGACGTCGGTGTCGATCTCCGCGAGGGAGGTGTCCTGGAGGAGGACGGCCGACAGGTGGTGGAAGGCGGCGGTGACCCGGGAGCCGGGGAGCAGCGCGGCGGCCTGCTCGGCGGCGGAGCCCTCCTCGGGCTTGAGGGCGTAGGCGCCCTTCTTGTCGAAGCCGAGCGGGTTGACGCAGTCGACGACGAGCTTGCCGGTCAGTTCCTCGCGCAGCGACTCCAGCGTCTTGGCGTGGGCGTCCCAGGGGACGGCGACGATCACGATGTCGCTGCGGCGGGCGCACTCGGCGTTGTCGGCGCCCTCGACGCCGTGGCCGATCCCGTCGGCGGCCTCGCGGGCGCGGTCGGCGGCGCGGGAGCCGATGACGACCCGCTGACCGGCCTTGGCGAACCGGTAGGCGAGGCCCCGGCCCTGGTCGCCGGTGCCGCCGAGGACGCCGACGACGAGCCCGGAGACGTCGGGGAGGTCCCAGGGGTCCTTGGCGGCCGCCTTGACGGGGGCGGCGGGAGCGGCCGGGTCGGCGGGGGTGGTGCCGGTGGAGTCGCTGGTGCCCGTGGGGTCGCTGGAGTCGCTGGAGTCGCTGGAGGAAGTCATGGCGCCGACACTACCGACCGGCCGGGGCGGGGGAAGGCCCGTAGGGGTGGAACCCGTACGGGCCTTCCCGTAGGTACCCCGGGCCGGTACGAATCCCCGTACGGGTGGATCCCTGACGACCGTCCCCGCACATGCCCCCGGCCCGTGCAGAATGCGGGCCCATGGATGCCGTACGGGTCGCGTTGCTGCGGGAAGTGCTCGCCGGGACGGAGTGGCCGGGGGCCGCCCGCCGGTTCGCGGGGGCGCTCCGGTCCTCGGTGGTCCCGCGCCGGGGCGGGCTGCTGCTCGTCGGCACGGAGGCGTACGAGCCCTGGCACCTGGCGGCGCATCTGGTCGACGAGGCCGCCTGGTCGGGGCTGCCGGAGCTGGCGCCGACGCTGGTGCGGCACCGGGTGCGGCCGGACGCCCCGGCGCATCTGGCGGTGGGCCTCGGGCGGCTGGAAGCGGCGGGGCGCGGGGCGACGCTGCTGGTGGTGGCGCCGGAGCGGCCGGACGAGGGGCTGCTCCAGCGCGTGTAC
The DNA here is from genome assembly GCF_014596525.1 of Streptomyces sp. CBMA291. GTDB lineage: Bacteria > Actinomycetota > Actinomycetes > Streptomycetales > Streptomycetaceae > Streptomyces. Next base: position 3,175 of record NZ_MSJP01000107.1, read on the forward strand.
GACGCCCGGCGGGCGGGGGCGACGGTGCTGTCGCTCGACGGCGGCGACACGGAGGTGCGGGGCCTCGCGCACGAGGCGCTGACGGTGGCGGAGGGGGCGGGGGTGGACCTGGACATGGTGCAGCACCTGGTGAGCGCGGCGGCCGGGGAGAACAGCCTGCCGTCCCCCCGCGCGGACCGCCGTTTCCGCGACCGCCTCTCGTCCCTCACGGACCGCCTGACGTCACCACCACCGACCCGCTGGTAGACGCCGGGCCCCCACCCGAGCCGGGCCTGCCTCATGCGCCGGGCCACGTAAGCGAGGCGGGCGGGGGCCGGGCCCCGGTAGGCCAAGGGGCCGGGCACGCCCAAGAGCCCCTGCCCGGCCCCGCACCGCCCCGCACCGCACCGCACCACCCCCCACCCCCGCCCCGGCCCCACCCCCGCCCCGGCCCCGGCCCCGGCCCCGGTCAAATTCGCTTGCCCCGTTTCCCCGGCCCCCGGAGCATGGCCCCTCGTGTCCTTCTCGCGTTCCAAGCTCGCCGGCCTGTTGCCGGACCTCGCCCCCTGGCGTGCCTCGGCGGATTTCCGGCTCCTCTGGGTGCAGGGGCTCGTCACGTACTTCGCCAGTGCCATGGCGATGATCGCCCTGCCCTTGCAGATCAAGGAGCTGACGGGCTCGCCGCTCGCGGTGGGGGCGATGGGTGCGGTGGAGCTGGTGCCGCTCGTGGTGTTCGGGCTCTACGGCGGGGCCCTCGCGGACGCGGTGGACCGGCGGAAGGTGATCCTGGCGACCGAGGCGGGCCTGGGGCTCCTCGCGCTCGTCCTCCTGGTGAACGCGCTGCTGCCGGAGCCGCCGCTGTGGCCGCTGTACGTGGTCGCGGCGGGCGTCTCGGCGCTCGCGGGGCTCCAGCGGCCGGCCCTCGACTCGCTGCTCGCCCGGATCGTGGCGCACGAGCACCAGACGGCCGCCGCCGCGCTGAACTCGCTGCGCTGGCAGATGGGCTCGATCGCGGGCCCGGCACTCGCGGGTCTGGTCGTGGCGTACGCCGGTCACGCGCCCGCGTACGCGGTGACGATGGGCGCTTTCGCGGTCTCGGTGCTCCTGTGCACCCGGCTCTCCCCCGCCCCGCCCGCGCACGACGCGGAGAAGCCCTCGCTGCGGGGCATCGCGGAGGGCGCGCGGTACGCCTGGTCGCGCCCGGTGCTCCTGGGGACGTACGCGATCGACCTGGCGGCGATGTTCTTCGCCTTCCCGAACACGATCTTCCCGTTCCTCGCGGACGAGCTGGACGCCGACTGGTCCCTTGGCCTGATGTACGCGGCGGGTTCGGTGGGCTCCCTGGTCCTCGGGCTGACCAGCGGCTGGACGTCGAGGGTGCGGCGGCACGGGCTGCTCGTGGTGGGCGGCGCCGCCGGGTGGGGGCTCGCGATCGCGGCGGCGGGCTGGTTCGGGAACGTGTGGGCGGTGCTGCTCTGTCTGGCGTTCGCGGGCGCCGGGGACATGCTGAGCGGGCTCGGCCGGGCGACGATCTGGAACCAGACGATCCCGGAGGAGCTGCGCGGCCGGCTCGCGGGCATCGAGGTGCTCTCGTACAGCGTGGGCCCGCAGCTCGGACAGGTCAGGGCGGGGGTGATGGCGGGCTGGACCGGCACCCGGACGGCGGTCTGGACCGGCGGTGTCGCCTGTGTGGCCTCGGTGGGCCTGCTCTGTCTGGCGCTGCCGCGCCTTCTGACGTACGACTCCGAGACCGACGAGGACGCGCTGCGCCGCAGGGCCCAGCGGGAGGCGGCGGGGACCGCCTGAGGGTCCGAATGGCCCAGATCCACACGGCGGACCACCGCGACGAAAGGAACGATGGGGACACAACACCCCGACAGGAAGGCGTGTCATGTCCGACGACGGCGTCGTGGCGGTGAACCCCCTGTTCGCCCGTCCGGGAGAGGTCGCGGTGGCGGACAAGTTCCGTATCCCCACCGAGTCCATGCTCCCCGAGACGGCCTACCAGATCGTCCACGACGAGATCATGCTCGACGGCAACGCGCGGCTGAACCTGGCGACGTTCGTCGGCACCTGGATGGACTCGTACGCGACGAAGCTCTACACCGAAGCCTTCGACAAGAACATGATCGACAAGGACGAGTACCCGCTGACGGCCGCGATCGAGGACCGCTGCTGGAAGATGCTGGCCGACCTGTGGCACGCGCCGAACCCCACCGGCACCATCGGCACCTCCACCATCGGCTCCTCCGAAGCCTGCATGCTCGCCGGTCTGGCGCTCAAACGCCGCTGGCAGCAGGCCCGCAAGGCGGCGGGCAAGAGCACCGAACGGCCGAACCTCGTGATGTCCTCCGCCGTCCAGGTGGTGTGGGAGAAGTTCTGCAACTACTGGGAGGTCGAGGCCCGGTACGTGCCCATCACCGAGGAGCACAAGTGCCTCGACGGGCACGATCTGGGCTCCTACGTCGACGAGAACACCATCGGCGTGGTGGCCATCCTCGGCGTGACGTACACCGGCATGTACGAGCCGGTGGACAAGATCGCCGCCGCGCTCGACGCCCTCCAGCGCGAGACCGGTCTCGACGTCCCCGTCCATGTCGACGGCGCCTCCGGCGCGATGATCGCCCCGTTCCTCCAGCCCGACCTGCTCTGGGACTTCCGTCTGGAGCGCGTCCACTCCATCAACACCTCCGGCCACAAGTACGGGCTCGTCTACCCCGGTCTGGGCTGGGTGGTGTGGCGCACCGTCGACCTGCTCCCCGAGGAGCTGATCTTCCAGGTCAGCTATCTGGGCGGGAACATGCCGACCTTCGCGCTCAACTTCTCGCGCCCCGGCGCCCAGGTGCTGCTCCAGTACTACCAGTTCCTGCGGCAGGGCCGGATCGGCTACCGGTCCGTGCAGAAGACCAGTCAGGACGTGGCCCGGTTCCTCGCCAGGGGCGTCGACGGCCTCGACGCCTTCGAGCTGTGGAACGACGGCTCGGACATCCCCGTCTTCGCCTGGCGGCAGAAAGCCGGCCACACCAAGAACTGGACGCTGCACGACCTCTCGGACCGGCTGCGCATGAAGGGCTGGCAGGTCCCCGCCTACAAACTGCCGGACGACCTGGACGACGTGACCGTGCAGCGCGTGGTCGTGCGCAACGGACTCAGCATGGACCTCGCCCGCGCCCTCCTCGACGACATCCGCAGCGCCGTGGCGTTCCTCGACCGGCTGCCCGGCCCGATGCCCTCCGAGGAGCAGACCCCGGGGTTCCACCACTGACGGCGCCCCCCGCCCGCCCCGGGCGCCGGGGCGGGTGGCCCCGTCGCGTCCGGGCGGTCCTGTGGCACCCCGCCGGACGGGCCGACCCGGCGGCGGGCGCGGCGCTCGGCTGCGCCCTCGCCCTGCCGATGCTGGGCGCGGTGGCGGCGGGACGGCCGGAGATCGGGGCCTCGCTCGCGCTCTCGGTCGTCCTGGTGGCGATGCCGCCGCTGCGCAGCCGCGTCCTCGCGGAGCGCGCGCGGACGCTGCTGACCCGCACCGCCTGTCTGACCGGCGCCGGAATCTACGTCTGGCTGATCGGCGGACACGCCTGGCTCCTGGTCGCCGGTGTCACCGCGACGGCCGCCGCGGGGGCACTGCTCCCCCGGGTGGGCACCACCGCCCCGCTGGCCGTTCTCCTGGTCGGCATCACCGGCAGCGGCGCCGCCCCGGCCGTACCCGGTCTCGAACAGCTCGCGGGCGGACTGTGGGCCTCGGCCCTGCTGCTCCCGAGGTGGGGGCGCCACCGTCTCGGCGCCTCGATGCCTGCGGGAAGCGGCCGTCACCGTTCCGGCGCCTCGATGCCCTCCCCCGTGACGTCCGCGCCGGCCGCACCGGCCACGTCGAGCACGTCGACCGCGCCCGCCGCCCCCGCCTCCGCCCCCGGGGGATGGCGGCACGCCGCTCGGCTGACCGTGCTCACCGGGGCGGTCTCCAGCCTCCTGACGCTCGGCGGGCTGCTCGGCGGCGAGATGCACTGGCTGGTCACCTCGGTGCTCCAGACCACCCGGCCCACCGCCCGCGCCACCCGGCTCAAGGGCGCGCGGCGCGTCCTCGGCAACACCCTCGGCGGGGTGGCCGCCGCCGTCCTTCTGCTGCTGCGCCCCGGCCCGGTGACCGTGGCCGTCGTGATCGGACTCGTGGGGGCCGCCGGGTACGCGTGGGCGCCCGTCGACTCCCTCTCCTGGTCGCTCGCGTCCCCGCTCCTGATGCTGCCGCTGGCCGACTTCGCCCGGCACGTGCCGTGGTACGCGGCGGGCATCCGGGCCGGGCTGAGCGTCCTGGGCGCCGTCCTCGCGCTGCTCGCCGCCCGCCTGCTGTGGCCCGTACCCGAGCCGCCCGTACCCGAGCCACCCGCGCCCGGCCGTCGCTGACCGTCCGCCAGGCCGTCACTTGTCGGCCTGGCGGGCCCGGATCAGGCGGGAGATCTGCCGGACGAGTTCGTCGTCGGTGCGGGTGGCCGTCTCGCCGACGAGGGCGCCGAGGCGGTCGGCGGTGAGGGTGTCGTAGGCGGTCTCGGCCTCCGCGCCGGGCACGGTGGCGTACTCGGTGGCGGCGCGGAAGCCGACGGTGGCGTCGACGAGCTTGGCGAGCAGCCAGGTGAGCAGGAAGGAGAAGGCCGCCATGGCGAGGATCGCGACCACCTGCTTGCCGAGCAGCCCCCAGCCGCCGCCGTAGAACAGGCCCTTGTGGCCGGAGATCCGGGCGGTGGCGAAGAGGCCGACCATGAAGAGGCCGATGACGCCGCCGACGCCGTGGACGCCGACGACGTCGAGGGTGTCGTCCACCCCGAAGCGGTACTTGAGGGTGACGGCGAAGGCGCAGACGAGACCGGCGACCAGGCCGGTGATCACGGCGCCGAGGGGGTTGATCTCGCCGCAGGCGGGGGTGATGGCGACCATCCCGGCGACCCCGGCCGAGACCACGCCGGTCGTGGTGACCTTCCCCGTCCGCCACTTCTCGACCAGCGGCCAGGTGACCATCGCGGCGGCGCCGCCGAGCTGTGTGTTGAGGAAGGCCGCGGCGGCGGTGCCCTGGTCGCTGAGGGCGGAGCCGGAGTTGAAGCCGAACCAGCCGAACCAGAGCAGCCCCACGCCGATGACCACCAGCGGGATGTTGTTGGGGCGCTCCTCCCTGCGGGCCCAGCCCCGGGGCCCGCGCAGGGCGAGGGCGACGGCGAGCCCGGCGGCGCCCGAGTTCAGCTCGACGGGCAGCCCGCCCGCGAAGTCGAGCGCGCCGAGCTTGCCCTGGATCCACCCGTCCGCCGAGAACACCCAGTGCGCGGCGGGCGCGTAGACGACGAGCAGCCAGAGCGGTACGAAGACCAGCCAGCCCTTCATCCGGGCGCGGTCGGCGACGGAACCGCTGATGAGGGCGACGGTGACGACGGCGAAGCCCATTTGGAAGGTGGCGTAGATGTAGGTGGGGATGGCGCCGCTGAGCGTGTTGATCTCGATGCCCCGCAGGAAGGCGTGGTCCAGGGTGCCGATGATCCCCGCCCCGCCCGCGTCGGGCCCGAAGGCCAGGGTGTAGCCGAGGGCCCACCAGACGAGGCTGCCGAAGGCGAGGGCCGCGAAGCTCATCTTGATCATCATCAGGACGTGCTTGACGCGGACCATGCCGCCGTAGAAGAACGCCAGGCCCGGCGTCATCAGCAGGACCATGGCGGTGGAGGCCAGCAGCCAGGCCGTGTCGCCGGCGTTGTAGGCCGGGGGCATCGGCGGGGGCGCGGAGAGCATGGGCACTTCCTCGGGGTGGCGGGCTGTCAGGTCTTGCGCAGGTCGGGCGCGGGGCTGCCGGTGAGGAGCAGCCGTACGGCCCGCCAGGCGGCGGCGACGGCGGCCGCGGTGCGCACCGGGCTGTCCTCGACCAGGCGCAGCCAGGCGCCGCACTCCTCGGGCAGGACGGAGACGCCGTAGGTGAGGTCCCGGCCGTCGAGGGCGCGGTGCAGGGTGTCGGCGATCTCCCGGGCGGGCCGCAGGTCGCTGACGACGAAGAGGGTGGCGAGGTGGTCGTGTCCGGCGAAGACGGCGGGTCCCGTGACCCCCCGGCGGTCGGCGCCGGGCAGCAGCCGCTGGGTGTCGAGGGCGAGCAGGGTGCCGTCGGGGCGGGTGATCTCCAGGTCGGAGGCGAGGACCCGGTAGTCGTGGCGCTCGCCTCGGGCGAGGCGTCCGGCGGTGAGGGTCTCGCCGACGACGGCGGTGGCGCCGGGGGCGACGGTGACCCGGGTGCGCTGGTAGAAGCGGGATTCGCGGAAGGCGATCAGCGGGTCCGGCAGGTACTCCAGATAGGCGCCGGGTGCGACGCCGAGGTGGACGAGCTGGCTGGCGTAGTCCCATTCCATCCGGAAGATCTTGGTGGCCGCCTGGGTGGTGAGGTGGACGTGGGCGCCGGGTCCGCAGTGCGCGTCGATCCGGTAGCGGTCGGCCTGGACGACGCCGCCGCCGGTGGCCATCAGATAGACGTAGGCGGTGTCGGGGCGCAGCGGGTCGATCCACAGCGGGCGCATGATCTGGAGCGGGGTCTTCTGGTAGCGGCGTACGAGTTCGGTGCGCCCGCCCCGGACGGCGAAGGCCAGATCGAGGACGCCGACCTTGGCGGGGGCGCCGGGGGCGAGGGTGTCGGGGCGCGCGGCCAGGACGGCCACCTCGGGAGGGAGGCGGCCTGCCGTGTAGTGGGCGGCGGCGAGCCGGTCGACGGCCGGCCGGGGCGGGGCCGAGGTCACCTCAGATCAGCGCCTTGCGGCGGCTGTTGAGGAAGGAGGCGAGTTCCTCGATGCCGGTTCCTGCGAGGGAGTCGGTGAGGATGACGGGCCGTCCCTCGCGGACCTTGTGCGCGTCGGACTCCATCACGCCGATGTCGGTGCGTACGTACCGCGCGATGTCGATCTTGTTGATGACCAGCAGGTCGGATTCGGTGATGCCGGGGCCGCGTTTGCGGGGCATCTTCTCGCCCTCTGCGGTGTCGAGGACGAAGACGAAGACATCGGCGAGGGCGGGGCTGAACGTCAGCGTCAGGTTGTCGCCGCCGGACTCGTAGAGCAGGGTGTCGACCTCGGGGAAGCGCTCCAGGAGTTCGGCTCCGGCGGCGAGGTTCATCGTCGGGTCGTCGCGGACCGCCGTGTGCGGGCAGGCGCCGGTCTCCACGCCGACGACCAGTTCGGGGTCGAGGATCCCGGCGAGGGTGCGGCGGACGTGCTGGGCGTCCTCCTGGGTGTAGATGTCGTTGGTGATGACGGCGGGGCGGTGGCCCCGGGCGATCAGCACCGGCACGAGCGCCTCGATCAGCGCGGTCTTGCCGGAGCCGACCGGTCCGCCGATGCCGATGCGCAGGACGTTGTCGTCCACTGTGTTCCTTCCCTTGGGGGTCAGCTGGCGAAGAGCCGGGCGTCGGCGCGCTCGTGACGGCCCGACATGATGTCGGAGGTGAAGGCGGTGGAGCCCAGATCGTCCGGGCCCCGGGTGAGGGCGGCGCGGACGGTCTCCGCGATGACGGGTGCCGCGCCGCGCAGCAGGACCTGCGCCTTGCGGTGGTCGGTGAGCCGCAGCCGTAGCGCGGCTCCGGCGAAGCTCGCGGCGAACGCGAACAGGTCGGCGGCGACGGCGTGGGCGGCGGGCACTCCGGCCGTCGCGTAGACGAGCCCGGCGGCCACCGCCTGGGTGCCGGGGGCCCGGCGGTCCGCCACCCGGGCCAGATAGGCGGCGACCAGCGGGTGTCCGAACACCTCGGCGGCGAGGTCGAGCAGCTGGCGTCCGGTGCGGGTGGCCGCCTGCCGGGTCTCGCGGCTCAGCTTGCCCGCGTACAGGCGCCGGTCGACCCCGGCGGCCGTCTCCAGGTCCCCGTCGAGGGCCGCCCGGTGGGCGAGGGCGAGGGCGGTGGCGTCGCCGGGTCCGACCGCGTGCCGCAGCAGGTCCGCGAGCAGCTCCGGCAGGGTGTCCGGGGTGACGGCGCGGGCCTGGGCGTACCCCTCCAGGCTGTGCGAGAGGGTGTAGAAGCCGCTGGGGAACGCGGAGTCGGCGAGCTGGAGGCTGGTGAGCAGGGCGGGCAGCCCTCCGAGCGGGTGCTGCTCGGAGGACCGGCCCGTGAGGTCCGGGACACCGGACGGGGGCGGGGGCGGGGTGTCCTCGTGGCCGGGCGGGGGCTCGGCGGAGGGGCCCGTGGTGTCCAGGGTGCCGTCCGGGCTGAGGTACATCTCCGCTACACCAGGAAGTACAGCTGGTTGAGCGGCAGCGTCTCGGCCGGTTCGATGGTGGCCACCTCGCCGTCCAGGGTGACCCTGAAGGTCTCCGGGTCGACCTCGACCTTCGGCAGGGCGTTGTTGCGCACCATGTTGTGCTTGCCGATGACCCGGGTGCCGCGTACGGGAAGGATCCGGCGTTCCAGGCCGAGTTCCCCGGGGACGCCCGCCGCGATGCCCGCCTGCGACATGAAGGTGACGTGGGTGGCCTGCTGGGCCCGGCCGAACTGGCCGAACATCGGGCGGTAGAGGACCGGCTGGGGGGTGGGCAGGGAGGCGTTGGGGTCGCCCATCTGGGCCCAGGAGATGATCCCGCCCTTGATGATCATCTTGGGTTTGGCGGCGAAGCCGTGGATGGGCCACAGCACGATGTCGGCGAGCTTGCCCGGTTCGAGGGAGCCGACGTGCTCGGAGATGCCGGTCGCGATGGCCGGGTTGATGGTCACCTTCGCCAGGAAGCGCAGCACCCGCTGGTTGTCGTTGCGCGTGCTGTCGCCGTCCAGCGGTCCGCGCTTGTCCTTGCAGTGGTGCGCGGTCTGGAAGGCGCGGGTGACGGACTCCCCGACCCGGCCCATGGCCTGCGAGTCGGAGGAGAACATGCTGATCACGCCGAGGTCGTGCAGGACGGACTCGGCGGCGATGGTCTCCGCCCGCACCCGGCTGTCGGCGAAGGACACGTCCTCGGGGATGTCGTGGTTGAGGTGGTGGCAGACCATCACCATGTCGAGCAGCTCGTCCACCGAGTTCTTCGTGTACGGAAGCGTCGGGTTGGTGGAGGAGGGCAGGATGTTGGGCTCGCCGGTGACCCGGAGGATGTCGGGGGCGTGGCCGCCGCCCGCGCCCTCGGAGTGGAAGGTGTGGATGGTCCGGCCGTCGATGGCGGAGCGGGTGTCCTCGAAGAAGCCGGATTCGTTGAGGCTGTCGGTGTGGATGGCCACCTGGACGTCGTGCCGGTCGGCCACCGAGAGGGCCGCGTCGATGACGGCGGGGGTGGCGCCCCAGTCCTCGTGCACCTTGAGCGCGCAGGCTCCGGCCTCGATCTGCTCGTCCAGGGCGCCGGGCAGGCTGCCGTTGCCCTTGGCCATGACGCCGATGTTGACCGGCACCTCCTCGCACGCCTGGAGGAGCCGGGCGATGTTGTAGGGGCCGGGGGTGCAGGTGGTGCCGTTGCTGCCGTCGGAGGGGCCGGTGCCGCCGCCGATCAGGGTGGTGATGCCGTTGGTCAGGGCCTGCTGCGCCTGCTGGGGGGAGATCAGGTGGACGTGGGTGTCGATGGCCCCGGCGGTGGCGATCAGGTGTTCGCCCGAGATGGCCTCGGTGCCGGGGCCGATGACCAGGTCCGGGTGGACGTTGTTCTGCGTCTGCGGGTTGCCGGACTTGCCGATGCCCGCGATGAAGCCGTCCTTGATCCCGATGTCGCACTTGACCACGCCGATGACCGGGTCGATCACCACCACGTTGGTGATGACGGTGTCCAGGGCCCCCTGCGCGGCGGTGGCCTGGGGGTCGGCGCCCATGCCGTCCCGCATGGACTTTCCGCCGCCGTAGACGATCTCGTCGCCGTACTGGCCCTCGCTGAAGTCCTTCTCGACCTCCACGATCAGATTGGTGTCGGCGAGGTGAAAGCGGTCGCCGACGGTGGGCCCGAACATGTCGGTGTACTGCTTGCGGCTCAGGATCGGCATCAGTTCGCGCCCTTCTGGGAGTCCTTCTTCGCGCTTTTCGCGGAGCCCTTCGGGGCGCCCTTCGCCTGGTCCTTCCCGGGGCCCCCGCCCTGGCCGCCCTTCCCCTGGCCCTTCGCCTGGTCCTTTCCCTTGCCGCCGCCCTTCGGCTTCTCCGTGCCGGGCTCGGCGGCCCCTTGGAAGCCCTGCTCCAGGGCCTTGTGGAAGGCGGCGATGCGGACGGGGTGGGAGACCACGCTGCCGTTGAGCAGGCCGCTGAAGCCGACGAGACGGCCGGTGCCGGCGTACTCGCACAGCTCCACCTCGCGGGTGCCGCCCGGCTCGACCCGCACCGAGGTCCCGGAGGCGATGTTCAGATGCATGCCGAGGGTCCGGTCGCGGTCGAACCGCAGGGCCGGGTTGACCTCGAAGAAGTGGTAGTGCGAGCCGATCTGGATCGCCCGGTCGCCGGTGTTCTCGACCTCGATCCGCACGGTGCGGCGACCGGCGTTGATCTCGATCGGATCCTCGCCGTACAGGTACTTCTGGCGGAATGTCACGGGGAACTCCTTGTGCCCGCCAGGAAGGCCGGGCGAGCTTCTGGGGACGGTTCTCGGTGGGGGTACGGGGTCGGCGCGCGGCGCTCGGGGGCGGGCTGCCCCACCGGCTCGTGGCCGTGCGCGGGGGCGTGCGGGTGTCCGTGCGCGGGGGCGTGCGAGGAGCCGTGGTGCGGCCCGCCGCCGGAGTCGTGGGGGTCTTCGGGTCCGTGGTGGTGGTCCGCGCCGGGGCCGTGCGCATGGCCGAGGCCGTGTCCTTCGGCGGCGGCGAGGGCCCGTCGTACGCCGTCGTCCCCGTGCTCGCGCAGCAGGTGCAGGGCGGTGGCGACGCGGGCCCCGAGCACCGCGTCGATCGCGGCGGGGCCGAGCAGCGGCCCGGCGCCGAGCACCCGGACGCCGGGGGGCGCGGGCGGCGGTACGGGTTCCACGAGCGAGGCGGCGAGCACGGTGACCGTACGGGCCCCGAGGGCGGCGCAGCGCCGTACCCCTTCGGCGAGGCCCGGTTCGCCGCCGATCAGGGCCACCTCCACGAGGCGGTGGTGTCCGTGGCGCCGCACCAGATGGGCGACCCGGTACAGCTCGGCGTCCTCGAACGGGTCCCCCGCGGGTGCGGCGAGCAGCAGCGCGGTGTCGTCGGGGCGGGTGTGCGCCGCCGTCCGGAGCCAGCCCGTCAGATGCGTGGCCGTGCCGAACGCCTCGGCCACGGCGACGCCTCCGCGGGGCCCGGCGGGCAGGGCCCGTACCGTGCGGGCGGTCTCGGCCACCAAACCGGGCTCCCGGCCCAGGGTCATCGGGACGACGACGGCGGGCTGCCCGGCGGGCCGGGCGGACAGGGCCCGGTAGAGCGCCCGGCCGCTGGTGACCACGCGGGTGCCGGGCCCGGCGAGACCGCGCAGGGCCACCCCCTGGTCGGCCTCGTGGCCGCAGACCGCGAGGACCCGGACGCGTGCGTCCACGGGTCAGCCGCCGATGGGGTCGTGGACGGAGACCAGCTTGGTCCCGTCGACGAAGGAGGCCTCGACCTGGAGCAGGCCGAGCATCTCCCGCACCCCGGGCATGGTGACGTCCTCGCCGACGACGTGCCGGCCGAGTTCCATGCAGTCGGCGACGGACTTGCCGTCGCGGGCGGCTTCCAGGATCGCCTCGGTGATCAGGGCGACGGACTCGCTGTAGTTCAGCTTCAGCCCGCGGTCCCGGCGTTTGCGGGCCAGGTCGGCGACCACGTAGACGACGAGCTTGTCCAGCTCGCGGGGGGCGAGGTTCATCGGGAGTGCCTTCCTTGGGACGGGTGGGGGGGCGGTTTCAGGCGGCGGGGCGCAGCCGGGGCAGCAGGGGGACGGCCGCCATCAGGGCCCAGGTGGTGAGGATGAACGGCCAGGTGAAGGTGTGGCCGTGGAAGGGGGTGAAGAAAGAGGTGATCGAGGCGGTGAGGCCGGTGGAGACGGCCGCGCCGAAGAGCGCGTAGAGCGCGTTCCAGAGGGTGGGGGCGAGGAAGACCGCTCCGACGGCGATGCCGACCAGGACCGCGTTGTAGCCGTAGATGCCGTCGGCGATCAGGGCCGTGGGGGCGCCGAGGGCCCAGGCGGCGACGATTCCGGCGACGCTGCCGAGGGCGGCGGCGAGGACGACGCGGATCCCGGCGAAGGCCAGGCCGACGAGCATGATCAGGCCCACGTACCAGCTGTTCACCAGGAAGATCTGGGAGACGTTGGCGAAGAAGGCGTGCCACAGGTCGGAGAAGGCGATGCCGGTGTCGCCGGAGGTCGGGTCGGCGACGGGCGAGGGCGCGCCGTGCCAGATGCGGGCGAAGGAGGGCGCGCCGAGCACCATCACGCCGGAGACGAGGCAGAACGGCGCGGTCAGCGGGGTCAGTCCGTAGGGCGTGAGCAGGGTGGCGAGCGCGGCGGTGAGGATCGTGCACAGGACGCAGCCGACCACCGTGAGGACGTAGGTCGCCGGGTGGTGGCCGAGCGAGACGACCAGGGCGATGCCGGTCAGACAGCCCGAATAGCCCTGGAGGCCCTGGGAGATGGAGCCGCGGTCGACGTCGAGGGCGTAGGCGGTGGCCGTGGAGATCAGTGTTCCGAGGGTGGCGAAGAGGCCGATGCGCCAGCCTCCCGCCCAGAGCGCGGCGAGGATGAGGGCGCCCGTGAGCAGTTGCGGCTGGAGGTCGACCTGTCCCACTCCGCGCAGCGAGGCGACCAGATAGGCGAGCGGCTCGCGATCCAGCGCGCGCCGGGCTGCCTGCACGTCACTACATGTCACAGTATCTCCCGAATGTCCCGCAATCGGCAGATCACGTGAATTCAATGGGTAAGAGGCGATATCTACGGTATTCATCTCTACCCGTATCCCCGCGCACCCGCCCACCGTGAGGGTCGACCTCCGCCCTCTTTCGCCTGAACGGCCCTGGTGGGCGGGGGCGGAGAAGCCGACGGGCGGGGCGGCGAAAGGAGCACCCTCGATGGCCAATCCCTACTTCACCCGGCACGACCTGCCGATCCGCCCGTTCGGGCACCACCACTCCGAGCACGCGCCGGGCGGGCAGGGGCCGGTACTCGCCGCCGTGGCGGTCGGCGGCGCGCTCGGCGCGACGACCCGCTACGGCATCGAGAGCGCGTGGCCCGTCCACGGCACGCAGTTCCCCTGGCCGATCCTGCTGGTCAACGCCACCGGCTGTCTGGTGATGGGCGCCCTGATGACCTTCCTGGCGACCCGCTCCGCCCTGGTCAAGCGGCTCGCCGGGGCCCTGATCGGAACGGGCTTCCTCGGCGGCTACACGACGTTCTCGCACTACACGGACAACGTCCGCGAGCTGGTGCGCGACGGCGCGCCCGGCACCGCCGTCGGCTATCTGCTGCTGACCGTCGTCGCGGCCCTGCTCGGCGTCTGGGCCGGGGTCGCCGCCGTCCACGCGGTCCTGCCCGCCTCCCGCCCCGGGGCCGCCGCGTGACCGGGGACGTCCTGCTCGTCCTGGCCGGGGGGCTCGTGGGCGCGCCGACCCGCTATCTCACCGGGGTGGCGGTCAAGGCGCGGATCCACACGCCGTTCCCGTTCGGGACGCTCGCGGCGAACTCGGCCGCCTGTCTCCTGCTCGGTTTCCTCGCCGAGGCGGCCACCGGCGGGCATCTCGACCGGCACGCCCAGCTTCTGCTCGCCACCGGCTTCTGCGGGGCCCTCTCGACCTGGTCCACCTTCTCGTACGAGGTCCTCACCCTGGCCGACAAGGGGCGGCTGTTCCTCTCGGGCACCTACCTCGCGGTCAGCGTGCTCCTGGGCACCGGGCTCTCCTTCGCCGGGGCGGCCGTGGCCACGGCGGTCTGGTGACGCGCGGTGGCCACGGCGGTCCGCCGGACGGGCGCGGTGGCCGTGGCCGTCCGGTGGCGGGCGCTACTTCTCCGGGTCCTCCCCGGTCCGGCGCTTGTCGTGCCAGCGGGGGTCGGTCTCCCACTCCAGGTTCCGCTCGCGGGCGGTGTCCATGGCGTGGGCGGCCTCCTCACGGGTGGTGTACGGGCCGAACCGGTTCTTCGCCGGGCACTCGGGGCCCTCCTCGACCTTCTTGTGCTCCAGGCAGTAGTACCACTCGCCCGGCTTGCCCGCGGTGCGCTTCTTGAACAGGGCCATCGTCGTGGGCTCCTTCCTCCGAGACCATGCTGCCCCAGACCCGGTCGATAGACTCGCCGGCATGTCTGGCCAGTCGCTTCTCGTTCCGGGGGAGCTGTCCCCCCATCGTCCCGTTCCGGGCTCCATCCGCCGCCCCGAGTATGTCGGGAAGCCCGCCCCGACCCCGTACACCGGGCCCGAGGTGCAGGATTCCGACACCATCGAGCGGATGCGGATCGCCGGCCGCATCGCCGCGCGGGCGATGGAGGAGGCCGCCAAGCACATCGCTCCCGGCGTCACCACCGACACGCTCGACCGGGTCGCGCACGAGTACATGTGCGACCACGGCGCCTACCCCTCCACCCTCGGCTACCGGGGCTTCCCCAAGTCGCTGTGCGCCTCGGTCAACGAGGTCATCTGCCACGGGATCCCCGACTCCACCGTCCTGCGGGACGGCGACATCGTGAACCTGGACGTCACCGCGTACATCGGCGGCGTCCACGGCGACAACAACGCCACCTACTTCTGCGGGGACGTCGACGAGGAGTCGCGGCTGCTCGTGGAGCGGACCCGGGAGGCCCTCGACCGGGCGATCAAGGCGGTCCGGCCGGGCCGCAGGATCAACATCGTCGGCCGGGTCATCGAGTCGTACGCCAAGCGCTTCGGCTACGGCGTCGTCCGGGACTTCACCGGACACGGCATCAACACCTCGTTCCACTCCGGCCTGATCGTGCCGCACTACGACTCCCCCCACCACACCACCGAGATCAAGAAGGGCATGACCTTCACCATCGAGCCGATGCTGACGCTCGGCACCCACGACTACGACATGTGGGAGGACGGCTGGACCGTGGTGACCAAGGACCGCAAGCGGACCGCCCAGTTCGAGCACACGCTGGTGGTCACCGACGACGGGGCCGAAATCCTTACGTTGCCCTGACCGCCCCTCGGGGTATCCCTTTTACCGACAGGACGTCGGGAACCAGTTGACTTAGGCAAGCCTTACTTGGCAGGATCGTCACTGGTTCCCGTCCCATCGGTCCCGGAGGCACGCCTTGACCACGCCCTTTTCGACGCTCATCCGCACGGCTTCGCACGCCCAGCACACCGAAGCGGAGACGTCTTCCTTCATGGGCGACCTGCTCGGCGGGCGGCTCGGCGTCGACGCGTACGCCCGCTACACCGAGCAGCTGTGGTACGTGTACCGGGCCCTTGAGGACGGCGCCGAGGCCCTGAGCGGCGACCCGGTCGCCGGGCCGTTCATACAGCCCGAGCTGTTCCGCACGACCGCCCTCGAACAGGACCTCGCCCATCTGCGCGGCGCCGACTGGCGCTCCGGCCTCACCCCGCTGCCCGCCACCCTCGCGTACGCCGAGCGGGTCGCCGAGTGCGCCCGCGAGTGGCCCGCCGGATACGTGGCCCACCACTACACCCGCTACCTGGGCGACCTCTCCGGCGGCCAGATCATCCGCGACAAGGCCGAGCGCACCTGGGGCTTCGAGCGCAAGGGCGACGGCGTCCGCTTCTACGTGTTCGAGGGGATCTCCAACCCCGCCGCCTTCAAGCGCTCCTACCGGGAGCTGCTCGACGAGGTGAACGCCGACGACCTGGAGAAGCAGCGGATCGTCGACGAGTGCAAGCGCGCGTTCGACTTCAACAGCGCGGTCTTCCACCAGCTGGGCGGCGAGTTCCCGCTCAGCGCCTGAGCGCTCCCCGGGGCGGACTCACGGGCCCGCCCCGAGGGCGCCGCGGGCGTTCAGCGCCTGAGCGCTCCTTCCAGGCGGACCCGTCCGCCCAGTTCCACGATCCCGTCAGGGCCGGGGGCGGTCAGCAGTTGCGACCCCCGGCCCTGCGTGATGTTCAGGGCCCTGCCGAGGCGGGCGGTGAGCAGCAGCGCCGCCGCGCCGGTCGCCTCGTCCTCGTCGATGCCGTCGCCGCGCCCGGGGAAGGCCCGCGCCCTGACCCGGCCCGCCGCCTCCTCCTCCCAGGCCCAGGCGTAGATCCACTCCCCCGGCTCCGGCACCTCAAGGGCGTCGATCTCGGCGGCGGAGGCGTACTGCCGCAGGGTCCTCGGCGGCGCCCACTCGGCGCGCGCCTCGATCCAGGTGAACTCGCCGTCGCCGCGCACCCACACCTCCCCCGCGGGCGGGTGGACGACCTCCAGATCGAGCAGCCAGGCGGTGCCGACCAGCGGATGCCCGGCGAACGGCAGCCGCGCCCCGGGCGTGTAGATGTCGACGATCCCGCGCTCCGGGTCGTCCACGAACACCGTCTCGCTGTAGCCGAGCTGCTTGGCGAGCGCCTGCCGCGAGGCCTCGTCGGGGTGGCCCCTGGTGTCCCGTACGACTCCGAGGGCGTTGCCGTACCGGCCGTCGCCCGCGCAGAAGACCCGGAGGACGTCGATGTCGGTGGCGGCGTTTGCCGAGGTCGTGTTCATGGCGGAAATTGAAGCACTCATGGAGACGACGGCAGGGCCGCACCCGGAAATCGGGTGCGGCCCTGCCCTCTTTCGGGGGAAACCGGGTCAGGACTCCCGGGTACGGCGACGGGCGACGACGACCGTGGCCGCGCCCGCTGCCGCGAGGGCGCCCGCGGCGCCGACGAGGAGGCCGGTCGGGGTGGACGAGCCGGTCGCCGCGAGGGAGCCGGAGCCGCCCGCGCCGCCATCGCCGACTCGGGCGCCATGGGCGCCGCCGTCAACTCGCCCGGAGTCCTCTCCGGAAACGTCCTCCAGATTCCGCTCC
>NZ_MSJP01000108.1 GCF_014596525.1 Streptomyces sp. CBMA291
TGGGCCTCGCCCGCGCCATCCGGCT
The DNA here is from genome assembly GCF_014596525.1 of Streptomyces sp. CBMA291. Lineage (GTDB taxonomy): Bacteria > Actinomycetota > Actinomycetes > Streptomycetales > Streptomycetaceae > Streptomyces. The sequence continues at coordinate 26 of NZ_MSJP01000108.1, forward strand.
CGTGGCCCATGCCAGGTCCCGCATCCGCAGGTCCGGCGCCCCAGACCCCGCATCCGCAGGTCCGGCGCCCCCAGGCCCGGCACCTCCAGCCCCTGCACCCCCCCCCCCCCCCCGCCCCCCCCCCCCCCCCCCCCCCCCCCCCCCCCACCCCGCCCGCCGCCCCCGCGCCCGCCGCCCGAGGCCGAGCCGCCGCCCCGTACGACCAGTTCGTGGTCGCCGATCCCGGTCGGCTCGCCGGGTCTGACCGGGAGCTGGCCGCCGCCCCGGGGGCGTAGCAGCAGCTCGCCCGCGCCGTTGCGGCGCAGCACATGGGCGGCGGAGGAGCCGCCGCCGGAGAGGCGGCGGAGGGTCGGGGGTGCCCCGTGGGGGTCGTCGACGGTGAAGGCGAAGGCGCCGCCGGGGCTCTGGCCTCTGCGGATGGTCAGGGAGTCCAGTTCCTGCCCGTCCCGGCGCAGTACGAGCGTGACGCCCGTGAGGTCGCGGCGGCGGCGCCGGGCGGCGAGGCGGATTCCGGCGAGGACGCCCACGAGGAGGAGGACGGCCGCGCCCGCGACGACGGCCTTCCACCACCGCTCCCACCAGGTCGGCGGGGCCTTCACCCGGATGTCGAGGAAGGCGGCGTTGAGGGCCCGGTCGCCGTCGGTGGTGTCGATGGCGACGACCCTGCCGCCGAGTTCGCCGAGGGGCGTGTCCTCGCCGAGGCCGATGGTGAAGGGGACCCGGGTGGCCTGGTTCGGCGGGGCGGTGACGGTCGCCGGGGCGACGGCGAGTTCCGCGCCCGGGATCTGGTCGGCCAGGGCGAGGCGCAGGGTGTGCGGGGCGGAGTCGTTGTTGGTGACGTCGAGGGTGCCGTGGACGGTGCCGCCGGGGTACACGGTCGTCGCGTCGGTGACGATCCCGGCGGTCACGAGCGGGACGCCCGCCGCCGCGCGGGCGTGCAGCGGGCGCCGGTCGGAGGTGATGCCGGGCGCCGCCATGCGGGTGCGGAGTTCCAGGTCGCCGGTGGCTCCGGCGGGCAGGGTGAACGTACCGGTGAACCGCACGTCGGCGGCCTTGGCGTCGGGGGCCTTGCCGTCGTCGGCGAGCCGGAAGCCGACGGGGCGGAAGCCGTCCCCGCTGAGTTCGGCGGTGACCGCGAGCCCGGTGAGCTGGCGCGGATCGGTGATGACGACCCCGCGCCGGGTCTGCATCCGCACCTCCACCTTGACCGGCTCGCCGGGGCGCGGGGAGGCCGGGTCGAGGACGACGGTGGAGCGGAGGCGCCCCTGCCAGATGGCCCGGACGGCGACCTCGCGGTCCCGGTGGCCCTCCGGCGCCTCGATGTGCACCCGCCAGCGGCCGGGCAGCGGGTTCTTGACGCGCAGCGCCTCGACGGGGCCGTTCTGGCCGCTGACCTCGAAGACGGAGCCGTCGAACTCGCCCCGGGCGGGGACCTTGCGGCCGGCCGGATCGTAGTAGGTGACCCGGACCTTCGGGTCGTGCTTGGCGACGGTGAGGGAGCCGTCGGTGGCGATGGGCGGGATGGTGACGGTCAGGTCGGCGGGGGGCTTGCCGACGGTGCCGTTGGCGATCCGGGCGCAGCGGGCGGCGGCGAAGGTCTCCTGGAGTGCCTGGTCGATCCCGGCGGAGGTGTCGACGACCCGCATGTGCGGGATGGCGCCGGGGATGTCGGAGCAGGCGCCTTGGTAGCCGCCGGCGGCCATGGCGCCGAGGGCGGACCGGTCGATCTCGCCGCCGAAGCCGAGGGGCCAGATCTGGACTCCGGCGCGCCGGGCGCGGGCGAGTTCCTCGGTGAGCCTGCGGGCGCCGTTGGCCTGCCGGCTCTCGCGGTCGGTGCCGTACTCGGGGCTGTCGGCGACGTCGAGCTTCCCGTCGGTGAGGAGGAAGACGACCTTCGGGACGGGGACCTTCGGGGCGGCGGGCTTCGGGGCGGCGGGCTTGCCGCTCGCGGGGGCGTCCTGGGTGAGCCGGGTGACGGCCTGCCGGACGGCGGCGGGGAAGTCGGTGCCGGGGCCGATGCGGTCACGGTCGCGGCGGTTCAGCTGCTGGACGCAGGTGCTGAGCCGCTCGCGGCCCGCCGCGTCGGCGACAGTCGGTTCGCAGATGTCGCGTACGGGCGACTGGCCGGCCTTCTCCGAGCTGCCGAAGCCGATGACGGTGGCCCGGGAACGTTCCGATATCTCGCCCTGGACGAGCAGTCCGGCCGCCTCGGTCTCACGCGCGAGGTCCTTGTCGGCGAGGCTGGCCGACTGGTCGACGACGACGGCGAAGTCGAGCGGATCGGGCCCTTCGACGGGGTCGGCGGAGGCGTACGGGGCGAGGGGGGCGCCGGGGGCGTGCGCGGAGGCGTACGGGCCGGAGAGGGCGACGAGCACCCCGGCGAGGAGCAGCAGGCTCCCCTTGGTGGTCCACTGCATGTTCTCTCTCACCACAGTTCGCTGAGGAGGGCCAGGAGGGCGCCGAGCGCGAGCGCGAAGACGCCCAGGCGCAGCCACCGGTACTTCGCGGCGAGCACGAGGCCGTGCACACCGGCCTGTTCGAGAAGCCAGTCGGCGGAGCCGGAACCGGAACCGGCGAGCCGGGCGCGCAGCGCGGCCCCCGAAGGGCCGGTGGTCAGCTCGCGCAACAGGGTGCGGTCGGCGCCGACGCGGGTGCGGGGCAGCACCACGGAGACGAGCATGACGACGCCCGCGGTCCACAGCACGCCCGCCACGAGCAGGACCACGAGTCCCGGCCCCTCGGTGGGCAGCGGGCTGCGCTCCCCCGAGAAGACGACGGCGAGGAAGGCGAGCGCGCCGGAGAGCAGGATCGCGGCCTTGGTGTCGGCCCGCCCTATGTCCTCACGGACGGTGGAGAGCAGATGCTCGGCCATGAACTTGAGCTCTTCTTCGGGAAGTACGGGAACGGGTCGCGGCGCGGATCCCGGCCCGCTCTCCGACCCGGCCCCGACGACGGAGCCCCGCCCTGGCCCCGCCCCACCCCGGGCCACGGCCCCCGGCGAGGCTTCGGAAGCGGGGTCCCGGGCGGGACCCGGCACAGGACCCGGTGGCGAGCCCGTAGGGGAGTCCGCGGCGGGGCCCGTAGGGGGGTCCGGTGCCGGGCCCGGCACGGTCATGTCTCGTCCCAGTCGTCGAAGGCGGAACTGGCCCTGCCGGGGCGGGAGGTCCGCCGGGTCCGGTCGCCGCCCTCACGGTCGTAGGGGTCGTCCCGGTCGTAGCGGTCGCCGCGCTCGTAGGAGTCCGTCCGCCCGTCGGGGTCGTCCTGGTCGTACCGGTCGTGGCCGCCGTCTCCTCGGCCCGGGTGGGGGTCGTCCCGGACATCGTCACGGCGCTCGCCCCGGTGACGCGACCGGCCCCGCTCCCTCCCTCGTTCCCGCTCCCGCTCCCGCTCGGAGCCCGACTCGACGCGGGTCGGTTCGTAGACCCGGGGGTCGCGCGGGGCGTCCCCGTGCTCCTCCTCCCCGTGCTCCTCCTCCCCGTGCTCCTCGTCCCAGTCCGGGAGGCTCGGTTCGGGCAGGGCGGGGCCGGGGTCGAGACGGCGGCGCCCGGTGTCCCCCGGCGGGTTGAGCACCCGGGTGGTGATGTCGTTGAGCACGCTGCCGGTCTGGGTCCGCAGATACATGAGGACCTGGTACATCTGCTCGCCGATGTCGTGCCGTTCGAGGACCCCGGTGTCCAGGAGCCGGTTGAAGACGGCCAGGTAGTCGTCCTGGCCCTCCCGCCGCTCCTGCTGGAGCTGGTTGCGGATCTCCCACTGCTTCTCGGGGTGCATGGCCATGTGGTGGGCGATCTGCGCGAGGTCGCCGCGCTGGAACAGGGCCTCCAGTTCACGGGCCCGCTCGGCGACCAGGGACCGCGCGGCGGCGTCCCGGCGCCGCTCGGCCTCGGCCACGCGCTCGTCGGCCTCCATGGCGACGTCGGCCCGGTCCCGCCGGGAGACCTCCGCCTTGACGGAGTCGTCGAGGTCGATGAAGACGAGGACCCGGGTCTTCAGCCCGATGTCCCGGCCGAAGGCGAGGCGCCCGGTGTTCAGTTCCTCCCGTACGGCCTCGTCGGCGCGCTGCGCCTCGGTGATCCGGAACCTGCGGGAGAGCCTGCGCAGCCCGTCGAGGAGTTCGTCGTGCAGGAACTCGGCGATGTCCTCGACCTGTTCGCGGACGACGAGGTGGGGATCGGTCACCATCCACTGGACCTTGGCGACGGCCTCGAAGAAGACACCGTCCCCGGCGGCCGGCAGCCGGAGCCGGAACTCGGTGACGTTCCGGCCCAGACGGACCTCGAAGACGGTGTACGGGACGCCGAACAACGGCTTGTTCACGTCCTCTACGCGGTCCGGCCAGACGATCCGATGGCCGCCGTTGCGGTAGAGGAGGACGGCCGCGACCCGGCCGCTCCTGCGCCGGTACGGGGGCGCGAACTCGCCGATCAGCGGGCCGCGCGGACGCTCCCACGCGGCGGAACCGGAACCGGAACCGGAATCGGCGTCCCGGTCCCGGCCCGTGCCCTCGCCTTCGCGGCCCGCGTTCCGGCCCGCGTTCCGGTCCCCGTCACGGTCGCCGTTCCGGTCGTCGAACCGCTGTCGTTCCCGGTCGTCCCCGGCGCGGGCGCGGCCGTCGCGGAGGCGCTCGTCACGGCGCTCCCGCCGGTCGCGCCCGTCGCGGTCCCGGTCGGACGCGCGGTCCCGGTCGGACCGGCGGTCCCGCTCGTCCGGTCGCGGGTTCCCGTGCTGCTCGGACCCGGTCATCGGTTGACTCCTTCCGTCACGGCGTCCCACGTCCGGCGCGCCGCGCCACGGTCCAGGGGCCGGTCACGGTCCCTGACCAGTTCGTTCAACAAGCCCCTGAGCCGGTCGCGGTCCCTGCGGTCCACCGCGAGGAGCGGCAGGAAATCGCAGACGTGCCCCAGCGACTCGGGGTCCTTGGCGGCCCGCCGCAGCAGACCGCCCAATGCCTCAAGGGCTGCTTCCCCGGATCGGGCCGTGGCCAGCGCGTGCTGTAGCAACCAGGCCAGTTGAGGGGCGAGTTCCGGACGGGTGGCGAGCAGGGCGACGAGCAGCGGGCGGGCCGCGTGCCGGTCGAGTTCGGGCACCTCGCGCAGCCCCCACAGATGGGTGGTGCGGGTGCTGAGCGCCCGGATGACGGAGAGGTGCACGAGGTTGGCGAGATTGAGCCGCCCGTCCTCCAGCCACTGCCGCAGCCGCAGGAGCACCGGCTCGGGTTCGCCGGAGGCGAGCAGCCGCGCCACGCTGAAGGAGGCGGGCACCAGGACGTCGCCGTCGGTTGCCTCCCGGGTCCTGACGACCCGGGCCAGCGCGTCGAGCGAACCGTCGACGCTTCCGGCGGCCAGGACACCGCCGTGGGCGAGCAGCGCGGTCCTGACCAGGGAGTCCTGGCCCGACTTCGCCCATTCCTTGAGCACGTCGGCCACGGCGGGCCGGACGCGCGGGTCGCGGGCCGCCTCGGCGAGGGCGGTGGCGGCGGCCATCCGGGCCACCGGCTGGTCGGCGGCGGCGAGCGGCACGATCAGTTCGCGAAAGCCGTGGATCCAGTCCCAGGAGCAGAGCACTCCGGCCGCGATGGAGGCCCGTACCCACACCTCGGGGCGCGAGTCGTCGCAGAGCGCCCGCAGCCAGCGGGCCACCGGGCCGCGCACGTTGTGGTAGCCGTGCCAGACCTCGCCGAGGACGGCCCTGGCCAGCGCCTCGCCCTGGAAGCGCACCGCCCGCACCGGCACCTTGGCCGGTCCGAGGTCCAGCTCACCGTCCTCCAGGACCGCGCGGGCCCGCATCGGACGGTGCTCGGCGTGCGTACCGAACAGGCGGCGCCCCGGCGCGTGTTCGGGGTCGAGCGTGACGGCGAACTCCCAGGCCAGCAGCTCGGCCGCCTCGGCGGCAAGGCTGTAGGCGGAACCGTTGAAGACGGCGACGGCGATACGGAACGCCCCGGCTCCCAGCGCGGGCAGCGCCTCGGGGAGCACACCGGGCCGATCCGCTCCGGCGAACCACTCACGGGCCTGCGCGTGGACGAAGGAGCCGCATTCGGCCACGAGTTGCTCGTCCGTCATCTCGCCGCGCCAGTGCCGGGCGAGATGGTCGGCGAGCCGGGCGGCCTCACGGGGCCGCAGTTCTTCCAGGCCGAGGGCGGCGGTGACGTCCCGCCGCCCGGCGCGCGCCCGCGCGGCGGCGAGCGCCTCGCCGGACTCGGCGCGCAGCAGATACCAGAGGTGCCGGTGCAGGACCTCCTCGGCGGGTGGCGGCGCGCAGTACATCCCGTAGCGGCCGCGCAGCAGCCGGTCGGCGAGTTCCCCGTCCTCGACGAGGACGACACCGTAGGCGTCCCGGCCGCGCAGCAGATCGCCGAAGCGGTCCAGGTGCAGCTCGCTGAGCCGGGCCGGGGGGCGGCGCGGACCGGCGCCGTCGCCCCGGGCGGCGGGCGGCTCGATCTCGGCACGGACGTCCTCGGCGAGGAGTTCGAGGAGATGGCCGCCGTTCTCCTGGAGGACGTCCTCGGTGATCTCGTCGACGCCGTGGCGCGGGTCGAGACGGAAGACCTTGCCGCCGGTCAGCTCGTCGAGCAGGGCGAGCGCGGTGGCCTTGCGGCCGCTGCCGGGCTCGCCGCACAGGACGAGGACACGGTGGTCCCGGAGGCGTTCGCGCATCCGGGAGTAGGCGGCGGTCGCGCAGTACACCCGCCCGAGGTGGTCGAGCGTCTCCTGCGGCACGGCTCCCTGGACGAAGTGCGCGGCGCGGTCGGAGCCGTACAGGGCGAAGAACTGGTTGCCCTCGAAGACGGTGCCGTCGCCGTGGATGGTGGTGAGCCGGTCGGCGCTGCCGGCGGCCCAGGTGCGGACGGCCCAGCGGGCGGTGGCGGCGCCGCCGGTCTCGCTCTCGCCGCCGAGCGGGCCCCGGTCGGCCGTCTCGAAGACGCTGGGCTCGCGGGGCGCCTGTTCGCCGCCCTCGCCCCCGTCCCGGCGCGTATCGCCGTCGCGTCCCCCTCGGTCGCTCCGGTGCCCCCGCTCGTCCCGCTGTCCCCGGTCGTGCCGGTCGCCCCGGTCGTTTCGATCGCCGCGGTCGCCCCGGTCGTTTCGATCGCCCCGGTCTCGGTCCTCCCGGTCGCCGGGCCCTCCTCCGGGGTCGGGGTCGTCGTGCGGTGCGCCCTCGTCCTCGTCGCTCACTTCGCGTCACCCGCCCTCGGCCCGGTGTCCGCGACCGTGTCCTCGTCCCGGTCCCAGCCCCGGTCCGTCCTTCCCGGGCCGGGCGGCGGGGTCACGTTCTTGCGGATGCCGGTGAACCCGCCGTGGATGGTGTTGCCGTGGACGTCGACCAGATCGCCGCCCACCTGGTACGTACGGTTCCCGCCCCCGGACCGGGGCGTTGGGCCGTCCCCCCGCGACGGCCCAACGCCGGTCCGTGCCGCCCGCTCCCTCTCGGGCGCGGACGAGGTCGGGGGCGTGCCCGGGAACGGGGAGGGGGGCGCGGGTGCCCCCTCGTCCTCGCCCGACGGATCCCGGTCGGGCCCGGACAGCGGCGGCTCGGTCCTGCGCGGTACGTGGAACCAGGCCGTCTCGTCGGTCTCCTTGGCCCGGACGCGGGCCGCCCGGTAGTGGCGGGGCTCCACGTACGGCCCGCCCTCGGCGACCACGCTCGTGTACAACCAGTCCGAGACGACGACCAGCAGGTCGACCTCGGGCGCCCCGTCCATGAGCCGCTTGGCCGGGGGGCTGTCGCAGAGCCGGGCGGCGAGGTCCACCGCCCGCCCGACGAGACCGTGCCGGTCCTGGACGACGAGCCCCGCGTTCATCCCGATCCGCAGCCGCAGCCGCCTGCTCCGCCCCTGGTTGCAGGCGCGCAGGCTCTCGTACAGGGTGTCGATCCACCGGCCGACCATCAGGGCCGGTGGCACGTCGGGCCGCAGCGCGGCGAGCACGCCGTCCCCCCGGTCCTCCTGGTGGAAGGTGCCGGGCTCGACGCCGACGGAGTCGTACGCCTCCTCGAAGGCGGAGTACATCGCCGCCCGCTGGGCTCTCTTCTCCGCCAGGTCCAGGGTCCCGGAGCCGCAGATGTCCCCGAAGACCACGAACCGGTGGATTCCCGCCGGTTCCCCGTCCGCTCGCCCGTTCCGTACCGCAGTGCTCACTCTCGGACTCCCTGTGTGATGCCCGGTGGCGTTCGTGCCGTGGTGCCACGTCCAGACTGGCCGCGTGGCGCGGCCGGCGATGTAGCCGTTTACACACCCGGCGGAGATTCGCCCGCCGGTTCCCCGCCGGGGTGCGCGTGCCCCGCCGCGAGCAGCACCAGGACCCGCTTGTCGAGGATGACGACGGTGCGGTTCGCGGTGCGGACCACGTTCTGCTCCCGTAGCAGCCGCAGCGCCTTGGCCACCGCCTCGCGGGTGGCTCCGATGGCGGCGGCCAGATCGTGCTGCGGCAGCGGGAGTTCGAGTACGGTTCCGGCGCCGTCCCGCCGCCCGGCGCGCTCGGCCAGCTCGACGAGCCGGGCGGCGAGGCGCTGGAGCACGGTCTCGGAGGCGAGCGAGCGGCGCTCCACGTCGGCACTGCGCAGCCGGGTGGCCAGCTGGCGCAGGATCAGCGAGGTGGCGTGCGGCCGGGCGGCGAGGAAGCGCCGGAACCGGTCGCCGGAGATCGCCACCGCCTCGACCCTGCCGAGGGCGGTGACGGTGGCGCTCCGCGGGCGCCGGTCGACGGCTGCCAGGTCGCCGACGACCTCCCCCTCGCCCCGGAGGGCGAGGATGAGGCGCGAGCCGCGTTCGGTGCCGACGGAGACGACGGCCCAGCCGGAGAGGAGCGCGAGGACGTAGACGCTGGTGTCGCGTTCGCGGATCATCACCTCGCCGGAGGCGTAGACGCGGCGGGCGCCCTCGGCGAGCAGCGTCGTGCGGTCGGCCGGTGGGAGGGCGTGGAGAAAGGCCCTGTCCTGGCCGAAGAGACTCACCCTCGCTCACCCCTGTACCGTCCTCGGGCCCTCCGGGGAAGACCGCCGCCGGTGATCGACCGGCCCGCTCGCGGGTACCTCCCCGTCCCATCCGCCGTATGGCGTCACAGTATTGACGCTGCGTCACGTCATGGGGTGAGAACGCTAGAGGGTGCAAAAGAAGGCGTCAACGGTTACGGGGGGCGCGTGGGAGCGCTGCCCCCGGACATCCCTGCGCCCCCTGCGAAGACCGCGTGAAGCCCCCTCGAAGACCTTGCGAAGGCCCGACGGGGGCGGGCGGGGGCGGTGCGCGGGAGCGGAGAGGCGGTGCGGGCCTGCGGGACGGGGGGCGGTGGCGGGGGCACCGGGACGGAGGGCGGGGACTTCAGGGCAGGGGCGTCGGGGCAGGAGCTTCGGGGCAGGGCCCGGCCGTACGGTTCCCCCCGCCGGGGTGGGAGGAGCCGGCCGCAGAAGGGGCGGCAGGGCCCGGCCAGGTCCCCCTGGCGCGGGCCCCGCCGTCTCACAGTCTCGGGTCCACCGGCTCCGATTCCAGGGCGAGGACCGCGAAGACCGCCTCGTGGACCCGCCACAGCGGCTCCCCGTCCGCGAGCCGGTCGAGTGCTTCGAGACCGAGCGCGTACTCACGGAGCGCGAGCGAACGCTTGTGCCCGAGGAAGCGCTGCCGCAGCCGCTCCAGGTTCTCCGGCCGGGTGTACTCGGGTCCGTAGATGATCCGCAGATACTCCCGGCCGCGTACCTTCACGCCCGGCTGCGCGAGCCGTCCCTTCCTGTCGCGGACCAGTGCCGCCAACGGCTTGACGACCATGCCCTCACCGCCCGCACCGGTCAGTTCCAGCCACCAGTCGATGCCCGCGCGGACCGAGGTCTCGTCCCCGGTGTCGACGAACAGCCGCCGGGTGACCTGGAGGAGCCCGGTCGGGTCGTGCTCCACGAGCCGGTCGAGCCACCCGAGCTGGCTGTCGTGCGGCTCCCCCGCCAGCGAACGCCCGCGCACCGCGAGGAGCTGGAAGGGCGCGAACCGCACCCCTTCCAGGCCCTCGGTCGGCCAGCAGTACCGGCGGTAGGACTCGGTGAACGCCGCCGCGTCCACCGCCCGCTCCCGCTGCCGGGCGAGCAGCCCGCCGACCTCGCCGACCCCACGCGCCACGGCTCGTTCGAGCGCCGAGACCGCCGCGGGCAGAACCGCGCCCGAGGCCGCGCCGACCGCCGCGTACTGGGCGCGCAGCAGCCCGGTGGACTTGAGCGACCATGGCATCAGCTCGCCGTCGAGGATCAGCCAGTCGGTGTCCAGCTCGTCCCAGAGCCCGGCGGCGCCGATCGCGCTCCGCAGCCGTGCGAGGACCTGCTCGGTGACCTCCCGGTCGTCGAAGAAGGGCCGTCCTGTCCGGGTGTGGAGCGCGCCGGTCACCCCTTCGTGGTCGATGCCGAAGCGCTCGCGGGCCACGACGGCGTCCCGGCAGACCAGGGCCACGGCCCGGGAGCCCATGTGCTTCTCCTCGCACACGACCCGCTCGACGCCGTCCGCCCGGTACTGGGCGAAGGCCTCGGCGGGGTGCTCCAGATAGCCCTCCTCCTTCGAGGTGGCGGTCGGCGCCATCGTCGGCGGCAGATAGGCGAGCAGCCGGGGGTCGACCGCGAACCGGCTCATGACCTCCAGAGCCGCCGCCGCGTTCTCCTCCCGTACGGCGACGTTGCCGAGCCGCCGGGTCTCGACGGTCCGCCGTCCGTGCACGTCGGTCAGGTCCAGCGGGCGCGCCGGGTGTCCGTCGGGCGTCTCGCCCGCGAGCGGCCGGATCGGCTCGTACCAGACGCGTTCGGCCGGTACGTCGACCAGTTCGCGCTCGGGCCAGCGCAGCGCGGTCATCCGCCCGCCGAACACGACTCCGGTGTCGAGACAGAGGGTGTTGTTGAGCCAGGAGGTGTGCGGCACGGGGGTGTGGCCGTAGACGACGGCGGCCCGCCCCCGGTAGTCCTCCGCCCACGGGTAGCGCACCGGCAGGCCGAACTCGTCGGTCTCCCCGGTGGTGTCCCCGTACAGCGCGTGCGAGCGGACCCGTCCGGAGGTGCGGCCGTGGTACTTCTCCGGCAGCCCGGCGTGGCAGACGACGAGGTCGCCGCCGTCGAGGACGTAGTGGCTGACCAGCCCCTCGACGAACCGTCCGACCTCGGCCCGGAACTCCTCGCTCTCCCGGCCCAGTTGCTCGACCGTCTCGGCCAGACCGTGGGTCACCTGCACCTTCCGGCCCTTGAGCAGGCGGCCGAGCTTGTTCTCGTGGTTCCCGGAGACGCACAGGGCGTCGCCCGCCGCGACCATCCCCATGACCCGGCGCAGCACCCCCGGCGAGTCCGGCCCCCGGTCGACGAGGTCGCCGACGAAGACCGCCGTACGGCCCTCGGGGTGGTGTCCGTCGACATAGCCGAGCGTGGCGAGCAGGGTCTCCAGCTCGGACCGGCAGCCGTGGACGTCCCCGATGACGTCGAAGGGCCCGGTGAGGTGGCGCAGATCGTTGAAGCGGCGCTCAAGGACCACCTCGGCGGCTTCGACCTCCTCGACGGAGCGCAGGACGTGGACCTTGCGGAAGCCCTCGCGCTCCAGTCCGCGCAGCGAACGCCGCAGCTCGCGCCGGTGCCGTGCGATGACGTGCGCGGGCATGTCCGCCCGGTCGGGCCGGTGCGCGTTGCGCTCGCGGCACACGTCCTCCGGCAGATCGAGGACGATCGCGATGGGCAGCACATCGTACGAACGGGCCAGCTGGACGAGTTGCCGCCGTGCCTCCTGCTGCACGTTGGTCGCGTCGACGACGGTCAACCGCCCGGCGGCGAGCCGCTTGCCCGCGATGTGGTGGAGGACGTCGAAGGCGTCCCTGCTCGCCGACTGGTCGTTCTCGTCGTCGGCGACAAGGCCCCGGCAGAAGTCCGAGGAGATCACCTCGGTCGGCTTGAAGTGCCGCCGGGCGAAGGTCGACTTGCCGGAACCGGTGGCCCCGACCAGCACCACGAGGGACAGATCGGTGACGGGAAGCGTACGGCGCTGGACGGTGTTCACGCCTGTCCCTCCTTTTCCTTGGCCGGATCGTCGGCGCGGGTGAAGACGGCCATCTGGGTGGGCGGCCCGACCTCGGGGTCGTCCGGTCCTACGGGGGTGAACCCGACGCCGTACCCGTACCGTCCCGCGACCGATTCCGCCCAGCCCCGGAACTCCTCACGGGTCCACTCGAACCGGTGGTCGCGGTGCCGGACGTGTCCGGCGGGCAGCGATTCCCAGCGCACGTTGTACTCGACGTTCGGCGTGGTCACCAGGACCGTACGCGGCCGGGCGGAGCCGAACACCGCGTAGGCGAGGCCGGGCAGCCTCGGCAGGTCCAGATGCTCGATCACCTCGCTGAGCACGGCCGCGTCGTAGCCGACGAGCCGCTTGTCGGTGTACGCCAGCGAGCCCTGCACGAGGGTGACGCGGGCGGCCTGCCGCTCGCCCATCCGGTCCAGTCGCAGCCGTCGCGCGGCGACGGTCAGGGCCCGGACGGACACGTCGACCCCCACGATCTCCGTGAACCGGGCGTCCTTGAGCAGCGCCTGCACCAACTGTCCCTGGCCGCAGCCCAGATCGAGGACCCGGCTCGCTCCCGCCGTCGTCAGGGCGGCGAGGATCGCTCCCCGCCGCTGCTCGGCCAGCGGCACCGGCTTCTCCTCGGTGTCCGCCGACTCGTCGACGGCGTTGTCCACGTCCTCGACCTCCAGCCCCTCGGCCTCGGCGAGCCGCACCAGCTCAAGGCGCTCGTTCGCCTCCCGGGCCAGCCCCCGGCGCCGGGAGAGGTACCGGTCCGTGATCAGCGCCCGCTCGGGGTGTCCGGCGAGCCAGCCGTCCCCGGCGCGCAGCAGCTTGTCGACCTCGTCGGGCGCGACCCAGTAGTGCTTGGCGTCGTCGAGGACCGGCAGCAGGACGTACAGCTGGTTGAGGGCGTCCGCGAGCCGCATCTCGCCTTCCAGGACCAGCCGCACATACCGGGAGTCGCCCCACTCGGGGAACCGCTCGTCCAGCACCACCGGCTCCGCCTCCACGGAGTCCCAGCCCAGCGGCCCGAACAACGCGCGCACCAGGGCCGCACCGCCCCTCGCGGGCAGGACGGGCACCTCGACACGGAGCGCGATCGGCGCCTCGGCCCGCTCGGGCAGGGCCTTGCACACTCCGTGCAGCGCCGTCTTGAAGACCCGCGCGAGCGCCACGGCCAACAGCGAGGACGCCGCGTACGGCCGGTCGTTCACATACTGCGCGAGCGCGGAGTCCGGGGCGCCGCCCCGGCCCTTGCCCTTGCCGCGGCGCACCAGCGCCACGGGGTCCACCTCCAGGAGTAGCGCCGCCGTACACCGCTCGTCGCCCGCCTCCGGGTAGAAGACGTGCGCGGTGCCATGCGCGGTCGAGAACGCCTGCGTCCGCTCGGGATGCTTGTGCAGCAGAAATCCGAGGTCGGTCGCGGGTCGCTCCGGGCTGCCGGTCGTACTGATGGGTCAGGAACACCCCACCGAGTATGTCCACCACCACCCGCTCTGACGAGGCATTTTCCGGGAGGGGCACGCCTCTTCATCGGTTTCGGTACGCGTCGAGCGCCGCACCGAGACGCCTGATCGCGGAGGGGCCCACGCGGCAGCAGCCGCCGATCAGACGGGCCCCCGAAGCGGCCCAGCCGAGGGCTCGGCCCGGATCGAAGGCAGGGCCGCCGCGCCACTCCCCCGTTCCGGCGTCCCACCGCTCCCCGCTGTTCGGGTAGACCACACCCGGCCGTCCGGTCACGGCCACCGCCGACCCCACGGCCTCCCCCGCCTCCGCCGGGTCACAGCAGTTCACCCCGACCGCCACGACCTGCTCGTTCCCCTCGGCGACCGCGAAGGCCTCCGCGAGATCCTGCCCGGCCCTTGTCCTGCCTCCCTCCACCGTGTACGAGAGCCATACGGGCACCCCGCACCCCTCGGCCGCCCGCAGCATCGCCTCCGCCTCCACCGCGTCCGGCACCGTCTCCAGGGCCAGCACATCCGGCGCCGCCCCCGCGAGGACCTCGATCCTCGGCCGGTGAAACGCCTCCAACTCCCGTACGGACAGCCCGTACCGTCCCCGGTACTCGCTCCCGTCCGCGAGCATCGCGCCGTACGGTCCCACCGACGCGGCCACCCAGACCTCGTCGTCGGTCCGCTCCCCGGCCGCCCGCGCCAGCTCCACGCTCCGGACGAGCAGCCGCGCCGCCTCCTCCCTGCCGACTCCTCGCCCGGCGAAGCCCTGGAACGTCGCCTGGTAACTGGAGGTGACGAGCACCCGGGCGCCGGCCCGTACATACGCCGTGTGGGCCGCCTCGATCCGCTCGGGTCCGTCGGCGAGGAGCCGTGCGGACCAGAGCGCGTCCGAGAGGTCGCAGCCCTGGGCCTCCAACTCGTTGGAAAGCCCGCCGTCGAGGAGGAGCACGTCCTCCGCGAGGGCCTCGGCCACCGTACGGACCGGCTTCATCGGACCGCCCCCGCTCAGCCCAGCTGCGACTGGACCCGGGCGGAGATCAGCTCCAGGTGGTCCAGGTCGTCCAGGTCGAGGACCTGGAGGTAGACCCGGGAGGAACCGATGGCCGCGTACCGTCCGAGCTTCTCGACGACCTCGTCGGGCGAGCCCGCGAGCCCGTTCTCCTTCAGTTCGTCCACGTCCCGCCCGATGGCCTCCGCCCTCCGGGCCACCTCCGCGTCGTCCTTGCCGACGCAGACGACCAGCGCGTTGGAGTACACCAGGTCGTCGGGCGCCCGCCCGGCCGCCTCTGCGGCGGCCCGGACCCGGCCGAACTGCCGCTCACTGTCCTCCAGGGAGGCGAACGGGATGTTGAACTCGTCCGCGTACCGCGCGGCCAGGCGCGGCGTGCGCTTCGCGCCGTGTCCGCCGACGAGGACCGGGATCCTGTCCTGCGCGGGCTTGGGCAGCGCGGGCGATTCGGTGAGCCGGTAGTACTCGCCGTCGTAGTCGAAGGTCTTGCCGACCTCTGTCCGCCACAGACCGGTGACGATCGCCAGCTGCTCCTCCAGCCGGCCGAACTTCTCCTTCGGGAACGGAATGCCGTAGGCCTGGTGCTCCTCCTCGAACCAGCCTGCTCCGAGGCCCAGTTCGATCCTGCCGCCGGACATCCGGTCCACCTGGGCGACCTGGATGGCGAGGACACCGGGCAGCCGGAACGTGGCGGCCGTCATCAGCGTCCCCAGCCGGATCCGCTTGGTCTCCCGGGCCAGCCCGGCCAGGGTGATCCAGGCGTCCGTCGGCCCGGGGAGCCCGTCGGCGGCCCCCATCCGGAGGTAGTGGTCCGAGCGGAAGAACGCGTCGAACCCGAGGTCCTCGGTGGCACGGGCCACCGTGAGGAGGGTGTCGTAGTCGGCCCCCTGCTGGGGCTCCGTGAAGATGCGAAGGTCCATGCCTCCATCCTGCACCGCCCGGTGCCTGTCAACCTCCCCGTCAGCCTCCGGTCGGCCCCGGCTCGGCCGGGTGAACATTCCGGGCACCCGGCTGACCGCCCGGCCCGGCCGGTGACCGTCGCCCGGCACCCCTCGTTCTGCCCGGCGGAGCCGGACCCCCCGGCCCGCGCGCCTGCGGCCGATGCCGGTGCGCCGCTCTCTCCCGTACTCCCGTCCTCGGCGGCGGGGCCGGGCCGAGGAGACCGCCATGTCCCAGGATGCCGCGCCGGAGCGGGCCGTACCCGAGCAGTCGACGCCACGATCCGCACCCGGTCCGCAGCCCTCCGGTGCCCCCGGAGGGCTGCTCCGGCGGATGGAGGAACTGATGGCGGCGCTCACCGCCGACCTCACCCGATGGGACGCCGACCTGCGGCCCGCCGCCGACGCCCGCCAGGAAGCCGAGCACGGCACCGCGAAGCGCGACCCGGCCGGCCAGGCACCGGGCCGAGGCGCTTCCGACGACGGCGCTCCTGGCCACGGTGCTCCTGGCCACGGCGCTCCCCGCCACAGGGCTCCCCGCCACGGTGCTCCCGCTCCCGGCGACGAGCCCTCGGGCCCCGACGCTCCGGGGCGCGGCACTCCAGGCCCCGGCACCCCGGGCCCCGGCACTCCAGGCCCTGGCACTCCGGGCTGCCACGCGGCGGACCACGACGAGCCCGAGCAGCACGAGCACCACCGCTTCTAGAGCACCTCCCACGCCTTCCACGCCGCCTCCCGCTCCCTCCACGACGCCTCCCGTCCACTCCTCACCGGCCCGACGCCCCTGGCGCCGGACTCCGCCTGCGTCTCTTCGGATTCCGCTCCCCTCACGACAGGCCCCGTCCGAAACCCTCCCGGTCGCGCGCGCGGTCGGGAGGGCGGGCCCGTTCTCCTTCCCGGACCGCGAGGCGGTGCAATATCCCCCGCACCCGGTCGCTCGACTCGTCCGCCGCGTCGATGGCCTCGATACAGGCCCAGTAGAGCCCCTCCTCGTCGGTGGCACAGGCCACCCCGACCAGCGCCATGCCCACCTCTCCGAGAAGCGACCCCAGCGCGGTCAGCGCCCTCTGGGGGTCCGACACCTCCGTCAGCCGGGCCGCCCTCGGCCCACCGTCGCCCCACGCGGGGGACTCCCCGATCTCGCTCAGCCCCCGCGCCTCGCCCCGCAGCTCCTGGGGCCCGCAGAGCGCCAGCCGATTCCCTATCGCCTGGGCCAGCGCCTGCGCCTGCCAGGCCTCCGCCACGATGTCCTGCGCCGTTCCGCTCTCCGCCAGCGCCTGCCGGCCGAGTGCGATGAGCCGTTCCGCCTCCATCAACACCGCCCCCGTTCACACGACTTGTCCGCCCATTCATTCCATTACCCAGAGTGAGGCGACCTGAGCCCCAACAGCAGAGGAATTCGGAAATCTGTGGACAGGCAGCCCGATGTGGACAAGTCGATCACTCCGAAGAGTGACGACCTTCCTCCGAAAGGCCTGAAGAGGCCTCGGGAGGGGCCTCTTCAGGCGTCTTCTCGGCGGCCTCCCTTCCCCCGCCCCTCCTCCGTACGGGAAAGCGGACCTCGTTCCGCTCGATCTTGGCCGCGAGCGCCTCCAGCGGGTTGACCCCGAGGACCTCGCAGAACTGGAGGAGATAGGCGAGGACGTCCGCGACCTCGTCGGCGACCCGGTGCGCCGACTCTGGGTCGTCCATCACCCGCTCCGCCTGCTCGGGCGTCAGCCACTGGAAGATCTCCAGCAGTTCGGACGCCTCCACGCTGAGGGCCGCCGCCAGGTTCTTGGGAGTGTGGAAGGGCTGCCAGTCGCGGGCGGCCGCGAACGCGGCCAGCCTGCGCTGAAGTCCCACTACGTCGTTGTCCGTCACCCGATCAGGTCTACCACCCGCCCGCCGGGTGACGGGTCCCGACGAGGCCGACGACGGCCGCCCCTCACTCCGCCAAATCGACCACCGTCACTCCCGCCGTCCGGCGTGCCTCCTCCGCGGCCCGCTCGCCGACCGTGCCCGTGAGCCGGATGTGTCCGTCGGCGGCGATGTCCACGGCGAGGTCGAGCAGCCCGCGCACCTGCCGGACGTCGAGTCCCCGGTCGAAGCCGTCCATGAGCAGGGTCAGGCACTGCATCGCGTCGGGCACCTCGGCGATCCGGTCCATCGCGAGGACTCCGGGGCCGGTGAGCAGGGTGAGCGCGAGGGCCAGGTAACGCAGTTCACCGTCGCCGAGACGGCTGAGCGGGGTGACGGGCCGACCGCCTCGTTCGAGGACCGCCCGGACGAGCCCCTCCGGCAGTTCCTGCACGCCGAGCCCCGTGACCGGACCCACGCACCCCGCCCTCGACACGGACGCGAGGCGCTGATGGCGGCGCGGGCAGTCGGTGTGGGTGCGGTGCAGGACCTCGGCGAGGTTGCCGCAGTCGCGGTGCAGCCGCCCTTCGCCCGGGGGCACGGGGGCCCGCATTCCCTCCGGCCGGGGGTCGCAGGCGAAGACCGACCGGAGCCCGATGACGACCTGTTCGGCGGCGGCGAGGACTTCCAGCTGTCCTCGGGTCTTGCCCGCGACCCGCAGCGGCAGCAGGGCCGTGCCGAGAAGGTCGTCGGGGAACGGAGCGCGGGTGACCGGTGTGGTGCCCGCCGTGCGCCACTCTGCCTGGACGCTGGAACGGCCTGGGTCGCGGAGGGCGGTGGCGAGCAGGGTGTGGCCTCGGCCGGTGAGGCGTTCGCCGACGATACGGAGCTGGGGTTCGGCCTGGATCGCGAGGTCGAGGTGGACGGGGCCCTGGGGCCCGTCGACGGTGCATCCGATCCGGAAGCCGCGCCTGCCCTGGGCGTCGGGGCGGGCCCATTCGGGGACGCAGTCGGCGGCGTCGGGGAAGACCTCTTCGAGCGGGTCGCCCGCGCCGAGCCGGGAGAGGGCCTCGTACGCCCTGAGGGTGGTGGACTTTCCGCTGCCGCTGGCGCCGGTGAAGAGGGTGACGGGTCCCAGCGAGAGGACGGCGGCGCGGTGGCCCGCGAAGGCGGAGAGACGCAGTTCGGTGACGGCGGGCCGGGTGAGGGTGCCTTCGCCGCCGCCCCCGGTCCGCCGCTCACGCGGAGCGAGAGCGGCGACCGGAGGGGTGGCGACCGAAGGGGTGGCGGCCTGAGCGGTGGCTACAGGCGGGATGGCGACCGGAGCTGCCGGGGCCGGGGCGGCGAAGGCGGGAACAGTTAAGGCCCGGACAGCCGGCACCGGACCGGCCGGGTCCGGGTTCTGTGCGGCCGAGGCCGGGACAACCGGGATCGCGGCGGCCTGGTCCGGGACTGCCGGGGCCTGTGCGGCCTGGTTAGCGTCCGAGGCGGCTTGGGCCTGGGGCGGACCGGCCTGGGCGGGAACGATCGGGGGCGGACCGGCCTGGGCCGGGACGACCGGGTTCGTGCCGACCGGGCCGGCGGGGGCCGGGGCAGGGTCGGCCTGAGCGGAGGCGACGGGGGATGGGACGTCTGACGTACGGGCGAGCGCGGAGCCGCCGGTGAGATCCATGCCCGGACCGTATGCACTCCATGCACTGACGAACCGTTACGTCTAGATGACCTTCCTACGATCGAGGGACGCTGGCGGCCTTGCCGCCCATCACCTCGTCCTCGCCCTCTCCCACGATGCCCTCGACCTCCGTACCCGCGGGGGCGAGCAGGAAGACGTTCCGGTCGACGCGGTGCATCCCGCTGCCGAGCCCGAAGACCACGCCGCTGCTGAAGTCGAGGATGCGCTTGGCGACCTCGGTGTCGGCACTCGTAAGATCGAGGAGCACCGGGATCTGGGCAATGAGGTACTCGGCGACCTCGCGTGCGTCTGCGAACACCTGCACACGGATCACGACCATGCGGCGCTGTTCGGCGGATTCGTACTGCTCGGGGATCGTGCGGTGGTCGACCCTGGACGGCCATTCGTCGCGACCGCGCAGGGGCACGACCTGGGCGAGGCCCTCCCACTGCTCGTCGGTGACGTCGTACCTCTCGTACCTACTCATGGCCCCATCCTCCCGCTCCTCACCCGTTCGGCCCAACAACGACACGAGGTGATGACCGGGGACGACGCGCGGGGCGCGGGCCCCGGGCGCCGTGGGAGGTTCCGCGAAGGCTACGCGAAGATCTTGGAGAGCCTCCGGAGCCCTTCCCTGATCTCGTCCGCCGAGTGCGTGGTGAACGAGAGCCGCATCGCGCCCGGGTCCGGCTCGCCGCAGAAGAACGGCGCTCCCGGCACATACGCCACCTCGTGGCCGACGGCGGTCGCGAGCAGCGTCGTCGCGTCGTATCCCGCGGGCAGGGTCGCCCAGATGAACATGCCGCCCTCCGGCCTGTTCCACCGGCTGCCCTCCGGCAGCGCTCCGGCCAGCCCGTCGAGCATCGCGTCCCGGCGCTCCTGGTAGGCGGCGCGTATCACGGCGACATGCGCGTCGAGGTCGCTGTCCCGCAGGTAACGCGCGGCCGCGGCCTGGTCGATGGTCGAGGTGTGCAGGTCGGCGGCCTGCTTGGCGATCACGCAGGCGCGTCGCAGCCCGGCGGGGGCGCGCAGGTAGCCGAGGCGCAGCCCCGGTGCCATCACCTTGGAGAAGGAGCCGATCAGGGCGGTGCGGTCGGCGGCGACGGGGTCGGCGGCGACGAAGGGGACGCGCTCTCCTTCGTAGCGCAGCTCACCGTACGGGTCGTCCTCGACGATCCAGAAGCCGTGGCGTGCCGCGGCGGTGGCGACGGCGTGGCGCCGCTCGGCGGGCAGGGTGCGGCCCGTCGGGTTCTGGAAGGTGGGGACGAGGTAGAGGAGGGTGGGCTGCTCGCGGACCGCGATCTCTTCGAGCGCCTCCGGGATGATGCCCTGGTCGTCAGTGGGGACGGGAACGATCCGGGCGCCCGCGAAGCCGAAGGTCTGGAGGGCCGCGAGGTAGCAGGGGTCCTCGACGAGGACGACGGAGCCGGGCTCGACGAGCGCGGTGGTCAGGAGCGTGAGGGCCTGCTGCGAGCCGGTGGTGACGAGCAGGTCGTCGGCCTCGGTGGGCAGATCGCGTGCGGTGAGCCGGGCGGCGACGGCCGTACGCAGTTCCGGGTCGCCCTCGGTCGTCGAGTACTGGAGCGCGTACTGCGGGTTCTCCGTCAGGGCGCGGTCGTACGCGGCCCGGAGGCCCTCGACGTCGAACAGTTCGGGGGCCGGGAGGCCGCCCGCGAAGTTGATCACCTCGGGCCGCGCGGTGAGTGCCAGGATCTCCCTTACCGGCGACGGACCGACGTCGGCCAGCCGGGAGGAGACGGCCGGGACGGGGGCGGCGGAAGGGACATGGGGGGTCGCGGGCGCGGCGGCAGAAAGCATGCTGTCAGCATATAGAGCGCCAAGGCACTGTCCAGATCCCGGGATTCCCTTCTGTCGCAGGCGAGTTGGGGTCGTCAGGGCCGCTGACCAGGGCGGGGCTCCGGGGCGCTTCGAAGCCGTCCGTCAGGTCCGGCGCGGGGTGGGGGCTGGTGGGGGTGTCCTCGTCGATCCCTACCCGCCGACATCCCGGCCGGAAACCACCCGGATGATCGAACGCATGCTCGTCGCATCCGTGTCCGCCGTCGCACTCGCCGTGGTGCTGCTCTGCGCCGTCGCCCGCCCGTTCGGCCTGCCCGAGGCCGTCTTCGCCGTACCCGCCGCCGGGGTCGTCCTCGCCGTGGGTGCGATCACCCCCGGGGCGGTGCGCGAGGAGGCGGAACGTCTCGGTCCGGTGATCGGCTTCCTGGCCGCCGTCCTCGTCCTCGCGAAACTCTGCGACGACGAGGGGCTCTTCCAGGCGTGCGGCACCTGGACGGCCCGCTGGGCCGACCACAGGCCACACCGGCTGCTGGGCGCCGTGTTCGCCCTGGCTTCGTCGATCACCGCCGTCCTCAGTCTGGACGCGACGGTCGTCCTGCTCACTCCGGTGGTGTTCGTGACCGCCACCCGGATGGGCGCCCGCCCCGGACCGCACGTATACGCGAGCGCCCACCTCTCCAACACGGCCTCGCTGCTCCTGCCCGTGTCGAATCTGACGAACCTGCTCGCGTTCACGGCGAGCGGTCTCGGATTCACCCGGTTCGCCCTGCTGATGCTGCTCCCGTGGCTCACCGCGATCGCGGTCGAGTACGCCGTCTTCCGCCGCTTCTTCGCGCGCGATCTGGCCGCACCCGCGACCCCGGCCACTCCTCCCCCGGCAGCACCGCTTCCTCTGTTCGCCCTGCTCACCGTGGCGGGGACCCTCGGCGGCTTCGCGGTGGCCTCGGCGGCGGGGGTCGACCCGGCGTGGGCGGCGGCAGCGGGCGCAGGCGTCCTCGCCGTACGCGCGCTGGCCCGTCGGCGTACGACTCCGCGGGCTCTCGCGCGGTCGGCGGCGCTGCCGTTCCTCGCGTTCGTCCTGGCGTTGGGCGTCGTCGTACGGGCCGTCGTCGACAACGGTCTCGGGTCGGCCCTCTCCCACGTCCTGCCGGACGGCACCTCCCTTGCCGCGCTGCTCGGGATCGCCGCGATCGCCGCGGTCCTCGCCAACGTCATCAACAACCTTCCCGCGACCCTCGCCCTGGTCCCGCTGGTGGCGCCCTCGGGCCCGGGGGCGGTGCTCGCCGTGCTGCTCGGGGTGAACATCGGACCGAACCTCACCTACGCGGGCTCCCTCGCCACCCTCCTCTGGCGCCGCATCACCCAGGAGCACGGGCACCCCGTGGCCCTGCGGGAGTTCACCCTCCTCGGCCTCCTGACGGTTCCGGCAGTGCTGGCGTCGTCGACGGTGGCGCTGTGGCTGTCGCTCCGGCTCAGCGGCGGCTGACGGTCCCGTCCGGCCCTGCCGACCCGCGAGTTCCTCGCCGTCCCGGGAACCCCGTGACCCGCTGCTACGTTCTACACCAACGTAGAAGTTATCGACGTCTGGAGTACTCATGGCCCTGTGGGACCGCATCAAGGAATCCGCATCGACGATGCAGACCCAGCTGGTGGCGAAGAAGAACGACCTGAAGAGCGGCGCGTTCCGGGACGCGAGCATGGCCATGTGCGCGCTGGTCGCCGCCGCCGACGGCACGATCGACCCCGCCGAGCGCCGTCGCGTCGCCCAGCTCATCGCGACCAACGAGGTGCTTCAGAACTTCGACGCGATCGACCTCCAGCGCCGCTTCGACGACAACCTGAACAAGCTGACCGCCGACTTCGACTTCGGCAAGGTCAGCGTGCTCCAGGAGATCGCCAAGGCGAAGAAGAAGCCGGCCGAGGCCCGTGCCGTGGTCCAGATCGGCATCGTGATCGGCGGCGCCGACGGCGACTTCGACAAGACCGAGCAGGCGGTCGTCCGCGAGGCGTGCTTCACCCTGGACCTGCCGCCGCACGAGTTCGACCTGTAAGGGACGGCTCGGGGAGAACCCTTCCGGGCCGGGCGACCGGCCCGGCGGGGCGGGCGGGCGACCCCGTACGAGAGGGGGCGCCCAGCCCAGCCCGACCCTGCCGCCAGGGCGTCAGGCCCGCACCGATGCCCGGCGACCGGTCCGCACCGCGCCCTCCTGCGACCGGTCACAAGAAGGCGGGCCGCTCGCGCCGAGAGCCCGCCGCACTACATCGGCGCCGCGACCCCGCGCAGGACGAGGATCAGCGTGACCGCAGAGTTCGCGGAAGCCAGCGCGGACACTGTCGTGCCGAAGGCGGCGCACCACGCGGCCAGCCCTGCGGCTGTCCAGGCCGGCGGCCAGGCCCGGCCGGCCGGGGCCGGACGCATCAGGGCCGCGACTCTGCGGGGCACCGGACCCGCGCCCGCCAGGGCGGGAAGCGTGGCGGCGGGGGCGCGGGGCGCCAGCAGCGCCGCCTTGCCGATGGCGCGGGCGACGGCGCGACGGCTGCCGACCTCGGCGGCCGCCTCCTCGTCGGCCCAGCGTTCGGCGGTGTACGAGACGGCGGTACGCAGCGGCCGCAGGAACGGGTTCGCCCGCGCCGCGAGAAGGACCGTCAGAAGATGCCGGTGATGACGCCCGGCCAGATGGGCGCGCTCATGGGCGAAGAGGGCACGTCGCTCGGCCGAGGTCAGCCCGGTGAGCATGCCGGTGCTGACGACGATCCGCCCACGTCCGCCGGGCAGCGCGTACGCGTACGGAGTGCGGTCCGGCAGTACCGCGACGGATGTCGGCGGCAGCCCGGCGAGCGCGCCCGCCGCCCGGCGGCGCATCCGGAGCTGACGCCAGGCCGCCACTCCGCAGGAGACGAGGACCGCGAGGAGGGCGGGGATCGCCGCGCGACCGACGATCTCGTCGTACGGAAGGGCCGCCCGCACATCAGGGTCGGACCAGCTGTCGGGGAGCGGGTTGCCGGGCAGTTGGGCGGTACCGACGATCATGAGCAGGCCGAGACAGAGCGTGCTGCACACGGCAAAGACGCCCGCGACGGCGGAGAGCAGCCGGGTGGCGGTCCGGGGATCGAGCCGCTGTTCCGCGAGGCGGGCGACCGGCCACGCGGTGAGCGGGAGGACCAGGGGGAGGAAGACGAAGACGCCCATGACGGTCAGCCTTCCTCCTCCTCGGCGTTCTGGGCGAGGAGTTCACGAAGGAGTCGCTCTTCGTTCGGCGAGAGTGCGGTGACGAAGCTGGCCAGGACCGCCTGACGATCGGCTTCGGCGTCCAGCACCCGGCGCATGCGCAGGGCGGCGAGCCCGGCTTCGTCGGCGACGGCCGTCCAGTGGAATGAGCGTCCGGCGCGCTCGCTTTCGACGGCACCCTTCGTCCGGAGACGGGTGAGGATGGTGATGACGGTGGTGTAGGCGAGGCCGCCGCCGAGGCGCTCGCGCACCCAGGCCACCGGGACCGGTTCGGATGCCTCGCGCAGTGCGGCGAGCACCTGGGTCTCCAGTTCGCCCTGTGCTCGTCTGCGCGGGAAGGGCCCAGCCCCACCCTCGCTCCGGTCCGTCATTCGTCGCCCTCCTCGGCTTCGGATCAGCGACTCATCGTACTGAACGGCCGCGTCCCCTAGGGGAGTCAATGGGTGACAACACCCATATCCCCCAGGACTTCCGCGTGGAACAATTCTCGATAAGGAAAGAGATCTAAAGGGATCGAGAGGGACCGCGACAGAACCAGAGGGGGATCGGTTCGCATGGGATGGTTTCTGGGATTCGGTATCGCGGGACTGGTCGTCCTCGCGCTCTCCCTCGTCTTCGACGGGCTTCTGGAAAGCCTGGGCGGCGGTCTCGACGGATTCCTCTCGCTGCCGGTGATCGCCGGTTTCGTCTCGGCGCTCGGTTTCACCGGGGCGATCGTGACGGGCGCGACCGGCGCCGGGGTGCTCGTCGCTACCCTCGTCGGGGTCGCCGCCGGTGTTCTCGCGGGCTGGTCGACCTGGTGGTTCGGCAGGACTCTGATACGTGACGGGGATGCGCCCGCGCCCCGGGGAGAAGACCTGACGGGCACGTCGGGCGCGGTGGTCACGGCGATACCCGCCGAGGGGTACGGCGAGGTTCTGCTGTATCTCGCGGGGCAGCCGGTGAAGTACGCGGCGAAGTCGGCCACGCCGGTCGCCCGGGGCTCCCGGGTCTGGGTGGACGCGGTTCTGTCGCCCACCTCGGTGACCGTCCGCCCCGTCGACTGACGACACCACTCTCCCGGTACTCCCCCTTTCCGGAATCCTCCTTTCCCGACCCCGCCCCACATTCTTTCCCTTCTCTCCTCTCCCCCTCTCTCCTCCCCCCCGCCCCCTTCGTACCTGTCCTTCCGCTCATTTCATTCAAGGGGATTTCTTCATGAGCCCTGTCCTCACCGCCGTGGTGGGCATCGTCGCCCTCGTCGTGCTGCTCGGCCTCGTCGTCGTCACGCGCTACAAGGTCGCCGGTCCCAGCGAGGCGTTCATCATCACCGGCCGGCGTGGCAAGAAGGCCACCGATCCCGCGACCGGCCGGGTGTTCACCGACAACAGCGGCCAGAAGGTCGTGGTGGGTGGCGGAGTGTTCGTCATCCCGTTCGTGCAGCAGAAGTACACCCTCGACCTGTCGAGCCGGCACATTCCGGTGGCCGTACGCGGCGCGGTCACCCTGCGCGGGGTGAAGGCGAACCTGGAGGGGGTCGCGATCGTCAAGGTCGGCGGCAACGAGGACTCGATACGGGCGGCGGCGCAGCGGTTCCTGATGCAGCAGAACGGGATCGTCGGCTTCACCCAGGAGGTGCTGTCCGGGGCGCTGCGCTCCATCGTGGGCCGTATGTCGGTCGAGGACATCATCCGGGACCGGGCCGCCTTCGCCGGGCAGGTCGCCGAGGAGGCGGAGGCCAGCCTCTCCGGGCAGGGCCTGATCCTGGACGCCTTCCAGATCCAGGACATCACCACCGAGGGCTCCTACCTGGAGGACCTGGGGCGCCCCGAGGCCGCCCGTGCCAAGCAGGAGGCGGACATCGCCGAGGCCGTCGCCCGGCGCGCCGCCGAGCAGGCGCGGCTGAAGGCCGAGGAGGAGATCGCGATCGCCCAGCGGACGCTGTATCTGAAGCAGGCCGAGATCAAGGCCCAGACCGACGAGGCGGCCGCCCAGGCGAACGCGGCGGGTCCGCTCGCCGAGGCCGCACGTCAGCAGGACATCCTGACGGAGCAGGAGAAGGTGGCCGCGCGCCAGGCCGAACTCACCGACCGTCAGCTCGACACCGAGGTCCGCAAGCCGGCCGACGCGGCCCGCTACCAGGCCGAGCAGGAGGCCGAGGCCCGCCGGATCGCCCTGGTGAAGGAGGCGGAGGCGGACGCGCAGCGGGCCAGGCTCACCGGTGAGGGTGAGAAGGCCCACCGCGCGGCCCTCGCCGACGCCGTACGGATCGAGGGCGAGGCCCAGGCCGCGGCGATCGCCGCAAAGGGCTCCGCCGAGGCCGAGGCGATGGAGAAGAAGGCCGACGCCTTCGACCGGTACGGCGACGCGGCCGTGCTGCAAATGCTCGTCGAGGTACTGCCGCAGGTGGTGGCGAAGGCCTCCGAGCCTCTGTCGGCGATCGACAAGATGACGGTCATCTCCACCGACGGGGCGAGCCGCTTGTCCCGTACGGTCACCGACAACGTCGCCCAGGGCATGGAGCTGCTCTCCTCCACCACGGGAGTGGACCTCGCGACGCTGCTCCAGGGCTTCACGCGGAAGGACGCCGGTGGCGCCAGTCAGGAAGCCGTCCGCGGGGACGCGGCTCGTCGGGAAGCCGTCAGGCGGGAAGCGGTCGAGCCGGAGTCGATAGCGATATCGGACTGAGCCGTACGCCGCCGCTCACCCGCTCGTTCACGCGGCCGGTGGACCCCGTCGGTCACACGACGCGGTCGGCGGACTCCGTGTCCCGCACGGGCCCGGGAAGCGTCTCCGGGGCGGCGGCAGGCTCGGGTTCGAGGGCCGCGGAGGTCCGGCGCCGGATGAAGTAGGCGGCGACCGGCTCGGTGAAGCGGGCGGTGAGCGGACCGATCACCACGAGGATGAGGACATAGGCGGTGGCGAAGGGCCCCAACTGGGGCTCCACCCCGGCGGTGACGGCGAGTCCGGCGATGACGATGGAGAACTCGCCGCGTGCCACCAGGGTGCCGCCCGCCCGCCAGCGTCCCTTGGCGCCGATGCCGGCGCGACCGGCAGCCCAGTAGCCGGTGGCGATCTTCGTGAGCATGGTGACGAAGGCCAGCGCGAGCGCCGGGACGATCACCGGGGGGATGCTGGTCGGGTCGGTGTGCAGTCCGAAGAAGACGAAGAACACCGCGGCGAACAGGTCCCGCAGGGGGCTCAGCAGGGTGTGGGCTCCCTCGGCGACCTCCCCGGACAGGGCGATGCCGACGAGGAACGCGCCGACGGCGGCGGACACCTGGAGCTGCTGGGCGACTCCGGCGACGAGCAGCGTCAGGCCGAGAACCACGAGGAGGAGCTTCTCCGGGTCGTCGCTGGAGACGAACCGGGAGATCAGACGCCCGTAGCGGAGGGCGACGAAGAGCACGAGGCCCGCCACGCCCAGGGCGACGGCGAGCGTCACACTGCCGGCCGCGAGACCGACCCCGGCGAGCAGGGCCGTGATGATCGGCAGGTAGACCGCCATGGCGAGGTCTTCGAGGACCAGGATGCTGAGGATCACCGGGGTCTCCCGGTTGCCGAGGCGTCCCAGGTCGCCGAGGACCTTGGCGATGACTCCGGAGGAGGAGACCCAGGTGACACCGGCGAGGACGACGGCGGCGACCGGCCCCCAGCCGAGCAGCAGCGCGGCGGCCGCACCGGGCAGGGCGTTGAGGGCGAAGTCGACGAGACCGGCGGGGTACTGGGTCTTGAGGTTGGAGACGAGATCGCTCGCCGTGTACTCCAGACCCAGCATGAGGAGCAGCAGGATGACGCCGATCTCGGCGCCGATGGCGACGAACTCGTCACTGGCGTTGAACGGCAGCAGGCCGCCCTTGCCGAAGGCGAGCCCCGCGAGGAGGTAGAGGGGAATGGGAGAGAACCGGAGCCGTCCGGCGAGTCGTCCGAGCAGGCCGAGCCCGAGGATGATCGCGCCGAATTCGATCAGGAAGACCGCGGAATGCACGCCGTCCTCACTCCCGACCGAGGATCGCGGCGGCCGCGTCGACACCCTCGCGGGTGCCGATGACGATGAGCGTGTCACCGCCGGCCAGCCTGAAGTCCGGCGTCGGGGACGGTATCGCCCCGGAGCGGCGCAGTACGGCCACGATGGAGGCGCCCGCCTCGGTGCGCATCCGGGTGTCGCCGAGCACCCGCCCGTTCCAGTAGGAGTGCGCGGACAGTTCGATCCGCTCGGCGACGAGGCCCATGTCGATGGTGTGCAGGACGTTCGGATTGTGGTGCGCGGGCGTCAGCGCGTCGATCAGCGAGGACGTCTCGGTCTCGGTGAGGTGCAGCGACTGGGCGCAGGCGTCGGGGTCGTCGCCCCGGTACACGTTCACGGTCCGGGTCCCGTCGCGGTGTGCGATGACCGACAGGTGCCGGTGTTCCCGGGTCGTGAAGTCGTACTGGACTCCGATGCCGGGCAGGGGTGTCGTTCTCATCCGCGGAGCAGGCACAGGCCCGTCCCTTCCTTGGGGTCGTGGGTGAGGGTGGATGGTCGTGGTGCGCGGGACATCGTGCCATCCGCAGGAAGCGCCGGAACATGGGTGTCGGCACGGATGGACAAGACACCGCGAAGCCGGTCAGGATGGGGCGGGGAGAGAAATCCCGCCGCAGGTCGGGAACCCGTCCGAGGGCTTGGCGTACGACTCGACGGGAGAGCCGGAGCAGTGTCGCTGTACTGGCGTATCTTCCTTCTCAACGCCTGCGTCCTGGTGACGGCCGCCCTGCTCCTCTTCGGCCCGGTGACGGTCTCCACCCCCGTCCTGCTCGGCGAGGCGATCGTCCTGATGGGCGGGCTGCTCGCGACGCTCCTCGCCACCGGCTTCCTCCTGCGGGTCACCCTGGCGCCGCTCCGGCGCCTCACCCGGGCGATGCGGACGGCGGACCTGCTGCGGCCCGGTCGGCGCCCGGAGGTGCCGGGGCGCGGCGAGATCGCCGATCTGACCCGGACGTTCAACACGATGCTGGACCGGCTCGAAGCCGAGCGGGCCACGAGCACCGCGAGAGCGCTCTCCGCGCAGGAGGAGGAGCGCCGGCGGATCGCGCGGGAGCTGCACGACGAGGTCGGGCAGACCCTCACCGCCGTCCTGCTCCAGCTGAAGCACGCGGCGGATCACGCCCCCGAGGGGCTGCGGTCGGAGCTGCACCAGGCACAGGAGACGACCCGTGCCGGTCTGGAGGAGATCCGCCGTATCGCGCGTCGGCTGCGCCCCGGGGTCCTGGAGGAGCTGGGGCTGCACAGCGCGCTGCGGTCACTGGCCTCGGAGTTCTCGACGCGGTCCCTGACCGTGCGGCCGTACGTCGAGCCGGGACTGCCCCGGCTCGACGAGGCGACGGAGCTGGTGCTCTACCGGGTGGCGCAGGAGGGTGTGACGAACACCGCACGGCACGCGGGCGCGAGCCATGTCGACGTGCGTCTGAGCGGCCTCCCGGACGGCGGGGTGGGGCTGCTGGTCAAGGACGACGGGCGTGGGATCGGCGGGGCGCCCGACGGCGCGGGGATCCTGGGCATGCGGGAGCGGGCCCTGCTGATCGGCGCGGAGCTGACCGTCCGCGAAGGCGACGACGGCGGAACGGAAATCCGCCTCCACACGCGAGGTACGAGGGCGACGTCATGACGGAACCGAACTCCCCCACCCGCATCCTGCTCGCGGACGACCACGCGCTGGTCCGCGGCGGGGTGCGGCTGATCCTCGACGCGGAACCGGACCTGATGGTCGTGGCGGAGGCCGCGGACGGCGCGGAGGCGGTGGCCCTGGCCCGTTCCGAGCCGGTCGACCTGGCCGTCCTCGACATCTCGATGCCCCTCAGGACCGGGCTCCAGGCCGCCAGGGAACTCAGCAGGCTCCAGCCGGAGCTGAGGATCCTGATGCTCACCATGTACGACAACGAGCAGTACTTCTTCGAGGCGCTGAAGGCGGGTGCGAGCGGCTACGTCCCGAAGTCGGTGGCCGATCGCGACCTGGTGGAGGCGTGCCGGGCGGCGGTGCGCGACGAGCCGTTCATCTACCCGGGCGCGGAGACGGCCCTGATCCGCACCTACCTCGACCGCGCGGAGCAGGGCAGGCCCCTCCCCGCCAAGGCGGTCACGGAGCGCGAGGAGGAGATCCTGAAGCTCGTGGCGGAGGGCCACAGCTCGAAGGAGATCGGCGATCTGCTGGTCATCAGCCCCAAGACGGTGGAACGGCACCGGGCGAACCTCCTCCAGAAACTGGGCCTGCGGGACCGTCTGGAGCTGACGCGGTACGCGATCAGGGTGGGGCTGATCGAGCCGTAGGGCCCTTCGGGTGGCCGTTACCCGTCTGTCGTCCGCGGAGTTCTCACGGTGGGATGGCTTCGCTACGGAATGACGGAACGACGGACCGGTTTCCTGGAGGTACGGCACAGTGACGGACGACGGCACCCCGCAGGAAGCGCCCGCCATGCGGCCCACGGTGCGCGAGACGTACGGACCGGCCGATCTGGGCGCGCAGAAGATCTTCGCCGGTGGGTTCATCAACTTCGGGTACTGGCGGGCCGTCGACCTGGACCGCCCGCTGAGCGAGGCGGACCGGGTCCGCAGCCAGGAGGGCCTCTACCGGTACGTCCTGGACGCCGCCGCGCTGCCGAAGGACGCCCGGCTCCTGGATGTGGGCTGCGGGCTCGGCATGGGATGCGCGGTGGCCCTGCGGGAGTACGGTCCCGCCGCCGTGACCGGCATGGACATCCATCCCGAGCAGCTGCGGCGGGCGCGGGCCGCCCAAGCCGAGTTCCTCGCGGCGGAGGGCGGACGGCTGCGGTTCGTCCAGGGAGCGGCGGAGCGCATGCCGCTGGCGGACGGTGAGGTCGACGCCCTCGTCAGCGTGGAGGCGGCCCAGCACTTCCCCGACCTGGAGGCCTTCGGCCGGGAGGCGGCGCGGGTGCTGCGGCCGGGCGGGCGGGTGGCCGTCACCAGCTTCTTCACCGTGGACGACGCGCCCGGCAGGGCCGAGGAAGCGGCCCGGCTCCTGGAGACGTTCGCCAGCGGTCTGGACATCGCCCGGCCGGTGGGGGCGCTCACCGGCGCGTTCGTGGCGGCCGGGCTCGCGGAGGTGCGCGTCGAGTCGATCGGCCCGGACGTCTGGCCGGGGTGGGACCGCTGGCTCGCGCAGTGGTGGGAGCCCGGGACCTGGCCCCGTAACTTCCTGCGTGCTCACGAGGAGGGGGTCCTCGACTACTACGTCGTCACCGCGAACCGGCCGGAGTAGGGCGGGGCCCTGCGAGGGCGGGGTCTTACGGGTGCCGGTGCGGGCACCACACCCGTAAGACCCCTTCGTGCCCCACGCCGTCCGTCACCGACGGCGCTTGCCGACCCCCAGCTCCATCAGGTCCTCGCCGACGATCAGCTTGCCGCCGTACCCCTTCTGCGCGGTGCGCCAGCGGGACACCGGGTTGTTCATCGGGACCATGTGGGTGAGGACCAGGTTGCGGGCGCCCGCCCGTTCGGCGACGTCGCGGCCCACCTGCTCGATGGTGGTGTGCGATTCGAGGAGGTGCTGCCGTACCGGTGCCTGGGTGGCCTCGGGCAGGGTCGCGACCATCTGGTCGACGTAGCGGGGGTCGATGACCTCGTGCACCAGGTAGTCGGTGTCCTTGGCCAGGTCGATCAGGTTCTCCGAGGGGCCCGTGTCGCCGGAGACGACCACGGAGCCGTCGGGGGTGTCGAAGCGGAAGGCGAACGCCGGGGCCGTCGGCCGGTGGTCGACGAGCGTGGCGGTGATCGTCACATCGCCGTCCCGCCACACCGGGATGCGGGTTCCGGCCGGGAGCCGGGGCGGGATCCCGGACGCGTCCACCGTCCAGTACGGCGAGATGTCGATGTCGTGGAGGGCGAACATGGCGTCCGGGTCGACCATGTTGGAGTCCCGGATGCGGTCCTCGAAGTCGGCGGCGAAGGCCGGGCGGAGACAGCGGGTCATCTCGGAGATGCCCGAGATCGGACCGCCGGGGTTGACCGGCTCCGGCTCCGGGCGCGTGGGCGGGAAGACCCGCGCGGGCACCGGACGGTCACCGGGACCGAAGACGTGGATGCGGTCCTGCGGGTTTCGCAGCCGTCCGTTGACCGGCCCGGTGGCGTAGAGGGCCGGCCATTCGGCGACGTGGTCGGAGTGCATGTGCGTGAAGAAGATCCCGCGCACCTTGCCGAGGTCCGACGGGTCGCCCAGGAGACCCGAGCGGTAGAGCTGGAGGGGCGCTCCGTGCCCGAGGTCGACCACGTACACCTTGTCCTCGTACACGACGGCCGTCGCGATGCCGTTGCGATGACCGCTGAGCACAATCGGGCCGCCGCCGGTGCCGAGGAGGACGAGCCGGGTGCGGTGCTTCGCGCCGTTGCCGTTGCCATTGCCGTTGGCGTTGGCGTTGGCATTGGCTGCGGGGGCCGCGGCGGCGCTGGCGGTGCCGCCCGCCGCGGCGAGACCGGCGCCGAGCGCCACGGCCCCGGCGCCGCCGAGGAGCCGCCGTCGGGATACGGAGGAAACGCCTGCTTCGTTCGCGTGGCTGGGGAGGTCACACACTTTGCTGCTCCGTTCAAGCGATGCGGCCGGTGCACGTACGGGTGGACTCCCGTACGGGCGGACACCGACCGGAATTCGGATGGTTCCGGGGACAGGGGAAAGCGAGAGAAGGGGAAAGAGGGGACACGCGGGGACGCCGGCTCGGTCGCGCTCGCCCGGTGGCTCGGACGCGCGGGGCCCGGTGGCTCAGACGCGCTCGCCCAGGAACAGCAACGCCTGCTCGGCGAAGCGCTCCGCCTGTTCGATCTGGATCCAGTGCCCGGCGTGGGGCAGGACGTGGAGCTGGGCGTTGGGCAGGTGTTCGGCGAGGTAGTAGCCCGCCCGGACCGGCAGCATCCGGTCCTCCCTGCCGTGGAGCACCAGGGCCTCGTGCGGGATGCGGGCCAGCTCCTCCTCGGTGTACTTGACGGGTCCGTGCTCCGGGTCGAACGTGGCCAGGTGGGAGCGGCGTACGTCCGGCCGGTTGGCCTTGGTGGCCCGGTCCTCGGCTATCTCGTCGAGCCTGCCCGCGAACAGACCGGGGTCGTCGACGAAGCGCACGAGCAGGTCGGCCATCGCCTCGGGCGAGGGGTCGTCGTAGAAGGTGATGAGCCGCATGAGGTCGGCGGTCGGGGCGAGGGGCGCGCCGCCGGAACCCATGAGGATGATCTTCGAAAGGCGCTCGGGGGCGATCTGCGCGATCCGGAGGGTGATCATGCCGCCCATGGAGTTGCCGACGAAGTGCGCCGTACGGACGTCCAGGGCGTCGAGGAGGGCGATCAGGGAGCGGGCGCGGAGATCGGTGTACGCCACCATGCCGCCCGGGGGCGCGGGGTCGGGGTGCGCGGAGTCCCCGAACCCGAGGACGTCGGGGGCGAGGGCGAAGTACCCGGCCGAGGCGAACACCGGCATCAGGTGCTCCCAGTTGGAGGGGGCGCTGACACCGGGGCCCGACCCGTGGACGAAGACGACGGCCGGGTTTCCGGGGTCCCCGCAGGTGTAGACCCTGAGGCGGTGTACTCCGGCGTCGACGTCCCGGCTCCGGACCTCCGGCAGGGGGCCGGTCGCGGGTGCGGGAGTGACGGGGCGGTTCACGACTGCCGCTCCCCGTCCTCGGCCGCGACGGAATCGACGGTGCCGGACTCGGCCGGGGCGGACCCGGCGGCCTCGTCCCCGGCGGTGACGCCCTCGGCGACCTCGTCCCCGGCGGTGACGACGGCCCCGGACGTGACGGCCGCCGCCGCGACCGCCTCGTCGACGGCGGCGCGCTGGAGCGCGTCGCCCCGGTCGGCGCTCTCGATGAGCCACTTCCCGAGTTCGCGGGCGTTCTTGTGGCCCCAGAGGCTGATCGCGTCGTACCGCGCGACCTCCCACGCCTCCTCGTCCTCGATGATGAGGCCGCCCCAGCCGAACTCGACGGCGATGCCGGAGGGCGAGTGGGCGTAGAAGGAGAACATCTTGTCGTTCGGGTGCATGCCCAGGGTCATGAGCAGCGGGACCCGGGCCTGGGTGACGCGGTCGTAGGCCCAGCCGACGTCCTCGCGCGCGTTGTTCTCGATGAGGAGGTGGTGCAGCTTGAACGGCGCGGGCGCCTCGGCGAAGGCGATGGTGTGGTGGCGGCCGTTGCAGTGGGTGAAGGCGGCGTCGATGAAGACGCCCGGGGCCATCTCCTCCTTGATGTAGTCGGAGATCCGGAAGCCCAGGTGGCCGTAGAAGTCGAGCATCGCCTGTCGGCCGCCCGGCTTGCAGAGCAGGAAGATGTGCCCGGCGCCGCCCTGGTCGGTCTGGAAACCGAACTTGTTGACCTCGTTGTGGTACGGCTCGGTGGCCTTGCGCAGACCGTTGACGAGTTCGACGCGGATGCCCTCGGGGTCGTGGGTCACGAAGATCCGGGCGACCCCGCGTTCGGTCGTGAGCGCCTCGTCGCCCTCGTCGACGGTGTGGCCCTCGGCCCGCAGCAGCGCGACGACCTCGTCCAGGTCCGCGTCGGAGCCGCAGTCGAAACCGGCGAACGAGATGTCGTTCTTCGGGCCTCGCTCGACGATGGTGCGGTGGATGTAGTCGTCGAGGCGGAAGGTGCGGACGTCGTCCTCGACGCGGGCCGGCATGACGCCGAGCAGCTCGCCGAGGAAACCGCTCCAGGCATCAAGGTCCGAGGCCTCGATGCCGACGTACGAGAGCTCCTTGATGGTGGCGCTCATGGTGAATGCTCCTGGGGGGATTGATGATCGGGGTCGCCGATCGGGAGTCGCCGATCCGGATTCGCCGATCGGAAGTCGTCGATCGGAAGTCGTCGATCGGAAGTCGTCGATCGCTGGCGGAGGGGTTCAGGCCGGTACGGAGAGGCCGGTGGTGTCGGCGGCGGCGACGAACCGGTCGGGGCGTACGGCGATCACGCGGGCGCCGTGTTCGCGGAGCCAGTCGACGAGGGTGCCGTCGATGTCGACGATGTCGTCGGTGCCTTCGGAGGCCCGGTCGGTGGAGCGGAGGGCGACGAACCGGGCGCCGAGCGCCGTCCAGGCCTCCCGCTCCTCCTCGGTGAGCAGGGTGCGCGGGTCGACGTTGTCGCCGAGGACGACGAAGGCGTCGCCGAGGAGGTCGTCCAGCGGGCCGATGAGACCGGTGACGGTCGCGGCGCGCGGCTGCGGGATCATCCGGCCGACGATGCCGGTGGGACGCCCGGCCGGTGCGTCGATGCCGGTGAACCAGCCCGCGGCGTACGCGGGCGGCCACAGCAGCGGCGGCAGTTCGCCGTTCTCCTGGGCGGCGGCCATGCCCGCCTGCTCCTCGGGGGTGAGTTCCTGCTTGATGAGGCGGCCCAGTTGGACGGAGACCTGGGTGTAGAAGTCGACGTCGGGGCGCCGCTCGGCCTCGTAGGAGTCGAGGATGGACTCCGGCAGGGTGCCGCCGAGCACTCCGGCGAGCTTCCAGGCGATGTTGAACGCGTCCCGGATGCCCGACTGCATGCCCGAACCGGCCCACGGGGGCATGAGGTG
Source organism: Streptomyces sp. CBMA291 (assembly GCF_014596525.1). Classification (GTDB taxonomy): domain Bacteria; phylum Actinomycetota; class Actinomycetes; order Streptomycetales; family Streptomycetaceae; genus Streptomyces. The sequence goes on from NZ_MSJP01000108.1 coordinate 35,477, forward strand.
GGCGGCGTCGCCGAGCAGGAAGAGGCGTTCGCCGATGCGCCAGCTCTCGGCGGAGCGGACGTGGTGGCTGTAGAAGGCGTGGCCGTGGATCTCGATGTCGTCGCGGGAGACCCCGAGCGAGTCGAGGAGCGGCCAGAGGTCCTCGTGGTCCGCGAAGTCGGCGTCCGTCTCCCCCGGCTTGAGCGGGAACTCCCAGCGGTGGTTGTCGCCGCCGAGCGCGATGTCCACGACGGGACGCTCCCGGTCGGACCAGAAGGTGAGGATGTGCCGGTCGGGCCACCAGCGCTTCACCTTGCCGTCGATGACGACCCAGCGGACGTCGAGCGTGTCGCCGACCAGGTTGACGCCCAGGCGTTCCCTGGTCGGGGTCTCGCCGCCGTGGCAGGCAAGGGCGTAGCGGGCGCGGATGGTGGAGGTCTCGCCGGTGGCGAGGTCACGGACGGTGGCGGTCACGCCGTCCGCGTCCTGGACGAGGTCGGTCACCTCGGTGCCGTACGAGACGCGGATCCCGTCGCCGAAGCGGGCGGCTCCTTCGCGGAGTGTCTGCTCCATGGCCGGCTGGTAGATCGCGTACGAGGTGGCGTGGCCGAGCGTGCCGGGCGGGAAGGGCACCCGCATGAGTTCCCGGCCCTCGTAGGTGATCCAGCGCAGGGCGGCGGTGGGGTCCATGTCGGCCTTGACCCGCTCGTCGAGACCGATCTGCTGGAAGAGGCGCATCGTCCAGTCGTTGACCGTGACGGCACGGGCCCGGTTGTAGACGTCCTGGTGACGTTCGAAGGCGAGGGCACTGATTCCGAGGCTGCCGAGCGCGTTGGCCGCGGCGACGCCCGAGGGGCCATAGCCGATGATCACGACGTCGGTGTCGTAGTGGTGGCGCATGTGTCTCACTTCCGGAATGAACATTCCAGACAGAATGTGGGGCCCATTAGAAGAGGGCGGCCGACACCTGTCAAGGGTTCTGGAACAAACACTCCAGCTAGAATGTGGCCATGCCGACGACTATCGCCGGGCGCCGCAACAAGCGCCTGCTCCAAGGGGATCGCTCGCGTGACGAGATCCTCGACGCCGCCTCGCGCATGATGTCGATCCGCGGCTACGACGGCACGAGCATCGCCGACATCGCACGGGAATCGGGGCTTCCCAACAGCTCGATCTACTGGCACTTCAAGTCCAAGCTGGGCATTCTCGCCGCCGTCATGGAGCGCGGGGCGAACCGCTTCTTCGCGGACGTCACCACCCCCTCGGCCGAGCCGGGCGAGACCCCGGAGACGTATCTGCGCCGCACCCTCGCCGAGGCGGGCGCCAGGGTCGTCGACCATCCGGAGTTCCTCCGGCTCTTCGTCCTGCTGCTGCTCAGCGGCGAGTCCCCCGAGACCATCGAGATCGTCGCCCGGGTCAGGTCCCACGCCCGCTCCAACCTGCACACCCTGATCACCCACGCCTTCGAGACGATCGCCCCCGACCAGGCCGTGCGGGTGGCCGACGAGAGCGTCGATTTCGCCATCGCGAGCTTCGACGGGGCCTTCCTTGCCCTCCAGGCGAACCCCACGACGCTCCACGACCGCCTGATGGGACAGCTGGCCACCGCCCTGACGAGCGTCGGCGAGCGAGCGCTCACGGGCCAGGACCAGGCCAAGGACCAGGACCAGGATCAGGGCCGGGACCAGGCCTGATCCGGTCCCGGCCGTACGCCACGGCCTAGGCTTCGGGCATGACGGATACCCCTCGCGCCGCAGGAACGCAGACGCTCGCCCGCGGACTGCGCGTCCTGCAACTCGTCAGCATGGCCGGTGACGGCCTGAGCATCCAGGAAGTCGCCGCCCGGCTGGACGTCCACCGGTCCATCGCCTCACGTCTGCTGGCCACGCTCGCGGAGTTCCATCTCGTGACCCGGGGCGCCGACGGCCGGTACCGCACCGGCGCCGGGCTCGCCGCCCTCGCGACCGGTATCCAGGCCACGCTCCGCTCGGCGGCGGAACCGGTCATGCACGGTCTGGCGGCCGAACTGGGCGCCACGGTCTCGCTGCTGGTGGTCGAGGGCGGTCAGGCCGTCGCGCTCTCCGTGGTCGAGCCGCCCGGCGCCTCGTACGTGCTCAGCTTCAAGACCGGCAGCCGTCACCCGCTGGGCCGGGGCTCGGCGGGGGTCGCGCTCCTCGCCGCCCAGTCGCCCTCGCCCGGCGAGGCGCCGAACGTCACCGAGGCGCGCGAACGGGGCTTCGCGTCGACCTTCGGCGAGGTTGAACCCGGCGCCTACGGGGTGGCGGCCCCGCTCGCGGTCGAGGGCCTACCGCCCGCGTGCCTGAACCTCATCACCTACCGCCCGGAGACCGCCGAGGGCGCGGGACCGGTGCTGGTAGCGGCGGCCGAGAGAGTGCGCGCCGACCTCGTCGGCTGAGCGCCCCGGCCCGTACGGGAAGCACGCCGCCAACCCGTATGGGAAGCGCGTCGGCAGACCGTACGAAAGCGCCCCGACCGGCTGCACGCGGCCACGCCCAAGCACCTCCCTGGGCCGTACGGCGGCACGTCGGCCGATCGCACAAGGCGCCCGCCACCTGTTGACATTCCCCTCACCTGGGCGTTCCATGAAGTTCGTCGTGCATTTATCAAGCGTCAGCGTGCATATAGTGCACGAGAAGGTGTGCAGGTCATGTCTCTCAGCAAAGAAGCCGCAGCCCGCGACATCGCCCTCCCCTCCGGCCTCCGGATGCGCTACTACGAGGCCGGCCGGCCCGGTGCCACCCCGGTCGTGCTCCTGCACGGCTCGGGCCCCGGCGCCACGGGCTGGTCGAACTTCTCGGGCAACATCGCGGCCGTCGCGGACGCCGGTTTCCACGTCCTGGCGCCCGACATGCCCGGCTGGGGCGACTCCGACGCCCAGGCGACCCGGGACATGGACCACGACGCGACGCTCGTGGAGTTCCTGGACGCACTCGGACTCGCCCGGACGGCCCTGGTCGGCAACTCGATGGGCGCGCACACCGCCGTCCGCTTCGCGACCCTGCACCCCGAGCGGCTCACCCACCTCGTGACCATGGGCGCCTCGCTCGGACGCGGTCCCGCCTCCCTCTTCGGCGCGGGCGGCGGACCGAGCGAGGGGCTGAAGGTCCTCGTCAAGGCGTACAAGGACGCGAGCCCCGAGAACATGCGGGCGCTCGTCGAGATCATGACCTACGACAAGGAGCGGTTCGCGACCCCGGAGCTGACCCGCGCCCGCTCCGAGGCGGCGCTCGCCCGCCCCGACCACCTGCGCAACTACGTCGAGGGGCTGGCGCACGGAGCGCCGATCCCGATCAAGGTCGACCGCGACGCCATCCCCGGCATCACGGCGCCGACGCTGCTGATCCACGGCAAGGACGACCGGGTCCTGCACTACGAGACCAGCCTCTGGCTGCTGGCCAACATCCCCGACTCCCGGCTCGTCCTGCTCAACCGCTGCGGCCACTGGGCGATGATCGAGCACGCCGAGGAGTTCAACCGCCTCGTCGTCGACTTCCTGACCCACCACTGATCCGGACCCGGTCATGAACGCACACGACAACGAGCCCGGAAACGGGACCAGGGCCGACACCAGCACCGGCACCAGCACCGACGACGCCCCCGACACCGACGTCCTCGTCATCGGTGCCGGTCCGGTCGGACTCACGCTCGCCAACCTGCTCGGCGCGCGCGGCCACGCGGCCCTCGTCCTCGAAGCCCGCCATGAACTCATCGACTACCCCCGGGGCGTGGGGCTCGACGACGAGTCGATCCGCACCCTGGCCACGGCGGGGCTGTGGGAGAGGGTCCGCCCCTTCACCGTCCCGCACCACGTGGTGCGTCTGGTGAACGGCCGGGGGCAGGTGCTCGCCACCAACGACCCGAGGACGCGGGAGTTCGGATATCCGCGCAAGCACGGATTCATCCAGCCCCTCGTCGACCGGGAACTCGCCGCCGGGCTCGGCCGTTTCCCGAAGACCGTGCTCCACCACGGGCACCGGGTCGTGGGCATCGAAGAGCAGGGCGACCGCGTCCTGGTCAGCGCCGAGCGGCTGGACCCCGACGGCGGCGTCGAGGGGACCGTCTCCTTCACCGCCCGCTACGTCGTGGGGTGCGAGGGCGGAAGTTCCTTCACCCGCAAGTGGATGGGTGTGGGCTTCGAGGGCCGGTCGCCCTCCACCCGCTGGGTGGTCGTCGACGTCGAGAACGACCCGATCGGCACCCCTTCCGTCTATCTGGGCGCCGACCCCCGCCGTCCGTACGTCTCCATCGGTCTGCCCCAGGGCGTGCGCCGCTGGGAGTTCATGCTCCACGACGACGAGCCCACCGAACTGGCCGAGGACCCCGTCTTCATGCGCGGGCTGCTCGCCCGGCACGTGCCGGACCCCGCCGCGCTGACCATCATCAACCAGCGGACCTTCACCCATCACGGGCGGGTGGCCACCGACTTCCGCAAGGGCCGGGTCTTCCTCGCCGGGGACGCCGCCCATCTGATGCCCGTCTGGCTCGGCCAGGGCTGGAACTCCGGCATCCGGGACGCGACCAACCTGGCCTGGAAGCTGACCGCCGTCCTGCGCGGCGACGCCCGTGACTCCCTCCTCGACACGTACACCGCCGAGCGCCGCAAGCACGCCTCCGACATGATCGATGTGAACATGGCGGCCGGTACGGTGATGAAGATGGGCCCGCTCGGCGGCCGCCTGCGCGATGTCTCCGCCGCCGCGCTCAACCTCGTGCCGAAGTGGAAGTCGTACTTCACCGAGCTGCGGTTCAAGCCGATGCCCCGGTACGCCACGGGGGTCGTCGTCGATCAGGCGACCCTGGCGCCGGGACGGGCGGACGCCGGGTTCAAACGCGGTCGGCTGGCCCCGTTCGTCGACTCGGCGAACGGTATCTCGCCGGTCGGGCTTCAGTTCATCCAGCCCCGCGTCTCCACCGCCGACGCCCCGGACGTCCTGCTCGACGAGGTCACCGGCGACTGGTGGGCCCTCGCCACCTGGGGAACCGACCCGACGGCGTACCTCTCCCCGGCCGATCTGGACCTGATCCGCCGCCATCGCGTCCGGCTCGTCTCCTTCGTGCCCGAGCCGCAGCGCGCCTGGGCCGAGCGCCGGTTCGCCGACTCCGCCGTGCCGGTCACCGTCGCCGGGGACCTCACCGGGGCGCTCAAGGACTGGTTCGACGTCCGGGCCTGCGGCCTGGTCGTCCTGCGCCCCGACCGGTTCGTGGCCGCCGCCTCGCTCGCCGCGCAGGCCCCGCGCGCCCTCGCCGCGGTCGTCTCGGCGGCTGCCCTCACCCGGGAAGGGGACCGAGGATGAGCCTCGCCCTCGTCACCATGTCGCACAGCCCGCTGCTCGACTTCGCCGAGCCGCCCCCGGAGGTGACCGAGGCGGTCGAGACCGCCTTCGACCAGGCACGGACGTTCGTGCGGGAGTACGAACCGACTCTGGTCGTCTCCTTCGCGCCCGATCACTACAACGGCTTCTTCCACGATCTGATGCCGCCGTTCTGCGTCGGTTACGCGGCCGTCGGCGTCGGGGACTACGGGACCGCCGAAGGCCCCTTGGACGTACCGGAGGAGCGGGCCGGGGAGCTGGCGCAGTGGCTGGCCGAGCACGATCTGGACATCGCGATCTCACGGCGCATGGAGGTGGACCACGGGGCGGTCCAGCCGCTGGAGATCCTTTTCGGGGGCGTCGACGCCGTCCCCGTCGTCCCGGTCTTCGTCAACGGTGTGGCCCGGCCGTTCGTGCCCATGCGCCGGGTCCGCAGGCTCGGCGAGGCCATCGGCTCGTATCTCGCGGGTCTGGAGAACGAGCGGGTCCTGCTCCTCGGCTCCGGCGGGCTCTCCCACGATCCGCCGGTGCCGCAGTGGGCCACCGCCGACGCGCCCACCCGGGCGATGCTCCTGAACGGCCGGCATCCCACGGCCGCCGCGCGCGAGCTGCGGCAGCGGCGGGTGATCGACACGGCGAGGGACTTCGCGGCGGGCACCGCCACGATCCGGGACCTGAACCCCGAGTGGGACCGGGCCCTGATGGACGTCCTCGCCTCCGGGGACCTCTCCCCCGTGGACGCGATGGATCCGGCGCGGATGGCGGTGGAGGCGGGCAATTCCTCCCACGAGGTGCGGACCTGGGTCGCCGCCTTCGCCGCGCTCGGCGCCGCCGGTCCGTACGAGGTCGCCTCCTCCTTCTACCGTCCGGTCAAGGAGTACATCGCGGGCTTCGGGGTGATGACGGCCCGCTCGACGGGGTGACCCGACCGGTGCGACCGACGCAGGCCTCGGCAAGGTCGGCGAGCCGACCCCGGGCATCGCGGCGGTCGCCGCCCGACGCGCGGGGGCGGGCCGCAGGACGGATGTCCGCGGCCCGCCCCCGTGAGGTACGGCCCTGGTAACGCGCCCTCGGACGGGCTCAGTTCGACGCGTCCTTCTTCTCTTCCAGGTCTTCGAGAAAGTCCTTGGCCTTCTCGACACCCGCGTCGATCTTTTCGCTGTACTTGCCGTCCGTCTTGTCGTCGACGAGGTCGGCGACCTTCTCCAGGCCCTGCGCGACGACGTCGCCGTGCTCGGCGGCCAGGTCCATCGCCTTGTCCTTGAGGTCCTTCAGCTGGTCGAACATGGTGCGGTCGAGTTCCTTCTTCCTGGTGCGGTGTGGGCGTTCGGCAAGTCGACCGGTCGGTCAGTCGAGCCTTCAGTTACGGGAGTTGCCGAAGAGGAGTCGATAGGCGACGAGGAGGACGAGGGCGCCTCCGATGGCCGCACCCCAGGTGGCGGGGTCGTAGAACTCGTTCTGGATCGGCCGGTCGAGGAACTTCGCGGAGCCCCATCCTCCGATGAAGGCGCCCGCGATGCCGATGAGGGTGGTGCCGATGAGGCCGCCCGGATCGCGTCCGGGAAGCAGGAACTTGGCGATGGCGCCGGCCAGGAGGCCGAGCACGATCCAGCTGACGATGCCCACTGATGAGCCGCCTTCCGATGGAGGGGAGTGCCGGGAACGACACCGGTCCGGTGGCCGCCTCGACCGCTCTCCGCGGCCGCTCTCGCGACCGCCGGGGCGAGGCGGGCCTTTCCTAACTCCGAGCAGTATCCGCGCTGTCGGCGGCGCCATGCCCCTGGTCGGACTTCATCGCCCTCGCCTCGCTCTTGAGAATGCGCGTCGACTTGCCCAGGGACCGGGTGAGTTCGGGAAGTCTTTTGGCGCCGAGGACCGCGATGACCACGATGAGCAGGATGGCGAGTTCGCTGATGCCGAACATGCGGTACGTCTTCTCCCGGTGGCGGGTGGCGGGTGACGGACGGCAGGTGTCTGCCTGGTCGGAGATGCCGGAGCCGTGCGCCGGGACCTACCGGTCCCCGCTGCGGCAACCCCCCTGAATCTACAGCACTGTAGAAGCCCTGGACAGGGGCACCTGCGGCGCGGACCGGGGTCGCACTGCCGTGCGTGAGCACCCCGTCGCCGTGAGTGCAACCGTGGAGAGGGGCCTGCCGTCTCCTCCTTACGGGCTGGGACGAACGAGGACACGAAGATGGCAGGCGGAAACCACGGCAAGCGCGCGCACCGGACCACGGCGCCGGGCGGCCGCAGGACACGGCGCGGGGGCGGGCGGCTGCTCACGACGACGCTCGCGCTCGTCGTGCTGGCGGGCGCGGGAGCGGGCTGGATCTATCTCGAACTGGGCGGCGGCATCGCCACCTTCGGTGCGGACGGTCTCTCCGACGACCGGCCCGCCGCCTCCGCCGACGGGCAGAACGTCCTGGTCATCGGCTCGGACGCGAGGACCGGCGGCAACAGCGACCTCGGCGGCGGGGACGCGAACGGCATCGGCCGTTCGGACACCGCCTTCCTGTTGCATGTGTACGGGGATCAGCGGCACGCCGTCGCCGTGTCCTTCCCCCGGGACACCCTCGTGGACATCCCGGCCTGCCGGCTCCCCGACGGTTCCTGGACTCCACCGCGCGAAGGGGCCATGTTCAACTCGGCGTTCACCGTCGGCCAGACCGTCGAGGGAAACCCGGCGTGCACCCAGAACACCGTGGAGCGGCTGACCGGGCTCCGCGTCGACCACACCGTCGTCGTCGACTTCAAGGGCTTCGCCGCCCTCACGGACGTCGTCGACGGGGTACGGGTGTGTCTGCCCGGCGACGTCTACCAGAAGGACCTCAACCCGAAGCGGGCGACCCGGGGCGATCTGCTCTTCCCCCGGGGCGAGCAGACCGTGTCGGGGCAGCGGGCCCTGGACTACGTACGGCTGCGCCATGGCATCGGCGACGGCTCCGACATCGGCCGCATCAAGCGGCAGCAGGCGTTCGTGGCCAGTCTGCTCAAGAAGGTCAAGAGCGAGGGGTTCACCCCGACCAGGCTGCTGCCGCTCGCGAACGCGGCGACCGATTCACTGACCGTGGACCCCGGGCTCGGCTCCGCCGAGAAGCTGATCTCGTTCGCGATGTCCCTGAAGGACGTCGACCTGCACAACACGAAGTTCGTCACGATCCCCTGGCGCTACCAGGGCGCCCGGGTCGCGATCGTCGAACCCGAGGCGGATGCCCTGTGGGCGGCACTGAAGGCCGACCGCCCACTCGACGCCGGAACAGCCGAAGGTGACGGGGCCGGCGGAGCCGGTGGGGCCGCCGTTACTGGCGGAGTCAGGGGTACTGGCGGAGGCGGCGGTACAGGCCGAGGCGGCGGTACTGGCGGAGGCGGCGGGGCCGGAAGGGCCGCCGCCCCACCGTCCACCGTCGAGGCCACCCCCTCGCCGGTCTCCGGTGCGGGCATCGCCGTCGCCGTCTACAACGGCACCCGGACCAGGGGGCTTGCCGCGCGGGCGGCGGAGAGCCTGCGGACCGCCGGATTCACCGTCACCGGCACGGCCACCGCCGCCACCCAGGACTACTCGGGCACCGTGATCGAGTACGGCCCCGCCCAGCGGGACCAGGCAGCGGCCCTCGCCCGGTTCTTCACCGACGCCGAAGCCCGCCAGGTCCCCGCCCCGGGAATCAGTGTGATCCTCGGACGGTCCTACGCGGACACCCCCTCGGCGGCCCCTTCCGGCGCACCCGCGACGGTGCCCGCCGAAGACACCCGCTCCGCCGACGACGACCCCTGCTCCAACCTCTCCTATGGATGAATCGAGCCCTATCCTGGCCTTCGGAACCGGGAGGAAGGACGACGAATGACCTGGCTCTGGGTGGTACTCATCCTGTTCTGGACCGGTGGCTTCGCCTGGGCGGTCGACAACGGCCGCACCGCGCTGCGCCACCGCCACGAGCGCAAGCTGGAAATCCTTGAGGCGGCCAAGCAGGAGCGGCTGGCCCTCGAAGCCTCCCACCGCACCCCGGAGCCGATCTGCGGGTGCACCCACCATCTGGCCAAGCACGACAAGCAGGGCCTCTGCCACGAGCGGGTCGAGGTCCCCTCGGCCTGGGACGAGAACAAGAAGCCCGTCCGCTACGAGGCGGGCCAGTGCAACTGTCAGCGGTACGTGGGCCCGCAGCCCCTCTCGCAGATCTACGCGGAGGATCTGACGGACCGCGCCTGACCGCGCGCCGTGGTCTCCCCCTCGGCGAGCACGACGACGGCGTCATCGGGGCCGAGGGTCAGTGGGGCGGTCCTCGGCGGATTGAGGTGGATGCCGTAGCCGGGCGGCTCCTCGCCGTGCCGGGCGAGCCGGTAGCCGATGGCCGTCTCGCCCGCGCGGCGGGCCGCTTCGACGACGGTGGCGAAGGTGGCTTCGACGCCGGGGACGATGTAGTGGGGTGCGGGCTTGAGGTAGATCTCCGAGCCCTCCGGGTCGAAGAGGTCGGCGAACACGTCGTACAGGTCGTGGTTCTCCGTGAGCTGGGTGAGCAGCAGGCTGATCACCTTGGTGCTGACGATGAAGTCGTCGGCCTTGGTGACCTGGGCGACCTCGCGGTTGGCGTCGTCGTTCATCTCGGTGACGATCGAATAGGGGTCGCCCAGGCGTTCCTCGATGTCCCTCAGATGGAGCAGGGTCACAAGGGTCCGGTCGTCGGCCGGACCGGGGGCGACGGTCTCGTCCGAGAGGACGACGATGTGCTGGTAGCCGCCCAGGCCGAGGCCTTCGAGGGAGGACCGCCGCGTCGGCTCGCAGTGCTTGAAGCCCACGGTGAGATGGGAGACCGGCTGGTCCAGGGCGGTGTCCGGCCGCCGGGGCGCCGCGATGTCGAGGGTCGAGCCGGGCTGGACGAAGCTGTCGAGCAGGGCGACGAGTTTGGCCGTGCGGGAGTTCTCGCCGATGAGCAGGGTGTGGTCGCGCCGGGGCGGCCGGGCGGGCGCCGAGGTGATGGCCGCCTCGACGATCCGGGGCCGGGCCTTGGCCGGTCGTATCAACAGATCGTCCTCGGCGATCACGAGCAACTGGTCGCCGGGGCCGATGACCGTGTCCATGGCCGGGTTGACCTGGATCCGGCCGTCGCTTCGGCGCAGTCCGGCCGTCGCGCCGACCTCGAAGGCGTGGAGCGCCTCTCCGTAGGTGGTGCCGACGAGGGAGGTCTCCTCGCGGAAGTAGAACTCGTTGCCGACGAAGCTCAGCAGTTCGTCGAAGACGCCGGAGAGACCGGTCTGCCGGTGGGCCTGGGCCATGAGGCGTACGGCGATGTCCTCGGCGTCGATCACCAGGGCGCCCTCCCCGGCGGCGAGGCGGGCGGCGGCGAGGTTGTCCGAGTCGTGCACGGCGGCCACGACATGGGGCCGGGGGCCCTGCCAGGTGCGGCTGTTCAGGAGCAGCAGGACCTTGATGACGTCCACGTCCTTGTCGTCGCCGACCGGCGGCAGGACCATGACCGACTTCGCGGTGTCCGGGCTGACGAGTTCCAGATCGGCGCGGACCAGCGGGCTGCCGGATCGGCAGATCACCCGGGTGCGGCCCATGTCGGGGATCCTGGCCCGGATCGCGTCCTCCATGGTGACCTTGTCGCGGTCGGCGAGGACGACCACGCAGGAGCGGCGTTCGCTCTGGTTGGCCTCGACGAGTTCCGCGATCACCGTGAAGACCTGGTCGGACCAGCCGAGCACGATGGTGTGGCCGCGCTCCACCAGTCGCGAGCGGCCCTTGCGCAGTTCCTGGATCTTCTGGTTGAGGCCGGTGGTCAGGACACCGATGAGGGCGCTGACGATGAAGATGCCGCCGATGGTGACCGTCAGCATCAGGGCGAGGAACACCGGTCCTCCGGTGTCCCCTCCCATGGTGCCCGGGTCGAGGGTGCGCAGCAGGCTCATCCAGGCCACGCCCGACCAGCCGCCGTTCTCCTCGGCGTCGCTGTCCGTGAGGAGGGAGACCAGGGTCGAGACCGCCACTATGAGCAGGATCGAGGCCAGCGCCAGCCAGCTGATCAGGGCTGGGGTCCCCCGGTCCATCGTGCCGTCGAACCAGTACCTGAACCGCGCCCTCAGCCTGTTCCCCCGCACCGAAAGACTCCCCCGTCCCCGTACTTCCCCGTGTGACCGCGCCTGTCCGTCAGCCGCGGGCCTTGAACCGTTCGAGCGCCGTGATGCCCACCACGGCGAGGCCGATCTGGATCAGCCATTCGATCCAGTCGATGCCCTTGGTGTCGGCCACGCCCAGCGCCGAGGCGACGGCGGTGCCGATGACGGCGGCGACGATGCCGACCGCGATCGTCCACAGCACACCGATCCGCTGCCGTCCGGGCATGACCAGCCGTCCCAGCGACCCGATGACGATGCCGATCACGACCGCACTGATGATGCCGGAGATCTCCATCCCGTTTCCTCTCTTTCCCGAACCGGCCCTTGGATACGCCGACTTGTCCCGATGAATCCCTTCGGTACGGAATCGGCCGAGCCGTCGACTCTTCTACACCACTGTAGAACACGGAGGCGCGAGCGATCGTTCCCCGCGAGCGGAGCCGGATGCAAGCGGCCGAACAGCCCGGTCAGGGCAGGAAGTCGACAGCGGCCAGGATGTCGGCCGGTTCCGCGCGGGCGGTGCAGTCCGTTTCGATGAACGCTCAATGGACGGCGCCGTCAAGGCCGATGACGTACGCAGCGGGCAGCGGAAGGGTGGGCGCGGGCGGGCGGGCAGGCGGGCAGGCGGGCAGGCGGGCAGGCGGGCAGGCGGCGCCACCGAGACCACACGACCACGGGGCGCTTCCGCATCCCCGACTCCCCTTCCCACCAAGCCCTTTAGAGCCCCTTAGGTTCTGTCGTCAAATGTCACGCCCACATCAGGAGTGAGGCGAGTGCGACGGCGGCTTCGTAGGACTCGGCGGTCTTGTCGTACCGGGTGGCAATGCCGCGCCACTGCTTCAGTCTGTTGAAGCAGCGTTCGACGACGTTGCGGTGTTTGTAGGTCTCGCGGTCGAAGGCCGGCGGGCGGCCTCCGTGGCTGCCTCGCCGGGCCCGGTTGCGGGCCTGGTCGGCCCGTTCGGGAATCGTGTGGGCGATGCTCCGCCGGCGGAGCCAGGCGCGGATCGCCTTCGAGCTGTAGCCCTTGTCGCCCAGGACGTGATCGGGCCGGACGCGGGGCCGTCCCGGTCCGATCCGGGGCACCCTGATCGCTTCCATCACGGCGGTGAACCGGGTGCAGTCGTTGGTGTTGCCGCCCGTGACAACGAAGCCGAGCGGACGGCCCCGCCCGTCGCAGGCCAGATGGATCTTGCTGGTCAGCCCGCCTCTGGACCGGCCGAGGGCCGGGTCGCGGAGCCCCCTTTTCTGGCTCCGGCCGCGTGCTGGTGGGCACGGACGACCGTGGAGTCGACCGACACCAGCCACTCAATGTCGCCTGCCGCGTCCGCCTTCGCCTGAGCGGCCCGCAGCATCCGGTCGAACGTGCCGTCCGCAGCCCACCTGCGGAAACGGGTGTGGAGCGTGGCCCACGGACCATAACGCTCGGGCACGTCCCGCCAGGCCGTCCCAGTCCGGAACTTCCAAACGATTCCATTCAGGACCCGGCGGTCATCCAGCCGCTTGCGTCCCCGCGACGACTCGGGCAACAGCGGCCGGACGAACTCCCACTCGGCATCAGACAGTTCATGACGACGTATCACGACCCCATGATCCACCAACCGTGATCATTTTGAAGACACCCCCTAGGACCCCTTAGCCGGGCGATAGCGGCACGACAGCGGGGCTTCCTAGCCTGGTACGCATGAACCCGAAGAAGATCATGGCGCTCGCGGTCACCGCCGCCGCCTGTCTGGGCCTCGCCACACAGCCGGCCCAGGCCGCGGACTACTGCTCTCGTGGTGGTGGCCTGTACATCTGCGAGTACGGATTCACCTCGACGACCCTGCCGGACGGTTCCAAGCAGGAGTTCATCATCGGCACCGACCACGCGGTGTGGTCCCGCTGGACGCTCGGCGGGAAGTGGACCAACTGGTCCTCCATGGGCGGCTACGCCACCAGCCCCGCGTACGTCTACGACTACGACACCAGCGACCCCTGGTCCTTCAACGTGAACGTCTACGGCAGCGACAACGGCCTGTGGACCAACCACCGTTACAGCGGCGGCACATGGACCGGCTGGTTCCCCAGCAAGTACCCGGACTGAGACTCCGGTCCGGCCTTCTAGTGGTCGGAGAACGACGGGCGCGGGCCGTGCTCGGCCGCGTCCGTCTCACCGGCCACGGGAGCGGCTCGCGGCCGGCCTCCCAGCGCGAGCACCACGACCGCGACGAGTGTCATGGCGCCGGACAGCAGGACGAATCCTGCCGAGAAGGTCGCGACGTGGGCGGCGAGGCCGAGGAGCAGGGACCCGATTCCGGTTCCGGAGTCGTAGCCGATGTTCCAGGCGACGGAGGTGGTGTGCCGGTTCTCGGCTCCGGCGCGGTCGAAGGACTGGACGAAGGTGAGGCTCTGGAGCCCTCCGTACCCCGCCCCCAGAAGCACGAGACCGGCCAGGAGCAGGACGAGAAGGGGCCGGTCGGAACGGACGGCCAGGGCGACGAGCGCGAGCCCGGTGGCGGCGGTGACCAGAAGGGCGCAGGTCAGCGGGCGGAGCGGGAGGCGGTCCGCCAGGACGCCGGCGCCCCAGCGGGCGCCCGCACCGGTGGCGGTGAAGAGGAACAGCGCGAGCGCGGCAAGGGCCGGCCGGTCGAGGAGCTGAGGGGCGAAGGTCAGGACGGCGCCTCCGGCGGCCGTGACCAGGAGCAGGGTGAGCAGGGGCAGCAGGATGCGGCGGAGCACGGTGGTTGCGGGGGCGGCTCCCTCGACCGCGTGTTCCGTCGCGGAGGCGGTGGTACGGGCGTCGACCGCCCGGCCGAGACCTCGGGCGAACGGCAGGCCGAGAACGGGCAGTACACCGCAGGCGAGGATCGCGGGGAGGGCGAGGGCCGAGGCCAGGGCGGGGGCGGCCGGGGTCAGTACCACTTGGGGCAGGGTGAGGGCGAGACCGTACAGGCCGACGGCCGCTCCCCGGCGTCCGGGCGGGGCGAGGGTCGCGGCGGCGGTGGACCCGCAGACGGTGATGATGCCGAAGCCGAGCCCGCGCAGGGCGGTGGTGAGCAGAATCGTCCAGAGGCTGTCGTCGAGGGCCTGCACCGGCGCGGGAAGGCCGAGCAGCAAGGCGCCCAGGGCGAGGGTGCGGGCCCATCCGAGCCTGTCCAGGGCCGTCTTGACGAGGAGCTGGGCCAGCACGGTGGCGGCCATCAAGGTGGCGGTGACGAGTCCGGCGCCGAACTCGTCGGCGCCTCCGTGGACGGCCCACTGCGGGGAGAGCGGCAGCAGGAGCGCGAAGCCCGAGAGGCAGCAGAGGACCAGCAGGAGCAGATGCGGCATGCCGGGGGCGGATATGACGGGTGTATTCGTACGAGTCATCGACAGGCGTGCTTTCTGCGCCACCGCTTGGGCCGACGGGAATCAGGGCGGTACGGACTGACGGGTGGCCAGGGGGCGCGGCCGGAGGGCGTGGGCCTCGGCCGGGGGGCGCGGGAGCGCGAGCCATCGCCTCTGCCCCCGACCCTACGGCCCCATCCGCCGCTCTCCCCCCCTTGTTCACACCCCTGACATCACCGCCGTCGGGCCCGCTACGGGGGCCGCGTCCCGTACGGGCGGTCCCGGAGAGGACGGGCGGTCCCGGGGGAGGACGGGCGGTCCCGGGGGAGGACGGGCGGTCCCGGGGGAGGACGGGCGTGGCCCGTACGCCCTGCCCCGCACCCGCGCGTACCCGTGGAATACCGCCTCCCCACCGGGGCTCGTCCCGGGCGGAGAGGCGGCCTTCCCGTTTACGCGGGGTGTCCCGCCGGGCACCGCGCGATCAGGCCGCGCCGGCCGCCATCGGCACCCTCGACCGGTCCGATCCGGCCTCCGGCGAGGGCGCGGGTCCCCCGGACGGGGTTCCGGCGCGGGGCTCGGGGCGTTGCACCGCCCAGCCGTCCTCCGTGAGGCGCCGTGCCATGCGGACGGCGACGGAGTCGTCCACGACCAGTTCCACCAGTCCGCTGCGCTCGGCCGGGGAGTGGTCGATGGACACCTCCTCGACATTGACGTCCAGGTCCGCCACCCCGGCCAGGAGCCGGGCCAGTTCGCCCGTCTGGTCCCCGATGAGCACATGCACCGCGGTGAGGCGGGACGGTTTCTGTCCGTGCTTGCCGGGCAGGCGCCCATGGCCCTTCCTGCCCCGGCCGAGCAGGTCGGCGACGCGTACGGTCCCTTCCGCGCGCGCCGCGGCGTCCCCGCCCGCCACCGCCCGCAGCGCCGCCACGGTCGTGACGAGGTCGGCGGCGAGCGCCTCCAGGACGTCCGCGACGGGCGTGGCGTTGGCGTCCAGGATGTCGCTCCACAGCCGGGGGTCGCTTCCCGCGATCCGGGTGACGTCCCGCAGCCCCTGACCGGCGAGGCGTGAGGCGTCGTCGGGGATGCGCTCCAGGCGCGCCGCCATCAGGGAGGCGACGAGGTGCGGGGTGTGCGAGACGAGGGCGACCGCCCGGTCGTGCGCCTCGCTCTCCATGACCACCGGCACCGCCTCGCAGAGGGCCACCATCTCCAGGGCCCGGTTCAAGGTGTCCGTCGAGGTCTCGGGGGTGGGCGTGAGCACCCAGGAGCGGCCTTCGAAGAGGGTGGCCGACGCGGCGAGCGGCCCGGACCGCTCGCGCCCGGCCATGGGGTGGCCGCCGATGTGGCAGGAGGGGTCGGCGAGCCGGTGCACGTCCCGCTGGGGGCCGGTCTTGACGCTGGCCACGTCGGTGTAGCTGCGGGCCAGCCCGCGCGCCTGCTGCTCGGCGAGCACGTCCCCGACCCTCCCGGGCGGCACCGCCAGGACGGCGATGTCCACCGGTCCTGCGGGCGGGTCGACGGTTCCCGCGCCGAGCGCGGCCGCCGTACGGGCCGCCGACTCATCCGCGTCGAACAGATGGACGCGGATGCCCCTGCGGGTCAGGGCGAGCGCCACCGAGGTGCCGATCAGGCCGGTGCCCACGACCGCCGCCGTACGGATCACCGGAAGTCCCCCGTCGGTCCGGTGCCCGTCCCGAGCGGGGCGGCCGACAGCGAGAGGTCCCGGTCGACGGTCCGTTCCTGGTACAACTCGGCTGCCTGGAAGGCCAGATCGAGCGACTGGTAGCGGTTGAGGCGCGGGTCGCAGGCGGACTCGTAACGGTGTCCGAGGTCGTCGAAGCGGACCTCGGTTCCGCCGCCGACGCATTCGGTGACGTCCTCGCCGGCCAGCTCGATGTGAATGCCGCCGGGGTGGGTGCCGAGGCCTCGGTGGACCTCGAAGAAGCCCCGGACCTCGTCCAGTACGTCGTCGAAGCGGCGGGTCTTGTGGCCGCTGGGCGCGGTGAAGGTGTTGCCGTGCATGGGGTCGCAGATCCAGGCGACCCGGGCGCCGGAGGCCGTCACCTTCTCCACGAGTCCGGGAAGGACGTCCCGGACCTTCTCCGAGCCCATCCGGGTGATGAAGGACAGCCGGCCCGGCTCCCGGTCGGGATCGAGGCGGTCGATCAGTGCCAGGGCCTCGTCGGCGGCGACGGTGGGCCCGAGCTTCACCGCGATCGGGTTGCGGACCTTGGAGGCGAACTCGATGTGCGCTCCGTCCAGTTGGCGGGTGCGTTCGCCGATCCACAGCAGGTGGCCGGAGACGTCGTACCACTGACCGGTACGGGAGTCGCGCCGGGTGAGGGCCGCCTCGTAGTCGAGGATCAGCGCCTCGTGGCTGGAGTAGAACTCGGTGGAGCCGAACTCGCCCGGCTGCGCCCCGCAGGCCTTGAGGAAGGCGAGCGCCCGGTCGATCTCCCCGGCCAGCCGTTCGTACCGCTCGCCGATCGGGGATCCGGCCACGAAGTCCTGGTTCCAGTGGTGCACTTGGCGGAGGTCGGCGTAGCCGCCGGTGGTGAAGGCGCGGACGATGTTCAGGGTGGCGGCGGAGGCGTGGTACATGCGCCGGAGCCGCTCGGGGTCGGGGGTGCGGCTCTCCGGGGTGAACGCCAGGCCGTTGACGGCGTCGCCCCGGTAGACCGGGAGTTCCACGCCGTCGCGCCGCTCGGTGGGCCGGGAGCGCGGCTTGGAGTACTGCCCGGCGATGCGGCCGACCTTGATCACCGGTACGGAGGTGGCATAGGTGAGCACGGCCGCCATCTGGAGCAGGGTCTTGACCTTGTCCCGGACCTGGTCGGCAGAGACGGCGTCGAAGGTCTCGGCGCAGTCGCCGCCCTGGAGGAGGAACGCCTCACCGCGTGCCACGGCGGCCAGCCGGTCCCTCAGTCGGTCGCATTCACCGGCGAAGACGAGGGGCGGCGAGGCGGCGAGATCGCCGATCACGGCGTCGAGGGCCTGTTGGTCGGGCCAGGTCGGCTGCTGCTCGGCGGGCAGGCTCCGCCAGCTCTGCGACGGGTCGTCCTGCGATGCGTTCATGGGGGACGTTCCTCCATCCTTCTCAGGGGGTACGGCGAGGGGGCGGCGGGCCGCTCACTCGCCCGGCAGGCGGGTGGTTCACTCGTCGAGCAGGTCGGGCTCCTCGCGGACGATCTCGTCCCAGAGCAGCTGGAAGCTGAACCAGCCGAGCTGGGCGTCACCGAAGCCCTCGCCCGCCGCCACGGCCTGTTCGTGGGTGAACGGCTTGGGAGTGCCGGCCCCGAGCGCGAGCAGCTGGACCTGGGCGCAGCTGTCGTAGGTGAAGAACCAGTGGACGGCCTCGTCGAGGGAGCCGCCGACCGTGATCAGCCCGTGGTGGCGGAGGAGGATGGCCCGGTTGTCGCCGAGCCGCTCGGCGATGTCGCGGCCCTGCTCCAGGGAGACGGACGGGCCTTCGTAGGCCTCGTACAGGGTCTGGCGGCCGTAGAAGGCGGCCGACTCCTGGTCGATGGGGTCGAGGAGGCGGCCGAGGGAGCCGAGGGCGCGGGAGTGGGCGGTGTGTCCGTGCGCGGCGGCGGTCGCGCCGGGGTGGAGTTCGTGGATCTGGGAGTGGATGACGAAGGCGCTGGGGTTGACGCGGTGCTTTCCCCGCACCACGCGGCCCTGGGCGTCCACGCAGATCAGGTCGGAGACCTTGACGTGCTTGAAGGAGACGCCGAAGGGGTTGACCCAGAACTGGTCGGGGTACTCCGGGTCGCGCACCGAGATGTGACCGGAGATGCCCTCGCCGAATCCGTACTTGCCGAACAGGCGCAGGGCCGCGGCCAGTCGCTGCTTGCGGTGCCGTCGCGTCTCCTCCGGGGTGTCGAAGACGGGCTCCCCGGGGATCGGCAGACCGGTCGCGGTGTCGGCGAGGAACTCCGCGCGGGGCTCGGTGGTGTGCTCGGTCGTCGTGGTCATGCTGGCTTCCTCTCTCGTTACGGCCGTGGGCGGGCGGTGCGGGGAAATTGCCGGTGGGCGGAGCGGTACTGGCCGTACAGGCGGTACGACCCGTGCGGGTGGTGCGGGTGGTGCGGGTAGTGCGGGTGGCAGGCGGGCCGGGCGGGGCCGCTCGGGACCCCGGCGGGATCGCCGGACAGGACCTAGGCGGGCGGGACCTAGGCGGGCAGCAGTACGTCCTCGGCGCGGGTCGCGTGGGTGTCGTCGGCGTGCTGGAGGATGGCGGCGACGATGTCCTCCGCGCGGTCCACCAGGGAGGGGACGCCGAAGGTGAAGAAGAGCGAGCCGGCGCCGATGGTGCCGAGTCCGTAGAGCCTGGGGTCCTGGCTGCCCTCGGTGAGGAGTCTGCTGGTCGCTCGGGCGAGGTGCAGCCCGCCGAGCGGGTGACGGCTCGCCGCGCCCGCCCTCGTCAGGGTGGTCACCAGGGGCAGGGCATCGGGGGTGATACGGCCCTTGGAGGCGTTGACCGCGTTGACGACCTTGTCGGCGCCGAGAGGCGCGGCGCCCTCGACGATCAGCTCGAAGCCGCCGATGGAGCGTTCCGCGACCTTCCGCAGGCCGGAGTGCATGCGCAACTGGCCCGAGTCGAGGAGCCGCAGCAGCGTCGCCGCGCTGGCGGGCGGCATGGGGCAGCACAGGCTCATGACGGTGCGGTAGTGGGCGCGGAGCAGTTCCGCCCGGTCTTCCTCCCGCAGCAGCGGCCAGACGTCGGGGCCGATGTCGGGGACGGCGTGCTGGAGCACCCGTAGTCCCGGGTCGGGCGAGTCCACGGCCGCGAACTGACGCCGCAGCCGGTCCGCCGGGGCCTCCTTGTCGAGGTGGGTGATCTCCGCGAGGACCGCGTCGAGGTCGGCCCCGGCGTCGCGCAGTTCGGTCCAGACCATCTGCGCGAACTCGCCGAGGGTCAGCTCACGGCCGCTCCGGGCCAGGGCCCGCATCCGCTCCTTGGTGAGGTGGCGGGGTTCGAAGGCGATCGGGCGCTGCCGGACGCCGGGGAGCACGCCCCGCCGGGAGAGCAGGCTGATGCGCCCCTGATGTCCCTGGGCCGCGAGGGCGAGGATGATGTCGACGGCGGTGAGGCCGCTGCCGATGACCGCCACGTCCTCCTGGGTGCCGATCTCCCGGAGGCTGTGGGACATCGGGTAGGGGTCCGCGATGAACCCGGGGGCGCCGAAGAGGCCGTAGGCGTCCATGGGGCTGTCGCCGCCCACGCAGAGGACGACGTAGTCGAAGGCTCCGGCGCTGCCGTTGGCCGTCTCCAGATGGACCTGGTCGGCGGTGCGCCGGGCCGAGGTGACCGCCGCGCCGACCAGGTCGACCCGCCAGCCGTTTCTGCGCAGCCCCCCGAGGGCCGCGTAGGCGGACTGCTCCAGGTACTCGCCGTAGACGGTGCGCGGCGGAAATCGCGTACCGGAGTACGGGTCGGCGCTGTCGAAGTCGTCGACGACGCGCTCCCGTGTCTCCAGCCAGCGCCCGAAATGGCCCGGGTCGCCCACGCGCACGGACATGTCCTCCGGCGGCGCATTCACCTTGATGGTCTCGATGTCGACCTGATAGGCCCGGCCGCGCCAGAGATTCGGCGACGGCTCGAACACCGTGATGCTGCCCGCCGGGCTCTGCGCCTGGGCCAGTGCGTCGACGAGGCAGACGGCGGACGCGCCCCCTCCGACCACAGCGATCGATATTCCAGACATGTGTCAGCCACCTA
This sequence comes from Streptomyces sp. CBMA291, assembly GCF_014596525.1. GTDB lineage: Bacteria > Actinomycetota > Actinomycetes > Streptomycetales > Streptomycetaceae > Streptomyces. The sequence continues at coordinate 55,928 of NZ_MSJP01000108.1, forward strand.
TCGATGCAGGGAGGACATGGAGATCCTCGTCCATAGCTCTTCCGGTCCGCTCATATCGCGCTCTGGTCGACGCCGTGGAACTTCCCGTGCAGGAACACGAGCGACGACCCGGAGTTGCGTACGCCCGCGCCGACGACCTCGCCGAGGATCAGCAGATGGTCACCGGCCACCAGATGGGCGTGATAGCGGCATTCCATCCAGGCTGCCGAGTCGAGGATCAGCGCCCCTGTCTGACCACCGGGCTCCGCGGGCAGGCTGCGCAGGGCCTTCACGCGCTCCTCTGCGGGGCGGGCGAAGATCCTCGCGAGGTCCTCGCCGCCGCCGTCGAGAATGGAAAGGGCCCAGACCCGGGAGGACATGAGGTCGTCCACGAAGGCGGAATCGCGGCGGATGCTCAGCGACACCAGCGGCGGGTCCAGCGAGACCGACGTCAGCGAGTTGATCGTGAGGGCGTTGTGCCGTCGCGCGGATTCCGCGTCGGAGAACGTGCTCACCACACAGACGCCGGTGGCGAAATTGCGCATGACGGAACGCAGGTCGTCTTTCACGGCCACCGCTGGACGATTGGCCGATGACAGCTCACCCATGAAAGTTCCTTCCGGTTCTGAAAATAGCGAAACCCGGCTCTCCGCCGAAGACGTTACAGATCAGCCGGGTGGCGTCTTTGCAGAGGCGCGCACGGAAACTAGTCCGTCCACGACCGTGACGGGGGCATAAGCCCGCTGTCGTTCAATTTCTTGAAGCAATAGCGCCGTTGGACATACATTTCTTCGGCAAGGGGAAATCCAGAGTGGAATCCCGAGGGATTCCACGCCGTGAGGAGAAGCCATGCAGAGGACAACCGTGACCGACGGTTCGGGGACCGTCGGCGTCGCGCCGGCCGACCGGGAGGGGCGGGGCGGCGCCCGTTTCGCCGTACGGGCGAAGTGGCCCGACGACGCCGGGGACTTCGCTCTCGTGGGTGGCGGGCGCGATCCCGTGCTCATGGTGGAGTCCCTGCGCCGGAGCGCCGCACTGCTGTGCCGTACCGAGCTCGCCGTACCGCCCGGTCACTCCCTTGTCATCGAGCGGTTGCGCTACCAGGTGCGGCCTGAGTTCCTCGAAGCGCCGGACGGGGGCGCCGGATTGCGCATGGAGACGGTCTGCTCCGGTGTGGAGCGCGATGACGGCCGGGCGACCGCCTTGACCTGCGGGATACGGGTCCGGTCCGGCGACCGTACGGTCGCCGCGGGCGAGGGCCGGCTGGGCGTGGTCGCCCTCCGGCCGCTTCCCGTCGCGGGCCCGCCGTTCGCGTCGGCGGTGCCGGTCGGATCCCACCTCGTCGGACGGACCGGCACCGCACGGGTGGTACTCGCCCCCACGCCCCTCTCCGGGTGCTGGCAGCTGCGCGCCGGGGACACCGCCCTGTTCGGCCCGGAGACGGGCCACTACCCGGACATGGCCTTGGTGGAGGTCGCGCACCAGGCGGCCAGGGCCCTGCTCGCGCCGGTCCCCTTCCATCCGGTGTCGTTCACCGTCGACGTACACCGGCGCGCGGAGTTCGACCCGCCCTGCCGGATCGAGGCCCACACCGTCCCCACTCCGGTGCCCGGCGGTGTCGCGGTGCGGGTCACCGGGGTCCAGGGCGGGCGGCCCGTGTTCACCGCCGTGCTCACCAGCGCGGGACGCTGACGGGGCCGGTCGCGCGGGCACGCCGAAGACCGGCGTCCCCCTCCCTCCCGTTCGAGGGGAGGGACGGGGAGCCGGCCGGGCGTTCGGGGAGCGGTTACGTGGAGGGTGTTGCTGTCTTGCGTCGGGTTGAGGCGCGGAGTGCGGCGGTGAGGGTGAGGGCCAGGGTGGCGATGGAGATGGCGGTTACCACGTAGAGGCCGGAGTGGTAGCCGGTGAGTGTCGA
>NZ_MSJP01000109.1 GCF_014596525.1 Streptomyces sp. CBMA291
CTCGCCGCCACCCTCGGCAGCGGCAGCCGGGCCCAACTCGGCTATCTCATCGCCCAGTCGGGCATCCTCGACCAGCAGGACGGCTGACCGCACCGGGCCCCGGGCGCCTTCCTGGAACGGCCCCGGGCCCGTCCCCACCCCCCGCCCCCCACCCCCCACCCCCCCCCCCCCCCCCGCACGCCCCCCTGGCCCGGGGCTGCCGCCCGCGCGGCTGCCGCGCCCCCGCCCGCCGGGTCCTCGGCCGCCGGGTGCGGTACGTGATCGGCGACGAGCCCGGTCAGGTCAACGGCATGCGATGGCGCCCGCGCACCCCGCGCGCCCTCTGACGACTCCGTACGGCATCCTTCGTGGATGCCTCCGCCGCCGTACCCTCCCGCACCCCTCGGTGCCCGGTGGGATCTTTCCGTACGCGGCCGGAGGCGCGGGCAGTCGCGCGCAGACGTGACCATCCACCACGTACACACGGGGCCCAGAGCCCCGCGAGGAGCAACCGCATGACCAGCGAGTTCTTCATTCCGGACCCGGACGGCCAGGTCCCCACGCCCGAGGGCTACTTCGGCGCCTACGGCGGCAAGTTCATCCCGGAGGCGCTCGTCGCCGCCGTCGACGAGGTCGCCGTCGAGTACGAGAAGGCCAAGGCCGACCCCGCGTTCGCCCATGAGCTGAACGACCTCATGGTGAACTACACGGGCCGCCCCAGCGCCCTCACCGAGGTGCCCCGGTTCGCCGAGCACGCCGGCGGCGCCCGGGTCTTCCTCAAGCGCGAGGACCTCAACCACACCGGCTCGCACAAGATCAACAACGTGCTCGGGCAGGCCCTGCTCACCAAGCGCATGGGCAAGACCCGGGTCATCGCCGAGACCGGCGCGGGCCAGCACGGCGTGGCCACCGCCACCGCCTGCGCCCTCTTCGGCCTCGACTGCACCATCTACATGGGCGAGGTCGACACCCAGCGCCAGGCCCTCAACGTGGCCCGGATGCGGATGCTCGGTGCCGAGGTCATCGCCGTGACCTCCGGCAGCCGCACCCTCAAGGACGCCATCAACGAGGCCTTCCGCGACTGGGTGGCCAACGTCGACCGCACCCACTACCTCTTCGGCACCGTCGCGGGACCGCACCCCTTCCCCGCCATGGTCCGCGACTTCCACCGGGTCATCGGCGTCGAGGCCCGCCGCCAGATCCTGGAGCGCGCCGGGCGCCTGCCCGACGCGGCCGTGGCCTGCGTCGGCGGCGGCTCCAACGCCATCGGCCTCTTCCACGCCTTCGTCCCCGACGCCGATGTGCGCCTGATCGGCTGCGAGCCGGCCGGCCACGGCGTCGAGACCGGCGAGCACGCGGCCACCCTCACCGCGGGCGAGCCCGGCATCCTGCACGGCTCGCGGTCGTACGTCCTCCAGGACGAGGAGGGCCAGATCACCGAGCCCTACTCGATCTCGGCGGGCCTCGACTACCCGGGCATCGGCCCGGAGCACGCGTACCTCAAGGACAGCGGTCGCGGCGAGTACCGCGCCGTCACCGACGACGCGGCCATGCAGGCGCTGCGCCTGCTCTCCCGTACGGAGGGCATCATCCCGGCCATCGAGTCGGCGCACGCCCTCGCCGGGGCCCTGGAGGTCGGCAAGGAGCTGGGCCCGGACGGTCTGCTCCTGGTCAACCTCTCCGGGCGCGGCGACAAGGACATGGACACGGCCGCCCGCTACTTCGGCCTCTACGACGGGGAGGGTTCCCGATGACGCACGGCAACATCCAGCTGCTCGGCGACACCCTGGCCAAGGCGAAGGCCGAGGACCGGGCCGCGCTGATCGCCTACCTCCCGGCCGGTTTCCCGACCGTGGACGGCGGCATCGCCGCGATCAAGGCCGCCTTCGAGGGCGGCGCCGACGTCGTCGAGGTCGGTCTCCCGCACAGCGACCCGGTCCTCGACGGCCCGGTCATCCAGACCGCCGACGACATCGCCCTGCGCGGCGGCGTCAAGATCGCCGACGTGATGCGGACGGTCCGCGAGGCCCACGAGGCCACCGGGAAGCCGGTCCTCGTCATGACGTACTGGAACCCGATCGACCGGTACGGCGTCGAGCGCTTCACCGAGGAGCTGGCGGCGGCGGGCGGCGCGGGCTGCATCCTGCCCGACCTGCCCGTCCAGGAGTCCGCGCTCTGGCGCGAGCACGCCGACAAGCACGGTCTCGCCACCGTCTTCGTCGTCGCGCCCAGCAGCAAGGACGAGCGCCTCGCCACCATCACGGCGGCCGGTTCCGGCTTCGTCTACGCCGCCTCGCTCATGGGGGTCACCGGCACCCGCGAGTCGGTCGGCGCCGAGGCGGCCGACCTGGTCCGCCGCACCCGGGCCGCCACCGCGGACGGCCGGACCCTGCCCGTCTGCGTCGGCCTCGGCGTCTCCAACGCCGTCCAGGCCAAGGAGGTCGCGGCCTTCGCCGACGGTGTGATCGTCGGCTCGGCCTTCGTCAAGCGCCTTCTCGACGCCGACGACGAGACCGCCGGGCTCGCCGCCGTGCGCGACCTCGCGGCCGAACTCGCCGAGGGCGTCCGACGCGATCAGTAGCCCGTTCGGGTGGAGATGGGACCGGGGAGGCGCGCAGGTGCCTCCCCGGTTCGTTTCTCCGGGCGTGAGTGAGAAGAGCAGTGGTGACGGCAGCAGGAGCGCGCGGGAGCGCCTCAAGGAACAGCGTGAGTACGAGAAGAGCCGGGAGAAGCGGCGCCGTGTCCTGATCGTGTCGGCGGCGGTGGTCGGCGTCCTCGGTCTCGCCGCGGTCGTCGGGGTGATCGCGGCCGGTGCCGACAAGGGCGGCGGCTCCGACAAGGCGGCCCCGGTGGTCCCGCCCGCCGGGGCGATCGACGAGGACGGCAAGCCCGCCATCCCCACCGGGAAGGCGGACGCGCCCTCGACCCTCTCGGTCTGGGAGGACTTCCGCTGCCCGGCGTGCGCCCAGTTCGAGAACGTCATGCGGGGCACGATCCACGAGCTCCAGGGCTCGGGGGCGCTCAAGGTCGAGTACCACCTGGCCACCCTCATCGACGGGAACATGGGCGGCAGCGGCTCGCTGCGCGCGGCGAACGCGGCGGCGTGCGCGCAGGGCGCGGGGAAGTTCACCGCGTACCACGACACGCTCTACACGAACCAGCCGCTGGAGACGGACGACGCCTTCGCGAAGAACGCCAAGCTGATCGAGCTGGCGGCGAAGGTCCCCGGTCTCGACACGCCGACGTTCCGTTCCTGTGTGAACGACGGCACGCACGACAGCTGGGTGGTCAAGTCGAACCAGGCGTTCCAGAACGGCGGCTTCCGGGGCACCCCGACCGTCCTCCTCAACGGGGAGTCGATCTTCCCGACCAAGGGCAACGAGCAGATCTCCCCGGCGAACCTGAAGAAGTGGGTCGCCGAGGCCGACAAGGGAAAGAAGCCCGGCACCGCCCCGACCCCGGCGGGCTGATCCCCGGTCGGGTGATTCCGGCGGGCTGATCGCGGAGTGCCGACCCCGGCGTGGCCGGCCTCGGAGGGCTGATCGGGAGGCCCTGTCCCGGTCTCCGGTCCGGATTCCCGGTCCGACTGCCCGGTTCCGGTCCGCCAGGGCCGGTTACTCTCCGGGGTTAGTTACCCAGAAGTTGCCGGACGGGCTGCCGTCCCGCCCGTCCGGCAAGGTAGCGTCGGTCCTGCCATGGAACTTGCCTACATTCCCAGCCCGTCGACCGGCGTGATCCATCTCGGACCGATCCCGCTGCGCGGCTATGCCTTCTGCATCATCATCGGTGTCTTCGTCGCCGTCTGGTACGGCAACAAGCGCTGGATCGCCCGGGGCGGCACCGCCGGCACCGTGGCCGACATCGCCGTCTGGGCCGTGCCCTTCGGCCTCGTCGGCGGGCGCCTCTACCACGTCATCACCGACTACCAGCTGTACTTCAGCGAGGGTGAGGACTGGGTCGACGCCTTCAAGATCTGGGAGGGCGGTCTCGGCATCTGGGGCGCCATCGCGCTGGGCGCGGTGGGTGCCTGGATCGGCTGCCGCCGCCGGGGCATCCCGCTCCCGGCGTACGCCGACACCATCGCCCCCGGCATCGCCTTCGCCCAGGCCATCGGCCGCTGGGGCAACTGGTTCAACCAGGAGCTGTACGGGCGTCCGACCGATCTGCCCTGGGCCCTGAAGATCACCGAGGGCGCCAACCGCGAGGCCGGGCTCTACCACCCGACCTTCCTCTACGAGTCGCTGTGGTGCGTCGGCGTCGGCTTCCTGGTCATCTGGGCCGACCGCCGCTTCAAGCTGGGCCACGGCCGCGCCTTCGCGCTCTACGTCGCCGCGTACTGCGCGGGCCGGGTCTGGACCGAGTACCTGCGCGTCGACGAGGCCCACCACATCCTGGGCCTGCGCCTGAACGTCTGGACGGCCCTCGGCGTCTTCCTGCTGGCCGTGCTCTACATGGTGATCTCCAGCCGGGTCCGTCCGGGCCGCGAGGAGATCGTGGAGCCGAGGTCGGCGGAAGCCGCGGCCCCCGGGGACTCTGCGGACTCTGCGGACTCCGGGGACTCCGACGTGAAGGACTCCGCCGCGAAGGACGGCGACACGGAGCCCGAGGACGAGAAGTCCGGCGACGAGAAGTCCGGCGACGCGAAGTCCGGGAACGCCGAGCGCTCCGTCGACAGCGAGGCCGGTTCGGCCGCCAAGGGCTGACCCGTAACCCGTACGGCGATCGAAGGGCCGTCGGAACCCCGTACGGGTTCCGGCGGCCCTTCGGCGTATCCCTCCCTCGGCAGGGTGAAAGCGGCGGACTCCATCCGGGTGACATTCCGTCAAAACCCTTCCCTGAACCAAGGGCTGCCTTAGTAAGTACGGCCTGCCTTGCTGGCGCGCCCCTTACATCGCGCGTATTTTCGAGGGTGTTGGGGGCGGCGGGTGCGACCCGGCCCGCCGGTACGAGGGGAGAACCATGTCGATCATCGAAGCGAACGCGCCACTGCACGAGGCTCACCGCGACAACCACACACACCGTGACGTGAACGGAGGCTGGCTCCGTCCCGCCGTCTTCGGCGCGATGGACGGACTCGTCTCCAACCTCGCCCTGATGACCGGTGTCGCGGGCGGCGCGGCCTCCTCCGGGGTCCTCGTCATCACCGGTCTCGCCGGTCTCGCCGCCGGTGCCTTCTCCATGGCGGCGGGCGAGTACACCTCCGTCGCCTCGCAGCGCGAACTCGTCCAGGCGGAACTGGACGTCGAGCGCCGTCAGCTGCGCAAGCACCCGGTCGACGAGATGGAGGAGCTGGCCGCGCTCTACGTCTCCCGGGGCGTGGAGCCCGCGCTGGCCCGCGAGGTCGCGATGCAGCTGTCCAGGGACCCCGAGCAGGCGCTGGAGATCCACGCCCGCGAGGAACTGGGCATCGACCCCGACGACCTGCCCTCGCCGACGGTCGCCGCCGTCTCCTCCTTCGGTTCCTTCGCGCTCGGCGCGCTGCTCCCGGTCCTCCCGTATCTGCTGGGCGCGACCTCGCTCTGGCCCGCCGTACTCCTCGCCCTCCTCGGGCTCTTCGCCTGCGGCGCCCTGGTGGCCCGGGTCACCGCCCGGGGCTGGCTCTTCAGTGGTCTGCGGCAGCTGTTCCTCGGCGGCGCCGCCGCAGCCGTCACCTACGGGCTCGGCATGCTCTTCGGGGCGGCGCTGTAGCCCCGTACGTTTCCCCGTACGTCACTCGACGGACCCCCGCACCGGGGGTCCGTCGTCGCATTCCGGGGCAAGGGGTACGGATCGGCTGTGACGTATCTCCCTGGGCCGATCGGCCGCCTGGATGAGACACTATGCGGGACGCCGCATATCTAGCCGGTTACTCGGCGGTTTCGGACCCGTGGTCAACGGGAAAGAGGCTTGAGCGTCGCGGGCAAAGAAGCCCGCTCGGCGACGGGTCACCGGAGACCCGCAGACACTCCGGACCATCTGATCCGTCCCTGCGGGGCAGTCTTCGCCGCCGCATCCCCGGAAGAACCCGACATCACCGCTCCGCATCGGTGATGTCCGCATGTTGGAATGAACTCTCCACTAGGCGAGAAGCCCTCCATCATGTAATCTGCATCAACTTTTCGCGGAGGGCCAACGTCGTCCCTCGGTAGGTACATATGCCACGACGACGACGGGAGAGCCGATGCGTTCCGACGCCTGGTCGCCCATGGACGGTCGCCCCGCTCCACAGGGGATGTACGACCCCCGCAACGAACACGACGCCTGTGGTGTCGGGTTCGTGGCCACGCTGACCGGTGTGGCCAGCCATGCTCTGGTCGAGCAGGCCCTCACCGTGCTGCGCAACCTCGAACACCGCGGCGCCACCGGATCCGACCCCGACTCCGGCGACGGCGCGGGCATCCTGCTCCAGGTCCCGGACGCCTTCCTCCGCGAGGTCGCCGGATTCCCGCTCCCCGAGGCAGGGGCGTACGCCGTCGGCATCGCCTTCCTCCCCGAGGACGGCACCGACGAGACCACGGCCAGGATCGAGGCGATCGCCGCCGAGGAAGGCCTGACCGTCCTCGGCTGGCGCGACGTCCCCGTCGCCCCCGAGCTGCTCGGCGCCTCCGCGCGCTCCACCATGCCGGTCTTCCGCCAGCTCTTCGTGGCCGACGCCGACGCGGCCGCGACGGGCATCGCGCTCGACCGCAAGGCCTTCGTCCTGCGCAAGCGCGCCGAGCGCGAGGTGGCGACCTACTTCCCCTCGCTCTCCGCCCGCACCCTCATCTACAAGGGCATGCTGACCACCGGCCAGCTGGAGCCCTTCTTCCCGGACCTCTCGGACCGCCGCTGCGCCACCGCCGTGGCCCTGGTCCACTCCCGGTTCTCCACCAACACCTTCCCGAGCTGGCCGCTGGCCCACCCGTACCGCTTCATCGCCCACAACGGTGAGATCAACACCGTCAAGGGCAACCGGAACTGGATGACCGCCCGGGAGGCCCAGCTCGCCTCCGACGTCTTCGGCGAGGGCTCCCTCGACCGGATCTTCCCGGTCTGCACCCCGGACGCCTCCGACTCCGCCTCCTTCGACGAGGTCCTGGAGCTGCTCCACCTCGGCGGTCGCTCCCTGCCCCACGCGGTCCTCATGATGGTCCCGGAGGCGTGGGAGAACCACGAGACCATGGACCCGGCCCGCCGCGCCTTCTACCAGTACCACTCCACGATGATGGAGCCCTGGGACGGCCCGGCCTGCGTCACCTTCACCGACGGCGTCCAGGTCGGCGCGGTCCTCGACCGCAACGGACTGCGCCCCGGCCGCTACTGGGTCACCGACGACGGCCTCGTCGTCCTCTCCTCCGAGGTCGGCGTCCTCGACATCGACCCCGCCAAGGTCGTCCGCAAGGGCCGCCTCCAGCCCGGAAAGATGTTCCTCGTCGACACGGCCGAGCACCGGATCGTCGAGGACGACGAGATCAAGGCCGCCCTCGCCGCCGAGCAGCCCTACGCCGAGTGGCTGGAAACCGGCGAGATCGAACTCTCCGACCTCCCCGAGCGCGAGCACATCGTGCACACCCACGCCTCGGTCACCCGCCGCCAGCAGACCTTCGGCTACACCGAGGAAGAGCTGCGCGTCATCCTCGCCCCGATGGCCCGCACCGCCGGAGAGCCCCTCGGCTCCATGGGCACGGACTCGCCCATCGCGGCCCTCTCCGCCCGCCCCCGGCTGCTCTTCGACTACTTCACCCAGCTGTTCGCGCAGGTCACCAACCCGCCGCTGGACGCCATCCGGGAAGAACTCGTCACCTCGCTGCGCTCCTCGCTCGGCCCCCAGGGCAACCTGCTCGAACCCGCCGCCGGGTCCTGCCGCAGCGTCACCCTGCCCTTCCCGGTGATCGACAACGACGAGCTGGCCAAGCTCATCCACATCAACGCCGACGGCGACATGCCCGGCATGAAGGCAGCGACCCTTTCCGGCCTCTACCGGGTCTCCGGCGGAGGCGAGGCCCTCGCCGCCCGCATCGACGCCATCTGCGCCGAGGCCGACACCGCCATCGAGGCCGGCGCCCGCCTCATCGTGCTCTCCGACCGGCACTCCGACGCCGAGCACGCCCCGATCCCCTCGCTGCTGCTCACCGCGGCCGTCCACCACCACCTCATCCGCACCAAGCAGCGCACCAAGGTGGGCCTGCTGGTCGAGGCGGGCGACGTCCGCGAGGTCCACCACGTGGCCCTCCTCATCGGATACGGCGCCGCCGCCGTCAACCCGTACCTCGCCATGGAGTCCGTCGAGGACCTGGTCCGCGCCGGCACCTTCATCGAGGGCCTGGAGTCCGAGCAGGCCATCCGGAACCTGATCTACGCCCTCGGCAAGGGCGTCCTCAAGGTCATGTCCAAGATGGGCATCTCCACCGTCGCCTCCTACCGGGGCGCCCAGGTCTTCGAGGCCATCGGCCTCGACGAGACCTTCGTCGGCACGTACTTCCACGGCACCGCCACCAAGATCGGCGGCGCCGGGATCGACGTCGTCGCCCAGGAGGTCGCCGCCCGCCACGCCAAGGCGTACCCCGCCACCGGCATCCCCTCGGCGCACCGCGCCCTGGAGATCGGCGGCGAGTACCAGTGGCGCCGCGAGGGCGAGCCGCACCTGTTCGACCCGGATACCGTCTTCCGCCTCCAGCACGCCACGCGCACCAAGCGGTACGACATCTTCAAGAAGTACACCGAACGGGTGAACGAGCAGTCCGAGCGCCTCATGACGCTCCGCGGGCTCTTCGGCCTCTCCGCCGACCGCCCCTCGATCCCCCTGGACGAGGTCGAGCCGGTCTCCGAGATCGTCAAGCGCTTCTCCACCGGCGCCATGTCGTACGGCTCCATCTCCCGCGAGGCCCACGAGACCCTCGCCATCGCCATGAACCGGCTGGGCGCCAAGTCCAACACCGGCGAGGGCGGCGAGGACCCGGACCGCCTCTACGACCCGGCCCGCCGCTCCGCCATCAAGCAGGTCGCCTCCGGCCGCTTCGGCGTCACCAGCGAGTACCTGGTCAACGCCGACGACATCCAGATCAAGATGGCCCAGGGCGCCAAGCCCGGCGAGGGCGGCCAGCTGCCCGGCCACAAGGTCTACCCGTGGGTCGCCAAGACGCGTCACTCGACGCCCGGCGTCGGCCTCATCTCGCCGCCGCCGCACCACGACATCTACTCCATCGAGGACCTGGCCCAGCTGATCCACGACCTCAAGAACGCCAACCCGGTCGCCCGCATCCATGTGAAGCTGGTCTCCGAGGTCGGCGTCGGCACGGTCGCCGCCGGTGTCTCCAAGGCCCACGCGGACGTCGTCCTCGTCTCCGGCCACGACGGCGGTACGGGCGCCTCGCCGCTCACCTCGCTGAAGCACGCGGGCGGCCCCTGGGAGCTGGGCCTCGCCGAGACCCAGCAGACCCTGCTGCTCAACGGGCTGCGGGACCGGATCGTCGTCCAGACCGACGGCCAGCTCAAGACCGGCCGTGACGTCGTCATCGCCGCCCTGCTCGGCGCCGAGGAGTTCGGTTTCGCGACCGCGCCGCTCGTCGTCTCCGGCTGCGTCATGATGCGCGTCTGCCACCTGGACACCTGCCCGGTCGGCATCGCCACCCAGAACCCGGTCCTGCGCGACCGCTTCTCCGGCAAGCCCGAATTCGTCGTCAACTTCTTCGAGTTCATCGCCGAAGAGGTCCGCGAACTCCTCGCCGAGCTGGGCTTCCGCACCCTGGAGGAGGCCGTCGGCCACGCCGAACTCCTCGACACCAGCCGCGCGGTCACCCACTGGAAGGCCCAGGGCCTCGACCTGGCGCCCCTCTTCCACGTGCCCGAGCTGCCCGAGGGCGCGGTCCGCCACGCCCGGGTCGCCCAGGACCACGGACTGGAGAAGGCCCTCGACAACGAGCTGATCGAGCTGGCCGCCGAAGCCCTCGAAGCGGCCTCCGCCGAGGAGGCCAGGCCGGTCCGCGCCCAGGTCGCCATCCGCAACATCAACCGCACGGTCGGCACCATGCTCGGCCACCAGGTGACCAAGCGGTTCGGCGGCGCCGGGCTCCCCACCGACACCATCGACATCACCTTCTCCGGCTCGGCGGGCCAGTCGTTCGGCGCCTTCCTGCCGAACGGCGTCACCCTCCGACTGGAGGGCGACGCCAACGACTACGTCGGCAAGGGCCTCTCCGGCGGCCGGGTCGTGGTCCGCCCCGACCGGGGCGCCGAACACCTCGCCGAGTACTCCACCATCGCGGGCAACACCATCGGCTACGGCGCGACCGGCGGCGAACTCTTCCTCCGGGGCCGTACCGGCGAGCGCTTCTGCGTCCGCAACTCCGGCGCCACCGTCGTCTCGGAAGGCGTGGGCGACCACGGCTGCGAGTACATGACCGGCGGCACGGCGGTCGTCCTCGGCGAGACCGGACGCAACTTCGCGGCCGGCATGTCCGGCGGCGTCGCCTACGTCGTCGACCTCGACCGGGACAACGTCAACGCCGGCAACCTGGGCGCGATCGAGCCCCTGTCGGACACCGACAAGGAGCGGCTGCACGACGTCGTGCGCCGTCACCACGAGGAGACCGGCTCCACGGTCGCCGAGAAGCTCCTTGCCGACTGGACCGAGGGCGCGAACCGGTTCAGCAAGATCATCCCCACCACGTACAAGGCTGTGCTCGCCGCCAAGGACGCCGCTGAGCTGGCCGGTCTCTCCGAGGCCGAGACCACCGAGAAGATGATGGAGGCGGCGACCCATGGCTGACCCCAAGGGCTTCCTGACCACCGGGCGCGAAGTCGCCCAGACCCGGCCGGTGGGCGAGCGCGTCAGGGACTGGAACGAGGTCTACGTCCCCGGCTCCCTGCTCCCGCTCATCAGCAAGCAGGCCGGCCGCTGCATGGACTGCGGCATCCCGTTCTGCCACAACGGCTGCCCGCTCGGAAACCTCATCCCCGAGTGGAACGACTACGCCTACCGCGAGGACTGGTCGGCGGCGTCGGAGCGGCTGCACGCCACCAACAACTTCCCGGAGTTCACCGGCCGCCTCTGCCCGGCGCCCTGCGAATCCGCGTGCGTGCTCGGCATCAACCAGCCGGCCGTCACCATCAAGAACGTCGAAGTCTCCATCATCGACAAGGCATGGGACGGCGGCGACGTCCGCCCGCAGGCGCCCGAGCGTCTCTCCGGCAAGACCGTCGCCGTCATCGGCTCCGGCCCGTCCGGGCTCGCCGCCGCCCAGCAGCTGACCCGCGCCGGACACACCGTCGCCGTCTACGAGCGCGCCGACCGCGTCGGTGGCCTCCTCCGCTACGGCATCCCCGAGTTCAAGATGGAGAAGCGGCACATCAACCGGCGCATCGAGCAGATGCGCGCGGAAGGCACCAAGTTCCGCACCGGCGTCGAGATCGGCCGCGACCTGCCGGCCACCGCGCTGCGCCGCCGCTACGACGCGGTCGTCATCGCCGCGGGCGCCACCACCGCCCGCGACCTGCCCGTCCCGGGCCGCGAACTGGCCGGGATCCACCAGGCGATGGAGTACCTGCCGCTCGCCAACAAGGTCGTCGAAGGCGACTTCGTGGCCCCGCCGATCACCGCCGAGGGCAAGCACGTCGTCGTCATCGGCGGCGGCGACACCGGCGCGGACTGCGTCGGCACCGCCCACCGCCAGGGCGCCGCCTCGGTCACCCAGCTGGAGATCATGCCCCGGCCGGGCGAGGAGCGGAACGCCGGTCAGCCCTGGCCGACCTTCCCCATGCTGTACAAGGTCACCTCGGCCCACGAGGAGGGCGGCGAGCGGGTCTACTCCGTCTCCACCACCCACTTCGAAGGAGACGAGGACGGCAATGTGCAGTTCCTCCACCTCGTCGAGGTGGAGTTCGTCGACGGCAAGCTGACGCGGAAGCCGGGCACCGAGCGGCGCATCCCCGCCCAGCTCGTCACCCTCGCGATGGGCTTCACCGGCACCGACGTGGAGAACGGACTGGTCACCCAGTTCGGCCTGGAACTCGACGAACGGGGTAACATCGCCCGCGACGCGGATTTCGCCACCAACGTCGATGGCGTGTTCGTCGCGGGAGACGCGGGCCGAGGCCAGTCGCTCATCGTCTGGGCCATCGCCGAGGGCCGCTCCGCCGCCCGAGGCGTGGACCGCTACCTGACCGGTGCCAGCTCCCTGCCGGCCCCGATCCGTCCCACGGACCGCTCACTGACGGTCTGATCCCGGCGGATCACTCCTGAGAACGTCCCGTACAACGAGGTGCGGAACTGAGCACGGCGCCCCCCGAATGTCCCCGACCGGACGACTGGGAGGGCGCCGTGGCGCGTCCGCCCCCCGGCGCCGGGGGGCGCCCCGGCCTTAGCCCCCGCCGGGAAACACCCAGGTCACCAGGGACGCGGCCGAGACCGCGAGGACACCGACGAGCCCCAGCCAGCGGGCCGCCCCCGTCGTCCGCACCACCGACCGTGCCCGCTCCTCCTCGTACGCGAGGAGCGCCTCCGCGTCCGTGACCACTGTCCGGCCAGGCCGCTCGTGGACCGCCGCCACCATCAGCCAGGACGCCAGGAGCAGCAGCAGGAACGCCCCCGTCAGCAGCCCGATCACCCACCACCGGGGGCCGGTCGTCAGCGCGCCCAGGTTCTCCTGCCCCTTGAGTACGAAGACGACGGTGAGCAGCCCGGTGAGCGTGGTGAGGAAGTTCCGGTATCCCTCCGCCTGCCGGAGCGCCGCCCGCAGCCGCTCGGGCGGCGCCGTCATCACCCGTACCCGCAGATCGGCCTCGCGCAGCTCCCGCTCGGTGAACCGGCTCACAGGGTGAGCCCCCGAGGCGGAAGGGCTATCCAGAACGAGGCGCCGCAGCCGTCCGGCACCTCGGCGGGCCGCCCCACGTGCCAGGACGCGCACTGGCACAGCGCGTACCGGGGCTCGCCGCCCGCGAACAGCTTCCGGACGGCCTTCGACGGGCCCTTCTCCACGTACTGCGTCTCGCCCCAGACCCTGCTGGTCACGCACCAGCACCGGGGGCACGCCCCCGTGGCCTCCACCCGGTCGCCGCGCACCTCCCAGAGGAAGGTCGTCAGGGGCTGGGAGGGGGGAAAGGCCTCGGCCTGGTAGGGGTCGGTGGAACTCATGGGCGGGGCCCTTCCGCAGCGGGGACGTCGAGCGAGAAGAGCCGGGCGTAGCGGCGGAGCCCGCTCCGGACGTCCTCCTCGGACTGCTCGGTCTCCTCGGCACGGTAAACGACGTGCGCGTCGGAGACGGTTCCCGCGAGGGCGGGGGCCCGGCCGGTCAACTCCTCGGTCAGCACGATGACATCACGCCAGCCGGGCACGATCTCCTGCTCCTCGGTGAGCAGCGGGGGGACGGTGACCCGCAGCCCGAGACACGCGAAGGGGGCGTAGCGGTCGTAGGTCTCCCCGAGCGTCCACCCGAGACGGCCGGCCGTCAGGACGAGGTGGAGGGGGTCGAGAAGCCCGGGGCCGAGGAGGTCCTTGCCGAAGGCGGCGAGGTCGAAGTCGGTGGGGCGGAAGTCGGCTAGTTCCTCGCTGAGGGGGCCGGGGAGGGTGGGGCCGCCGAGGCATTGGTAGGACTGGATGGTGTGGGCGGCGGGGCCGAGGGGGAGCCGTTCGGCTTGGGCGTAGGCCAGGAGGTGCTGGAGGGGTAGTGCATTTCGGAAGGCATACCCCTTGTCGGTCGACTGGAGAAGCCAGAACGCGTCGGCGGGCGAAGGCGCCAGAGCACGTGCCTGCTTCGGAAGCGTGGGGAGACGGAACGGAATTCGGACGTTGGCCCGAGTCAGCCTGCTGTGGAGGATGCCGAGGGTGGTGTTGCTATCCGCCGCGACCTGGAGGAGCAGAGCAGTTCGGAACTCCCCGGCTTCGAGCCCCCACCGCTGCCCTCCCTTGGCCCGGGGGCTGAGACTGTGTCCCAGAAGGTTGACGAGGGAAGGGGTGAGGCACTCGAACTGCTCGACGAGGGTGTCCACGGAATCGGTGAGGCAACCGCAGGCATCCAGGAGGACGAGTTCTCGTCGCAACTCCTCCGGGGAGGGCTGGGGCGTGTTCGAGAAGGCGTCGACGAGCAGAGCCCAGCTGGGGTACGTGGAGCTGTGGAAGCCCACTTCCTGAGGTATCCACGGCGCGGGGTGCCAGGGTTCGCACTCCGACGGAAGGACTGGCGCCGATACGCCGGTGACCGGGGCCAGCCGGGCGACCTCCCGGGCCGACTCCCCGAGGGAGCGGCTCAGTAGCTTGGCGCACCTCACCAGATGGAGCAGGGGCATCGGTCCGGTGGGGAGGAAGGGGTGTCGGCTGTCGAGGTTGCGCGACATCATCCGCATCTCGGAGAGGGAGAGAGCGGGGTGGTCGAGAGTCTCGTCGCTCACGGTGTCGCTGTACGCCAGCCCGAGCGGTGCCATGGTGGTGATCCACTCGGCCAGTCGGCGCCGCTGGGCGGGCTGGTCGGCACTGTGCAGGAGAACGAGCGGAGTCACCGCGCCGCCCTGTCTGCCTTCCACGGACTGCGCGTGCTCGACCAGCAGGCGAGACGCGGTCTCCGGCAGCCTTCTGGTCAGGTCGACGGAGTTCAGGACGTCCAGATCGGGGATGCGGGCATCCAGGTGCCGCAGGGTCGTGAGCGCGGGCAGCAGCTCGGTGGGCGGCACCTGGTAGTGGGCGGCGACGGCCAGCAGAGAGGCATGCGCGATCCGGGTTTCGGGCAACCCCCTTGGGGCGGTGTCCTCGTAGCCATCGCACAGGTCGGCCATCTCCTGTGTGGGGACGGGAGCTTCCCGCAGGCGTGTGAGGTGCGGCACGCTAGGCACGAGGGCTCCGGCGATCGCGTACCGACGCAGGGACCGGAGGCTCTGTGTGAGTGGGACGTGTGCGAGTGCCGCAGCGGCGAGAGGCGCGGTCCATCCACCATCGGAGAACTTGTGGGTCACCACCAGGGCGTCCAAGCCCTGTGGCTCCGGGTAGTGGGCGGGAGCGAACTCCGATTCCGTGTAAGCAAGCGCGCCCAGGGCTGTCAGCCGCCACTTCTTGAAGAGAGAGTTCTCGGCCAGCTTCTGATCGGGAGTGTCAGCCTGGGGCTGCCATGTCTCCAGGCAAGAGGCGTCCGCCCGCAGGACTCCCCTGCGACGGAGCGACTCCAGGGTGGAGACCGGACGGGAGGGCTGTGGAGAAAGGCTCGGTCCCAGGACGCCCACCGCCCCGGGTGGCAGATGGTCGAAGAGGGCGACGGCGAGCCGGGGTTCCTCCTCAATCAGGCCCCACAGCCATATTATCTGGACCTCGTCGACGGCCCGTGCCGCGTGCGGAACCGCGCGCAGCAACTCCTCCCGTACCGCCTCCTCGTCGTACGAGAGCAGCGAGTTCCGATTCACACTTGGCTCGGGGCGGTGCCGCTCCCGCAAGTTGAAGACGAAGCCCTCGACGTCGGGTGCCTCCTCCACAAGGATCCCGTCGAGCAGCAACTGCCCCGTGCCCTGCACGATCCAACCGCCCTCGCCCGCCCGCGTCGCGGCGCCGCCGTACCACTTCCCGGCCCGTTCCGCCGGTGCCCGCAGCACCCCCGGCTCCCACCCCTCCGACCGGATCTCCCGCCCCTCCCGGTCCCATTCCACCGCCGTCACCGGATATTCGCTCACCCACAGCAGCCGTCGCAGGGTCTCCACCACTGACGGCGGGTCCTCCCCGTCGCGCTCGTGGCTCAGATAGAGCCGTACGGTCGTGCCGCCCCCGCTTCCCGGGCCGCCGGGCACCTCGCGGATCTGGAGCAGCCCCGAGCCCGACTGCACCGACGCGTGGAGCGGGACGGACGTACGGGACGGGTTGCCGTACGGGTCGATGGTCTCGGTGTGGACGGTGACCTCGTCGGCCAGCATGAAGTAGCTGAACACTCCGATGCCGAAGCGGCTGTTCAGGGAGACCGGGTCGAGACCCGCCCGGCGCCAGTCGCGGCGCTCCTGCACGTAGTCGGGGTCCTGCGCGTACCGCCTGCCCGCGCGGGCGAACATCGAGGTCAGCTTCTCGCGGCTCATCCCGGAGCCCTCGTCGCGGCACTCGATGTACGGGCGGTCGCCGTCGTACCCCTGGACGAAATGGATCTCCGGTACGGGTGGGGTGCCCTGGAACAATTGTCGTCTGACCCCGTACGCGGTGCGCTGCTCGCGGTACCGGCAGGCGTCGAGCGCGTTCTGGTACAGCTCCCGGACGGCGAGCATCCGGTCCCCGTACAGCGGAGTGCCCATCAGGAGTGGCCGGATCTCGTCCTCGGCCAGCCGGAAGCGTTCCAGTGGGGCCGTGTAGCTGCGGTCGACCGGCTGGAGGAACTCGGTGGTCACCTTCCGGGGCACGCCCCGCAGCAGGTCAGGCGCGGTGTGCCCGTTGTCGTGCCAGCGCCGGTGCAGGGCCCGTACCGACGCGTCGGCGCTCGCCACCAGTTCTTCGAGGGCCGCGTGCAGCGCCGGGTGCGGACAGTTCAGGCGGAGCGCGTACGTCAGGACGCCGTCCCGGTCGACGGTCTCCCAGCCGGATCCGGCCAGGGCCGCCACCGCGTCGGCGGGGACCAGGGGCTGGTGCGCGCCGAGGTGGTCGACGAGCACCCCGGACATCCGCCGGGGGTCGGCGGCGAGCAGCGCGGCCAGCCACAGCAGATACGCCAGGTCCCAGGCGCGCCAGCGGTTGCCGGGGACCGGGCGCAGGGTGCGGCTCCAGCCGGGGTTCTCGGAGGCGTCGATACGGGGGGTGGAGCCGGGCGCGACCGTCATGTGCGGCAGCACCCGGCGCAGGTGCCGGTCGAGGTCGGCGGGGTGCGGGGCGGTGGTGCCCTCGGCGCCGGCGGAGACGGCCGTGACCACCATGTCGAGCAGCAGGTTCACCGCCGGGTAGTCCTCGGTGCGGTCCCACAGCCGGTCCCAGTCGGCGATGAAACGGTGCCGCAGCCAGTGGTCGGCGGCGGTGGCCGCCCCGGCGAGCCTGCGCTGCCGGAGGGTCTCGGCGGCGAGGACGACCCGGGGGTGGGCCCGGCAGATGTCGGCGGTGCCTTCGCAGACCAGCCGGTCGTGCGGCCGGAGGGGGTCCCCGGCCCCGCGGTCCTTCTCCAGCCGGTCGGGGCGCAGGGTCGTCAGCTCGCCGAGGGCGAGGGCGACGACGCCCTCGTGCAGCAGGGGCGCGGCGAGCAGGGTGGCGGTCTCGGCGGGGGAGAGCCGTTCGGTGCCGGAGAGTCCGGCCTGCTCGACGAGGTGCCCGAGGACGCGCAGGACCCGCTCGGGGTAGTCGGGGTCGTGCCAGGGCATGTCGAGTGCGGAGCCGGTTTCGTGACGGCTCCGGGCGACCTCGGCCGCCAGCTCCCCGAGGCCTTCCTTGACGCGTTCGTGGACCGCGTCCGTACCCGAGGTGTGCTTCCACAGGACCGAGCCGGAGATCAGCTCCGCCCAGTGGACGGTCTCCTGGGAGCCCCGGCAGAGCCGGAGGCCGCGCGCGTGGTCCTCGCGTCCGGCCGCCGTCTTGAGTTCGACGGTCGGCGGCGGCCCGTGGAGGGTGCGGGCCAGCCGGGCGACCCGGGCCTGGACGAAGTCCTTGATCTCGCCGAGGGTCTGCGGCGGGCGCAGCGGCGAGAGGGCCTCGGCGAGCGCGAGCCCGAAGAGGCTGCCCCGCTCGGGATCGGCGAAGGCCGCCTCCCCGCGCCCGGCGGCGAGCAGCCAGAAGACGTGGTCGTGGGCGTTGCCCACATGGGGGACGGGCTGCCTCTTCGGCGTGCTGCCGGGGGCGTCCGTACGGCAGGTGTCCAGGCAGATGGTGACGGACACGCCGTCGGGGACGTCGCCGAGGAGCCCCGGGATGCTCGCCGGGATCAGCGTGCGGGCGATCAGCTCGCCCCGGGCGCTCGGCCGGGCGCTGGACGGCAGGATGTGGTCGGCGCCGTCGATCGTGACGCCATGGGCGGAGACGTACACGAAGGCGGTGTCGCCGGGGGCGCAGGCCCCCAGGAAGTCCACCACGGCCTGGTCGATCAGGTCCTTGGAGGGCTCGCGGTGCTCCTTGTCGGGGTGCTCGGGGTGGAAGGACGTCACCGTGTAGCCGGAGGCGAGCAGGGCCTCCTCGATACGGCGGACGTCCCCGGCGACGCAAAGCAGCGGGCGGTAGAGTCCGGCGAGCCCGGGGTGGCGGTCCAGCATCGGGGTCCGCCCCACCCCGATGAGCAGGGCCCGCGCCCGCCCGCCGATCTGCGGGCCCGGCGAGCCGTCCCCGGCCCTGCCCTCGCTCCCGTCGCCGTCCGCGTCCTTCGTACGCTCCGTCGTCGAGTCCACCCGTACCCCCGCTTCCGTGCCCCGTGCCCCGCGTTCCGGGGGAGTCATGATGACAGGCGGGCCGGGGCGCGGGAGGCGTCGGACGTCATGCGGAGGCGGGTGCGGGGGAGACCGCGCCGAGTCGGGCGAACTGCTCCTCCGTGAGCGTCACGTCCAGGGCTGCCAGGTTCTCCCGGAGGTGCGCCGCCGAGGTCGTGCCGGGACCCGACGGGCGCGCGGCTGAACCTCTCCGGGCATCGACCCGGGGCTTCGCGGGTGGCAGCGCATCGGGGCAGCTGCCCCCACCGGGGCACTCCGGGGCCGCTGGCGCGCACATGGTGCCGAACTGGGTGGGAGCCGTCCGTCCATGTGCCGCAGACGACGCATACGGCCCCGTTGATCGCGGGGCGGTGTCGGCCGCCGGCTAGCTAGCTCTACACCGGCGCCCGGATGCCGTCTCTACAAACATGGAGTGGTTTTCTTCGTTGCGATCCATCAACGTGCGGCGCCAAGACCGCCTGCTTGAGTACACGCATGACCCAACACCCCGAGAGCCGTCCAGTCTTCGAACTCCGCCTCGGAGGGCTGCACTTGACTGTCCAGCACGTCCCCGGTTGGCTGGTTGCGGCACTGGCCACGACCACGGGAAGCGGCCTTGCCGCGTGGATCACGTCGCGGTGAAGGCACCGCCGGAGTGCGGGTTGGATGACCCGAAGGTCCCTTGCCCGTCGCCATCCGGCATCGGGCAGCGGTAGCCCGACCTTGGCGGCGACCGCGCCGGGGCCGCCGCCCGCCCCGGCGGTGTCAGCTGTCCGACCGGCTGGCCCCGTGGACCCGCAGGTCGCCGTTGACCACGACCTGTCCGTCGTTCGTGTGCACGATCCATGCGTTGCCGCCGCGTACCGACAGATGCGCGTTGGCGTTGACCTTGCCCCGGAAGCTGGACTCCCCGAAGACGCGCAGGATGCCCTTGGCGGTGAGGTCCCCAGTGACGACCGACTGGCCGGCGTGCACCTCGCCCTCGGCGTCGAGACGCCCGTGGACGATCAGGCGCGGCGGGCCGTCCTGGGTCTCCAGGATGTCGGGGACGGTCAGCCCGCCCTGGAGGGTGAGCCGTTCCTTGACCCGGGCCCGGTCGGTGGTCAGGTCGTTCAGGTCGGCCGTGGCGGCGGCTACGGTGCCCCACTGGCGGCTGCCCGCGCCCTGGAAGACGTTGAGTCCGGCGGCCGGGAACTCGATCCAGCCGTCACTGGCCGAAGGCCCCTGGACCCACTTGGTGTTGACGCCGTTCAGGTCCGCCTTGTCGGCGGAGACATCGCCCCAGGTCTGGGTGCCGTCCTTGCGGATGTTCACCCCGGACTGCGGGAACTCGATCCAGCCCTTGCCGCCGTCGACGTCGCCCACCCACGGGGTGTTGACGCCGTTCACCCGGACGCGGTCCGCCGTGACGGTGCCGAGGGCGCTGCCGGAGCCGTGGCCGACGGTGATCCCGTCGGACGGGAAGCGGATCCAGCCGCCGTCCCCGTCCCGCCCGCGCAGCACCGCAGCGATCACGGCCTCCGCGTCCACCGTCCCGGCGGACAGGGTGCCCGCTCCCTGGTTGCGGTCGAGGACCTGGGCCCCCTGGCCGGTGAGGGCGATCCGGCCCGGCTGGGCGGTGCCCTGGACCCAGGGGGTGTGGACCCCGGTGGTCGCGGTGACGGTCTCCACCCGGGCGTCGGCGGCGGATACGGTGCCGGGCGCCTGGTTCTGGTCGAGGATCGTGGCGCCCTGGTCGGTGAAGGTGATCCGGCCGTGCTGGACGGTGCCCTCGGCCCAGGGGGTGTGGAGGCCGTTGGTCGCGGTCACGGCCTCGAACTCGGGGGTGCGCAGATGCACGGTGGTGGTGAGGAAGTACCCCGGCTGCTGACCGGCCTTGGGGGTGGCGATCAGGGTGTAGGTGGCGTCCCGCCTGGGTGCGTCGCCCGGGTTCGGCGACCAGGTCCACTCCGTGCCCTGGCCCTGGACGGGATGGAGCCCCCCGTCCGCGTCCTGGATGCGGTAGTCGAGGTTTTCGGGGCCGTCCCAGCGCAGGACGACGTTCTCCGTCGCGGCGAGCAGGGTCCGCTCGGCGCGGAAGTTGCGCGGCACCTTCGGCGCCCGCTTCAGGACGCTCAGCGTGACGCGGTACTCGTGCCACTTGGTGCCCGCCGTGGAGACCTCCTTCAGGGAGAGCCGGGACAGGCCCTCCGCCGGGGAGACGGGGAAGTCGTTCAGCTCCACGACCAGGCTCTCGCCCCGGTCGACGAGGAGCACGGCGCTGGTCTCCAGGGTGAAGGTCGCCGTCGCCGGGTCCCAGTGGGACGTGAGGAGGTGCGCGTCCTGCCAGGTGTTCCGGCTGAGCCGGGCCTTGATCCTGCCGGGGTCGACGGTCAGGGCCCCCTCGCCGGCGCCGTAGGGCACCACCACCTTGAGGGAACGGAACTCCACGAATCCGTCACCCGGGTTGGAGACGACGATGTGGACCGTGCCGGGAGACTCCTCGTTCTTTCCCGCTCCGGACACCTGGAGTTGCCCGGGATCGGTCAGTAGTTCGTACTGCAAATTGGCCATCGCCGTGTCCCCTCGTCGGTCCGGCGGGCGCTCTCCCCCCATGGGCGCCGTCCCCGCCGCCCCCAGCACTGTCCCGCCGAAGACCCCGAGAACCCCGATGTGCCGTGAACGGCGCGAATCCACGAGGCCTTGGCCGATTCACCGACACATGCGGGCATCGAGGACGTCTCGCGCGGGAAGCGGGAAGCGGGAAGCGGTGCGCATTGCGCGGTGTGTGGTGCGCGGCACGCGGAGCGCGTGGCCGTGGGAGCGGGCCCCCGGTCTGTCTCTCCCCCCCCCAGGCGTGGGACGAGGGCGCGAAACGACTGGCCTCCAGGCGCCGGTGCCGTGAATCATGGGCGTATGACCTCTCTCGTACGTCACGTCACGATCGACTGCGCCGACGCCTACGCGCTCGCCTCCTTCTGGGCGCAGGTCCTGGACGCCGAGATCTCCGCCGACGATCAGCCCGGGGACGAGGAGGTGGTTCTCGACTCGCCCGGTGCGAACCTGCTCTTCATCCAGGTTCCCGAGCCCAAGGCGGCCAAGAACCGCGTCCATCTGGACCTTCAGCCGCAGGACCGCACCCGCGACGAGGAGGTCGAGCGGCTGCTCAAGCTCGGCGCCACCCTCCTCGACGACCGCCGCAACCCGGACGGAACCGGTTGGGCGACCCTGGGAGACCTGGAGGGTAACGAATTTTGCGTCGAGCGCAGCCGGGCGGAGCGCGTCGCCGTCTGACGGACGCTCCACCCGGAGCCCGCACGACGTGCCCGCCCCTGTCCGTCGGGGGCGGGCACGCTTGGTCGGTGCGCTTGGTCGGTGCGGTGTGCGGTTACCGCTGGACGCGGAACGTCAGGATGGCTCCCGGGTTCGTCAGTTTCGTCGTCGGGGCTCCGGTGTGCACGTCGCGGACCAGGCCCGCGCTGTCCGTCGCCACGTAGACCGTCATGCCGTCAGGGGACAGCGCGATGGCCCGGTAGCGG
Organism: Streptomyces sp. CBMA291; assembly: GCF_014596525.1. Taxonomy (GTDB): domain Bacteria; phylum Actinomycetota; class Actinomycetes; order Streptomycetales; family Streptomycetaceae; genus Streptomyces. The sequence continues at coordinate 21,786 of NZ_MSJP01000109.1, forward strand.
TTCTGGGAGGTCCAGAGGCGCTCCGGGTTTCCGACGTTCCGCCCGTTGGGTGTCACCTTGAGCCGGTGGACGCTGCCGTCCTTGAGCGTGGTGACGAGCAGGGAGTCCTTCCAGCCGGGGACGCCGTCCTTGGCGTAGTAGGTCAGGCTGGAGGGCGCCACCGTCGGGTAGCAGATGAAGTACAGCCCGCCCTCGGCGCACTTCGGGTTCCGGAAGTCGTAGCCGTTGTCGACCGTGGTGCCGAGGGTGCTGATGGGCGGGACGAACGCGCCCTTCCAGTCGGTCTCCTTCTGCTGCGGCACCGACGGCGGGATGTCGATGTCGTCGTAGGTGAGGTCCTTGCAGGGCGTGGGCTTCGAAGCCGACCAGTTCGCGTACGTGTACGCCTTGTCGTCGCGCCAGCCGGCCACGTACGGCCAGCCGTAGTTGTGGCCCTTGGTGATGACGTTGACCTCGTCGTCCGTCTTCGGACCCTGGTCGGTCTGGTAGAGCGTGCCCCTGGGGGAGAAGTCCAGGCCCTGGCTGTTGCGATGACCGTACGAGATGATGTGGCTGCGCACGCCGTTGATGGCCGGGTTGTCGCCGGGGATGGACCCGTCGAGGTTCATCCGCAGGATCTTGCCCTGGTACGTGGCGTACCAGGCGTGCCGGTTCACCTCGTCCTGGGTGGGCAGCCGCTGGGCCCAGTTCGGGTTGCAGGCGTGCGCGAGCTGGTTGGCGCCCTGGTCGCCGATCGTGTAGTACAGCTTGTCGTCGTGGCCCATCCGTATGCGGGCCGACTGGTGGTCGGTGCCGGAAGGCAGGCCGGACAGGATCTCCTGCGGGCTGCCGAGGGTGTGCTTTCCCGAGTCGAGCGTGTAGCGGACGATCCGCAGGCGCCGGGTCTCGCCGGTGACGGCGGCAGGCGTGTCGGTCATATATGTGTACGACACGTACACATGGGTGGCCGCGTGCGCGCCGTTACCTCCGCCCATCTGGTGGAAGGCCAGGCCCAGCAGTCCGTCCTGGCCGCCCTCGGAGTGGTGCGCCTTGCCCGTCAGGTCGAGCGCGGTCGTCTTCGCTCCGGTCGCCGGGTCGATGCGTATGACTTTCAGACCGCTCTTCTCGGTGGTCCACAGGTGCCCGTCGGGGCCCCACAGAAGCTCGTAGGGGTCGTGGAGGCCGGTCGTGAGCACGCCCTTCGTGAAATCGGGACCGGTCCTGGGCGGGGAGGGGTCGGGGGCACCGCCCGCCGTCGCCGGGACGCTGGTGGCCAGGGTGACGCCCAGGGCCAGTGCGGAGACCGCGACGAGCGCGGGGGATCGATACTTCACGGCAGTCGCCTTTCAGCAGGGGACGCTTGTACCGCCGAGAAGAAACGTCCGACACGCCCACCGGCGCCGCAAACGGTGCGTGCCCGGACGGTCGCGTGTGGCGAACGGAAACCACTGGTCAAGGCCGCCCTGCCGCCCGTGGGGCCGGGGCCCGCGCCGGGTCCCCGGTGTCCCCGGAACGGCCGCTCCCGCTCCTCCGGAAGAGTGAGGGCCGGAGATCGCGAAGGGCGAGTGCCGGGGATGGACCGCGCGCCCGCCACGCCTGCCCGCCCTGCGCGTCCTCCCTGTGCGCCCGCCCCGCCCGAGCCGCCCCCCCCGGGACTCACGGTCCCGTGTCCGGATACCCCTCCAGTACGGTCCTCCGGCACGACGCCGGGTCCCCCCACGCGTCCCGGAGCGGGCGGGCCTTGCGGAGCCACCAGGACAGGTCCAGTTCCTCCGTGTAGCCGATCGCGCCGTGGATCTGGAGGGCCGTACGGGCCGCCGCGTACCCCGCCTCGCCCGCCGCGACCTTCGCCGCCGCCAGCTCCCCGTCCACGGCGGGACCACCCCCGCCCTCCTCCGCTTCCGCCAGTGCCGCCGCCGCCCCGAACAGCAGCGGGCGGGCGAATTCCAGGGACAGCAAGGTGTCGGCCAGGCGGTGCTTCACCGCCTGGAACGAGCCGATCGGGGCGCCGAACTGACTCCGGATCAAGGCGTACTCCACCGTACGGTCGAGCAGGGCGAGGCCCACCCCCAGGGACTGCGCCGCCGTCGCCAGCATCGCCCATCGCCGGGCACGGTGGGCCGCCGCCGTCACCGACGGGCCCTCGGCCAGGAGCCTCCCGGTGGGTGTGGGGTGGGAGAGGTGGCGGGTGGGGTCGGTGGAGGGGAGGGACCTCTCGGGGGCGGGCGTGAGCAGCAGGGCCCGGTCCCGTACGACAAAGACGAGGTCGGCGCGGTCGGCGTCCAGGAGGCGGGGAGGCCGGGCCGTCCCGGGCGGGGCGAGCGAGAGCGTCGCCATGTGCCCGCCCGATGCCAGGGCCGGGAGCAGCCGTTTCCCCGGGCCCTCCTCGCCCCGGCGGGCCAGCCCGGCCAGGAGAGCCGCCGTCGCGACCGTCTCCACCACCGGACCCGGCACCACGTGACGGCCCAACTCGACGAATGCGTAAGCCAGTTCGACCGGGAGGGGGCCCGCGCCCTCGTACGCCTCCGGGACCGCGAGCGCGAACACCCCCGCCTCCGCCAGGCGGCCCCACAGCGCCCGTCCCGGCCCCGGATCGTCCCCCGCCCACGCGCGGGCCACCGCCGGGGTGTCCGACGCCGTCAGCATCGCGTCCAGGGAACGCGTGAACGCCCGCTGCTCCTCCGTCGGCAGGAAGGTCATCAGCGGCGTCCCTTCGGCAGGCCGAGCAGCCGTTCGGCGATGATGTCGCGCTGGATCTCGTTGGTCCCCGCGTAGAGCGGGCCCGCCAGCGCGAACACATAGCCCTCCGCCCACGGGCCGTCCGCCGACTCGGCGTCCCCGCCCAGGAGATCGAGCGCCGTCTCGTGCAGGGTGAGGTCGTACTCCGACCAGAAGACCTTGTTGAGGCTCGACTCGGCGCCCGCCGGGGCACCCGCCGCGAGCCGCTCCGCCGCCCCCGCCGTGAACAGCCGGTACGCCCGCGCCCCGATCACCGCGTCCGCCACCCGGTCCCGCAGCGCCGAGTCCGCCGGATCGCCCTCCGTGCGCCAGAGCCGTACGAGCCGATCGGCGGCGGCGAGGAAGCGGCCGGGGGAGCGGAGCATCAGCCCCCGCTCGTTGCCCGTCGTGGACATCGCGATCCGCCAGCCCTGCCCCGGCTCCCCGATGACGTCCTCGTCGGGGACGAACACCTCGTCGAGGAAGAGTTCGGCGAACGCCGGTTTCCCGTCGAGCCGCCCGATGGGCCGCACGGTCACCCCCGGCGCCCGCAGGTCGAACATCAGATACGTGAGCCCCCGGTGCGGCCGGTCGGCCGCCGGGTCGCTGCGGAAGATCCCGAACGCCCGGTCGGCGAAGGCCGCCCGGGACGACCACGTCTTCTGGCCGGAGAGCAGCCAGCCCCCGTCCACCCGGACCGCCCGGGAGGCGAGCGACGCCAGGTCGGATCCCGCCCCCGGCTCCGACCAGGCCTGCGCCCAGACCGTCTCCCCGGTCGCCATCGACGGCAGCACCCTGGCCCGCTGCTCCGGCGTCCCGTGGTCGAAGAGGGTCGGGGCGAGGAGCTGGACGCCGTTCTGCGAGACCCGGCCGGGCGCCCCCGCCGCCCAGTACTCCTCCTCGAAGACCAGCCACCGCGCGAGGTCCACGCCCCGGCCCCCGTACTCCTCCGGCCAGGAGACCACCGACCAGCGGGCCGCCGAGAGTTCGGCCTCCCAGACGCGATGGGCGGCGAAACCCTCGGCCGTTTCGAGGGAGGGGAGGGGGGAGGGCGGGACGTGGGCCCGCAGCCAAGAGCGGGCCTCCGCACGGAAGGCGTCCGCCGCCGTGGGGGGTTTGGCCGTTTGGGTGGGGGATCCGGTCGTTTTTGCGTGGGGCCCGGTTGTCTTCGTGCGGGGCTTGGTCGTCTCCGCGGGGGATCCGGTCGCCTCCGTGCCGGGCCCGGTCGTCTCCCCGTGAACCTCCCGCGTTCCTGCCCGTACCCCCCCTCCCTCCGCCCGCGACTCCCGCGCCCCCGCCCGTAACTCCCCTTCCCCCGCCCCGGGTTCCCCTTCGGTCCGTCCGTCCGGGAGATCCATCCGCACCCCACCCCCACCCGTTCCCTAGCAAGTGTTTGGTAGGTTAACGTACGCCCATGAGCAGCGTCGAGGAGTTCCGGGCGGAGATACGGAGCTGGCTGAAGACCCACCTCAGCGGCTCCTTCGCCGCCCTCAGGGGCCGGGGCGGACCCGGCCGCGAGCACGAGTCCTTCACCGAACGGCTCGCCTGGGAACGGCACATGGCCGAGCACGGCTGGACCTGTCTCGGCTGGCCGGAGGAGTACGGCGGCCGGGGCGCGACCATCGGGGAACAGATCGCCTTCCACGAGGAGTACGCCCTCGCCGACGCCCCCGCCCGCGTCAACCACATCGGCGAACAACTCCTCGGCCCCACCCTGATCGAGCACGGCACCGAGGAGCAGAAAGCCCGCTTCCTGCCCCCGGTCCGCGCCGTCCGCGAACTCTGGTGCCAGGGCTACAGCGAACCCGGCGCCGGTTCCGACCTCGCCGCCGTCCGCACCCGCGCCACCCTCGCCGACGGCCGCTGGACCGTCCACGGCCAGAAGATCTGGACCTCCCTCGCCCACCAGGCCCACTGGTGCTTCGTCCTCGCGAGGACCACCCCCGGCTCCCGGCGCCACACCGGCCTCTCCTACCTCCTCGTCCCCCTCGAACAGCCCGGCGTCGACATCCGGCCCATCGTCCAGCTCACCGGCACCAGCGAGTTCAACGAGGTCTTCTTCGACGGCGCCACCGCCGACGCCTCCCATGTCGTCGGCGCCCCCGGCGACGGCTGGCGGATCGCCATGGCGACCCTCGGCTACGAGCGCGGCGCCTCCACCCTCGGCCAGCAGGTCGGCTTCCGCCGCGAACTCCACGCCCTCGTCGCCCTCGCCCGCCGCAACGGCGCCGCCGACGACCCCGGCATCCGCGACCGGCTCGTCCGCGCCTGGGCCGGACTCGAAGCCCTGCGCGCCGGAGCCCTCCGCGGCACCGACCCCTCCGCCGCCAAACTCCTCTGGTCCCACTGGCACCGCGACCTCGGCGAACTCGCCGTGGACGTGTGCGGACCCGCCGCCACCCTCGCCGTCTCCGCCCCCTACGAACTGGACGACTGGCAGCGCCTGTTCCTCTTCTCCCGCGCCGACACCGTCTACGCCGGATCCAGCGAGATCCAGCGGAACATCATCGCCGAGCGGGTGCTCGGCCTCCCCAAGGAGCCGCGGCCATGACCCCCGGACAGCCCCCGCCCCCCGGCACCCCCAGGCAGCCCCCGCCCCCCTACACCACCGGTCACGGCCTCCTCGCCGGACGCACCGCCGTCGTCACCGCCGCCGCCGGAGCGGGCATCGGCCGCGCCACCGCCCGCCGGCTCCTGGAGGAAGGCGCCCGCGTCCTCCTCGGCGACGCCCACACCCGGCGCCTCAAGGAGACGGAGACCGCCCTCGCCGCCGAGTTCGGTCCCGGGGCCGTCGCCGCCCAGCCCTGCGACGTCACCGACGAGACCCAGGTCCAAAGCCTCCTCGACACCGCCGTACGCCTCCACGGGCGCCTCGACGTCCTCGTCAACAACGCGGGTCTCGGCGGCACCGCCGACCTCGCCGACATGACCGACGAGCAGTGGAACCGCGTCCTCGACGTCACCCTCGGCGGCACCTTCCGCTGCACCCGCGCCGCCCTCCGCCGCTACCGCGCATCCGGCACCGGAGGCGTCGTCGTCAACAACGCCTCCGTCGTCGGCTGGCGCGCCCAGACCGGACAGGCCCACTACGCCGCCGCCAAAGCCGGAGTCATGGCCCTCACCCGCTGCGCGGCCCTCGAAGCCGCCGCCTACGGCGTCCGCGTCAACGCGGTCTCCCCCTCCCTCGCCCTCCACCCCCACCTCGCCAAGGTCACCACCCCCGCACTCCTCGACGAACTCGCCGCCCGCGAGGCCTTCGGCCGCCCCGCCGAACCCTGGGAGGTCGCCAACGTCATCGTCTTCCTCGCCAGCGACTACTCCTCCTACATGACCGGCGAGTCGGTCTCCGTCAGCAGCCAGCACCCCTGACCCCGTGTCCGGCGAATCCTGCCCGGCCCGTGACGGGACCAGAATGGGGGCGTGCCGACGACCAAGAAGAAGAACCAGGTGAACGCCGCCGCGCCCGAGCGGCGCCGCGAGCTCCTCGACACGGCGGCCGAGGTCTTCGCCGCCCAGGGCTACAACGCCACCACCGTCCGCAAGATCGCGGACGCCGCCGGGATGCTCGCCGGCAGCCTCTACTACCACTTCGACTCCAAGGAGTCGATGCTCGACGAGATCCTCTCCACCTTCCTGAACGAACTCTGGGAGGGGTACGACACCGTCCTCGCCGCCGGGCTCGGCCCCCGCGAGACCATCGAAGCCCTCGTCACCGAGTCCTTCCGGGAGATCGACCGGCACCGCGCCGCCGTCGCCATCTACCAGAAGGAATCCCGGCACCTCGTCGACCAGCCCCGCTTCCACTACCTCACCGACTCGCAGCGCAAGTTCAGAAGGGCCTGGCTCGGCACCCTGGAACGCGGTGTCGCCGCCGGGGCCTTCCGCGCCGACCTCGATGTCCGCCTCACCTACCGGTTCGTCCGCGACACCGTCTGGGTCGCCGCCTCCTGGTACCGGCCCGGCGGACGGCACAGCCCCGAGGAGATCGCCCGCCAGTACCTGTCCATGGTCCTGGACGGGATCGCCGTACGCGCCCAGGACCTGCCCGACAGGTCCCCGCACGATCCGGAAGACACGGCCTAGCCACCACCCCGAGGAGCCCGCCATGCCCGAGGCCTACATCGTCGAAGCGGTCCGCACGCCCGTCGGACGCCGGGGCGGCGGTCTCTCCGCCGTCCACCCGGCCGACCTCGGCGCCCACGCCCTCAAGGCCCTCGTCGCCCGCGCGGGCATCGACCCGGCCGCCGTCGACGACGTCGTCCTCGGCTGCCTCGACACCGTCGGACCCCAGGCGGGCGACATCGCGAGGACCGCCTGGCTCGCCGCCGGACTCCCCGAGGAGGTCCCCGGCGTCACCGTCGACCGTCAGTGCGGTTCCTCCCAGCAGGCCGTCCACTTCGCCGCCCAGGCCGTCCTCTCCGGCACCCAGGACCTCGTCGTCGCCGGGGGCGTCCAGAACATGTCGATGATCCCCATCGCCTTCGCCTCCCGGCAGGCAGCCGACCCCCTCGGCCTCACCGGCGGCCCCTTCCACGGCAGCGAGGGCTGGCGCGCCCGGTACGGGGACGCGCCCGTCAACCAGTTCCACGGCGCCGAGCTGATCGCCGAGCGGTGGCGGATCACCCGAGACGACCAGGAGGAGTACGCCCTCCGCTCGCACCGGCGGGCCCTGCGCGCGCTCGACGAGGGCCGCTTCGCCCGCGAGACCGTCCCCTACGGGCAGGTCACCGCCGACGAGGGCCCCCGCAGGGACACCAGCGCCGAGAAGATGGCCGCACTGCGGCCCGTCGTCGAGGGCGGCACCATCACCGCCGCCTGCTCCTCCCAGGTCTCCGACGGAGCCGCCGCCCTCCTCCTGGCGAGCGAGCGGGCCGTACGGGACCACGGACTGACCCCCCGGGCCCGCGTCCACCACCTCTCCGCACGCGGCGAGGACCCCATCCGGATGCTCTCCGCGCCCATCCCGGCCACCGCCCACGCCCTGAAGAAGACCGGTCTGACCCTCGACGACATCGACCTCGTCGAGATCAACGAGGCCTTCGCGCCGGTCGTCCTCGCCTGGATCGAGGAGACCGGCGCCGACCCCGCCCGGGTCAACGTCAACGGCGGCGCGATCGCCCTCGGCCACCCGCTCGGCGCGACCGGCGCCCGCCTGATGACCACCCTCCTCCACGAACTGGAACGCACCGGCGGACGGTACGGCCTCCAGACCATGTGCGAGGGCGGCGGACAGGCCAATGTGACGATCATCGAACGGCTCTGAGCCCGCCCGGCCGGTCTCGATCATGCTCCAGGCCCCCCGCTCACTGTGAAGTCGCCCACGTCGCACGGTTCTGGTCAGGCCTGATCCGTCCGGGCATCAGGCGGGCGGGGCGGGAAGCTCCCGAGGCGCACTATTGTTCCGGTAGAGAGACGTCCGGGGCTCGTGTCACGTGTTCCGGGTAAGAGCAGCCGGGGCCCGCATCGCGCAGGTGCGGGCCCCCGCTGTGCCGCGAGCACCGGCCAGAAAGGCACGCATGACCCGCTCCGAGCGCACCCACAAGCGCAGCCCCCGCACCGACCGGGCGAAGTCCACGTCCCAGCCGAAGGCCTCCCGTGGCGGCAGGCGCCCCACCGCGCCCCCGCCGCCCAGCGAGTTCACCCCACCGGAGACGGTGACGCCCGCGCTCCCCGCGGTGGCCTCCTTCGCCGACCTCGACATGCCCGAGGCGCTGCTGCGGACCCTGGGCGAGCAGGGGGTCACGGAGCCGTTCCCGATCCAGGCGGCGACCCTGCCGAACTCGCTCGCGGGGCGGGACGTGCTCGGCCGGGGCCGTACCGGCTCCGGCAAGACCCTCGCCTTCGGGCTCGCGCTCCTCGGCCGCACGGCGGGCCGCCGCGCCGAGCCGACCGCGCCCCTCGCGCTGGTCCTGGTGCCCACCCGTGAGCTGGCCCAGCAGGTCACCGACGCCCTCACCCCGTACGCGAGCGCGCTGCGGCTGCGGATCACCACCGTCGTCGGCGGCATGTCGATCACCCGCCAGTCCTCCTCGCTGCGGCGCGGCGCCGAGGTCCTGATCGCCACCCCCGGCCGGCTCCACGACCTGATCGAGCGCGGCGACTGCCGTCTCGACCAGGTCGCCGTGACCGTCCTGGACGAGGCCGACCAGATGGCCGACATGGGCTTCCTGCCGCAGGTCACGAAGCTCCTGAAGCAGGTCGAGCCGGGCGGGCAGCGGCTGCTGTTCTCGGCCACCCTGGACCGGAACATCGACAAGCTGGTCAAGATGTTCCTGGACGACCCGGTGGTGCACTCGGTCGACCCGTCGGCCGGTGCCGTCACCACCATGGAACACCACGTCCTGTACGTGATGGACGAGACCGACAAGAAGGCCGTCACGCTGCGGATCGCCGCCCGCGACGGCCGGACGATCCTCTTCCTGGACACCAAGCGGTCCGTGGACCGGCTGGTCAAGCGGCTCCTCGCCAACGGCGTACGGGCCTCCGGGCTGCACGGCGGCCGTTCGCAGCCGCAGCGCAACCGGACCCTGGACCAGTTCAAGAACGGCCAGGTCACCGCGCTCGTCGCGACGAACGTGGCGGCCCGGGGCATCCACGTCGACGACCTCGACATGGTCGTCAACGTCGACCCGCCCATGGACCACAAGGACTATCTGCACCGGGGCGGCCGTACGGCCCGCGCGGGCGAGTCCGGCAGCGTCTTCACGCTGGTGCTGCCCGAGCAGAAGCGCGACATGGGCCGCCTGATGTCCAACGCGGGCATCAGCCCCCGGACCGCGCAGATCAAGTCCAGCGACGAGCAGCTCACCGAGCTGACCGGCGCGCGGGAGCCCTCGGGCATCCCGGTCGTCATCGAGACCCCGCAGCCGACCCCGCCGCGCAAGCCCGCGGGTCAGGGCGGCGGCACCGGCGGCTCCGGCAACCGTCGCCGTCGCCGTCCCGCCACCGGGTCCACCGCCGCTTCCGGCACGCCCACGGGCCGGGGCTCCGGCTCCACCGGCGGCGCGGGCCG
>NZ_MSJP01000011.1 GCF_014596525.1 Streptomyces sp. CBMA291
GCCGCCGCTCCGGCCGCCGCCAAGGCCGCTCCGGCCAAGCCGGCCGCCGAGGCCCCCGCGGGCCCCGAGCTGGTCACGCTGCGCGGCCCGGCCGCCGCGGTCGCGAAGAACATGAACGCCTCCCTGGAGGTGCCGACGGCCACGTCCGTCCGCGCCGTCCCGGTGAAGCTGCTCTTCGACAACCGGATCGTGATCAACAACCACCTGAAGCGCGCCCGGGGCGGGAAGATCTCCTTCACGCACCTCATCGGCTACGCGATGGTGCAGGCGATCAAGGCCATGCCGTCGATGAACTACTCCTTCACGGAGAAGGACGGCAAGCCGACCCTGGTCAAGCCGGAGCACGTGAACTTCGGCCTCGCGATCGACCTGGTGAAGCCCAACGGCGACCGTCAGCTCGTCGTCGCGGGCATCAAGAAGGCCGAGACGCTCAACTTCTTCGAGTTCTGGCAGGCGTACGAGGACATCGTGAAGCGGGCCCGTGTGGGCAAGCTGACGATGGAGGACTTCACCGGCGTCACGGTCTCCCTGACCAACCCCGGCGGCCTCGGCACCGTCCACTCCGTGCCGCGTCTGATGCCCGGACAGTCGGTCATCATGGGCGTCGGCTCGATGGACTACCCGGCCGAGTTCCAGGGGACCTCCCAGGACACCCTGAACAAGCTGGGCATCTCCAAGGTCATGACCCTGACCTCGACCTACGACCACCGGGTCGTCCAGGGTGCCGCCTCCGGCGAGTTCCTGCGCGTCGTCGCCAACTTCCTCCTCGGCGAGGAGGGCTTCTACGACGACATCTTCAAGGCCCTGCGCATCCCCTACGAGCCGGTCCGCTGGTTCCGTGACATCGACGCCTCGCACGACGACGACGTCACCAAGGCCGCGCGGGTCTTCGAGCTGATCCACTCCTACCGGGTCCGCGGCCACGTCATGGCCGACACCGACCCGCTGGAGTACAAGCAGCGCAAGCACCCCGACCTGGACATCACCGAGCACGGCCTCACCCTGTGGGACCTGGAGCGCGACTTCGCCGTCGGCGGCTTCGCCGGCAAGTCGCTGATGAAGCTCCGCGACATCCTCGGCGTGCTCCGCGACTCGTACTGCCGCACCACCGGTGTCGAGTTCATGCACATCCAGGACCCGAAGCAGCGCAAGTGGATCCAGGACCGCGTGGAGCGCCCGCACTCCCGTGTGGAGCGCGAGGAGCAGCTGCGGATCCTGCGCCGGCTGAACGCGGCGGAGGCCTTCGAGACCTTCCTCCAGACCAAGTACGTCGGTCAGAAGCGCTTCTCCCTGGAGGGCGGCGAGTCCGTCATCCCGCTGCTCGACGCGGTCATCGACTCGGCCGCCGAGTCGCGCCTCGACGAGGTCGTCATCGGCATGGCCCACCGCGGCCGGCTGAACGTCCTGGCCAACATCGTGGGCAAGTCGTACGCGCAGATCTTCCGCGAGTTCGAGGGCAACCTCGACCCGAAGTCGATGCACGGCTCCGGCGACGTCAAGTACCACCTGGGCGCCGAGGGCACCTTCACCGGTCTGGACGGCGAGCAGATCAAGGTCTCGCTCACCGCCAACCCCTCGCACCTGGAGGCGGTCGACCCGGTCCTGGAGGGCGTCGTCCGCGCCAAGCAGGACGTCGTCAACAAGGGCGGCACGGACTTCACCGTCCTGCCCGTCGCCCTCCACGGCGACGCGGCCTTCGCCGGCCAGGGCGTCGTCGCCGAGACGCTGAACATGTCGCAGCTGCGGGGCTACCGCACCGGCGGCACGGTCCACATCGTCATCAACAACCAGGTCGGCTTCACCGCCGCCCCGGAGGCCTCGCGTTCCTCGATGTACGCGACCGATGTGGCCCGCATGATCGAGGCGCCGATCTTCCATGTGAACGGTGACGACCCGGAGGCCGTGGTCCGCGTCGCGCGGCTCGCCTTCGAGTTCCGTCAGACGTTCAACAAGGACGTCGTGATCGACCTCATCTGCTACCGCCGTCGCGGTCACAACGAGGGCGACAACCCCTCGTTCACCAACCCGCAGATGTACAACCTGATCGACAAGAAGCGTTCGGTGCGCAAGCTCTACACCGAGTCGCTCATCGGTCGCGGCGACATCACCCTGGAAGAGGCGGAGCAGTCGCTCCAGGACTTCCAGGGCCAGCTGGAGAAGGTGTTCGCGGAGGTCCGCGAGGCCACCGCCGCCCCGTCCCCGGCGCACGTCCCGGACGCGCGGGCCGAGTTCCCGGTCGCCGTCACCACCGCGGTCTCCCAGGAGGTCGTGAAGCGGATCGCCGAGTCGCAGGTCAACATCCCGGAGCGGATCACGGTCCACCCGCGTCTGCTTCCGCAGATGCAGCGCCGTGCCGCCTCCATCGACGACGGCACCATCGACTGGGGCTTCGGCGAGACCCTCGCCATCGGCTCCCTGCTGATGGAGGGCACCCCGGTCCGGCTCTCCGGCCAGGACTCCCGTCGCGGCACCTTCGGCCAGCGCCACGCGGTCCTGGTGGACCAGGAGACCGGCGAGGACTACACCCCGCTGCTCTACCTGACCGACGAGCAGGCCCACTACAACGTCTACGACTCGATGCTCAGCGAGTACGCGGCGATGGGCTTCGAGTACGGCTACTCGCTGGCCCGCCCGGACTCCCTGGTCGTCTGGGAGGCGCAGTTCGGCGACTTCGTCAACGGCGCGCAGACCGTCGTCGACGAGTTCATCTCCTCCGCCGAGCAGAAGTGGGGCCAGACCTCCGGCGTCACGCTGCTCCTGCCGCACGGCTACGAGGGCCAGGGCCCGGACCACTCGTCCGCGCGCCCGGAGCGCTTCCTCCAGATGTGCGCCCAGGACAACATGACGGTCGCCATGCCGACGCTGCCGTCGAACTACTTCCACCTGCTGCGCTGGCAGGTCCACAACCCGCACCACAAGCCGCTGATCGTCTTCACCCCGAAGTCGATGCTGCGTCTGAAGGCGGCGGCGTCCAAGGTGGAGGAGTTCACCACCGGCGGCTTCCGCCCGGTGATCGGCGACTCGACGGCGAACCCGGCCGACGTCCGCAAGGTCGTCTTCTGCTCCGGCAAGGTCTACTACGACCTGGAGGCCGAGCGGCAGAAGCGTGGGGACACGGAGACCGCGATCATCCGTCTGGAGCGGCTGTACCCGCTGCCGGGTGCCGAGCTTCAGGCCGAGATCGCCAAGTACCCGAACGCGGCCAAGTACATCTGGGCCCAGGAGGAGCCGGCGAACCAGGGTGCCTGGCCGTTCATCGCGCTCAACCTGATCGACCACCTCGACCTGGCGGTCGGCGCGGACATCCCGGCGGGCGAGCGCCTGCGCCGGATCTCGCGTCCGCACTCCTCCTCCCCGGCGGTCGGCTCGGCCAAGCGCCACCAGGCGGAGCAGCAGCAGCTGGTCGACGAGGTCTTCAACGCCTGACCCGACCGGTCCCCGTACGGTGATCCGTACGGAGGGAGGCCCGGCACCCCACTCGGGGTGCCGGGCCTCCGGCGTTTCCCGGGCCGGTCAGCCGAGGTAGGCCTCGAAGTCCCAGTAGGGCCGGTTGCGCTGGCGGGCGGAGAGGGTGTGCGGGTGCTGGGCGCCGAGGCTCCGGGTGAGGGTGAGCAGGGCGTCCTCCTCGACCTTTCCCGCCTCCTCGACCTCGCGGATGCCCCGCAGGTCGGCGGCGAGCGCGATCTGGCAGGAGAGGGTGAGCGGGTGTTCGCCGCCGAGGACCCGGCGGGCGCGCCGGAGCGTCTCCCGGCTCAGTTCGGTGGCGTCGGCGACCCGGCCGTTGAAGTTGCGGGCGGCGGCGGTGTTGAGGGCGCAGCCGAGGACCCAGGGATGGTCGGGGCCGAGGGTCGCGGTCAGTCCGGCGAGGGCCGATTCGAGGAGGGCCAGGGCGTCGGAGCGTTCGCCGGAGGCCTGGAGGACGAGTCCGGTGTTGGCGACCATGCCGGTGGCGACGGGGTGGGCCGGGCCGAGGAGGGAGCGGAATCCGGCCTCGGCCTCGGTGGTGAGTTCGCGGGCGTGGTCGAGGTCGCCGTGTTCGCGGAGGAAGCTGGCGTAGTTGTTGATGAAGGTCAGGGTGGTGTGGTGGCTCCGGCCGTGGACCTGCTCGATCTGTTCGAGGAGGTGTTCCATCTGGCCGCCGATGTCCTGCTGGGTGCCGCCCTCGCGGCGGCGGCAGAGGGAGAGCTGGGCGCGGGCGGAGAGGGTCTGCGGGTGCTGGGCGCCGAGGACCTGGATGTGGAGGCGGACGCTGGCCTCCTGGCGTACCAGGGCGTCGCGGTAGCGGCCGAGGAGGCGCAGGTCGTGCGCGAGGGAGTTGCCGGAGTTGAGGGTGTTGGCGTGGAGGGGGCGCAGGATGGTCTCGCGGCGGGCGAGGTTCTCCGCGTCGAGGTCGTACGCCTCCTGGTAGCGGCCGAGGAGGCGGAGGCTGACGCCGAGGTTGTGGCGGGCGAGGAGGGTCATGAACTCGTTCTCGCCGAGGAGCCGGTGGGATTCGTCGAGCAGTCGGCGCTGGAGCGTCTCGGCTTCGGCGTACTGGCCGAGGTAGCGCAGATTGCTCGCGGTGGCGCTCTGGGCGATGAGTTCGGCGTGCTCGTTGCGGGGTGACTGGGCGCGGAGCCGGTCGAGGGCGGCCGAGTCGAGGAGTTGCGCCTCGCGGAAGCGGCCGCTGGCGCGGAGGATGTTGCCCTCCTGGGTGGTGAGGCTGAGCATGGGCGCGGCGACCGGGTCCATGAAGCCGCTCCAGCTGTGCCTGATCCGCTCGGCGAGCCGGGTGCCCGCTTTGAACTCGCCGCTGCGGTAGCAGTAGCGGAGGCAGTTGAGGACGGCGGTCTGCATGCGGGGGCTGCGGCTTTCGAGGGCGCCGGACGGTTCGAGGTGGGGCAGGAGTTCGGCGTAGCGGGGCCAGTGGCGGCTGTCCATGGGGGCGCCGGGGTCGGCTTCGGCGAGGAGGGCGCGGACGGCCTTGCGGTGGGCGGCCCGGTGGGTGCCGTCGGTGAGCCGGGACACGATGTCGTGCACCAGTCGGTGCATGTGGATGGACTCCTCGGACGGCCCGGTGTCGCTGGCGATGGGGCCGCGGGTCTCGCGGGTGAGGACGGAGTAGTTCACCAGGGTGTCGAGGGCGCGGGTCCAGGCGGGCCGGTCGGTGGCCATCCAGTGCAGGTCCTCGGGCAGGTCGGCCTGCGGGTAGGCGCGGACGAGGCCGATGGGGATGCGGCCGGGGGCGAAGGAGGCGCAGAGGCTGAGGATCTCCACCGCCTGGGGCTGGGAGCGGCGGAGGCGGTTGATCAGTATCGACCAGGAGGTGAGGGAGGCGTTGGGCATGCCGTCGGCGGCGGTGGGGTCGTCGACGGTGGAGAGGCGCCCGTCGCGGACCATGCGGAGGTATTCGGGGGCTTCCATGCCGGACTCGCCGAGCCAGGCGGCGGCCTGGACGAGTGGCAGGGGTACGTCTCCGAACTCGGTGGCGACCTCGTCGGCTTCGGCGGCGGTGAGGTGGGGGGCGCGGCGCATCAGGTAGCCGGTGGACTCGGCGCGGTCGAAGCCGCCGACCTCCAGGATCTGGGTGTGTTCGCCCCAGGCGCGGTTGCGGGAGGTGACGAGGACGTGGCCGGTGCCCTGGGGGAGCATGACGGCGGCGTCCTTGATGTCGTCCCAGCCGTCGAAGACGACGAGCCAGCGCCCGTGCGGGTCGCCCCGGCGCAGGGCTTCGCGGACGGCGCGGATGCGTTCGCCGGGTTCGCTGCCGACGGGGAGGTGGAGTTCGACGGCGAGTTCGCCGAAGCGGTCGCGCTGGACGTTGCGGTCGTCGGAGCTGACCCACCAGACGGCGTCGTAGTCGGGGCTGAAGCGGTGGGCGTACTCGGCGGCGATCTGGGTCTTGCCGATGCCGGACATGCCGAGGAGGGTGCAGGCGGCGTGGCCGCGTTCGGCGTCCATGAGGCGTTCCTGGAGTGCGGTGAGGAGGTCGTCGCGGCCGGTGAAGCGGGGGTTGCGGCGGGGGACCTCGCCCCAGATCTCGGGTGGGGTGTCGGGGTAGCGGGCGAGGGCGGCGGGCGGGATGCGGCGTCCGCCGCGGCGGGCTTCGACGCCGAGCCTGGCGAGGAGGCGGGCTTCGGCCTCGTCCTCGCCGACGCCCCAGAGGCTGACCGGTTCGAGGACGGCGGTGGCCGGGAGCAGGGGCCGGTTGGTGAGGTTGACGGCGGCGAAGCGGTCGGCGTGGGCGGCGACGAAGCCGCGCAGGACGTCGTTCCACTCGCCGGCGGGCCGGGGGCCGAGTTCGAAGAACCAGTCGTTGAGGACGAGGAGGACCTGTCCGCGGGCGAGCAGCAGATCGCCGAGGGAGTCTTCGAGGGGGACTTCCCTGGGCGGGTCCCAGCGGTGCGGGGTGGTGCGGACGCCGTGGAGGTCGAGGCGCTGGCCGATCCAGGTGGCCCAGGGCCGGTGGTAGCCGGGGAAGACCACCAGGACGTGCTCGGGTGCCGTGATTCCGCGCGGGGCTCCGCCCGTCGGCCACGCCTGTTCCGCCATGTGTTCCTCTCCCTGTCCACTCCCGTGCCACGCTGTGTCAGCACTCTGTCGCCTAGTGTCACCCATGGGTTCCGGGAACGGTCCCGAGACGCGCGTGATGGGCGTGCATGTGGTGTGTGAACTCCCGCCCCGCATAGGTCAGTTCATCGGATTCAAGCAGGACCGAGAGGGCTCGGCCCACCTGATGGTGGAATCTTTCGAACTGTCGCCCGGCCCGGTCGCGCCAGGGGGCGGGCAGTCCGGGCGTCCGCTCCGCCCGGTACCAGAGGTCGGTGAGGGCGAGATGGGCGTACGCGCCCTGGAGGACGCCCGCGACGGGCCGCGCGTCGGACCGCCAGCCGACCCGGTGCACGGTGGTGGGTCCCGATGGGTAGAGCGGTACGAGTTCGTGGACGGTCGCCAGTTTGGAGTGCTGGGTCTCGTGCACGAGGATCTCCGCCATCTCGTGGGCTCCGGCGGGCAGCGAGGCGAGAACGGCTCCGGGCGCGGCGCGGAGGGTGGCGCCGATGGGTCCGGGGGCGTGGCCTGTGTGGCTGGCGCGGTCGGTGGCATCAGTGGGGTCGGTGTGAGCCGCGTGGGCTGTGTGACCGGTGCTGTCGGTAGGGGTCGTGGGGTTGGTGGGGCTGGTGGGGCTTGTACGGCTGGCGTGGTCTGCGGGGCTGGTGTGGCCGGTGCTCCCGGCGGGGCCGAGGGGGTCTGCGGGATCGACGGGATCGGCGAGGTCGGTGAGATCTGAGAGGTCTGCGGGTCCTATGGGGACGACGACGCGGACGAGGGACCGTACCTCGGCGGCGCGGGCGGGGTCGGTCGCCGTCAGGAGACGTAGGGCCGCGTGCCAGCGGTCGGCCCAGACCGTCCGTCCGGCGTCGGTCGGCGTGGCGGCGGTACGCGGCGGGTCGCCGACGCCGCCTCGGGGCGCCCGGTAGGGGTCCAGGTCGTCGAGGACGGCCGTCCCGCCGGGCAGCCGTCGGACGGGGCGCCAGCCGGGGCCCGCGCCGAGGGGGCGGCCGGTGCGGGGGTCGGCGAGGAGCAAGGCCGCGCGGGTGGCGTCGGCGCCTTCGGGGGTGATCCAGGTCAGGCGGCCGACGGTCCGGGCCTCGGCCCGTTCCGCGCCGGTCCACAGCCTGCCGATCCCGGCGAGCGGCAGTGTTCCCCCGGGGGTGGCGACAGTGCGGGCGAGGGGGTGGCCGCCGCGCAGGGCGGCGGTGAGGGCGAGGGCGTCGAAGTGGGCGAGGTGGGCGTCGAGACCGGGGCCGGTCGGGGCGGCGAGGGCGGCGGCGAGCCAGCCGCCGGTGGCCGGGTAGTCGAGGACGTCCCGGACGGCGCCCGGTTGGCGGGACTCGACCCGTTCGAGCAGTCGCCAGGAGGCGTCGAAGCGGTGCCGGACACCGGTGCCGAGCCGGTCCCGGTCCCGGCGGACGCGGAGGAGCAGGGCCTTGAGGAGGACGAGTCGGCGCGCGTGGAGCACGGACCGGAGGAGGGCGCCCCCGTCGCCCATGGGCCGCGTCCGCGCGAACCGCCCGATGTCCTCACCCGCGAGAGGCCCGACGCTCACCGGAACCCCCGGGAGCGCGCGGGAGGGCGCGAGTTCAAGTGGTCAGCCGGGGCGGGAGGGCGAAGGGCGGCCGGGTGCGGGCCGGGAGGGCGAGGGGTCGGCGCTGGCGTCGGCCCCCTCGTCGGAGAACCAGGACTCGCCCAGCTCGGCGACGCACCGCAGGACCCGCTCCGCCTCGGCGACCAGCTCGGGATGGTCCAGAACCCGCAGAGCCCGCAGATCGACACCACCGAGCCCGGGGAACGGCGGGGCGGCGCGGGGGGCTTGAGGGGTGGGACCGCCGGACGGAACCTGGGCCGAACGACCGGCGTCGAGGCCCGGAGACACGACCGCTTCACCGGCTTCGGGCCCCTGAGGCGCGACCGCTCCCCCGGATTCGGACCCCGGAGAACCGGCCACCCCGCCACGTTCGGGCCTTGGAGACTCGACCACTTCACCGGATTCGGGCCCTGGGACCCGCCCTGTGCGGTCGGCGTCCTCGTCGACAGCACGTGCCCGCCCCGTGTGATCGAACACCCTCGGCTCCTCCTCACCGGCGTCCGTCCCCCGCGGTCATCGCGGCGCAGCGGTTCTTCCCGAGGCCGGATGGGGAGAAACACGTTCGCCCCTACTGCGCCCGTGTGCGCCCCCGTCATCACCTCCCTCACCAGGACGAATCGCCCAGGGGCCACCAGGGCGGCGCGATCCGGTGCCGGTCCGCTTCGGCCGGGTGGGCGTGGGGCCGTTCGTTCGCGCTCTCCACCTCGGCGAGGAGGCTCAGGGTCCGCTCCTCGTCCGCCCGGTCCGCTTCCACGAGCCGTCCGGTGAGCCGTCGCCACTGTCCGGCGGCCGTCCGCAGTGCGGTCCCGGCCCGCTCCGGGCGTCCCATCAGCCACAGGGTCGCGCCTTGGGCGTGCCAGGCGCGGGCGCCGGTGACCGTGCCCGGGTCGTCGCCGTGGGCGGTACGGGAGTCCTCCCCCGCGTTGCGGTACGCGGTGAGGGCGTCGCCGATGGTGCCGTCCCGTGCCACTTCGGCCAGTTCCAGTCGTACCCGGCCCAGTTGGAGCCAGACTTCGGCCCGGTCCCCGGGGTCGTGGGTGCCCCGGAGGGCCTGTTCGAGGAGGTGGCGGCTCTCGAAGAGGTCGGGCAGGAATCCGGCGCGGTGGAAGCGGAGCGCGAGGACGCTGCCGATCAGGGTCCTCGCCGCGGCCCGTTCGGGTGCCCCGGCGGGCAGCCGGGTGAGGGCCTCGCGCAGGACGCCCTCGGCCCGGTCGACGGGGGCGGTGCCGGTGGCGCCCGCGGCCCGCCGCAGGAGCGAGGCGCCCCAGACGAGGAGGAGCGGTCCGCGCCGGGCGCTGTCGTCGGGGGCGAGCAGGGTGGCCTCCTCGTAGGCCCGGTCGGCGGCGGCGCCGTCGCCCTCGGCGTCGTACAGCCGGGCGCGGGCGGTGGTGAAGCGCAGCCGCAGGGCGGGGCCTTCGCCGAGGAGGGGTTCGGCGCGGTCGAGGACGTGACGGACGCGGCCGGGGGCGGCTCCGGCGAGGTGCAGGGCGTCGGCGAGGTCGAGGAAGGCGGTGGCGCTCTCGCGGAGGGTGAGGGCGGCGCCGAGTTCCCCGGCGGCCGCCTCGCCGTCGCCCCGGGCGAGGAGGAGCCGGCCGCGTCGCAGGTGGAGGGCGTGGCGGGTGGTCTCGGGCCAGCGTCCCGCCTCCCCCGCGAGGGCGGTGAGGGCTGCGTCGAGGTGGCCGGGGTCGTCGGTGTCGCGCCACAGCGCCTGGTGGACGGCGGCGAGTTCGAGCCGGGCCTCCGCCCATGGTTCCTCTCCGGCGGGGGCGAGTTCCCCGGCGCGTACGAGGGTCCTGGCGGCCCGGTCGAGGAGTTCGGGGCGGCGGCCGGTGCGGCGGGCCGCGGCGGTCCCGGCCTCGGCGTACAGGGCGCGGGCGAGGACGATCCGGGCCTCGACCGGTTCGGCGGGGAGAGCCGCCTCGGCGCGCTCGCGGGCGTCGGCGAGCAGCGCGGGGTCGGACTGGCCGCGGCCCTGGGAGAGGAGGCGGCGGGCCTCGGTGAGCGGGTCGGGGGTGACCAGGTCGGGGTGGTAGAAGCGGAGTACGCGCGCGGGGATGCGGGCGAAGAGTTCGGTCTCGGCGCCTTCGGGACCGAGGTGTTCCTCCGTCTCCTCGGGGGTTCCCGCGCGGCCTGACACGGGTCCTTCGCCGGGTCCTGTGCCGCTTTCCGTACCGGAGAGGCGGGCGGCGGCGAGGGCGGGGAAGTTGCGGGTGCCCTGGCCGAAATTGCGCTCCACGTAGGCGGAGCAGTGTTTGAGGACGAGGGCGGCGGCGCCGGGGTCGAGCGAGCCGAGGAAGTGCCGCTGGATGCCGGGCGGGTAGCTGAAGCAGGGGTACGGGGTGGGGCCGGGGAGCCGTCGCAGCAGGCCGCTGAGGAGGACTTCGGCCAGTTCCATGGGGCCGGTGTCGGGGAGCATGGCGCGCTGGACGAGCTGCATGACGGGCAGGGTCAGGGGGGCGGCGGCGAGGTGGACGGCGAGCCGGAGCGCGCCGGGCGACGCCCCGGCGCGGAAGGCGCGCAGGAGCGCGTCGTCGCTCCGGGGCGCGCGGGGTGTCCCGGGGGCGCGGGGCGGGTGCCGTTCGGGTCCGACCCAGGCGGCCCAGCCGCGTACGGTGTCGCCGCCGTGGCCGGTGTGGAGCCGGGTCCAGGAGGCGAAGGCCTCGGGGGTGGGGGTGAGGACGGGGACGGCCCGGCGGCCGGGGACGAGGGGGCCCCAGGGTTCGTCGTCGGAGTGGAAGGAGGGGTGGCCGCCGGGGGCGGCGGAGCGCAGGAAGGTGCCGGGTTCGGCGGGGAGCGCGGTACGGGGCCACAGGCGTGGGGGCAGGGGCTGGACGAGGGCGAGGGGGGAGTTGCGGGGCCAGTGGCGCAGGAAGCGCTGGGTGGCGCCGCGCTGCCAGAGGGGTCCGACGCAGTCGCTGACGACCAGGGTGAGGCGGCGGCCGGTGGGGTCGTGGAGCTGGTCGACGGGGCGTAGCCGGGGGTGGCCGTCGGCGCCCGAGGTGGTGGTGACGAGCGGGGGTCCTTCACCGGTGTCGTAGAGGCGGTGCACCTGGACGTCGCGGAAGGCGCCGGACTGCTGGCAGGCCTGGCGGAGTTCCTCGACCATCCGGTTCCAGACGAGCATGGCGGGGCCGGTGTCCATGAGGAGCTGGATGTCGGGGCGGCGGCCCGCGGCGGGGCGCAGGACGGGGATGAGGATGCCGGAGGCGGCGCTGCGTTCGGCGGTGGCCTCCTCGTCGAGGGTGCCCTCGCCGGGGCGGTGGGGGGCGAGGGTGTAGCCGCGCAGGGGGCGCAGGGCCTTCTGGAGGCCGAGGAGTCCGGGGAGGGCGTTGGCGCCGGGGGCGCGGACGGGGAGGGTCGCGCCCCGCTCCACGCCGGGGGTGCCGCCGGGGGTCCTGGTGGCTCCAGAGGCTCGCGGGGCTCCGGTGGCCCCATGGGTACCTGTGGCCCCAGTGGCCCCTGTGCTTCCCGTGGTTCCGTTCGTCTCCGTCGTTCCGGTCGGCATGTGGAGGGAGACGGAATCGCGCCCGGGGCCGTCCGGGGCCGGGCCGCCGACGGCCCTGCCTCCTGGGGTGCCGTCGGGCGTGCCGCCGGACGCGGTCCGCGGGTCCCGCTCCCCCGGGTCCCCCCGGTCCCCCGGGTGCCGGGGGTCCTCGGGGTCCGTCGGGGAGGGTCCTGGCAGCCACCGGGAGAGCCAGACGGCGTCGGCGATGTCCTCGGCAGTGGGGTCCTGGCCGGCGGCCCGCAGTCTGCGGGTCAGCTCCTCCAGTTGCGTCCGGAGCATGCTCCCGTCACCTCGGCTGATCGAGTGGCTGCATGAGCATGTCGGCGATGCGTTCCCGGGTGACCCGTTCGGCGCGGGAGGCGTGCTGGGTCAGATAGAGGGCGTTGAGGAGCTGATCGGTGGCGATCACCTCGCCGGGCTCCCGGTTGAGGAAGCGCTGCACGAGGCCCTGTTCGCCGTCCCCGGTGGCGGCGTCGGCGCCGAGATGGGCCTCGATCATGGCGCCGACCTGCTCCTCGCCGGGCGGTTCGAGTTCCAGGCGGATGCAGCGGCGCAACAGGGCGGCGGGGAAGTCCCGTTCGCCGTTGGAGGTGAGGACGATGAAGGGGAAGGTGGTGCAGCGGACCCGGCCGCCGAGGACCCGTACCCTGCGCCCGTCGTCGCCGAGGACCTCGACGACGGGCTCCCGGTCCGCGATCCGCTCCAGCTCGGGGATGGCGAACTCGCCCTCCTCCAGGGCGTTCAGGAGGTCGTTGGGCAGGTCGAGATCGCTCTTGTCCAGCTCGTCGATGAGCAGCACCCGGGGCTGCTCGGAGGGGAGCAGCGCGGTGCCGAGCGGACCGAGGCGGATGTACGAGCCGATGCCGGCCGGGGCCGCCGCCTCGGAGCCGGGCGAGCCGACCCGGGCGCGCTCCAGTTGCACGTCCTGGAGGCGGCCGATGGCGTCGTACCGGTAGAGCCCGTCCTGGAGCGTCGTACGGCTGACGATGGGCCAGCGCAGCACCCTTCCCAGGCGCAGTTCGTGTGCGACGGCGTGCGCGAGGGTGGACTTGCCGGTGCCGGGGTTGCCGGTGACGAGCAGCGGGCGCCGCAGATAGAGAGCCGCGTTGACGGCGTCGGTCTCGGCGGGCCTGGGATGGTGGTTCTGGACGAGTCTGCGCCGGACGCCGAGCCGCCGGTCCGAGCCCGCCCGGGTGTCGTCGGCGCCGCCCGCCGAGAAGTCGCGCCAGGGCGGCGGGGCGGGCAGCCGCCGGATCTCGTCGTGCGGCAGACCGGCACCACGGTAGATCCGCCAATCGTTCACGGTGAACTCCTCCTGGCTGTGGTGGCGTTGTCCGGCCCGTCGAACGTACCGCCCGGGAACGGGGCCTGCCGATGGTCCTTCCGGGTGGATCGGGGGCACCCGGTCCCGGTGGCCGCTCCCGTCACTGCTCCCCCTCGCCGAGCAGGGGCGGGGGCTCCAGACGGCCTCCGGAGGGCGGCCGGTCGGGCGGGTCGAGCAGGATGGCGATGCCCTCCGCCCAGGCGTACGCGGCGCGTGCCTCGGGGCCGGCCGCCGGGTCGGTCGCCCGGGTGCGCAGGGAGCGCACAGGACCGCGTACGCCCCAGGCGGTGACGGCGTCCGCGAGCAGCCGGTCGGCGCGCTCGTGGAACTCCGCGCAGTCCTCGTGGCCGTGGGCGCCGGTACGCCAGATCGCCAGCGGATGACCGGCCGTCAGGGCCGCGTTCATCGCCGCCATCCCGTCGCCGCTGCCGACCGGACCGCAGTAGACGGGCACGGTGCCGCCTTCCGCGTCCCTGAGCCTGTCGTACGCCTCCGCCCAGGTTTCCCGGCGTACGCGCGCGTGGTGCCCGTCCGGGGCCGCGCCGGGGACCTCGGCGCGCAGCGGGGCGGCGCGCAGCGGGCCGAGTTCCCCCGCCTCCCAGCGTTCGCGCCATTCGGGGGCGGGTTCCGCGGCGTGTCTGCGGGCGTCCCGGATGACGACGATCCGGCGCTGGCCGAGTGTCGTCGCCCAGGCGTCGTCGGGGCCCTGGGGCGGTTCGAGGCGCCAGGTGTCGAGGGGTTCGTCGAAGAGTTCGCGGGGCAGGACCGCCTCCACGGCGGCCAGATGGGGGCCGCTGTCGCCGCGCCGCAGGGCGTCCGCGAGCGGCTCGCGCAGGGTCTCCTTGAGCCGGGCGCGCTCGACGCCCCGGTCGTCGAAGTGGAGCGGGGTGACGGTCTGCCCGTCGAGCAGGAGCTTGACCCGCCACGGGTAACGGCGGTCGTAGCGGGGGGTGTCGATCTCCAGGAGGACGTCGGCACGCGCGCGTGGTTCGCGTACGGACAGCGGGGCGGGCCGTCCGGGGCTGAGGAGCCGGTCGATCTCGCGGCGCAGAAACCGGTCGGCGTCGCCGGACGCGTCGATGATCCAGCGGGTGAGCCCCGCCGTGTCGGCCCGGGGGCCGTACCTGCGGCCGACGTGCCGGACGACATGGGCCGCGTACAGGAGCGCCGCGTCCGCTTCGAGGTCGACGCCGCCGTCCCGGTGCGCGGCGCGCAGTCCGCGCAGGAGTCCCGCGCCCTCGCTCCAGGTGCGCGGGTCCTGCTCCAGGGCGTCGGGCAGGTCGTCGTCCCTGATCCAGGCCTTGACCTGGTCGAGGAGGTCGAGGATCTCGCCGGGCGCGGTGGGCGGCGGCAGTTCGGCGAAGTGGCCGTGGAGCTGAGTGCCCATGCCGGGGCTGAGGCCCGGTGCCGGGGGCAACAGGCGCTGGGCGCGGGTCCAGTCGGGCCGGTCGTCCAGCGAGCGGTAGCGGACGAGGTGGTGGCGGTCGTGGGCGCGCAGCGCCTCGCCCATGGCCTCGCCGCCCGGCAGGTCGTGCAGCGCGCGCAGGGCGGTGACGGGGACGACGGCGCCGCCGTCACGGCTCCGGCCCTTGTTGAGTCCGACGACGGCGACCTGCCGGTGGTCGACGACGGGGCCGCCGGAGCAGCCTTCGACGGGCATGACCCAGTCGGTGAGGAGGGCTTTGCCGTCGCTGCCGTTCAGGGTGCCGTGGACGTGCCGTACACCGAGTTCGCCGGTCTCGCGGGACCAGCCGTGCAGTCCGACGGGGGTGGGCAGCACGGGCGGGCGGTAGCCGAGGCGCACACAGGAGGCCTTCTGCGTGCCGGGCACCCGGATGAGCGCGAGATCGGGGAAGGGCCACGGGTCCGGCGGGTCGTCGGGGCGGGCGGGGCGCGGCAGCGCGAGGACGACGGTGCCGACGGTCTCCCGGGAGGTCTTGCCGTCCTCCCAGGTGATGCCGACCGCCGGCTCACTCCTCCACACCGCGCTTCCCCCCTCGGCCACGACATGGGCGCAGGTCAGCACCCAGCCGGGGGCGATGAAGAAGCCGGTGCCCCAGAACCGGTCGCCGCCGGGGTCATACCCGCCGCCGGGAGCGGCGATGCGTACGAGCGCGGGGCGCACGAGGGCGTCGTAGGCGCTCATACGGCGCCATCGGCCGCCGGTGCGCCTTCGGGGGCTCTCCCCTCCGCCCCGGAGGACGCGGGCACGCGGGGCGCGGGTGGGGCGGGCGGGGCGGGCGGCGGCGCGGGGGCGGGGAGTGGGGGTGAGGTCGGGGCGGGTGGTACGGGCGGTACGGGTGGGGGCGGCGGTGACTGGGCCCGGGTCGGGTCGCTGGCGGGAGCCGGAGCGGGTGGCGCCGGAGCGGACGAGGTCGGGGCTGGTGAGGTTGGGCCGGATGCGGTCGGGCCGGGTGGGACCGTCTCCCGGCCCGTTTCGGTCCAGGTCAAGGAGACGTTGACGGAGGCGGTGCCGGAGCCGTCGGCGAGGACCCCGATGACCTTGCCCGACTGCGCCGACAGTTCGATACCGAAACTGACGGCGACCTCCACCGGCCCCCGGGGCTCAAGCCCGGCGCGCAGCGAGCCGACCACCCCGCGCACCACGTCCGTGAGGCCACCGGTCATCGACACCACGCGGTCCCTGATCCCGGTGTCCCGGAACCCGCCGCCTCCGCCGAGTTCCTGCACATCCCTGATCCGGGCCCACACGGGCGTGCCGTCGTCCAGCCGAATCCGAGCGATCCCATCCGTCACAGCGGCCCCCGCTCCCCGAAACGATGATGGGGAAGGCTAGTGGGTGGGACCGACAGGCGACAGGGGACGTGAGGGGTACGCCTATCCTGAACGCATGTACTTCACCGACCGTGGCATCGAGGAACTGGAGAAGCGGCGCGGCGAGGAGGAGGTCACTTTCGAGTGGCTCGCCGAGCAGCTGCGGACCTTCGTCGACCTCAACCCCGACTTCGAGGTGCCGGTCGAGCGCCTCGCCACCTGGCTGGCCCGTCTGGACGACGACGAGGACGAGGACGAGTAGGAAGCGGCGAACGGGTGGCCGGGTGAACGGGCCGGTGACCGGGTAAGCGGCGGGCCGGTGACGGGAGAACAGCGGACCGGTGACCGGGAAAGGCGCCCGGCCAGCGCTCACCTGCCGACCGTCTCCCCGGGACCTGGGTACGCGTGCGGGGGGCTTGACGCCCGGGTGCCTGTCCGTGCAAGGCCTTCCGTGGCCTGGGCACGCGCGCGAGGGGACGGTGCCGCTTACGGACAGGACCCTTGCCCGCATCAAGGCCTGGGTAGGCGCGCGAAGGAGCCGTGAAGCGGCCCCTCCACTCCCCCCGCACGAGAGACCTCCGTACGCACGCGCGAGGAGGGTGATTTCGGCCCCTCGTTGACGCCTGGCGTGAATCGGCCAATCGCGCCGCACGCGCGGGAGGGTCCCGCCCCGTCAGCCCGCCCGCAGCCGGTCGTAGAGCAGACCGAGCGTGCCGTGCGCGACGAGCAGCGCCCCCGCCGTCGTCCAGCCGCCGCTGCGTCGGCCGATGCCCCAGAACATCAGCGGCACCCCCGCCGCGAGCTGCGCACCGGCGAGCACGCGTGCGCGGGGACCCCGTAGATACGGGCCGAGCGGGCCCTCCTCCACCACGTCGAGTTCGGCGCGCACGGCATCGCGCCAGCCGGGCCATTCGAGCTGTTCCGCGCCCTCGGCGAGGGCCACGGAGCGGAGCCGGTCGGCGTTCTCGCCGGGGAGCAGCCCGGTGGGCAGGGCGAGCCCGGTGCGCCCGAGGACGGCGACGACGCCGAGGAGCCTGCTGGCGGCGTCCGCCTCCGGGTCGGGCCCGGTGAGCGACTCCAGGTCCTGGACGTCCAGGACGGGATCGAGGGCGAGCCGCCCGGCGAAGGTGTGCATGGCCTCGTCCTCGCCGACGGGGGTGCCGTCCGCGAGCCAGGTGTAGCCGACGGTCCGGCGGAAGCCTGAGGCGAGGGTGAGCCCGGCCCGGTCGCGGTCCCACCAGAGCGCGACGACCGGCCAGCTGGCGGCCGAGACGGCGAGGGCGGTGGCCCAGCCGGTGACGACCTGTTCGACGGACTCGCCGCCCTGGAGCCAGGGCTTTCCCTCCGGTACGAGCACGCTCCAGCCGTCACCCGCGGGGGCGAGGAGCAGTCGTTCGCGGAGCAGCTGGGCCGGTGGGCGGACCGTCGGGAGGTCGGCACGGCAGAGCAGCAGCGCCCCGGCGGGGCTCGGTCCGGTTGTCGCGTTCATGAGCCCTACGCTAGCCAGTTTGTCCGTGTACGGCACCGATCGCCCCCCCCACCCTGTCAGGGAAGAGTCAGGGTTGACTTCACTTGGCCGCGATATATCGTGTTCAGCAGGAGACGCGATATGTTGCGTTGTCGAAACGGGAGGTCAGCACCATGACAGAGTGGTCCGTCACCGAGCCGACGAAGCTGGCCCCGGCCGAGCCCGTGACCCGGCTGCGGGTCCGCGTCGTGAACGGCGCGGTGAACGTGGTGGGGACGGAGGAAAGTTCCGCCCGGGTGGAGATCAGCGAGATCGAAGGCCCGCCGCTGATCGTGTCGCAGGAGGGCTCCACGCTGACCGTGGGCTATGAGGACCTCCAGTGGAAGAGCATCCTGAAGTGGCTCGACCACAAGGAGTTCCGCCGTCGCGTCGTGGTCTCCGTCGCCGTCCCCGCCGGAACCGACGTCGAGGTGGGCGTGGTCGGCGCCGAGGCCGTGGTGACCGGCATCAGAGGGCGGACGGAGGTCCGGGGTGTCACCGGGGACACCACGCTCCTCGGGCTCTCCGGTCCGGTCCGCGCCGAGAGCGTCTCGGGCAGCCTGGAGGCCCAGTCGGTCACGGGCGCCCTGCGGGTGAACTCGGTGACCGGGGACGTCACGGTGATCGAGGGCTCGGGCGCCTCCGTGAAGGCCGAGACGGTCAGCGGCGACATGGTCATCGACCTCGACCCGGCCGACCTCGACGGGCCGCCGGCGGACATCCGGCTCGCGAGCGTCTCCGGCGAGGTCGCCATCCGGCTCCCGCACCCGGCCGACGCCCGGGTGGAGGCGAGCACCACCAGCGGCTCCGTGTCGACCGCCTTCGAGGATCTGCGGGTGGGCGGCCAATGGGGCACCAAGTCCGTCACCGGCACCCTCGGCTCCGGCCGGGGCACGCTCAAGGCCACCACCGTCTCCGGTTCCATCGCCCTGCTCCGCCGCCCCGAGCCGGACGGGGACACCGGCTCCGCTCCCTCCCCCTCCGCGTCCGGAAAGGTGCTCTGACATGCCGCCCGTCTTCGCGCACGGCCGCCTGCGTCTGTATCTGCTCAAACTGCTCGACGAGGCCCCCCGCCATGGGTACGAGGTGATCCGCCTCCTGGAGGAGCGCTTCCAGGGGCTGTACGCACCCTCGGCGGGCACGGTCTACCCGAGACTCGCCAAGCTGGAGGCCGAGGGCCTCGTCACCCACGCCAGCGAGGGCGGCCGGAAGGTCTACTCGATCACGGAAGCGGGCCGCGCCGAGCTGGCCGGGCGCGGCGGCGAGCTGGACGACCTGGAGCGGGAGATCCGCGAGTCGGTGTCGGAGCTGGCGGCGGAGATGCGCGATGACGTGCGCGGCGCCGCCGGCCGGCTCCGCAGCGAGATGCGCGCGGCGGCGGGCCAGGCCCGTACGACGGAGTCCTCCTCGTTCGCCGACGCCAAGGAGGATCTGCGCCGGGTCGGTCAGGAGTGGAAGGAGCAGGCCCGGCAGGCCCGCGCCGAGGCCAAGTCGGCCCGCCGCCAGGCGAAGGAGTTCCAGCGGATCGCCCAGCAGGTGCAGGAGGAGGTCCAGGACCGCTTCTCGCGGGGCGACTGGCCGAAGGGCGTGTGGGAGGGCATCTCCGACATCACGTCCCAGCTCGGCGGACTGGTGTCGGGCACGGCGGGCCCGAAGGCGGGCGCCAAGGAGGCGACGTACACCCCGGCGCCGCCCGGCGACGCCCCCGAGTGGGCCCGGGACACGGAGGGCACGGGCGATCCGGCCCGTGATCTGGACCGGCTCCTCGACCGGTTCCGTGACGAGATCAGGGACGCGGCCCGTGACCACGGGGTGAGCGAGGAGCAGTTGGCCGAGACCCGCGACCGCCTGTCGGCGGCGGCGGTCGGGATCACGGGCCTGCTGCGGTCCCGGCGAAGAGCGTAGGAGGCGGGGCGGGGTTCAGCCCCGGGTGACCGAGACGGTCACCCGGGCCCCGGGAGCGGCCAGGACCCGGGCCTTGCCCGGGGACGTGCGCAGGACGAGCGCCCCGCCCCGGGCCGTCACCCGCCAGTCGCCGGGCGGCAGCGACAGCTCGGTGACCCGGGGACCGCGCCGTCCGGAGTCGTAGGCGAGGCGGTAGACGCCGGTCGCCGGGTCGTAGGCGGCGGAGCGGACCGTGCCCGCGACGGCCTCCGCGTACGGCTCGGCGGTCAGCTCCTTGTTCGTACGGAAGGTGCCGGTGTCGTCGACCGCGCAGTAGCCGCCGCCGTAGCACCACACGTAGCCGGCCCAGCCGGAGCTGTAGCGGCCGAGGGAGGCCATGGCCTCGCGGTAGAAGCGGTTCATGCGCGGAAGGGAGTTGTTGAGCGGGCCCCACTCCCCCACCACCACGGGGACCTTGAACTGCTTGGGGTAGAGGGTGACCGCCTGTTCGTAGTTCTCGATCCAGCCCGCCGCCGGGTCGTAGTCGGCGCCCGCCTCCATGCCGGTGTTGTAGAAGTGCGGCGCGTAGACGACCTTCGGGTCGTCGATCCGCCCGAGTCCGGTGGGCACGCCCTCGCCCACGATCGGGGTGGGTTCGACGAAGACCCAGGTGGACCGGTCGACCGAACGGATGGCGTCGGCGAGCCGGTTGTACAGCGGGGTGAGCTGGTCGCGTTCGATGCGCCGGGCGGCCGTCGCGAGGTCCTCGTCCTCCCGGAGTTCGCCCATCGGCTCGTTGATCAGGTCGTAGCCGAGGACGGCCGGGTGGTCCCCGAAGCGGTCGGCGAGCACGCGCCACATCCGGGCTTGGGCGCGCCGCAGGTCCTCGTCCTCGTAGAGGTGGGTGAAGGCCCGTTGGACGGCGGGCTGGAAGTACTCGGCGAACCAGTCGTCCGGGTCGGGCGTGAAGGGCAGCCCGTCGGTCCTGGTCGCCCAGACGGGCACGCCCCGATGGCCGAACGCGGTTCCGAAGACGTCCTGGTGAGCGTCGATGAGGACCTTGACGTCGTATTTCTCGGCCCAGTCGAGGATGCGTCCGATCTTCTTCAGATAGCTCTGGCTGTACTGGCCGGGACGGGGCTCCAGATCGTCCCAGAAGACGAGGAGGCGAGCGAAGTTGAAGCCCTTGGCCCGCATGTCGCGGAAGTGGCGCTCGGTGATCGCGGAGAGCGCGGCGTCCCCCCGGTGGGCCTTGTCCTCGATGTTCCAGCCGCGCAGGGTGAGGGTGCGGCCCCGCGCGTCGGTGAGGGCGGGGATGGTGGCGCCGCCCGGGGTGGCCGTACCGCCGGGACCGTCCGTGCCTGCCGTCCCGGCGTGGGCGGCCGTCGGTACGAGCAGTGCGGCGACGACGGTGGTCGCGGCAAGAGTGGTTCGCAGCAAGGAAGACCTCCGGCACAAGGATGTGAGCGATGTTCACCTTTCGCGTGCCGGAGATCCCATCAGCTGTACTGACGTGTCATCAAGAGGTCGTCAGCACGATCTTTCCGAAGAGTTCGCCGGAGGCCATCCGTGCGAAGCCCTCCCGCGCCCGGTCCAGCGGCAGGACCTCGTCGACGACGGGGCGGACGCCGGTGGCAGCGCAGAAGGACAGCAGGTCCTCCAGCTCGTCCTTGGACCCCATGGTCGAGCCCACGACCTTCAGTTCCAGGAAGAAGATCCGGGTCAGCTCGGCGTGCGGGGGCCGGTCGCCGCTGGTGGCGCCCGAGATGACGAGCGTGCCGCCGGGCCGCAGCGACTTGACCGAGTGCGACCAGGTCGCCGCGCCGACGGTCTCGATGACCGCGTCCACCCGGTGCGGGAGCCGGGCGCCGGGCTCGTACGCCTCGACGGCGCCGAGTTCCACGGCCCGCTTGCGCTTGGCCTCGTCGCGGCTGGTGGCGAAGACCCGCAGACCGGCCGCCTTGCCGAGGACGATGGCGGCGGTGGCGACCCCGCCGCCCGCGCCCTGCACGAGCACCGAATCGCCGGGCCGTACGCCCGCGTTGGTGAAGAGCATCCGGTACGCGGTCAGCCAGGCGGTGGGCAGACAGGCGGCCTGTTCGAAGGAGAGTTCCCTGGGCTTGGGCAGGACGTTCCAGCGGGGCACGGTCACCCGTTCGGCGAAGGTGCCTTGATAGCGCTCGGTGAGGATGGAACGGGGCTCGTCGGGTCCGACTCCATGACCCGTCTGGCCGATCACGGAGTGCAGGACGACCTCGTTGCCGTCCTCGTCGACGCCCGCGGCGTCGCAGCCGAGGATCATCGGCAGCTTCTCCTCGGACAGCCCGACCCCGCGCAGCGACCAGAGGTCGTGGTGGTTGAGCGAGGCGGCCTTGACGGTGACGGTGGTCCAGCCGGGCCGGGTCTCGGGCTCGGGGCGTTCGCCCAGTTCGAGGCCGTTCAGGGGCTGGTCGCGGTCGATTCTGGCGGCGTAGGCAGCGAACATGGCCCCGACCCTAGGGGCCCGTGGACGGGCAGGGAACCACACCCCGCTGTGACCCGTGTCGCCCGGCGCGCCGCCATTCCCCCACCCACGCGGACGGCCGGTCCGACACGCCCCCGCCGATACGACCCCCCGCCCATACGACCCACGTCGGCCCGACCCGCGTCGGCACGGACAGCAAGCCCGGCACGGCCCACACCCAGGCCCACGCCCACGCCCACGCCCACGCCCACGCCCAGGCGAACGCCCACACCCAGGCGCACGCGAGCGCGAACGCCCCCCACCCGCACGACCGACCGGCCCGGTACGCCGAAGGGCCCCGTTCCCCCTACGGAACGGAGCCCTCTGGCGTACGGATGCCGCGTCCGGCCGGACCGCGGCATCGGATGGCGCGTCAGCGGCGGGCGACGCCCTCCGCGCGGGCTGCGGCGGCGACCGCGGTGGCGACCGCCGGGGCGACCCGCTCGTCGAACGGCGACGGGATGACGCAGTCGGCGGCGAGCTGGTCGCCGACGACGTCCGCGATCGCGTTGGCCGCGGCGATCTTCATGCCCTCGGTGATCCGGGAGGCCCGGACCTGGAGCGCGCCGGCGAAGATGCCGGGGAACGCGAGGACGTTGTTGATCTGGTTCGGGTAGTCCGAACGACCGGTCGCCACCACCGCCGCGTACTTGTGCGCGACATCGGGGTGGACCTCGGGGGTCGGGTTGGCCATGGCGAACACGAAGGCGTTCGGGGCCATGGAGGCGACGGCCGCCTCCGGGACCGTACCGCCGGAGACGCCGATGAAGACGTCGGCACCGGCCAGCGCGGACTCCAGCGTGCCGCTGATGCCCGCCTTGTTCGTCAGATCGGCGATCTCGCGCTTGACGTCCGTGAGGTCCTCGCGGTCACGGCTCACGATGCCCTTGCGGTCGGCGACGGCCACGTCCCCGAGCCCGGCCTCCAGGAGGAACTTGGCGATGGCGACTCCGGCCGCACCGGCGCCGGAGATGACCGCGCGCAGGTCGCCGAGGGACCGGCCGGTCAGCTTCGCCGCGTTGCGCAGGGCGGCGAGGGTGACGATGGCCGTGCCGTGCTGGTCGTCGTGGAAGACGGGGATGTCGAGCCGCTCCTGGAGCCTGCGCTCGATCTCGAAGCACCGGGGTGCCGAGATGTCCTCCAGGTTGACGCCGCCGAAGGAGGGCGCGAGCCGGACGACGGTCTCGACGATCTCGTCGGTGTCGGTGGTGGCGAGGGCGATCGGGACCGCGTCCACGCCGCCGAACTGCTTGAAGAGGATGGCCTTCCCCTCCATGACCGGGAGGGAGGCCTCCGGGCCGATGTCGCCGAGGCCGAGCACGGCGGTGCCGTCGGTCACGACGGCGACGACCTGGGACTTCCAGGTGTAGTCGTGGACCAGCTCGGGCTGTTCCGCGATCGCGGTGCACACCTTGGCGACGCCGGGCGTGTACGCGAGGGACAGGTCGTCCTTGTCCCGGAGGGGGACGGTGGCCTGAATGGCCATCTTGCCGCCCCGGTGGAGGGCGAAGACAGGATCGAAGGGCTCCTCGGGAGCTCCTTCCGTACCACTGTCGTTGCGAGGATTGACGATCTCCGCTGCCATTGGGTTGACCCCTTAAGTCTTTTCATTTGAGGGTGGCCACTCCCGGTTGAGGAGGGGTGGGGAGGCACCGCGGCCGCCGTGTCTGGCAGTCGCGCGGGCGCGCCGCACAACGCGCCCTGAGCCCCGGATGAGGGGTGTAAGGATCCTTCTTACCGGACAGGGGGCACCGCAGACGAGTCCGTAACCGCTCGGTGATGTGACTCATACCCCCCTCATCCGGACGCGGATGGAGCACGACACGTCATGGAATGTCCGAACAGATGACCTCCGCCGCCGATTAGCGGCCTTCCGGTCGTCCGCATGGCGAGACCGGCAGTAAATCTTTCGGCAGGACAGGGGGTGTCCAGAAGAAGGTTCGGCCCCGAAACAAGGGGGCAACGACAATCGGCGGCCACCCGTTACCCGATTTTGACATCCGGAAGAGCTTGTTTAAGCCGGTCCAAATGGCAGGATGCCGTAATCACACGAGGTCACGACGTCCGAAGACGTGTTCGTGACCTGCCTGGCAACTCCCTCATACGCCGGAGGAACCCGATCATGCCCGCACGCATCGCGCGCTGTACGACCGCCAAGGCCCGCACGTCCCGTCTGGCCGCGGTCACCGCCCTCGCGGTCGCCGGCTCCGTCCTGCTGACCGCCTGTGGCGACCAGACCGACAGTGGTTCCACGGCCCCGACGAAGGGCGCGGGGCCCGCCTCCGCCAACTCCGCCCCGCTCTTCTCCAAGCTGCCCGCCGACATCCAGAAGGCCGGTGTCGTCAAGATCGGCACCGATGCCTCGTACGCGCCGATGGAGTTCACCGAGGACGGGAAGATCGTCGGCGTCGACATCGACATCGCCCAGGCGATGGCCAAGAAGCTGGGCATCAGGTTCGAGTTCGTCTCGGGCACCTTCGACGGTCTGATCACCTCCATCTACAGCGGTCGCCAGCAGCTGATCATGTCCTCGATGACGGACAACAAGAAGCGCCGCGAGGGTCTGGACGACGACGGCAAGAAGATCGGCACGGGCATCGACTTCGTCGACTACTTCAGCTCCGGCGTCTCCCTGCTGGTCAAGAAGGGCAACCCGGAGGGCATCAACTCGCTCGACGACCTCTGCGGCAAGACCGTGGCCGTCCAGCGCGGCACGATCTACGAGGACACCTTCAAGGCCCAGGCCGAGAAGTGCGGCGCGAACAAGCTGACGATCCAGGCGTTCGACACCAACGCCGAGGCCATGACCCGCGTCAAGGCAGGCGGCGCGGTGGCCGACCTGAACGACTACCCGGTCGCCGCGTACAGCGCGAAGACCTCCGGCGGCGGCAACGACTTCGAGGTCGTCGGCAACCAGAGCGACGTCGGTCTCTTCGGCATCGGCGTCTCCAAGAAGAACCCGCAGCTGCGCGACGCCCTCAAGGAAGCCCTCGACGCGACCATCAAGGACGGCTCGTACGCCGAGGTCCTGAAGAAGTGGAACGTCGAGGACAGCGCCGTCAAGTCGGCCACCGTCAACGCCGGATAGTGACCTACCGCTCCACTGAAGGGCAGTCGTCATGACTGACAAGATCAGCAAGGACCCGGTCGCCGCCCCGGCCGGTCCCGGCGCCCAGGGCGTCCCCTACCAGGCGATCAAGGCCATACCCGTGCGCCACTACGGACGCTGGGTCAGCGCCGTCGTGGTCGTCGTACTCCTCGCCTGGCTCGCCTACGCCTTCTCCCAGGGCAACATCATCTGGGACACGGTGTGGGACAAGCTGTTCGACGCCTCCATCCTCAGCGGACTGTGGAACACGGTGCTCATCAGCATCGCCTCCATGGCTCTGGGTCTCGTCCTCGGTGTCCTCTTCGCGGTGATGCGCCTGTCGAAGAACCCCGTGACGAGCGCGGTCTCCTGGCTCTACATCTGGTTCTTCCGCGGCACTCCGGTGTACGTGCAGCTGCTGGTGTGGTTCAACCTGTCGCTGATCTTCCAGTACATCGACCTGGGACCGATCTACAAGAACGAGACCGTGGACGTCATGATCCCGTTCATGGTGGCGCTGCTCGGCCTCGGCCTCAACGAGGGCGCCTACATGGCGGAGATCGTCCGCTCCGGCATCCAGTCGGTCGACGAGGGACAGACCGAGGCGGCGCACGCGCTCGGCATGTCCCAGACGAAGACCATGGCCCGGGTCGTCCTCCCGCAGGCCATGCGGGTGATCGTGCCGCCGACGGGCAACGAGTTCATCAACATGCTGAAGACCTCGTCCCTGGTCTCGGCCGTGCAGTACACCGAACTGCTGCGCGCCTCCTCGAACATCGGCAACACGGCCGGCGCCGTGATGGAGATGCTCTTCGTCGCCTCCATCTGGTACCTGACCCTGACCAGCGTGTTCAGCGTCGGCCAGTACTACCTGGAGCGCCACTTCGCCCGCGGTTCGACCCGTAACCTGCCGCCCACCCCATGGCAGCGCATCTCGGCGAACCTGACCACCTTCAAGCGATCGGCGGTGTCCGGATGACCGGCCAGCCCATGGTCAAGGCCGAAGGCGTCCACAAGTCCTACGGCTCGGCCCACATCCTCCGCGGCATCGACCTGGAGGTCCGCAACGGCGAGGTCTTCTGTCTGGTCGGGCCCTCCGGCTCCGGCAAGTCGACCTTCCTGCGCTGCATCAACCACCTGGAACGGATCGACGGCGGACGGCTCTCGGTCGAGGGCCGGCTGGTCGGCTACCGCCAGAAGGGCGACAAGCTCTACGAGTTGAAGGACCACGAGATCGCGGCCCAGCGCCGGGACATCGGCATGGTCTTCCAGCGCTTCAACCTCTTCCCCCACATGACGGCTCTGGAGAACGTCATGGAGGCACCCATCCAGGTGAAGGGCGAGCCCAAGGCGGTGGCGCGGGAGCGCGCCGAGCGCCTGCTCGACCGGGTGGGTCTGCGGGACAAGACGGGGAACTACCCCTCCCAGCTCTCCGGCGGCCAGCAGCAGCGTGTGGCCATCGCCCGCGCGCTGGCGATGGAGCCGAAGCTGATGCTCTTCGACGAGCCGACCTCGGCGCTCGACCCGGAACTCGTGGGTGACGTCCTCGACGTCATGCGGGACCTCGCCGAGTCGGGCATGACGATGATCGTCGTCACGCACGAGATGGGCTTCGCCCGCGAGGTCGGCGACTCGCTCGTCTTCATGGACGGCGGCGTGGTCGTCGAGTCGGGCCACCCGAGGGAGGTCCTGGGCAACCCCCAGCACGACCGGACGAAGGCGTTCCTGTCCAAGGTGCTTTAGATAGCGGCGGGTTCCAAACAGGCCCCGCGCGGGGCCTATGGATACCGGCGAGTTCCATAATCGCCCATCGCCCATCGCCCATCGCCCGTCACCCGTCGCCGGAACAGGCACCGGGGCATTCGGAAGGGGCGGTACGGGATCCCCGTACCGCCCCTTCCGTTTCCCGCACCTGCACGCCGTACGACGTATCCCGCACGCAGTGTTCCCGTACGCCGTGTCCCGTCCTCCGGCTACTTCACGGCGAGGACCATGGTGTCGGAGGGTGAGGCCCAGACGGTCCTGGCCTCGCCGAATCCGGCGGCGCGGAGGGTGTCGGCGTGCCAGCGCGCGGAGGGCACGTCGCCGTCGGCGTGCTCCCCGTAGATCTCGAAGCGGCGCGCGGTGAGCTCGGCGAGGGCCGGGTCCTTGGCGGCGAGGGCCCACCAGTCGGCCCAGTCCAGGGCTCCGGCGGCCCTGGCCCGGTCCATCACGGCGTGGCGCTGGGCGCGTTCGGCCGCGTTGATGCGGGGTGTGGTCTCGTCGACCATGTGGTCGGCGTTCATGAAGACGCCGCCGTCACGGACGAGCCCGGCGAGCTGCCCGTAGAGGGCGGTCAGCGGCTCGCTGTGGAGCCAGTGCAGGGCGGTGGCGGTGAGCACGGCGTCGTACGAGTCATGGGGCAGCCGCTTGACCCACTCGTGGTCCTTGAGGTCGGCGGTCACGAGGGTGACGCGCGGGTCGCCCGCGAAGTGCCCCTCGGCGATGGCGAGAAGGGCGGGGTCGAGATCGACACCGGTGCTGCTCGCCTTCGGGAACCTCCGGAGCAGCCGATCCGTGATACTTCCCGTACCGCAGGCGAGGTCGAGTACCCGGGGCTCCGGTCCCACCAGAGCCTCGACCATGTCGAGCATCACGCGGAACCGCTCTTCACGGTCCGGCATGTACCACTCCTGCTGACGGTCCCAGCTCTGCTGCCAGGCCGCCCAGTCGGTTCCGGTCACAGTCGTTCCTCCCCGCATTCGTAATACCCTCGAAGGGGTAACAGCCGTTACCCCTTCCCGGTCGAGACACTAGCCCGCCGAAGTAAGGACTACAAGTGGAACTGGCCCATTACTCGGATTTCGCCGTGCGTCTGGTCAACACCGAGGAACCGGCCCGCGGCAAGGACACCCTGACCTCCGTCGAGGTGCTCAGGGACCTGTTCGGCCCCGCCGCCCAGATGGCCCGGCGGGTCACCGAGGCGGACCTGCCCCGCTTCCGCTCGGTGCGCACCCGGCTGCGGGCGGTCTTCGCCGCGGCCGACGAGGGCGACCACACGGGGGCGGTGGACCTGCTGAACTCCCTGCTCCTCGAGTTCCCGGTCAGCCCGCAGATCTCCGGCCACGAGACGCTCGACGAGGAGGGCCGGCCCCGCTGGCACATGCACCTCGCCGACCACTCCTCGAACGCGACCACCGGATACGCGGCCATCTCGGCGATGGGCCTCGCCTTCCACCTCACCGAGTTCGGCCCGGACCGGTTCGGCCTGTGCCAGGCGGCGCCCTGCCGCAACGCCTATCTGGACACCTCCACCAACCGCTCCCGCCGCTACTGCTCGGACCGCTGCGCGACCCGCGCCAACGTGGCCGCCTACCGGGCCCGCAAACGCCTGGAGGCCGACCGCACCGAGCGGGACGACCCGACGGGCCTCAGCGCCGAGAACAGCCAGGAGAGCGTCACCCCCGGCGACCGCTGACGCCCCGGCGTCACCGGCCGGTACCGCGCCCGCACCCGCCCGAGGACCAGCTCGGGCGGTACGGCCCCGAAGACCCGGCTGTCCCCCTCGGCGTCCGGGTTGTCCCCCAGCACCCACCAGCCGCCGTCCCGCCGCTCGACCAGCCGCTTCACGATGAGCAGGTCCTGCTGGAGCGGATGACGCAGCACGGCCACGCAGCCGGGCCGCAGTCGGCCGCCGTAGTGTACGAACAGCCGGTCGCCGTGGAGCAGCGTGGGCACCATCGACACCCCCGTCACCTCGGCGACCCCGAACGGCGCCCCGGCCTCCGCCACCCGCTCCCGCACCGGCTCCCGCCCCGTTTCCCTCATCGGGCACCTCCCGTTCCACTCGTCCGCCGCCTCACGCCACGACCCGGACGCCGACCGACGTACCGCCGATCAGACGTACCGGCCCGTCCAACGTCAACCGGCGTACCGGCCGATCCGGCGACGACCGCCGCACCGACCAATTCACTCGTACACGAGTCCGATGATGACCCTGGACTTTTGACCTAAGCCCCAGGGGGCGCCCGCGAAAACACCCTTCTCACCGAGTAATGTCGCACCTGAGAAGACGATCACGAGGAAGGACGGCTCAATGCTCTCCCGCCTGTTTGCCCCCAAGGTCAAGGTCAGCGCCCACTGCGACCTCCCCTGCGGCGTGTACGACCCGGCCCAGGCCCGCATCGAGGCCGAGTCGGTCAAGGCTGTCCAGGAGAAGTACCTGGCCAACGAGGACCCGCACTTCCGCGCCCGCGCCACGGTCATCAAGGAGCAGCGCGCGGAGCTGGCCAAGCACCACGTCTCGGTGCTCTGGAGCGACTACTTCAAGGCCCCGCACTTCGAGAAGTACCCCGAGCTGAACCAGCTGGTCAACGACACCCTGAAGGCCCTCTCGGCCGCCAAGGCGTCGACGGACCCGAAGACGGGCGAGAAGGCGCTGGAGCTCATCGCCGAGATCGACCGCATTTTCTGGGAGACGAAGAAGGCCTGATCCAGGCCTCTGCCGCCCACTGCTCGATGCCAGGTCAGAGGGCGAATGAGAGCGGCCCGTCCGGTCATTCCGGGCGGGCCGCTCCTGTTTTCAAGATCCTTTGGGAGAGGAATGGGAGATGGGGCGGGAGAAGCTCACCCAGACCGGCGGTGCGCCCAGTTCTCACCCATCGCCTCGTCGCCCCCTTGGGACGCCTTCCACAGCTTCTGGAGCCCCTGAGCGATGGCAAGCTCCATCTCGCCCGACGTGTGCGAGTAGGTGCCCTCCACGCCCTTCAGCCTGTGCCCCATCCGCTCCTCGACCGCCACCCGCGGGTGGCCCTGCCCGTCGAGCCACACCTTGTGCCCGTGCCGGGTCCCGTGCGGAACCATGTCCTCGACTCCTGCGACGGCTGGCAGCGCCTTCTGCGCGGGTCGGCCGCGACGCTTCGGTTCCTCGTCCTGCCCATTGAGGAGCGGACGCCAGAAGCGGCCGTAGAACTGGTCGTCAACCCGGAGCGGTCGGCCACGCTGTGAGGGGAAGACCAGTGCGTGGTGAGTCTTCGCAGCCAGCTGCTCGGCCAGGAGGTCAGCGAGGAACGGCGGAAGGATCAGGGTTCGGTACGAGCTGTACTTCGGCGGTACGAGCGTGAACCCCTTGGGCAGGAGGATCTTGCGCTTGACACGGATGCGAGCGTCCACGTCGATCTCGTTCAGCTCTGCGATCTCCTCCGCGCGGGACGGGTCGGCGAGCCGGAGCCCGGCGATCGACTCGCATGTCTCCCCCTTCGCGACATCATGCTTGGCATGGGTCGACAGCCACTGGCCCTGCCACTGCACACGGAGGTGTCTGCCGTACTCCAGACCGAGCAGACGAAGCTGGTCACGGCGGAGTCCGGCGATCTCGCCCATGCGCATGCCGGTGTAGGCCATGGTCAGGATCATGACGGCCCACTGGTCGCCGCGGAGCGCGCGGGCGTTCTCGGCAGCGAGCAGGGCCTGCCTCGGCGTAGGCCAGACATAGGTGTCCTCGGCGTTGACGGGCGCATGCCGGCCGCGACGGCGCTTGGACTTGCTGGGCATGGGGTTGAAAGGGATGAGGCGTTCTTCGACGGCGTCGTCGAGGAGCATCCGCATCATGCCTTCGATGCCGTCGACGTAGTTCTTGCTGTACTCATCAGCGAGCTTGTTGCGCCAGGCCTTGTAGGCGGTGGCGGTGATGTCGCCAAGGGAAGTGTCTTTCCACTTGGGGAGAATCACGGCGTTGAGGCGGCTGAGGTAAGTTCGGTCGCTTGTCTCGGCGACGTCCATGACCTTGACCCACTCGGCAGCCCAGGACCCGAGGGTCTGCCGACCGTCCTTGGGGTTGACGAAGACCTTCCGCTGGACATCGGTCTCCTGCGCCCTGCCGTGATCGAGGGCATCTTGCTTCGTCTCGAAGCCGCTCTCGGAGTCGTACCGGCCGTCCGGAAGTTGATACCGGACTCGCCAGGTCTTGCCACGCTTCTCCGCGTACGCCACTGTGCCGCCCTCCTGGTGCGGACGGTGGCCGACAGGCACCCCTGACTGCCGATCACCTGTTCGTGACTGCTACACGGCCTGACGGAGCGGGCAACTCACCTGCTGGCACGCGTCACAGTCTTCTCCTTGACGCTTCATCAGTTCTCTCGCCTGCCGCCTGGCGGTCAAGTCCGTGTGAACCTTCGGCGTCGCTATGCACACGACTCTCTCGCCGACCCTGCCCGCCATGGCAATAAATCCCGGCCCAGGGTCGTACGCGATGAACTCGTGCATGGGCATGGGCCTCCCTTCGGTGCGATGGAACCCCAGAAGC
This sequence comes from Streptomyces sp. CBMA291, assembly GCF_014596525.1. Lineage (GTDB taxonomy): Bacteria > Actinomycetota > Actinomycetes > Streptomycetales > Streptomycetaceae > Streptomyces. The sequence continues at coordinate 30,995 of NZ_MSJP01000011.1, forward strand.
TGCGAGCATCACACGCCAGAGCGTTCGAACGAAAGGCATATGCCACAAGATGAAATCGAACCCACCGTAACGATGTCGTTACGGCTGGAAAGTTGCACTACCGGGGGGTTGCATCCTCCCCCCTGGGCGGGATCACTCCTCGCTGACGGAGCATCTCCACGATGCCCTTCTCAAGCTCGGCCATCTTCCCGGCCGGCATCTCCGGAGTGACGGCAATGACCACATCCTGAACCGCCCGACGGGCCTCCTCGTCGATGTTGACGACGGGCGCGAACCGGGCGCCGCCCTCGACATCGCCCGCCAGCGGGGCTTCCTCAAGCCCTTCGAGGACGGCATGGCACGCGCCAGGCGCCCAGCCGAATGCCTTCTCGACGGCGGAGTAGGTGACGTCGCGCACGGACTGCGCGTTCTCGACGCGCATGTACGTCGTGTGCGTGAGGCCAGCAGCCTTGGCAGCATCCACCTTGTGCCAGCCGAGTTCTCGGCGGCGATGGATCACTAGCTTGGCAAGCCTCAGCCTGTCGGCGTGGCTGGGGATGGTCATGCCCCCATGCTCCCAGGAACTTCTAGGTACCGCCAGGAACGGCTTTCAGCCTCTACGACTCCGTGACAGTCCCTTGAGGTCTGCTTAAGAGAACATGCGATCTCTTGCCAGCTTCTGCTAGTTAATACCCACTATTGCTAGAAGTTGCTAGCAACTTCTGTTAGGTTCTCCGCATGCAGGCACCCCGACCGATTTTCGAGATGGACGGGGCGGCCATCAGGAGGACCCGCATGTCGCAGGGCTTCCAGATCGCCGACCTCGCCCGCCGCGCAGGCATCACCCCCAGCTATCTCTCGCGGCTGGAAACCGGCGCTCGTCGAAACATGCGTCCCCCGAACTACGACGCCCTCCGCACCGCCCTTGGCCTGCCGATCAGCAGCACTCAGCTCCTCGCTTGCAGCGAGGCCGAAACCGAATGAGGTGACCCGAATGCGTGCCACCGTGACCGTGCCCGACGACTTCACCGATGTCGCCGAAACCTCCCGGCGACTCGGCATCGGCGTCCGCCGTCTCCGTGACGGCGTGAACCACCGTGGCTTTCCCGCCCACCGCATGGGCCGCCGGCTGATGTTCAGCCCCCAGGACCGAGCCCAGATCGCGGAGATGCACCGCATCCCGGCGCGGCCGAAGCGTCGCCGTATCGCCTGATCTCCCACACGAAAACAGGCCGCCCGGATTGCGCCCGGACGGCCCGTCTGATCCCCCGAAGGAGACCCATGCATCACCAGAGTACCCAGCCCGGCTTGCGCGCTGCGCAGGCTGTGCATGGCGCCCGGCGGGCCAGGGCCCGCGCCCGGTTCGTGAACGTCATGGCCCGGCAGCTCCAGGAGATCGCCCCGGGAACGGTCCGCGTCCGTACGGTGCCGATCACCATGAACGACCGGCCCCGTACGTGGGTCGCGCTGCTCGACCTGAGCGGCTGCGCCATGACCACGACCACGGCCGCCGAGTCCCGCGCGGTGTTCGGATTGCTGTGCCGCGCGTTCCCCGAGGCCGACTGGTCGTGCCCCCGGACGTACACCGCAGCCACCGGTGACCTGACCGTGGACCCGCTGACGCCTCCGTTCGGCCTCGGTATTGCCGCCAACACGGCGATCTCGTGGTGACCCCCGTCCGTCTGCCTGGCCTCCTGTCCGCCGGGCGGGTCGACGAGATACGCGCGGGCCAGTACCACTACCGCACGACGGAGCAGTTGGACCGGGACATCCGTGACCTGCTGGCCGAGCGGGACAGGTTGCTCGCCGACATCGCGGAGCGGGGGAAGGACACCGCACCGGTCGGCGAGTCCACCCCCGCGCCCTACCACGCGCCCCAGGGTGAGGTCCGGTTCGCCGTGTACGGCTCCGTGCAGCTGCTCGCCCCGGCCGTCCGCGACCTGGAACCCGACTTCTACGGGCACCGCTACCGGCAGCTCGGCGGCTGGCTCCCGGACATCTGGACCGGTGAACTCCCGCGCGGCACCGAGTGCCTGGAGTGGGCGCACGTGCCCGGACTGGTCATGCCGACCGAGATCAACGTCCAGGTGGCGACATCCCTCACGAGGGACGGCTCTCGGTACATGACCGTCGAGTGGCGCCGGGAGCGTCCCTGATGGCCACCGACCCCACGGACTTCTGTCCGAACGAGAAGTGCGGCGGCACGCGCAACGCGTGCGGCTGCCCCTCCGACCTGAACACCCAGTCACTCATGGTCTGCGTCACGTGCGGCAACCAGTGGCTGCGCCCCTACGGCAGCACCTCGACCCGCTGTCGGCGTCCCGGCTGCGGCCAGGACGCGTCCCTCGTCACCGTCCCGGCGGCGCGCCCGCCGGAGTACGGGGAGGACGGAAAGCCGCTCACCACCGTCGACGGGCCGGATGACGAGTGTCACGCCGAGTTCATCGACGGCTCCTGGACCAACTGCGGGTGCCCGGACTGCGAGCAGGCCGAGGAAGACGAGATGGAGATGTACGGATGACCGCTTCCCTTCTCTCGCCCGACACGATCGACCACGGCACGACTCGCGGGTACTCCCAGCATCGCAAGCGCGGGGTGCCGTACTGCCAGCCGTGCCGCGACGCGGTCAACGCCCAGGTGAAGGCCCGAGCGGCTGGCCGGGCGGGGGCCTCGGCGGCGCAGCAGGCCTGGAACCGCGGCGCCGTCGGCGAACCGTCGGTGCCGACGCTGGTGCCGACCGGCCGGTCCTGCGGGGCGGCGGGGTGCGGCGACCTCGCCTCGGCGCCGCAGCCCGCCGCCCGGATGCTCAAGGTCTCGTGGCCCGAGTCCCGGGAGCCCGCCCGCTGGTACTGCCCCGGGGCGTGCCAGGCCTACGGCCTGGCCCTCGCCGAAGTCCGGGCGCTCAAGGACCGCTGTGCGTGACGGCCTCGCCCTGGCCGTGATCGCGCTGCTCGTCCTGGGCGCGGCCACCGCCGCCGTCGGCGCCGTGTGCGTCGCGGCGGCGGCGGCCCGCGCCGTACGGCGACTCATCCGCCCCGGCCCCCGGCGTCGAACGCCTTCGCCGCTCCTCCCGGTGCCGCAGCGGTACGTGTGGCTCGCCTGCCACACGCCCCGGTGCGGGCACCTGGAGACGGAGCACTACCCCGCTGGTCCCGGCCGTGTCGTGTGCCACCGCTGCGGCACGGTCCGGGACCGGCCGTGACCCGGCGCCGCCGTCCCCCGGCGTGCGACCACGTCGGCAGACACGGCCTTCTCCGCGCTCGTCTCTACGTGACCGGCTGGTGCTGCGACCGGCACACCCCCGCCGCCCTCGCCGGGCGGCCCGAGGCCCCGCCCGGCCCCGGCTGGCCGCCCGGCTCCTACCTCAACCGCCGTACCCCCGCGCCCCCTTCGCCTACCGACCTGGAGCACCCGTGAGCATCCCGACGCCCGCCGACCTCGCCCGCCTCGCCCCCCGCCCGCGCCCGCTGCCGCCCTCCCCGTCCGCCCGGTCCGCCACGCCCGAGGAGCCTGCGGGCGCGGCCGACGGGCCGTTCCGTGCCCTGTGGGAGCGCGGGATCACCGGGAGCACGCTGCACCCCAACGCCAAGCTCGTCGGGTACACGGTCGCGGCCGGGGCCGACTGGGACACCGGACAGCTCGCCGACCCCCGCCCGCCCGTCCGCCGCCTGGCCGGTCGCTGCGCCCTGACCCAGGGCCAGGTCGTCACCTCCCTGAACCACCTGGAGGCGCGCGGCTGGATCAGCCGCCCCGACGCGCGAGTTCGGTGGGGCACGACCGAGATCACCCTCACGATCCCGGCCCCGATCCTGCGCCACCTCCGCAGGAAGGTCGCACGGCCTGACACGGCCTGACCGCACGGCACCGCCCCCTCATGCCCCACCACGCACCACCATCCCGAGAGGCAGCACCCGTGGACGACGAGCAGCAGACCCGGCAGACGGGCGGCAGCGTGCCGCACGCCTGGGGTAACGCGCTCGCCCGGCAGTGGGCCCCGGCTCTGCCCCGGCCGTTGGTCGGCGGGTTCTTGACGACGCTGTACGTCCTGCGGGTCCTGGCCTCCGCCGACGGCCACCTCCGGTACGCCCGCGACGGCGCGGCGGTGACGATCACCCAGATCGCCACCGCCGCCCGCAGCGACCAGCGAGACGTCCGCGACTACCTGCGGGCGGCCGTCGCCGCCGGGGTCGTCACCGTCGTCCAGGCGGCCCCCGGCCGGGCAGTCGAGTACGCCCTGCTGGTGTGCCCCGCCCCCGACTGGGAGCGGGCCGCGGGCATGGTCTGGATCGCGCAGCAGAAGAAGAAGGAAGCGCGGGCCGCGAAGGCCGCCCGCGCTGCCGCCCGTGCCGCCTCGGCAGCCGCCGAGGACACCCCCACCCCAGGGGACAGTCCCCCGACCCCACAGGAGCAGACCTCGGGGGACAGTCCCCTGGGGTCGGAGGAAGAAGGGTCGGGGGACAGTCCCCCGAGGGGGGTCGGGGGACTGTCCCCCGGGGGGGTCGGGGGACAGTCCCCCGAACACCCAGGAAGTACCCATGTACTACCCCATGAGGTGGCTGAGGTAGTACCTCAACCACAGGACGTGCGCGGGCGCGCGAGCGAGAAGAAGACGAGCGGCGACCAGGAGAACCACCGCCGCTGCGCGAGCGGCTGCGGGCAGCCGGTGATCCGGCCCGACCGGCTCGTGTGCGCCGGGTGCGAACGCCGCACCCAGCCCACCCCCCAGCAGCCCTCGGTCCCCGTTCAGGGCGCGTTCATGATCTCCGTGCCCTCCAGGGCCCCCGCCCGGCCCCCGAGCGCCCCACCGGCCCGTCAGGGCTCGTGGCCCCAGGTCGACCCGTACGCCCCACAGCGCACCTGCGGCTGCGGCCGGACCTACCACGCCGAGGGCCCCGGCCCGTGCCCCGACTGCCTCGACGCAGCCGCCCACGACCGCACCGGCTGATCACCCATCACCCACCCCGGGAGACCCGATGACGACACCTCACGGCGCCGAGCCGTGCCCGAGCTGCGGTCAGGCCGTCCGCTGGGCCTACACCGCCGCCGGACGCCGCCAGGCCATCAACCCGACCTCCGACCCCGCGGGCAACCTCGGCGCCTACACCGACGGCACCGGCCGCCTGCGCGTCCGCGTCCTCACCAGCGAGCGCCCCACCCTGGAGGGCGCCGAGTGGCGCGCGATGCCCCACGCCGCCACCTGCGCCCGCCCCCAGCCCCGGCGGCACACCCCGACCCCCCGGCGTACCGGCGTCCGCCCGGCGCCCTGGCGGTGGACCCTGTGACCGCCCCCGGCTCCCCCGACATCGAGGCCGCCGCGGTCATCGCCGCCACCGCCACCACGCTCCTCGGCGCCCGCCTCAGCCCGGCCGACGCGGAGCAGCTCGGCAACGCCGCGCTCGCCGCGCTGCGTGCCGACGGCTGGAGCGTCCAGGTCGACCTCGGCCGTGTCCGGGCCGCCCCGCTGCTGTGGTCCTGCGACCTGCCGGTCCTCGCCGGACTGGCACGCGGCCGGGCCGTCGCGGAGATCGCGGCAGCAACCCAGACCCCGACCGCCACCGTCCGCGGCCGGATCCTGCGGCTGCGGGCCAGGATCGGCGCGCCGAACGCCGCAGCCGCCGTCGCCATCGCCTACCGGCACGGGTGGATGGCCGGCCTCGCCCCCGAGCCCCGGCGGCCGATCGTCCTGTCCTCCCGGGAGCGGCAGGCCCTCGCCCTGCTCGCCGACGGCCTCGGCAACGCGGCGCTCGCCCAGGCGCTCGGCATGAGCCCGGCGCAGGCCACCGAGTGCCTGCGCCGCCTGTACACCGCTCTCAACGTCACCACCAGCACCCGTGCCCCCGTCCGCGCCCACGCCGTCGCCCTCGGCTTCCAGCACGGGCTGCTCCCCCTCCCGGCCACCCGCTCACCACAGGACCCGACCCCGTGACACAGCCCCCCGCCCCCACCGCTCCGCTGCGCCCCGGTGCCGAGACGCCCGCCAAGAACTGCACGAAGTCCCGGATCACCGGGCGGCCGTGCCCGGTCCACGACACGCCCGTGCGCCCGGCCGAGACGGACCCTGCGCCCGCTGCGCACCAACTGCCCGCCCTCGCCGTCCCCTGCCCCACCTGCGGATCGCCCGCCGGCGCCCTGTGCACCTCCCACGGTGGCACCCGGCCCCGCCGCCACGACGTTCACCAGACCCGCACCACCGCGCTCAAGGACCAGAAGACCCGATGACACCTGACCAGTTCACCGAGGCTGCCCTCCGCCGCAGCACCTACCTCGACGCTGCCCGTGAGGCCGACGAGGGCGCCAAGCTGTTCCCCGACACCATGGAGTGCGCCACCGCCATCGGCGCCCTGACGGGCCTCGCGCAGCGCCTCCGCCGCCTCGCCGACCACCACACCACCGCCGAGCAGCCCACCGGCCCGACGTGGCAGACCCGCGCCGACCACGCCACCCGCCTGTACGCCCGCGCCGAGGCTGCCCGGCTGCGCGCCGAGCGGGACGAGCTGATCCAGCAGCGCGACCGCATCGCCATCGACACGACCAGCCCCATCTCGGACGGCGGCCCGGTGTCGCTCGCGGACGCCGCCCGCCAGGCGCACCACCGCCTGGTCGCCGTCGAGCAGCTCGTCGCCGGACGCCCCGGCTACCACACCGTCACCGTCAAGGCCCTGCTCACCGCCATGGGCCGTGCCGACGCGGGCGACGGCCGCGAGAGCGAGAAGGAGAGGGGGCTCTGATGTCCCATCTGCCCATGGCCGTCCGCAAGACCCGCGCGGAGGATCGTACGGACCGCCGCGCCACCTTCCTGAGCTTGCTCGGGCGCACCGACCGGCTGACCCCCGCCGAGCGGGCGCTGCTCGTCGAGTACGGGCACGCCGAGGCTGCTGCGGCCGACGCACTGCGCTCCACCCTCGTCGGCCTGGAGCGCGCCCTGGAGGAGGAGCGGGCGCGGGTGCGGGCGGCCGAGACCGCGATCGTTGAGGCCGAGCGGGACCGGGCCCAGGCCCTCGACGACGTTGAGCGGCTCGCCCGCTACCTGGTCGGTGCCCGGCAGGCGTGCGGCGCCCCGACGTGGCCCGACGTTCCGTACACCGTTCGCCGTATGGCTGCCGACCGCGCCCGGCAGCACGCCGCGTACCGCTCCGCCCGGCAGCGCGCCGTCCGCGGGCAGGCTGCCCGTGACTTCGCCGCCGACGTCGCGGACCTGGCCGACCGCTGGATCCTCGGCGACACCGCCGACACCGCCAGCTGCGGCCCCGCCCTCCTGACCGTCCTCGACAGCTACCGGGAGCGCCTGTGGCCCTCTGCCTGATCTGCGCCTACTCCACCGAAACGGCCCGTACGGCCTGCGCCCGGTGCGAGCACCGGCTGCGCGGGTGGCTGGGCGAAATCCCCCGCCAGGTCGTGCTCCTCACCGCACTGCTGGAGCCCGGATCCCGCCCCGCCGAGGGGCGCGGCGGGGCCGGCCGCGCGTACTCGCCGCTCCCCGCGCGCGGGGACATCGTGTCCCTGCTCGGCCCGGCCGCGCCCGGCCCCGTGCGGGACGCCGCATCGGCCCCCGACCAGACCGGTGCCACGCCCATCCACGCCGTCCTGCACGCCTGGGCCGACCAGCTCGCCGACGACCTCGGCCACGACCTTCCGCCCATCAACTCCCGCGCCCCGTACGCCGACTACCTCACCCGGCACCTCGACCACGTCGTCCGCGCGCCGTGGGTCGCGCTCATGAACGCCGAGCTGTACGACCTCGTACGGTGCGCGCGGGCGATCACGCACACCGAACCCCGCCGCCGCCCGATGACCGCACCCTGCCCCTCGTGCAACGCCTTCGGACTCGGCCTGACGGACTGGGCCGCCTACGTCGACTGCGAGGTCTGCGGACTGCTCCTCACCCCCGCCGAGTACGACGCGCACCACACCACCGTCATGCCCGGTCTCGCCCGAACCGCCCTCGGCCTCCTGGTCGCCGAGCACCTCCCCCGGAAGGCATCGTGACCACCGCCACCACCATCGCGGCCCGTCGCGCCCGCGTCGCCAAGTACCTTGACGATGGCGTCTCCCAGCGCGACATCGCCCGCGCCCTCGGCGTCACCAAGGACACGGTCCACCGCGACGCGAAGGCCTTGGCGCGCGCCGCCTCCCAGGACAGCCCCTCGCCGCGCCCCTCGTCGGCACCGCCGCGACGGCCCGCGCGGCACCGGCCGCGACACCGTCTCCGGCGTCCGCGACACGACCGCGCGATACCGGCTCCGGCTTCTCCGACGCCGGACCCGAACCCCGCGACGGTGTCGCGCGACACCGTCGCGACGCCGTCCGTGCCCTGCGTCGCCATGCCCCTCACCCCGGACCTCCTGGCCGACCTCGGCACCCTCACCCAGACCGGAGCCACCCCTACGGCCGCCCTGCGCCACGCCGTTGCCACCGTGGCTGCCACCTACCGCCAAGCGTGGAGCGCTGGCCTTTACCCGCCCACCGCTACCCCAGTGGTCGCCCGGCTCCAATTCGCTCCGTACAAGCCGACCAACCCCGAGACAGCCCCGGCGCACATCGTGGATCCTGCAACCAGGAGGCCTCTGTGACAACCGATCCCATACTCCCCCTGCCAGTGAGTACATCCCCCGAGTACTACCTACGGCTTGCCCGGCAAGGCACATCTGGCCGAGCCCTGCTCCTCACGGAGCGGTACTGCTCCCGCACCAGGGGGCTGGAGTTGTACCTGAGCCTGCTGTACGGCGCGGTCATCCTCGACGAACCGCAGCTCGAACCGACGCCGCAACATCTCTCGTCGAGCTTGGCCTCAGGAGACCAACGCACTCTCGACTACGTCGACATGCTCTACCAGCCGCTCGACCAGGCCGCTCTCGCCCTTGCCTCCCTCGATACCTTCACTCACAACGAACGGCTGACCGAATACGCTGAGCGTGTTGGTGCCGACCGCCGTCTCTCCACGACGCCGCTGCACCAAGAGGCACCCACCCGAGTACACGAGGCCCTTGCCGAACGGCGTGGACTGACTGGCTACATGGAAGCCGTTGGGTTCCCCACGGCGGGTGTCATCGACCTCCTCACCCAGGTACAGCACCACGCCAATTCGCTCCGCGAGATCTTCGTGGTCGACCACTCGGCAATCTGGCGAGGACCCGACGGCACGCACTACGTCATCGGTGACTTCACCTACATGGAACGCCGGTACTGGCTTCACGTCGCAGCCCAAGATCCAGACACCCGGCAGTGGGCCAAGGTCGATCCCGCGCCCCCTCCCCTCGGCGTATCCGAGTGGGACCTGCACCGACAGTACGTTGCAGTCCCCAGGGCACCGCTCGCGGATCCCCGGATCACCCGGCTCGGCACTCTGATCAAGGCCGTCCTCGCCGACTACGAGAACGAAGTCGGCCGCCCAGCCCCAAGCACCGAGAACGTCCTTGATGCGCTCACCGCTGTTGAGGCGATCCCCGACGAGGCCCGTCGGCAGCGGCACGGCGCCGCAAGCTCAGCCTCCAGGATGGGGTACATCAGCGGCCGTCATCGAGGCGGTCGATGACCAACCAACTGGACATGATCGCCGCGTAGCGTCACACTAGCGCCAGCGGCACACCTGTGCCCGAAGACCACCACGGCCTCCGCCAGCGCGGGGGCCGTCGTCGTGCCCCGGGGGTGTCCGTGTCCACGCTCTACACCACCGGCCAGGCCGCCGCCGTCGCGACCACATGGCGGCAGCGGCTCGCCCCGGCCGCCACGGTCACCCCAGCGGCCATCCGGCAGTGGGCCCGCCGAGGGCACCTCTCCCCCGCCGGCCTCGACGACCGGCACCGCCCGCTCTACTCCTCCGCCGCCCTCGCCCACGCCGAGGCCGCCACCCGCGAGCGCGCCCTGCTCACCGCCTCTCGCCCGTAGGCTTGGTTACAACCCGGTCACTCCTGCCGACGGCGCCTCACCCGCCCGGCAGACTGACCCGATGCGCAGACACGTCACCATCCCCCTCGTCGCTGGTCTCCTCTTCGCCCTGACCTCCTGCGGGTCCTACAGCGCCGAGGACTGCCGGAAGGCGCTGGCCAGCGGCCCCATCACGAGCAGCCGCCCGAAGGAGTGCCAGGACATCGACGAAGAGGACTACAAGGCCCTCCTCGCGGACCGGGCGATCCAAGAGGGCCTCAGCAAGATGACCGACGGGAACTGACCGACGGGAGGTGGCGCCCATGCCCGGCAACCCGCGCAACGGACGCCCCTACCGCCGCCTCGTCGCCGCGCTGAAGGCCCGGGGCCTGCCCTGCTGGATCTGCGGCCACGCCATCAACCCGCGGCTCGACGCCTGGCACCGGCTCAGCTTCACCCTCGACCACATCCAGCCGCTCAGCCTCGGCGGCGACCTCCTCGACCCCGCCAACGCCCGCCCCGCGCACCGCGCCTGCAACTCCGGGCGCGGCAACCGAACCAGACCGCCACGCTCGCAGCAGCGCACCTCGAAGAGGTGGTGACACCCTGCTGTACGTCGTCACCGGCCCCCCGGCCGCAGGCAAGTCCAGCTGGATCCAGGCGCACGCTACGGCCCGTGACATCGTCATCGACCTGGATCTGATCGCGGTCTCGCTCACCGGGCCCGGCGCCCCGCAGTGGAACCACGATCCGATCGTGCAGCGGGTGGCCCAGCGTGCACGGTTCGCCGCCATCGAGGAGGCGACGCAGCACCTGGGCAAGGTGGACGTCTACCTGATCCACACGATGCCCAGCGCGAAGGCCCTCGCGAAGTACAAGCGGCTGGACGCCCAGATCGTCGCCGTCGACCCCGGCCGGGACGTCGTGATGGCCCGGATCGAGGCCATGCGGTCACCGGAGATGAAGCGGGTGGCGAGCCGCTGGTACAGCCAGCGCACCCTGCCGGGTGCGTCACGCAGTGCGATGCCACAGTCCACCGGCCGGTGGTGACCCCGCCAGACCGCACAGGCGGCAGGGGGCCTGGTCCGTTCTTTGAGAGGGGCACCGGGCGACCCAAAAGCCCTTGTCGCCCGGTTTTTTACACGGGGCCTGTACCTCGCTAATCACCCGGAATCTGATTCGACCGAATTAGCAGACGTCACCCTGCGTGATGTAACGCTGTGTGACAGACTGGGGGTGATCATGTCCACGAACGTGGAGGCGACCCAGGCCGAGATCGACCGGCTGGGCGTCGGCGTCCTCGCCCCCGGCCTTGCCCAGCTCGCTCTGTCGCTCGCCGCCTCGGTCGACACCCCGGGCAATGTGACCGCGCAGGCGAACGCCGCACGCGAGCTACGCACCGCGCTGGAGACCCTGCGGAAGCTGGCCCCGCCCGCGAAGGAGATGGACGCGGTCGACGAGCTGGCCGCGAAGAAGGCACAGAGGCGGGAGGACGGCCTTGTCCGTGCTCGCCGAGCCTGACCAGCGGGGCGCCCAGGCGCCCCGGTTGTTCACCGCCCCGCCGGTCTTCGAGTCCTCGGCTGCCCAGGAGGCTGTCGAGCTGGCCGCGATGGCGGGCCTGGAGCTTTTCCCCTGGCAGCAGCACGTCCTCGATGTCGGCATGCGGGAGCGAAGGGACGGCAAGTGGTCGGCCTTCGAGTGCTGCGTGAACGTGCCCCGACAGAACGGGAAGGGCGGGATCATCGAAGCTCGGCAGCTCGCGGGGCTGTTCCTGCTGGGCGAGCGCCTGATCATCCACTCCGCACATGAGTTCAAGACGTCCCGGGTGGCGTTCCAGCGGATCCAGTCCCTCATCCTCGGCACCCCTGACCTGCGGAAGCGTGTCAAGCGGATGCTGAACAACACCACCGAGACGTCGATCACGCTGACGACCGGGCAGTCCTTGCAGTTCATCGCCCGCTCCGGCGGCTCGGGCCGGGGTTGGACCGGGGATTGCAACATCCTCGACGAGGCGATGGCCCTGGGCGACGAGGCCATGGGCGCGCTGATGCCGACCATGTCCGCGATCGAGAACCCCCAGCTCTGGTACTTGGGGAGCGCTGGGATCGGGGCACCGTCCGTGCAGCTGGCCCGCCTTCGGCGCCGCGCGCTGGCCGCCCTGGAGGCGGGTGCGCCGGATCCGTCGCTGGCGTACTTCGAGTGGTCGGTGGACCCACACGTGGACGAGTGCCGCACCGACTGCACGGCGCACGACGGCTCCGACGACCCTGCGGCCTGGGCACGGTCAAACCCCTCGCTCGGATACCTGATCTCCCACGAGTTCGTCCGCAACGAGCGGGCCTCCCTCGGAACCTCCGGGATTTTCGAGCGTGAGCGGCTCGGCGTGGGCAGTTACCCGAGCGACGAGGCCGACACCTGGCAGGTCATCGGTGAGGACGCCTGGCGGGCCCTGGCGGAAGCCAAGCCCCCTGCCCAACGGGGTGACACGGTGGCCTTCGCGATCGACGCCACCCCGGAACGGTCGCACGCGGCCATCGCGACGGCGACGCCGTGGCGGGGCGGCACGCACATCGAGGTGCCCGAGCACCGGCCCGGCCTGGGCTGGGTGGTGGACCGGGCAGCGGAGATGCACGCTCGGTGGAAGCCGCGGTGCTGGGTGATCGACGGCGGTGGTCCGGCCGGGTCCCTTATCCCCGCCATCGAGGAGCGGCTGGGCATCACCGTGGTCCAGCCGAAGGCCCGACAGATCGCGCAGGGGTGCGGCCAGTTCTACGACTCGGTCGCCGACCAGTCCCTGTCCCACCTCGACGAGCCGTCGATGGCGGTGGCCCTCGCGGGCGCCCAGACGAGGCCGCTGGGCGACGCCTGGGCCTGGGCCCGGCGCAGCGTCGGCGTCGACATCAGCCCGCTGGTCGCGGCCACGCTCGCCCGCTGGGGGCTGACGGCCGAGGTCGAAGAGACGCCCAAAGACATTCTGAGCAACGTGTGGTGAGGGGGTCGGCATGAGCTGGTGGTGGCCCTTCCGCCGCAGGCAGCAGCGCGCGATCACGTACCAGGACGTGTGGGGGTCGGGCGGCGACCCGGCCGTCCTGCGGGGCGGCTCGCAGGAGCGGGCCCTGCGCCTGGCTCCGGTGTACGCCGCGACGCGGTTGCTGGCGGACTCGGTGGCGTCGCTGCCGATGAAGAGCTTCGTGGTCGCGGGAGACGAGCGTCGGCCGACCCCGCTGCCCGAGTTGTTCCGGCGCCCGGCGGCGGTCGGCACGCGCTACGACTGGCTGCACCGCGCGGTCACGTCCTTGACCCTGCGGGGTAACGCGTACGGCCTGGTCGTCGCGACGGACAGTGCGGGGTGGCCTTCGCAGATTGAGTGGCTGCACCCCGATGACGTGTCGATCGCGGACAACTTCGCGGCCGTCCCGGTCTGGTACTACAAGGGCCGGCGCCTGGAGGACGGGCAGATGTTCCACATTCCCGCCTACACCCTGCCCGGCCAGATCCTCGGTCTGTCGCCGATCGGCTACCTGATGGTCACGACGGAGACGGGCCTGCTCGCCCAGCAGTTCGGCCGAGACTGGTTCGCCAACGGCTCGACCCCGGCCGCCGTCCTGGAGACCGACCAAGAGGTCTCGAAGGAGGCCGCCACGATCCTGAAGGCCCGGTTCAAGGAGGCCGCCGCCGAGCGGGACGTGGTCGCTCTGGGGGGCGGCGTGAAGTACCGGCCCATCAGTGTGCCTGCCGAGGAATCGCAGTTCCTGGAGACCATCAAGGCCACCGCGAACCAGATCGCGGCCTGGTACGGCGTGCCGCCCGAGAAGGTCGGCGGCGAGACCGGCGGCAGCTTGACGTACAACACCGTCGAGCAGAACAGCATCGATCTCGCCACCTGGACCTTCCGGCCGTGGCTGGCCCGCCTGGAGCAGGCGTTCTCCCTGCTCCGGCCGCCGGTTGAGGAAGTCACGTTCAACGCCGACGCGATGATCCGTACCGATCTGAAGTCCCGGTACGAGGCTCACGGGATGGCGCTCGACCAGGGCTGGCGCAACCGCGACGAAGTCCGAGGCATCGAGAACGAGGCGCCGCTGCCGAACGGTCTCGGCCAGACGTATCTGCCCCTGTCCTCGGCGCTGTCCGTCAGCCTCGATCCGGAGCAGGCCAACGCCCGCAACATCGTCGAGATGATCCAGAAGGTCGGGACTGGCGTGGGCGTCATGCTCACCGCCGACGAGGCCCGCGCGATCCTCAACCAGGCCGGAGCCCGTCTCGTCGGCCACTACCAGCCCCCGGAGGAATCATGACCGAGACCGAGCAGGAGCGCCGGTTCACCCGCGGCCTCGTCGAAGTCCGGGCCGCCGGGACCAGTCGGACGATCGGCGGGTACGCCGCGAAGTTCAACACGTTGTCGCGGAACCTCGGCGGCTTCGTCGAGCGCATCGACCCCGGCTTCTTCGCGAAGTCGGAGGGCGACGGGTGGCCGGAGGCCCTGGCCCGCTACAACCACGACGACAACCGCCTCCTCGGCACGAGCGAGGCGCAGACTCTGCGGCTGGTCACGGACGGCACCGGCCTGGACTACAGCGTGGACGTGCCCGCCTCCCGAGAGGATGTCTACGAACTCGTCCAGCGCGGCGACGTACGGCGCAGCTCGTTCGCGTTCTACACCTTCACCGACGACTGGGGCATGACCGACCAGGGCTTTCCCGTGCGGACGCTGCTGGCCGGCGCCCTGGTCGACGTGGCCCCCGTGAACACCCCCGCGTACCTGGATACCTCGACCGGGCTCCGGTCGCTCGCCGCGAAGGCGGGCGCCGAGCTGGCCGAGGTCCGAACCGCAGCCGACGAGAACGCGCTGCGCCGCTTCCTGGAGAAGCCGCAGACCGTCATCGACCTGGCACCGGCCAGAAGCGGACAGGGCGACCCCCACCCCCTTCTGGCCATTCGGCAGCGGCGCGCCGAGCTGATGAAGCGCCGCACCTTCTGAGGCAGGGCGAAACCCACCTCGACCACCACCCACCCCGACACCCCCGGCCACCGGCCGTACGGGGTGCCGTCGTCTTGCCCAGGAGGGCACCGTGAGCGAACTGATCAAGCGGCTGCAAGAGCGCCGCGTCAACGTGTGGGAGCGGGCCAAGGGGCTGCTCGACACCGCCGAGGAGCGCGGCGGGACTTGGGAGGGCGAGGAGGAGCAGACATACCAGCGCCTCAACGCCGACCTCGACGCGATCGACCAGCGTGTCCGGGACATGGTCGATGCCGAGCAGCGCGCGAAGGACGCCGAGGCGGCGTTCGCCGGGCTTCTGGCCAGGCCCCAGTCCGCCCCGGCCCCGGACAAGAAGGACTCCGCGCTGCGGCGCTGGGCGCGTGGGGAAACGCGCAGCCTCGACATCGCCGTCCCGGACGGCATCAGCTTCCGCGACCTGGCCAAGAGCACGGCGACCGCAGGCGGCAACACTGTCTTCACCACGTTCTACGGCCAGCTCATGGCCCACCTCATCGAGGTCTCGGGCGTGATGATGGCCGAGCCGACCGTCCTCACGACCGCCTCCGGTGAGACCATCGAGATCCCGGTCACCACCGCCCACTCCACGGCGGCGCTCACCGCCGAGGCCGCCGCCATCGCCGAGTCCGACCCGGCGTTCGGCAAGCGAAGCCTGGGGGCCTACAAGTACAGCGTCCTGCTCCAGGCGTCCGCCGAGCTGCTGGCCGACACCGGCGTGGACCTGGAGGGCTACCTCGCCATGCAGGCCGGGCGTGCGCTGGGCAACGCCCTGGGCGTCCACCTCGTCACGGGCGACGGTTCGGCCAAGCCCACCGGCCTGCTCACGTCCGCGACCACCGGCAAGACCGGTGCGACCGGCGCTACCGGCGCGTTCACGGCGGACGACCTGATCGACCTGTACTACAGCGTCATCGCGCCGTACCGGAACTCGGCCTCCTGCGGCTGGCTGATGCGCGACGCCACCCTGGGCGCCGCCCGGAAGCTCAAGGATCAGCAGGGCCAGTACCTGTGGCAGCCCTCGATTCAGGTCGGAGTCCCGGACCTGCTGCTCGGCAAGCCGGTCCACACCGATCCGAACATGCCTGGCGTCGCGGCCTCGTCGAAGTCCGTCGCCTTCGGCGACTTCGCCCAGTACTTCGTCCGCATGGCGGGCGGTCTGCGATTTGAGCGCTCCGACGACTACGCCTTCAACAGCGACCTGGTCACCTACCGAGCGATCATCCGCGCTGACGGTCTGACCGTCGACCAGACCGGCGCCATCAAGGTGTTCGCCGGCGCCGCCACCTGATCCCACATCCCAGCGGGGCGGCGCCCGTACGGCGCCGCCCCCCCTCTGAACGGAGACGACCATGCGTGTACGCATGACCGCGACCCTGTCCGGTACCCGCGACGGCAAGCCCTGGCCCGACCGCGGCAAGACGGCTGAACTGCCCGACGCCGAGGCGCTGCACCTCATCCGGGCGGGCCTGGCCCTTGAGGCCACCGACGGCGACGAGGCCGAGGGCACCCCGCCGGAGGAGACAGCCGCCTCCCGCGAAATAGCGGAAAAGGCCGTACCCGGCGGACGGCGGCGCGGTTCCATGACGAAGTCCGGCAGCGAGTAGGGGGCCCGATGCCCCTCGTGACCCTGGCCGAGGCCAAGGCCCAGCTCGACATCGACAGCAGCGCCGACGACGCTGAACTACAGCGGTACATCGACGCCTTGACGGCGCCCATCGAGCGGTACGTGGGCCCGGTCGAGAACCGCGACGTCGCCGAGGTGGCCGAGGGCCGGTCCACCACCCTGTGCCTGAGCCACGTGCCCGCCGTGTCGCTCACGTCGATCCTGCCCGTGCTCACTGGCGGACAGGCCATCGACCCCGACAGCGTCCACCTCGACGGCGCCACGGGCATCGTCCGGCGCCGGGACGGCGGCCTGCTGCGGGGGCTGTGGACCGTCACCTACACCGCCGGGCGCGGCCAGGTACCCGACACCATCAAGCTCGCCGCCCTGATGCTGCTGCAACACCTGTGGCGCACCCAGTACGGTGCCGCGCGCGGCACCGTCGGCGGGGGCGACGACTACGACGTCCACGAGCCCATCCCGGGCTTCGGCTACGCGATCCCCAACCGGGTCCTGGAGCTGCTCCAGCCCTACCGGGTCCCCCCGGCGGTGAGCTGATGACGACCACCTCCCGCGTCCCGGCCGCCGTCAACGCCTTCCTGGACATCTTGCGGGGCTCCCCCACACTGTCGAATGTGCGGGTCGTCGACGGGCCCCCGGCGGTCAACCTGAGCGATCGCCGCATCCTCTACGTCGGATGGCAGCCGGACACCCAGATGGCCGTAACCCTGGAGCAGGACTTCAACGCGGCCGGGGCCCGGAGCCGGGACGAGACGTTCGTCATCGCCGGGTACATCGAGGCCCGCGGCGGCGAGAAGACCATGTCCGTCCGCCGGGCCGAGGCCTTCGACATCCTCTCCGCCGTCGAGACCGCGCTGCGGGCCACCGACGCCGCTCCCACGGCCCCGACCTTGAACGGCACCGTGCTGTGGGCACACCTGACCGCCGGTGACCTGTCCCAGCAGCAGACCAGCAGCGGCGCCCTGGCCGGGCTGAACTTCGCCCTGAGCTGCCACGCCCGCATCTGAACACCCCACCCCACCTGAGGAGTACGCGATGGCGCGAGCGCGCTTCATCGGCCCGGAGCCGGTCACCGTGCCGGAACTCGGCGACCGCCTGGTCCACCCCGACGAGGTCATCACCGTCCCTGACCACCGATACGAGGGCTACGTCTGCCAGACCATCACCTGGTCGCCGGTCGAAGAGCCTGGTGCCCCGAAGAAGACCGCCGCCAAGACCGCCATGCCGAAGGAGAACTGAGCCATGGCCATCGGATCGGGCCTCGGAGCCCAGCTCGGCATCGCCGCCGAGACGACCTACGGCACCTACACCGTGCCGAGCGTCTTCCCTGAGTTCACCAAGCAGTCCCTCGCCCTGAAGAAGACCACCGCGACCAGCTCAGGCATCGCGGCGGGGCGCCTGATGGCGCTGGCCTCCCGGCGCGTGGTCACCCAGCGGGAGGTATCCGGCTCGGTCGACCTGGAGGTGTCCACCCGGGGCATGGGGCTGCTGCTCCAGGCCCTGATGGGCTCGACGGCGGCCCCGGTCCAGCAGGGCGCGGGCCCGGCCTACCTCCAGACCCACACCCTGGCCGACACCCTCGGCCGGAGTCTCACCATCCAGGCCGGGATCCCGCTCACCACCGGCATCGTGACCGCCAAGACCTTCCTGGGCTGCAAGGTGACCAGCGCCGAGTTTTCTTGCGAGGCCGGCGGCATGCTCACGGCCAGCGTCGAGTTCGACGGCCGGGACTGCGACGAGACCAAGACCCTCGCGGTCGCCAGCTACACGCCCTCGGCGCCGTTCACCTTCATGGGGATGGCGCTCAAGACAGGTGCGTACGGCGCCGAGGCCCCGCTCGACGGCGTCCGCAAGGTCAGCGTGAAGATCGAGAGGGCACAGGCAACGGACCGGTTCTATGCCAACGGCTCGGCGCTGAAGGCGGAGCCGGTGTCCAGCGATCTGGTCAAGGTCAGCGGGTCGCTGGAGATGGACTATGTGGCGACCACGGTCGACGACCTCCACACCAGCGACGGCACGACCAGCCTGGTCTGGGAGTTCACCGGGGCGAACATCGCCCCGACCTACTCGGAGACGTTTCGGGTCCGGCTTCCCGCGATCAAGGTGGACGACGCGCCGCCGACCGTGGACGGCCCCGCCATCGTGCGCCCCACGTTCAACTTCACCGCGCTCTACGACGGCGTCAACAAGGTCGCCATCGACTACATGAGCGCGGACACGACGCTGTAGGAGGGCTCGTGGCCGTCTCCTCTGTCCAGATCACCGGGACCGGCCAGCTCATCGAGCTGTCCCGCCGCCTGCGCGCGGCCGGCGGCCCCCGCCTCCAGCAGAACCTCGCCCGCCGCGTCCGCCGGGCGGCGGAGCCGCTGCACCGCGACATGCGGCAGACGATCCGGGACCTGCCGATCACCTCCCAGGCGCGCAGGGCCGGGTCCCGGGGCGGGCCCTCGCCGACGTCCCGGCCGCTGCGGGCGACGCTCGCGGACGCGGTACGGATCTCCGTCCGCACCACCGCCAACCCCGGCGCACGGGTCTGGGTGGACCGGGCCGCGCTCCCCGCCGACCTGCGCGGCATGGCTGCCGCCCTGAACGAGGGCCGGATCCGGCACCCCGTGTTCGGCAACCGTCGCCGCTGGGTGCAGCAGAACACGACCCCCCTGTGGTGGGACCGCACGGTCCGCGCCCACACCCCCCGCATGCGGGCCGAGGTCGAGCGGGTGCTCGCCGACGTCCGCCACGACCTCACCTAGGAGCCCCTGTGATCATCGTGCATACCCCGGCCGACGGCACCGTCGAGCGCTACGACGTCCGGAGCGTCCGTACCTCGGAGGCCTCGATCATCACCAGGTTGGTGGCCGCCGACCTGTCCTGGCCGCAGATCAAGGCGCGGGCCGCCGACAGCGATCCCGAGGCGATGAGGGCCATCGCGTTCGTCATCAGGAAGCGGAGTCAGCCGTCGCTGCGCCTCGACGACTTCGACCCGGTCGCCGACGAGCTGGAGTCCCTGATGGACCACCAGGAGATCGACACGTGGGCCGAGATCGCGGCCGGGCAGCTCGCCGCGTTCGACGGGCCGGTCGAGGCCGCCCGGCCCGCGCTCGCGCAGATCCTCGACCAGGCCGCCGACACCGACTACGCCCAGGCCGTGATCGACCGGCTCCTGGCGGGAAAATTCCCCGCCGCCCCCGACGAGAGCCCGACCGACAGCCCGACGCCCGGACCATCGCTCAGCTCCGCGCCGAGTACCTCGGCCTCTTCGCCCACCTCCTCCACATCGACGGGCCCCGACTCGACGGACTGAGCGTCGACGACTTCGAGGCGTACGTCGCCTGGATCGACCAGCACCTTGCACAGCAGAACGGAGGCGGTGAGTGATGTCCGAGCGCCTCACGTTCACGCTGGAGGGGAGGGACCGGCTCTCTGGCGTCCTCGGCCATGCTGGAGCCTCGGCCGAGCGGCTGCGCCGCCAGATGGAGGACGCCTCCGACGGCTCGGGCCGCGCGATGCTCACCCTCACCCAGGACGCGCAGGGCCGCCTGCACGACCTGGAGGGGCGGTTCGTGTCCGCCGCCGACGCCGCTGCCCTCTTCGGGCACCGGACCACCGAGGCCGAACGGCCGGTCGCCGACTGGGGCCGGGTCGCGACCGAGGCCGGCCGCGCAGGCCGGGAACTGGCGACGTCGCTCCTGACACTGACGCCCGCCGTGATTCCGATGGCGGCGACCCTCGCCCCCATCGCGGCATCGACCACCGCCGCCGCCGGCGGTCTCGCGGTCTTCGCTCTGGCCGCCGGGCGCCAGGTCGCCGCCATGACCCAGGCTGCCGAGGCGGAGACGAAGTACACCGACGCGGTCGAGGAGAACGGGGCCGCTTCGCAGGCGGCCCTCACGGCGCAGATCGCCTACGCCAGGCAGATGGCGAAGCTGCCCCCGGCAACCCGCCAGGCCGCCGCCGCACTGTCCGTCTTCAAGGACACGTACGCCGATTGGTCCGACGCGGTCGCCCAGGACACCACCGCCCCGCTGATCAAGGGCATGGGCGTCCTCGGGGCGATCTTCCCCAAGCTGACCCCGATGGTGAAGGGCTCCGGCGACCAGCTGGACCGCGTCCTCACCCTCGCGGGCGGCGGTGTCGCCAGCCCTGGGTTCGACGCCTTCATGGGCAAGATGGACCGCTGGTCCACCGGGGCGCTCACCAGCGCCACCGACAAACTGGTCCACCTGCTGCGGGTCGCCAACGACGGCGATGTCGGCAGCGGCATCGGCGACTTCATGGACTGGGCCCGTGAGCAGGGGCCCGCCACCGCCGCAGTCCTTCAGGACCTCGGCCGTGCCCTGGTCCACGTCCTGGAGTCCGGCGCCGACGTCGGTGTCGGCATGCTCGACGTAGTCTCTGCTCTCAGCCACCTCGTGGGCTCGGTGCCCTCCGAGGCGATCACGCTGATGCTCCAGCTCGCCATCTCCATCAAGGCCACGTCCCTGGCCATGGCTGGACTGGGCACTGCGCGCGCCGTCGTCGCGGCGTTCACCGCGCAGGTGGCCACGATGGGCGCGACGAGCAGCACCGCGTCGGGCCGCTTGGCGGCGCTCACCGCCGGCTTCGGCGCGATGAGCCGCGGGGCGAAGGCCGCGCTCATCGGGTCCGGCATCGGGCTGCTGGTGATCGCTCTGTCCGAGCTGTCCGCCGGATCGGCGAAGGCGCCCCCGGACGTCGACAAGCTGACGTCCTCCCTCAAGGAGTTGGGCTCCACCGGCAGGGTCACTGGAGAGGCCGCCGCCGCGTTCGGCAACGACCTGGCGGGCCTGTACGACAAGGTCCGCTCCCTCACCGACCCCTCGACCGCAGACGCCGTTCAGCAGTTCATCGTCACACTCGGCGGCCTGGGCACCTGGGATTCCACCCCGGTGAAGCAGGCCAAGGAGAACATCGAGGCCGTCGACCAGGCCCTGACGAACCTTGTCCGCAACGGGCAGACCGACCTCGCGGCGGCAGCCGCACAGCGGCTCGGCGAGGAGTACGCCAAGTCCGGTCGCGGCGCCGAGGAGTTCACGGGCCAGCTCGATGGGTATCAGTCCGCGCTGGCCGACTTGCGGTTCGAGCAGCAGTTGGCCGGGCAGGCTATGGGGCTCTTCGGACAGCAGGCCGTTGCCACGAAGGCGAAGCTCGACGCGCAGAAGCTGTCGGCAGACGGGCTCCGCCAGTCGCTCCAGGCCCTGAACGACGTGAACCGCGCGGGCCTCGGCGGGATGGTCGCGTTCGAGGCGGCGTTGGACGCGACGACCGACGCGGCGAAGAAGAACGCGGGCGCCTGGGGGACGAACGCGAACACGTACGACCTGACGTCCGAGAAGGGCCGGACGGCTGCGACCGCGCTGTCCGACCTCGCGGCGAAGACCGACGCGGCGACGGCGGCCGCGAGGGAGTCCGGGGCGTCATGGTCCACGGTCAACGGGATTTACGACCGGGGCCGGACGGCGCTGATCGCGGCGGCGCAGCAGATGGGTCTCTCCGAGGCTGCGGCCCGAAGGCTTGCCGACCAGATCCTTCGGACACCGGACAAGACCGCCCGGCTCAAGGGCAACATGGAGGATCTCCAGGCCAAGCTCACCGCTGCGCGAGCCCAGTTGGGTAAGGTCCCGGACTCCCGCAAGGCCCAGGTGCGAGCGAGCATCACGCAGCTGGAAGCGCAGCTGGCGGCGGCCCGGCAGAAGCTCGACGCTCTCAACGGCAAGACCGCCACAACCTATGTGAAAACGGTTTTCTCCTCGGACCGCGTCGTCTCCCCGAGCGGCTCGGGCCCGGGTGGCTTCCCGAAGTACGCGAGCGGCACCGACTCGGCCGCATCCGGGTGGGCGCTCGTGGGCGAGGAAGGCCCCGAGCTGGTCCGGATGCGGGGCGGCGAGCAGGTCTTCGACCATCGCACGTCGCTCCGGATGGCCGCCGCGATGGCCGACTATCCGACGATCAGCCTCGGCCAGGACGCGGGCGCCGGCCTCGCGGCGGGGCTGCTCCGGTCCGTGTCCTCCGTGGATGTAGCGGCCCGGCGGATGGCTGCGGGCGTGGAGACCGGCGTCCGCGCCGAGCTGGAGATCGCGTCGCCTTCGAAGAAGATGACAGCCTTGATGAAGGACGTCCGCGACGGGATCGTGGTCGGCCTGACCGGGTCGAAGGCGAAGATCAAGGCCACCGCGATGGACCTCGTGGCGGATATCTGGAAAGCGTGGGAGGGCAAGAAGACCAACGTCGACAACGCCCTGGTCAAGATGGTCAACCGCGAACACGCCAAGCTCCAGAAGCTCGCGTCGACCCGGGACGCGGTGAAGGCCCGGCTGGGGAACGCGCAGGCGCTCCTCAAGAGCCGGATCGAGGAGCGGGACCGGTACGCGGCAGACATCCGGACCCAGGCGCGGTCGGCGTCGGGCCTGTCGAGCCTGGGTCTGGAGCCGAAGCAGGTCACGACCAAGGCGATCAAGCAGGGCCTCGCGCAGAAGCTCTCCAAGCTGCGGCAGTTCACCCGGTGGATCGGTGTGCTGGCGAAGCGGGGGATCAACAAGAACCTGCTGCGCGAGGTCCTCGCAATGGGCCCCGAGGACGGCTACGCCTACGCGAGCGCACTCGCCGGCATGTCCAACGCCGACCTGCGCGCGGTCAACTCCTTGCAGTCCCAGATCGACAAGGAGTCCGACACCCTCGGCAAGAGGGCGGCGAGCACGCTGTACGACGCCGGAGTGAACTCCGCGAAGGGGCTCGTAGCAGGGCTCCAGTCCCAGGAGAAGGCGATCGAGCAGCAGATGGTGAAGATCGCCAAGGCCATGGAGAAGGCCATCAAGACGGCCCTCGGCATCCGGAGCCCGTCGAGGGTGGCGTGGGGCATCACCACCAACTTCGTCCGCTCCCTGGGCGGAGGCGCACTCGCCGGAATCCCCTACCTCGACGGAGTCATGGGGAAGGTTGCCGGGCGCATGGCCGGGATCAACCCCATGCCTGGCCGTCCGGCTGCCGGGCTCGCCGCGAACGGGACCGGTGCCGGGGGCGGCATGACGGTGAACGTCACCGTGCAGGGCGCGATCGACCCGATGTCGACCGCGCGGCAAATCCAGAAGGTGCTGCTGGAGCTGAAGCGGACCGGCGGCGGCGTGACCTTGGGGGTGGCATGACAACGAGGGTGACCGTTCAAGCCGGTTTCGGCTACTCGCCGACGGAGCCAGGCATCGTGTGGACGGACCTGACCGGCCGGGCGCGGCTCGCGGGCGGCGGGGAGATCTCCATCACCCGGGGGGCATCCGACGAACTGGCGGAGACGCAGACCGGCACCATGTCGCTGGAGCTTGACAACCAGGACGGAGTCCTCACGCCCGGCAACGCGGGGTCGCCGTACTGGCCGGAGGTCCGCCGGGGCACCCCGGTCCGGGTCATCGCCACCGCCCTCGCCGGGAAGAACTACCTGACCCAGCCGGGCTTCGAGGCCGACGACGGCAGCTGGTCGGCCGTCGCTGGTGCGGCGCCTGCCAGCGCGGGGCCGGACACCGGCCGCGCGAAGTCGGGCCCCTGCTCGTACCGGATCGGCTGGGCAGCGGCAGGGACCGGCGGCGTGGTCCAGTGCCCGCTGTACGGGCTCACGATCGGCGTGCCCTACACCGCGTCCGTCTACGTGTGGGTGCCCGCCGGAAGCCCGGCCGTACGCCTCGACGTCGACGGTCTGGCCGTCGGCCCCGCGTCCACCCTGACCGGGGCGTGGCAGCGGGTCTCTGTCACGTGGACGACGTCCTCGGCGGCGCACGTCCTGCGGGTCACGACCACCACCGCGTCCCCGGCGCCCGGCGCCACCGTGTGGCTGGACGAGGCCCAGGTCGAGGAAGGGCCGGTGGCCACCACCTGGTCGTCGAGCGCGGCCACGCACCACCCGCGGTTCTTCGGGGTGGTCACGTCCTGGCCGGTGGTCTGGGCGGGCCTGCACTCCACGGTCCGGCTCACCGCGAGCGACATGCTCTCGTGGCCGGGACGGCGCGGTGCCCTCGGGCCGATGCTCGTGGAGGAGGTCCTGGGCGACGAGGCCCGGCTGTACTACCCGCTGTCCGAGCCGGAGTCCTCGACGTCGGGCGGCGACCAGTCCGGCTACGGCCGACCCTCGATGACGATCCGCCAGTCCGGGACCGGCGGCGGCACGCTCGACTTCGGCAAGGGCGTCGGGCCGCCGTCGGACGAACTGCCAGCGCCGCTCTTCGTCCCGACCTCGGCGAGCGCGGGCCTCTACCTCCAGACCCGTATCGCTCCGCTGCTCACCTCCAGCGGCGCCACCGGCACCCCCGTCCTCGGGGACCAGGTGTTCGAGTGCTGGTTCAACACCGGCACCCCCGGCCGCACCATCATGTCCTGGTCGTCCGGCGCACCGGGTGCGCTCGACAGCGCGCTCCGCTTTCAGCTCGACGGCACCGGACGGCTCCAGATCGCCGAGGTGCTGCCCACCGGCACGAGCACCTACACCGTCGCCGCCCCCAGCCTCGCCGACGGACGCCCGCACCACCTGGTGTGGGACGAGGCCGGGCAAGCGGTGTGGGTCGACGCCGTGCAGTACCCGGTGGCCACCGGCACCTGGGCCGACCGCGCCGTCCTGACCGTCGGTGCCACCGAGACCGGTGGCAGCCTGTGGGTCGGCACGATCAGCCACGTCGCAGCCTACGTCCGCACTGGCGGCTACCCGGCCATCGCCGAGATGACCGACCACTACCAGGCCGGGATGACCGGCCACGCCGGAGAGCCCGCCTGGATCCGGATGTACCGGCTGGCCGGGTACGCCCGGATCCCGGGCGTCATCCCCCGCGGCGTGTTCTCCGCCGTCTCCGCTCAGGGCACCCTGGGGGCGGCGCCGCTCTCGCACATGCGGGAGATCGAGCGGACCGAAGGCGGCCGACTCTTCGCCGACCGGGCGGGGCCGCAACTCGTCTTCCAGAGCCGGACCGTCCGCTACAACCCCACCGCTACCGCCAGCGTCCCGTACGCGTCCCTGGAGACCGGCGACGTGGTGGTGGCCGTCGACGACCAGAAACAGACCAACCTCGTCACGGCGTCCCGTCCGGGCGGGGCGACACAGCGGGTCCAGGACCCGGCGTCGATCCGCCGAGACGGGATCTACGAAGACCAGCTCGACATCCTCAAGGTCACCGACGCGGAGGTCACCGACGCCGCGACGTGGGTGGTCAACCGCTACTCCGTGCCGCAGCCCGAGCTGCGCCAGGTCCCCGTCGAGGCGGCGACCCTGGGCGCCGCAACCTACCGGGCTCTGCTCGACGCCGACATCTCCACCGTCATCCGCGTCCCGGGCATGCCCGCCCAGGCCCCGGCGCCGAGCGCGACCGTGATCGTCGAGGGCTACACCGAGCGCATCACCGCCGCCCAGCACTTCCTGGACTTCCACACCTCCCGCGCCGACACCGACAGCGTCTGGGTCCTCGACGACCCCAGCTACTCGGTCCTCGGCAGCACGACCCGCCTCGCCTACTGAAGGGGTCCACATGATCGTCCGGTCCGAGACCTTCTACTTCCCTCCGCCCTACCTGGAGCCCGACGCCTGGGCCGCCGAACCCCCGGCGATGCTCGTCGTCCGCTGGTACGAGGAGCGGGCCGGGCGCCGGATCCGCACCGACCCGGCTGCGGTCGCGGGAGAGCAGGGCGCCCAGATCAACCACGGCCGGTGGGTGGCCGACTGCACGGCCTGCGGGTCCGCGCAGATCGTCACCCCCACCGACCCCCGCATGTGGTGCGTCGAATGCGGCACCGGCTGGTGGCAGCTCCGCTTCCCCACCGACGTCGCCGCCATCGAGGCGGCCCTGGACGGGCTCCCGGTGGCCGCACAGAACTGGTCCGAGGCTGAGACCGCCCCCGGCCAGCCTGGTCTGGAGGGCTGACCCATGGCTCTGACACCTCCCCGAACTTGGGTCGTCGGTGAGGTCGTTGCCGCCGCCCAGCTCAACACCGAGATCCGCGATCAGTGGCTCGACATGCTCGCCGCCTGGACCGCCTACACCCCGGCCTGGACCGCCGTCACCACCAACCCGAACCTCGGCAACGGCACGCTCACCGGCCGGTACAAGAAGACCGGCCGCCTGGTCCACGTCCAGATCGACCTCACCATGGGCTCCACCACCACCTACGGAACCGGCGCCTGGTCCCTCACCCTGCCCGTGACCGCCGCCGCAGCTGCCGGCAGCCGCATCGGCTCTGCACAAGCCCTCGGCGGGGCCTCCCGCTACCAGGGACAGATCGTCATCAGCCCCGGCGCGGGCGGCACAGCCGCGTTCTTCCCGGCCAGCGCCACCGTCTCCAACCTCTCCTCGGTCGCTGGCGGCGTCCCGTTCGCCTGGGCCGCAGGCAACGAGCTGCGGATCACGGGGACGTACGAAGCCGCGAACTGACCCCGCCCTCACTTCACCGCCCCCGACACCGCCATGGTCTCGGGGGCTCGTCATGTCTGGAGACCTCCATGAGCGCACCGCTCACCGCCGCCCGCTTCCTCGCCGCGCTCCGCGCCGAGGGCCTGGCCGTCGTCACCACCCCCGGCTGGGAGACGCACAACCGCAACCACAAGGGCCCCTGGGGGCCGGTGCACGGGGTGATGATCCACCACTCCGTCACCCGGGGCACCGAGACCACCGTCCGGATCTGCCGGGATGGACACAGCACCCTGCCGGGGCCGCTCTGCCACGGGGTGATCGCCAAGGACGGCACGGTCCACCTCGTCGGCTACGGCCGCACGAACCACGCCGGACTCGGCGACGACGACGTGCTCCAGGCCGTCATCGCCGAGCGCCCGCTGCCGCCCGACGACGAGGCCTCCGCCGACGGCAACCGGCACTTCTACGGCTTCGAGTGCGAGAACCTCGGCGACGGCAAGGACCCATGGCCCAAGGCCCAGCTCGACGCCATCGCGAAGGTCTCCGCCGCCCTGTGCCGGGCGCACGGCTGGGGCCACCGCTCGGTGATCGGCCACCTGGAGTGGCAGCCGGGGAAGGTCGACCCGAAGGGATTCACGATGGACTCCCTGCGCACGGCCGTCGCCGCCGCCCTCGCTCCGGGCCCGACCGCGCCCGCCACGAAGCCCCCGGCGCCGACGCCTCCCGCACCTTCGCCCGCGCCCCGGCCGCCGTTCCCCGGTCGGGGCGCCTTCGCCCCCGGCCAGTCCAACGCCGACGTCGAGAGACTCGGCCGCCAGCTGGTGAAGCGGGGGTTCGGCCGGCACTACCGCGTCGGCCCGTCCCGCCAGTGGGGCGAGGCCGACCGGCAGAACGTCCGCGACTTCCAGCGGTCGCGACCCGAGCTGCGCGGCGACGCCGACGGCTACCCCGGCCCCCTCACCTGGCACCTCCTCTTCTCCTGAAAGGCGGCCCTCCATGAGCCTCTACCCCTCCGTCCTCCGTACGGCCGTCCCGCTCCTCGCCGGATGGATCCTCACCGTCACCGGAGCCCTCGGCATCGAGACCGACTCGACCGCCGTCACGGGCGGCATCACCGCCGCCATCACCCTCGCCTACTACGTGCTGCTGCGCCTGGCCGAGCACGGTGCTGCCCACATCGGCTGGGAGCCCGGACGCCTGCTCGCCGGGCTCCTCCTCGGCTGGGCGCGACCGCCGCAGTACCCCGCCCCGGCAGCGGTCACGATTCAGCGGGACGGCGTCGAGTGACCGGGGTCCCGGCCGTCGACCTCGCGGTCCTGTGGGCGGGCATCATCGCGGCCGTAGGCGGCGCGGGAGCGGTGCTCTACCGGTGGTGGCGGTCCGCCCGGCGGGCCCTGCGCCGTGTCGGGCAGGTGCTGACGGACTGGGCCGGCGAGGAAGCCCGCCCGGGGGTGCCCGCGCGCCCCGGGGTGATGGAGCGGCTCTGCGGCATCGATGACCGTCTCTCCACCCTGGACAGACGGACCACGATCATCGAGCACGAGCTGCACCCGAACAGCGGCAGCTCACTGCGGGACGCGGTCGACCGAGTCGACGCCCGTACTGCCCGTCTCGACAAGACCTCTTGACCTGCCGTCGCCCCGCCCCCTCTCGTGCTACAGCGCGGGAGGGGGCGATTTTCCGCGTTCCGCCACCGGTACAGGCTGCCGCCAGAGATGCTGAATCGACCCGTACCAGCTCATGATCGGAGACCCCATGCCCGCACTCAGGTTCATCGGCAGCACGTCCGACGAAGGGGACTGCCCCACCCTCTACGAGATCGAGGGCACTGACCAAGTCCTCGTCCAGGGCGACCGTGTCACCTCCCCGGAGCAGCTGGCCGAACTGCGACACGTCAAGCCCAGCGAGACGTTCGTGACCGTGCCCCGCGATCTCCTCGTGCGGTTTGCACCGCGCGCCACTCCCCGCGAGATCATCCCCTTCTCCGAAGCTGCCCACCTCTTCCAGGAGTTTCGACACACTGCGTGGCGGCTAGAGACTCGGCGCGGTTACGCCACCGACCGACGAAGCCCGAAGTGGGCCCGCTGGCAGGCCGGGGAAGACATCAGTGCCGAGCCGTCGACCCCGTGGCGCGAGGCTGTTGCCGCGGCTGTCGCCACCGGCCGCCGGTATGAGCGAGTCCGCATCGTCGACTCGCCGATGACCGACGGGCAGCGGTTCCTTCTCGCCTCCAGCCCGAGTGCTCTTGCGTCCGGCGAGGACATCCGTCTCCTTCCCCGCGCCGACGCCGAACTACTGAACCTGCCGAACACCGACTTCTGGCTGTTCGATTCGCGGCTTCTGGCCCGGCTCGTCTTCGGCGACGACGACACCACCCTGGGCATCATCCTCTCCGAGGACCCTGCTGAGATCGCTGCCGCCTGCCAGGCCCGTGATGCCGCATGGCACCGTGCAATCCCCGCCCACGACTACGCGCAGACGTCGGCTCCGTGACGAACGACTTCCAGACCGGTAGGACAGCCCTCGGCGCGCGACTCCGTGAGCTGCGCGTCGAGGCTGGCTTGAACGGCAAGGAGTTCGCGGCACGCCTTGGCTGGCCGCCGTCGAAGGTGTCCAAGCTGGAGCGGGGGCGGCAGACTCCCGACCCCGGAGACCTCGCTGAATGGGCGGACGCATCTCGGCGATCCGACGTGTTGCCCGAGCTGCACGCGCGGGCGACAGGCATAGAGGAGACCTACCGGTCGTGGCGTCGCCAGATGGTGGCCGGCTACCGCGCGCGCCAGGAGGAGGCCATCGCGGAGACCGCAGCCACAACCCTGACCCGCGCCGTAGAGATCGGAAGGATCCCGGGTCTTCTCCAGACCCCGGCCTACGCCCGCGCCGTGCTCCAGGCCGCCGCCGATTTCCGGGGGGTGAAACGCGACGTCGAGGGCGCCGTCCGGACGCGGATCCGCCGCCAAGAGGCCCTGTACGAACCGGAGAAGAAGTTCCGGTTCTTGGTTCACGAGGCTGCGCTGCATGCCCGTACGAGCACGCCCGCCGTACAGGCTGCTCAGCTCGACCGGCTGATCAGCGTGATCGGCCTGGACACCATCGAGTTGGGCATCATCCCTCTCGGAGCACGACTCCGACGCGCGCTCGCACATGGTTTCTGGATCTACGACCGCCGCCTCGTCATCGTCGAGACCCTCAGTACCGAGATGTGGCTCACCGACATCGAGTCCGTCGAGACGTACGAGCAGGCGTGGGAGTGGCTCTCCGAGTCGGCCGTGACCGGTGACCAAGCCCGCCGAGCCATCGGCCGTGTCCGAGCCGCCCTCGCCTCTGAGTGAGCAATCCGAGGAACCCCGGGCGCCTACGAGAAATCCCGAGAAATCTCGCGGCGCCTGGGGAAACCGGAGTCCTACCGTCTCCTCATGTCGACACGACCCACGACGAGGGCCTGCACCTATTGCCTTCGGACGGGAGCGGACATCTGCGTTCGTAAGCAGGTGGCTCCCGAGGGCGCCCTCATCTACGCCCACAAGGACTGCGCCTCCGCGCGCAAGGCCAAGCCGCTCTTCGAATTCACCGACTCCCGAGGAGATGAGCGACCGTGACCCGCATGCGCTTCGTCGAGTGGAGCATCGGGGCCGATCCCGACCGGCCCGCGCCCACCCGCCACTCCGCCTGCAAGATCTGCACGGCGATTTCTCCCGTGAGCACTGTGCTGCAAGGGCCGGACGAGTGGGCTCTGCGACATGCCGGGCGCACCGGCCACAGGGAGTTTCGCGAAATCGTCTCCGCCGACCTCATCGCCCGGCCCAAGGAGGAACGATGAGCCGCGCGTACGGGCCGATCATCTGTGCTCGGTGCAACGGCCCGATCCCGGGCGTCCCGAAGCGCGTCCCCGTGTTCTCCTCCTCCGGTGCTCGTCCGGACTTGACGATGTGCCCGGACGGGACTCCGTGCGCGCAGCAGTCCGAACCGGGCCGCCACCGCAATCCGGTGGCGGCGCCTCGGCCTTCCACGCCGTGACCGGGTGGCAGCAGCAGACGGTCTACTGTCTGGTGCTCCTCGGCACCCTTGCCGCGCTCGTCGTCGGCATCACCCACTGACTCCCGCCTCGGACGAGACGGGCTGAGCCCCCTGGTCGGCACTGGCACCCGGTACCGACCAGGGCACAGATGTGCTCCGGCCGGCTACGACCCGGCCGGAGCACATCCCATGAGGTCGGCGAGCGATGTCTCCAGGGCCGCGGCGATGAGCAGCAGGTCGCCGTAGCGCGGGTCGCTCTGGCCGGCCTCGATCCGTTGGTACGTCCTGCGGTCTATATGGGTCATCTCCACGAGGACCTCCTGCGTGTGCCCTCTGGAATCGCGCATGTCGCGGATTCGACGCCCGAGGGCGCGGCGACGGTCGTGGACCCAGGGCGGCTGTTCGTGAGGCACTCGACAACGCTGTGACCTGCATGGTCCCATGTCAGCGTCACCAGTGACGCTTTTTAGGATCTTGGAATCCTTCCCCCCGAAGACAGCCACCCGTTCGCCGAGCACCCCCGGCGGGCGGGTGGCTTCTCGCTTTCGCCGTCCAGGAGTGGGAGGCGTGGGAGATTCGATGGGAGATGATCATGGGGAGAGGATGCATGAACCTGCAAGATTCTGCTAACTCCTGCTAGATGCAGGCACCTCATTAAGGCAGGTCAGAGGCATACATGCAGGTCACAATCACGCCACTGGAATCGCCACGCAGATCGACCGCATTTTCTGGGAGACGAAGAAGGCTTGATCTCCCTCTAGGCCGTCTGACCTGCACTTTCGCGAGTCTGACTGCCTACCAGTCCGCACCCGGTCCGCAGGCCGCCGAGCACGGCGTCCATGACGGCCCGGGTGCGGTCTTCTTCCCCCGGCCACAGGTGCGCGTAGATCCGCAGCGTGATGACGGCGGACGCGTGCCCGAGTACGAGCTGCACCTGCTTGACGCTCGCGCCACCGGCGATGAGCGCGGAGGCGTAGAAGTGCCGCAGGTCATGGGTGACCATGTGCGGCAGCTCGACGGCCTTACGGCCTTCCCGCTCGGCGGCCCCGTTCTCGGCCGCCTGGAGCGCCTTGCGGGCACCATTCCACTCGGTCTTCCACGTGGCCGCCTGGGACATGGCCGACGCCCCCGACCCCGGCCGCGACCCGGCAGCCGCCTACTCCCAGCTCGCCAAGCGCCTCGACACCACGTCGACATGCGCACCCGCGCACTGGGCGGCAAAAAACCACCCCAGCACGTCTGGCACTACCCGGTCCGTACCACGCCCGGCGACCGCTACCTCACCGACGCCGAGTGGGCCGAAGTCGCCCGCCGCATCGTGCACGCCACAGGCATCGCCCCCGAAGGCAACGACAAGGCATGCCGATGGACCGCCGTGCACCTGGCCCGCGCCGCCGCCAAGTGACACGAACAGCGGGGCCACGAGCAGCAGGCGGCAAGCAGCCGAGGAAGCCTTCAGCCACCTCCAGGCGGGCTACCAGCAGGCCGCCGCACCCGTCTTGGCGGACCTGGCCCGCCGCACACCCCGCCCACAAACCGCCCGCCGCTACGAGCAAGACGTTCGCGCGGCCCTCCCCGACCAAGCCGACCGGATCCTCACCGACCCCACTTGGACCGCCCCGACCACAACCCTCGCCCAAGCCGAGACCGCCGACCACAACCCCCGACGTCTCCTGGCGGAGGTGGGCACCCAGCGGGAACTCGACAGCGCGGAACACCCCGCCGAGGTCCTGAACTGGCGCATCACTGCTCAACCGAACCGGCGCACGCAAGCAGCCCGCAGCCGAAGCACCACCAGCGGCACATCGGCCATGTCCGCCACGCCACACCCTCCGGCCACACCAGTGGCTACGAGGCCCGAAGAGCGCAGTCGACACCGCTGACACCAGTCATATGCCCTCGCCACACACCGTGGCGGGGGCATCGGGTCGGGTTCAACGGCAAAGCTTCATGATGGTGTCGTCGAAATCGGGAAACTCTCGTGTGACCTGCGCGATGATCACCGCTGCCGACGCGCGACGCTCCGGAGCGAATTGCTCCGCGATGGCCACCAGGTCGCGATTGACCTGCGGAGCCCACTCAGGCTCGGGCTCATACGATGCGGCCGCTTCCCACGGGCCGAAGCCATCAGCCAGCAGCCACAGGAAGGCACCGAGGTCGCAAGCAACAACGCCTGTCTCCCCTTCGGAGCCCAGAAAGACAACGGGCTGCTCGACCAATTCCCGGCCTGGACGAACCAACCAGAACGCGACGTACCCGCCAGTGCCGTCCTGGCCGAAGACGCGGAAGTCGTCGCCGTTCAACTCGCTGTTACCCGTCCACGCGCGAAACCACTCGGTGGTCTCATCGGCAGCCAGGAAAGACTCGTACGGTTCGAAGTCGACATCGTCCTCGCCAATGCACTCAAGCCGGACCGCCATGGCGGCGGCAAGCGCGGCAGGGAACTGACGATCTCCGTTCGCGGTCATGCGATGACAGTAGCGCTCAGTTTGGGCTTGGCAGCACTGCCTGCTCCATATCCGCCCCAGCCGAGACGAGGTTGAACGACGAGGTCAGCCAACGTCGTCCACACCTCCTCGCAGTCCCCAGTCATCGAGGCCGGAGTAGATCACTGCGATGCGGCTCCTGGGGAAGCCGAAAGACGTGGCCTCCCCGTTATAGAGAGCCACCAGCGAATCGGGCCCTCTCCACCAGGTGTCCGCCAGGCCCATCACCTCGCGCACCGGCGCATAGCCGTTCAGATCGACGTCATCGCCGACGAGCGTGGTGACCTGCCTTGCCCACATGGATGCGTGGTGAGCCAAGGCAAGCGACTCCACCCAGCCCTCGATGGTCGCGTGGAGGGGCGCCCATTCATCTCCCTGGATACCGAACTCGCCAGACGGACTGATCATGAATGCGTAGGGGACTGCCGTCCGCTGCATTCCGGCTTCGAACCACCACCCTGCGGAGTCTGCTTCGGGTGAGTCCGGATCGAGGTACTTGGGGCCTCCGTCGTACTGCGGTGCGGGTGGCAAGAGCAGACCGCCCCATCGCTCTTGGTAGGCCGCCATTCGATCGATCACCGCTGCTGGGATGTCCCGCTCAAGCCACCACTGCCTGTGCCCCTCGATGGGGCGAACGTCGACCTTGACTCCATGCGCGGCGACAAAGGATCGCCCTCGTCGGGTCAGGCCGTCGGGCACATCGTTGATGAGGTGAAGATTCACCCGCGGGACGCTACCCAGCAGCCGTGGGGAGAGCACCCTCGCAACCTCCTGGCATGTCCGGCCGCATCGCTCACTACGCTGGCAGGCGTGACCACGCCGCCGACCCCACGACTGACTCTGGACGCCGCCCGCGCCATTCAGGGCATGCTCCGAACCGCGATCGGACCTGGGCTCACCGAGCAGGAACTCGACGCGGTCGAGACACGGTTCGGCTTCACCTTCGCGGCCGACCACCGCGTCTTCCTCTCCGCCGGCCTCCCGAACGGCTCATCGAGGTGGCCCGACTGGCGCGACGGCGACCCTGGAGACCTGGCTGAGCAACTGGCGTGGCCGGTGGAGGGCGTGCTCTTCGACGTGGAGCACAACGCGTTCTGGCATCCCGCCTGGCCGTCGAGGCCGGCGGACACATCCGAGGCACTGGACGTCGCGAGGACCGAGCTGGAGGGCGTGCCGCAGCTGGTCCCGGTCTACGGACACCGCTACCTGCCCGGCACGGCGGGCGAGCACGGGCACCCCGTCCTGTCCGTCCACCAGACCGACATCATCCTGTACGGGAACGACCTCGCCGACTACATCCACCACGAGTTCGCTGGCCGATCGAGCGGACTCCTCGCTCGTACGACAGTCGACTTCTGGTCGTACTTCGTCGAGGGCGGTCCGGGCATCGACGTCTCCCTGCCCACGCCGTTCACGCCGTACGCCAGGAGCGCACAGGAGGCCGTCAACTGCCTCCGAATGCTGGCCCTGGAACGCCTGATAGGCCGCCGGCACCACCCAGAGCAGCTCATCGAAGCCGGCCTCACGGCCCTGGCCCTCGACGTCGAGACGGAGTCCCTCCCCCTCCTCGCCGGCCTGTCCCGCTCCGAGCACGAGCAGGCCGACACCCTGTTCGACCAGGTCCTGGACGAACTCGGCCCACTCCAGGGCCTCCCGGCCGACACCACCGACCTCCCCTGGGAAACGGCGCGCTGGGAACTCGTCCGCTGGTGGCTCCGGCTGATCGTGAACGGCAGCCTGGACCCCGGCGCCGGCGGTGACCTGATCACGTACGAAGGATGGGGCGCACTGGCTCGCCCACAGTCACTCAGACCCCTGGTCGACATGACCGACGCCTACAACGACTGGGCAGCGATCCAACGCGGCAACCGGGAACCTCTGGCGGAAGAGATCACCGAGGAGGCAAGACGCCTCCTCGCCGGGCCCTGGCCGCCACTGGGCTGATCTCACCGGCGGCAGACAAGGATACCGCCAAGGCAGGTGATCTCGTACGCGCCATTGCGGGCGATGTCCTCGGCGACGATGGCCCGGGCCCGTTCGATGGTCGCGTCGAAGGGCACGTCGTGCTGGTCTGCCCAGGCTCGATACGAGGCCATGTGGGCGATGACGGGCTCGGGGTCGCGGACCGTGATGGTCCCCGGCAGTTCGGTGGCCTCCACCTGTCCGAACTCCTCTCCGAGGAAGGCCGGAGCCTCCTCCAGGGAGAAGCGGGCGCTGAGAGAGATCCGGGCCGGGCCGCGCTCGACGCCGAGGATGTCGCCGGTGGCCCGCTGCCAGAGGTCGTCCATCTCAGCCTTGTCGCGGTCACTGTTGGTGGAGACGACCACCAGCCCGTCACGGGCGACGATCCGAGCCAGCTCCCTGACCGCCTGAGGGATGTCGGGTACGTGGTAGAGCATGTGGAGCGCGAGGGCGGCGTCGACGCTGCCCGTCGCCAGCGGAAGCCGGGTTGCATCCGCCACGGCGACCGGGCCGGGGACACCAGCGAGGATGCCGGGCGCGATGTCGAAGCCGAGCAGAGACAGGTCCGGGCGGTCCTGGCGGAGCCGCTGGATGAACTTGCCGTTGCCGCATCCGATGTCGACGACCCGCCCACGTACGTCGCCCAGCTGCTCGGTCACGAGGCCGGGGAGGTCGTACCGAGGCGTCTGCCACTGGTAGAGCGACTGCCGGGCGGCCAGGTCCCGGTCTCCGTTGTAGGCGCTGCCCGCCAGGCGGGCCCGGTCGGTGACGGCGGCGTCGTGGGCGGCGGACAGGTCGGTCACGTCGGCAACTCCGGTGGGTGGGCTGGGGGCACCTCCCACGCCCTTGAGGCAGTGGGGGAGGGCAGGGACGCACGGACGGCCGTGTGCTGGAGTCGTTCGCGCAGGTGCACCGCCTGCGCGGCTCCACCGTACTGCGGCCCTTCCAGCTCCCGCCCGAGAACGGTGAGCCGGCGCACGATACTGGCCGACATGCGCTCGGGCGAGGACTGGAGAACGAAGCCGAGAATCTCCTCCGTGCCGTCCAGGTCACCCAGGAGCATGCGGCCGCGGGCGAGGTCGAGGTGCGCGGCGAACAGGTCACCGACCGACTGGTCGTCTCCGTCCGCGCTGCGGTAGAGGCGGATCGCCGTCTCCGCGCTGACGATGGCCCGCTGGACGTGCTCCTGCCCGCCTACGGCCAAGAGGGTCGTTCCGGCGTACGCGAACTGCTTGGCCGCGGGGAAGTCGAAGACTCCCAGTACCTCGTCCCCACCCGAGATCGCCTCGCGCAGTCGTTCGGCATCCGACAGGGCAGCGAGCGCACCTGTCGAGTCGCCGACTATCGCCAACGCCCGCGCCTCCAGACTCGCCAGCCGTGCGCCGATGCTGCCGCTGGCCCTGTGCCGCCGGCCGGCTTGCGCCAGTCGGGCCGCCTGTTCGTACCGCCCTGTCCAGTACGCAATCAACGATTCCACGGCCCGTACCCAGGCCAGCATCCCCTCGTGCCTCGCCGCCTCGGCACAGGCGCGTGCGGTGCGGGCGTGGGTGGCGGCGGAGTCGTAGTCACCGAGGTCGAGGCAGACGTGCGCGGACAGGCCACAGAGGCGAGAGGCGGAAAGGTAGAGGTCGGTGGTCTGCCGGGGGTGCTGGCGCCCGCGCAGCAGCTCGAACACCCCGTCCCGTAACCGCTTGATCTCGACGTACTGCTCCATCAACGGGTGGCTGACGTACGTACGAGCGAGTCGGCCGACATCCGCCTCCAGTTACTCAACGACGAACTCGTCGGCGTTGCGCTGCGCGATGAACCGGGCGAACTCGGCCGACGTCACCGCGTCCTCAGAGAGTGGGGCTCCACGGACGTGGGTGTCTTCAGGCGGCAGCACCGGCGGCATGAACTCGACCTCGGCAGCATCGGACCCGTCCCGCTGCCCCTTGCTGACGGCAACAGCTTGGTCGAGCACGGCGACATCGACACCGAAGACCTGCGCCAGGTACTTCCGGGCGTACGGAACGGGAACTCGCGCTTCGCGCTCGTACCGCCCGATCTCCTTGCCGGTCTTCGCGGAACGCCCCTCCAGGGCGTTGTACTCGTCGGCAACCCTCTGCTGGCTCCGACCGCGCGCGGTACGCAGCCGGACGAGCAAGGCGCCGATCCCGGTGTCACCCATGCCGTCCCCCAGGAACACGTGACCTCTGGCCCCCATAGTGGCCCCCGTCTTGGCCCCCACGCTGGCTCCCGACCCA
The DNA here is from genome assembly GCF_014596525.1 of Streptomyces sp. CBMA291. Classification (GTDB taxonomy): domain Bacteria; phylum Actinomycetota; class Actinomycetes; order Streptomycetales; family Streptomycetaceae; genus Streptomyces. The sequence continues at coordinate 68,560 of NZ_MSJP01000011.1, forward strand.
AATGAGTTAAGTCGCTTTGCTGTTAACCATGGCAAGCAGACTCACCAACCAGGCGACCGGCGCCGCCCCGGACCTCCTTCCGGGCACGGGCCGGCACCGCACCATGCTCTTCCCCCGCCGTCGGATCACGCCGCGCACTGCTCGCGACTTCGTCGCCGCCACGCTGGCCGAATGGGGTGAGACGAGCCGCCTCGACGACATGCGGCTGTGCACCTCGGAACTCGTCACCAACGCCGTGCTTCACGGAGTGCCCGTGGGCCGACTGGTCCTGGTACGGGTCGAGTCCCTCGACCCGGAGCTGCGGATCGAGGTCCACGACAGCGGCGAGAAGAGGCCGACGAAGCGCGTTCCCGAGGAGTCCGCCGTCGACGGCCGCGGTCTGCTGATCGTCGCCGCGACCGCTGACAGTTGGGGCGTGAAGGAGCGGACGGGCCCCGGAAAGTGCGTCTGGGCCGCATTCGACCGTGCCAAGAACGGGGCCGCTCCCCTGCCGCCCCACACCACCGGCCCCCACCAGGGAGACACCACGTGACCACCCACCCCGTCTCGCCGAACACCGTCCTCGCCAACGCCCTCCACCACGCCGAGGACGTCCTGACCCCGCGCATCCTGGCCGCCCCGCCCGAGCGGATCGTGCTGGTCGTCGGCACCCAGATCAACGGCGCCCCGCACATCGGCACCTCGCTCGTGCAGTCCCTGGCCTTCGCCATAGCCGCCCGACTGCGGGACCGCTTCAGTCTCCCCACCGAGGTGCTCTTCAGCGCCCTCGACAACACCCCACACGAGCTGGCGACCGACCCGACCAGCGGACACCGCTACCAGGGCGCCTACGTCCAGGCCCTCGGCGAGCAGGCCCTGATCGACCTCGTCACCGCCCTCTACCAGCCCCTCTTCACCGCCCTGTCCCGACGCCTGGGCATCCCGCACCACATCGAGACATACACACAGCAGCAGGCCGGCGAGCACTACCGCCGCACCTGGCTCCGGCTCCTCCCCCGCATCGACGCCGCCCGCTGGTGGCTCGCCCCGTCCACCGGCACCCCGCACCTCCGCGTCCCCTGCCCGCGCCCCGCCTGCGGCTGGGCCGAGAAACACGCCGAACGCACCCGGTTCCACCTCACCGGGCCCGAGTCGGCGCTGGTCTCCGCCGACTGCCTCCGCCACGGCCCGTACGAGGCCGTGATCACGCCCACCGTCGGCCCGTACCTGGACCTGGCCACCCTCTACCGCAACCTGGTCAAGGAACTCGCCCTGACCAGCCCCCACGGCACCCTGCACGTCATGGTCAAGGGCGGCGACTGGGTCTTCGGCTCCCACCTCGTCGACGAGGCCCTCCAGGCCGTGGGCCTCACCCGCGCCCAGCTCCCAGCCCGCCTGTTCTGCCCCCAGGTCGTCACCGACACCGGCGCCAAGCTGTCGAAATCCCTCATACGAGAAGGCCGTGCCCCCTTGCCGGAGGGCGCCGCCCCTTGGATGCTCGACACCCGGCAGTGGCCCGGCACCGTCACCGAGTACGCCGACCAACTGCTCGCCATGGCCGAGACCCTGCTCTCCGACCCCCGCCACTTCTTCCGCTCGTACTCGGCCGCCGAGATCGGCCGCCTGATCACCGCACCGTCCCCCAGGAGCGTTCCCTCCCGATGACCGACCGCACCGCCCGCGTCCGCGAGCTCAACCTCTACCGCCAGTACTTCGAACTCGTCGCCGCAGGCACCAAGACCATCGAGGTGCGGGTCAAGTACCCGCACCTCGTCGACCTCGCCGCCGGCGACACCATCCGCTTCCGCATCAAGGGCACGGACGAGACCTGCGACGTCGAAGTCCTCCGGGTCACCGAGTACCCCGACTTCGAGGCCCTCCTCGACGGCGAGGGCCCGTCCAACGTCAACCCGACCGCCACCCGTGACCAGCAACTCGCCAACATCCGCACCATCTACGGCCCCGAGAAGGAAGAACTAGGCGCTCTCGCCATCGAGATCGAGCGCATGGCCTGACCGAGCAAAACTCATTGAGGCCCAGGAGGACCTCGCAGCGGGCTACGGAAAATGATCCGCGCCCGAGAACCACGGCGGGGCAACATAATGCATGGAAGAAGGATCCATCGATCCTCCGGCCACCGCGCGAGTCGAGACAGAAGGAGAACACCGAGTGAGCATTCCACGCAAAACACCCCCAACCCTGTCACCACTAACCCACGAGTGGAACACGGCGCGGAACACGGCAAGGGGGTGGCCGCAATTTCTGGAAGCTGTACATATTGACGGGTTGCGGGGATGGAACGGCGAAACCATAGAATTCCGATTCCCGGTCGTCGCAGTCGCCGGAGAAAACGGGGCCGGAAAGAGCACTGTCCTTAAAGTTGCAGCCGCCGCCTATGTGGCAAACCAAGAGGATGGATTGACTTTTTACCCGGACGACTTCTTCCCTAATACTCCATGGGAGAGCGTCGAAGGCGTTTCCTTGGGCTACCAAATCAGGCGTGGAAATTCCGTCAACAACCTGACCCTGAGGAAGCCTACCAAGCGATGGCGTGGAATGCCTGACAGATTCCAGCGCCCCGTATTCTTTCTCGATATCAGTCGCACGCAGCCCATCAACACTCTAGTCGGCTACGGAAAAATCGCTAAGGAGCTGAACTTCCCAGGAGATATCACGCCATTCAGCGACTCCGACCGGGCACTCCTATCCCGGATCATGAACAAGTCGTACACTGCGAGCGGCATGGCGAAATACGAAAACAAGCAGGTCGGAGTACTGACCACAGATGCGGGAGAGTACTCCAACTTTCATCAAGGCGCTGGCGAGGATGCCACTGCAGATCTGGTGGCACTGCTCCGGTCCGCCCCTATGCAGTCCCTCGTCATCATTGATGAGGTTGAGGCCTCTCTCCATCCACGAGCCCAGCGCCGCCTAATGGCAGAACTGTTTGCCATTTCGAAGGAAAGGAAGATTCAATTCATCCTCTCCACCCACTCGGCCACAACCCTTGAACAACTTCCGACCGAGGCGCGCGTCTACATTCAGGCTCAGCGCAAGGGACCGCGGAACATTATATATGGAGTGACTCCAGAGTTCGCCATGTCACTCATGGACGATATCGACCATCCAGAACTCACACTATATTGCGAGGACGAGCAGGCGCAGACCCTCGTTGACGCATTGATCTCCCAGGAGATGCCTGAGACCAGGAACCGGGTGGCAATCATACCGGTGGGTGCTGCTTCCACAGTAAAAACCCTTGGGGAGCTAGCATCTAAGGACAAGCTCCCTAGCCGGTCCCTCGGAATCCTCGATGGAGATCAGGAGGAAAGTGCAGGTTGCATTCTTCTCCCCGGCTCACAGGCACCCGAGAAAGAAGTCTTTAGTGCTCTCGATGAAACAGCATGGGAGAAGGTTGCCAACCGTCTCGATGTCCGAGTTGCCGATCTGCTCGAAGCCGTCGACGACGCGCGCCAGATCGTCAATCACCATGCGTGGGCCCGCAAGGTGGCGGAACGACTTGGCCCGCGAGTTCGCGTCGGACGGGTCTGGGAAGACATCGCCTCAGTATGGTCCAAGGAAGTAATCGACCCAGCCGAGCGAACAGCGTTCGTCGAGGCGATTCTCCAGCACCTGATCGAGTGATTAGTGCACGTCCGACGTATTCGCGTTTGGGTGTACGCCCAGTCATGAGCTGGCCCGTCATCCTGCCGGCCGACCTAGCAGCGCTGCTCGGAATCTAAAAGTCTAACGAGGGACTGGTCAGGGACTCCGTCACGTCACCTGCTGTACGGCGCCAGCGTCTCATTTCCGGCGACCACCAAGGTGTCGACGAGCATCTGCCAATCATCCAACTTGCCGAGCTCATCAGCCGTTGTGCGAATGTCCTTGAGCCAACTATCTGAAAGCCACGACTGCTTGACCGTGACACGTCCATCTTGAATGCACAGGTCAGAGACCCAGGGCACGCCGCGGGTGACTTGCACTTCCTCCGGGAGCTTTCGCAGGATGCCGATGAGCGCGTCGACGGGCTTGACCTCGCCTCGAGCGGTCGGCAGCCAATCGTCAATCACCTCGACGAGGTCTTCAGCTCGGACCCAGTCAATGGGTTCACCGACGACCTCGTTGTACAGCCCCTGCGTCCACGACAGAGGGGACGGCAGCAAAGCAGCAGCGGCCCAGTCCCCCCAGTGGTGGTCGCGGTAGGGGCTCGGGGCATCACTCAGGTAGCCAATGGCATGGCGCAACAACGACGGCCAGGCACCTCGGGCAGCTTCGGCCAAGCGGTCGTTCTCTGCACCTGCCGCAGCAAGACCGTGGAGAAAATTCGACATCAGCTGTGCACCTGCGCGAAGGGCATCGAGGTGCTCGAGCAACGGTCCGATGTCGCCGGTCTTCGCGAAGCCTTCGAGCAGGGCCCGTGCGGCGACAAGAGTGTGCGTCCCGCGGTCGTCTGCGGACCAGCCCCTGCTCTCTTGCTCGACCATGGCACGTCGCTCAACGTCGAGGAACGCGGCGAGGAGCGCGGCTGCGTCGTCGGTGCAACAGTGGCCTGTCGACGCGGCTGCGCCGAGGCCGCGAATGGCTGCGTCGAGAAGCGCGATCCTGACGGAGTCACCCGGTAGTTCCTGGAGGCGTTCGGCCACGTCGCCAGAAATCTGGACATTCAGCCGCCTTTGGCTGCTTTGGTCCCACGGGCCGATTTCTGCGCCACGGGCGGTCTCAAGCAACCAACTCAATGCGGTCCGGTGGATGCAAGGGCTGAAGTGGCACGGGCCCCTCCAGACGACATCGCATCCACGCGCCAGGTACAGCCGGGTTTCCATAGGCGCCTTGCCTGCCATCGCAAGACCGGCTTCGGCAACATCTTCGATCGAGCCGCCGGCCGCTTCCAGCGGCGCGGCCAGCGCGGGTGTGAGGAACGCTGGCACGGCTTGAGCCACTGCCCGGTCGGCACCAAGATCGAAGAACTGACCCTCATGGTCTCGGTCCTCAGCCTCCTGGAACGACAACGCAATGCCAATGACCAGCTCAGTTGCGAATTGCCCGTCGTCGCCAAGCGCCTCCATATCACCAGCGGCGGCTCGTTCGATCGCCGCTCGGGCAACGTGGGCAACGGCGTCCACGTCCCGGGTCGACATCTGATCTCCATCAGACTCCAGCAGGGCACGTCCTGCCGCCAGATCCGCGGCGATCTCCTCCGACGGGGGCGGCACGTACTCGGCGTCGTGCTTGATCGATCCCCAATACCGGTTCTTCAGCCGCGTGCTGGTCTGCAGGGCTTCCTGGTAAGCCGTGTGCGTTTCTTGTACGGCTCGCAGCTCAGGCGGCGGCTCGACCTCGATGTGGACTGCATCGCCATGCTGCTTAACCCGGTACTGATCCGAGTCCAGACTCGCAGCCCAGTTCTTCGTAAGCTCTTGGCTGAAGCCAAGACCATCGCCATTCTCAACAAGCTTATTGGCGACTTTCTTCAGATCCTGAGCACGCCTCTGACCGCCCTGCACCATGAGCCACATGGCTACCTCGCGCGGTGTCCAGCGGCGACGTTCGAGGTTCGCAAGCCCTTCGGTCCTTGCACGCAGCCCTGAATACTCACTCGTCGTGCGACCGAACTCCAAGTCCCACACAACCGGTTCGGCGAGAAACAAGTCGAGTTCGGTGCCGACTTTCTCAATGTGGCGCACAAGCAGACCAAATAGCATCCCCGGAATCGCGAGGTTCTCGCAGCCATCCAGGAGTACCTCGACGACCCTTCTTGGTGGCGCACCCTGACTCAACCACATATCGGCGAGGCGCTCCATCGCTTGGAGCGCGCTCATCGCCGAGTATGGCCCGACCGACGTACCCCGGTACCAGCTCCAAACATGACTGTCGCCGACATACAATCGGGAAGTTCCGTCAATGTTCAGAATCGCACCGCGATCTTCTACCTCTCCATTCTCCGTCTCGCCATCAGCACCCTCGCCGCCGCCATCAAGAGGATCAGTCAACGCATAAGGTGGGCTAGGCCGCGACAGCATTGCCACACGCGCCCGCGCACCGCTATTCAGGATTCCATTCAGCACTCGCACCGAGGTTGGCAGTGATGCTGTTTGGAATAGCTGCCAGAACCCTCCGAAGTAGTACTGGAAGAAGGGCATCCCGAAACCCCTCCACCGCCCCTGATGCCCTCGGACACCCTCATCTCGGTGCCAGCTTGGCTCGTCGTCGATGTAGTAGGCCGTCATCAACGTCGCCAATAGCTCCGGGTCTTTCTGCGCCAAGGCTCGAGCGCTCCATAGCGCGTCCGCGGCCGGAGCCAGGAACGCTGGCGCATCGTCCGCGATGGTCCGAAGGCACGCTTCGACGGCGTCATCAATGTCCGGACCGAGCAGCGCCAACGTTTCGACGAAATTCTCCCTCGTCAGGTGGTAGTCCAGCTCACGTCGGCGTCGACGGCGCTGCAAAATCCTCCCGGATGGCACGTCCCCTCCCATTTTGCGCAGAGGAAACGAGTTCCAGTAGGCAAGGAGACGGTCCCGCAGGCGGATTCGCAGATCGTTGCCAGCCGGAATGTTTGCCAAGGATAGAGCTTGCAGCCAGTCCGCAAGTAGTTCGAACGACTCCTTCGACACGTCCCAAGGCTTTGCGTCATCGAGAAGAATCTGCACAACCGGGTTCGTGATGAGACGGTCGACCAGCCCGTTGACCTTATGTCTCTGCTGAACAACTCGAACCACGTCGCCGAGCACCAGGCCGACCGACTGATCCGCGCATGCGAACTTCAGGCATTCGTACGCGAATGGCGTCTCCAAAACCGCCTCTACCGGGACGTCAGACCACCGGGGTCCGTGCGCTGCCGAGAATCCCTGAAATTGCGAGCATTGTTCGATAAAAATCCGAACGGGTCGAGTGTCCGGCGCTTTCAGCAGTCCCTTGCAGGCAAGCGTGGCGGCCGACAGTGCCCACCGGGGCGCCCCCGCTGCCTGCAGCAAATCGGTCGGGCTCTGGCTACGCACGAGAAGGATGGCGGTCGCGTACCGGCGCACTTCGTCATGCGCAAAGTCCGGCTGGCTCCGATACCGGCTCGCTGGCGCGAGCAGATGATCCCGACGCAGTGCGTCGACCGCTGCAGCATCGACGCCTGCGCTAGGTCGACGGTCCTCTGGCAGCTTCATCGTCGCTGCAGCTACCGCGAGCAATGTCTGTTCGCGCGCCTCCGCCGAGCCGACACTGGGCCGCCCATCGCCCCGAACAATCCTGCTCCACACCAGATCAAGGCACTCCCACTCACCCAGTGAGCTATCTGGCTCCGCACCGGTCCGCGCCAGAAGGTCCAACACAACGGGTCTGCGCAGCAGGGAGTTCACGGGCAGGTCTCTCAGGACCGTACGCAAGAGCGGAAAGCGGCCTGAGACGACCGAGATGTCCTCATCACCCAACGGTCCCATCGCGAAAGATGAAACGGACTTCGCGAACCCCAGCTCCACCTGCTCCCGTACGAAACCCAGTGCCACGTCAGATGTCACCGCGACGAGCCCAACACCCGCCGCGGCCGCTGCCAGCACCAGATCGTTCAAGAGGCCGGCGGACCGCTCCAGAGCAGCGTCAGCCGCGTCGATGACCAGGACCCGAGACGGTGCCGATGTCTCCGCGAGCACGTCTTCCAGGGACATCCCAAGTGCAGCTCGCAGCTCCAAACTCGACTGCGGCAGTCCCCGGAAGTTCACCACCACCCCCTGGAACCCGGCAGGGTCTGCAGCTTCCAGCCCTGCGACGGCCGACAGCGTCAGCGCACTCTTGCCGATGCCCGACTCGCCGGATACCAACAGAGCCGAAGCACGGGTACCGGCCTCGCGCAGGGCCTCAGCGAGTTGCTCGCGGCGGTCGGCGAACGAGATCTCGACCGGTCCACCGGATGACTCATCACCGATAGTGGTCCGAACGCCAGCAATGGCCAGCTTGCGTTGTTCAGCGAGCACCGACCACGCGTGTCGGCTTCGAGTCGCGGCCGAGTCCAGGACCACGTGAATGTCACGGCGAAGCATCTTGAGGTCCACCCCGGCGCCCGTCGCGTCGTAGCGGGTTGCCTCAACCTCTAGCTGGTTCCGGACCTCCACCCCGTCGGCTGCAGACGAAGCCACGATATCCAGCGACGTCGCGGCCGCCGCGCGGTCACCTTCATCCGGGCTCTGAACCGCGAATCCGAGGATGTGCAGCCGGCCAAGCAGCCGCCACGCCAGGCGAAGGGCCTCTTTCGGCGTGGTGTCGCCTTCGACCACCTTCGCGACCATTTTCAGAAAATGCTCATGGCGCTCGCGCACCGGCTTCGACCAGCGGCCATCTACGTCCATAGACGCTTGGAACGCCTCCGGGTCGGCATGAGCACGCGCGATGTCGCAGAGCGTTGCGAGCTCGTCCCACTGATTGCGCCGGCCCGCGGTCGCGACAGCGACTTGGTGAGCATCGGTGTCGAACTTCTCGACCTCGGCGAGCAGCGACCCGACAAGCTTCACCGTATCGTCATGGCTCTGAACGAAGTTCGGCGTTGCTCGGCATGCCACGGCAAGGACGACCTCGGCTGCCTCATCACCGCACTCAACCAGAAGGTCATCCACCGGGTGCGCCGGACCGGTTTGGAATGACACCCTCTGAACCGGCAGCTCAGATACCTCCGCGCGTCGTGCGCCGGTCAACATGCCAGCGAGATAGACGGCCGCGACGCGGTGCGCGAACGAAACGCCGCCACCTCCGGTGGCATAGGTGCTCGACCCTCGCCCAGTTTCACCGGCTGCGGCGATGGCACCCCCGGCGGTCGCGTCCTTGGGAAAAGCGGCGGATCCAGATGTCGTCTCGCCCTCGGACCGAGCAGCAGCATCCGGTGCAACAGACTCGTTCATGCGTTCCTCGGTGGCATCGTGCTTTCAGTGGCCGCGCTGCTCACCGTAGCGGTGCATCGAGAGCTGTGTAGTGATATCGCATCAGTCCCTGCCCAGTCCGCACACAGTCCGCAGGACACCCGATCAGGACCGTCGCACCCCATCGCCACCCAACACCAAAAGGCCAGGTCAGCGACCTGCGGCCATCATCGCCGCAGGTCACCGACCCGCCCCGTTACTAGGAGACGAAGAAGGCCTGACCTTCCCCCTCCCCCGACCGCACCCGGCCCGCAAGCCGCCCCTTTCCGGGGTGGCCGTGGCGGCCGGGTGCGGTTTTTTTCGTATGCCGGAACAGCCGGCGGCTCGACGGTCTCCACCCGGCCGGGCTTCTCGCCGAGGGCGTCGGGTGTCTTCTCCAAGGAGAAGCGGGCGCTGAGCGGGATGCTTGCCGTGCCCCGGTCGGCGCCGAGGACGTCGGCGGCGGGCCGCTGCCACAGGGCGTCCAGTTCGGTCCCGTCCCGGTCGCTGTTGGTGGAGACGACTCCCTCCAGCCGCTGCGGGACGAGACCCGGATAGGTCGTGGCGGAGGGCTGCCGCCCTGGCCGTCGGGACGGGCGACGGCATCCGAGCGGCCGTGAGCCTGAGCCGGCCGGAGCCTGTAGAGGGCGTACGGGCAGCCGTACGCCCTCTCGGGTCGCGCAGGTCGACCACCCGCGAGGCTTCATCCGAACCGCACCACGCGCCTCCCCCGACCCACCCCCACCTCACGCCGTCATCAGCAACGACCCCACCCACCCCTCCGCCCCCCGTCGGCGCAGCCACTCGCGGTACGGGGCCGCGCCGAGGGCCACCTCCCGGTAGGCGTCGGCCAGTTCCGCGTACGCGAGGTCCAGGGGGACGCCGGGGCGGGCGTACAGCATCAGGCGGACCGCCAGGGGGTCGCCGCGCAGGGGGCGGATGGCCATGTCGTCGCGGGGGCCCGAAGTCGGCTGGCAGGGGGCGACGGCTTCGCCGAGGACGACCATCGACGCGGCCGTGTGGTAGTCGCCGTGCAGCAGCGGAGGGTCGATGCCCGCCGCGCCCAGGACCCGGCGCAGGCCGTCCCATTCGCCGTCCACGGTCGGGTCGACCATCCAGTGGTCGGTGGCCAGTTCGGCGAGGTCCACGACGGGGCGGGCGGCCGCCGGGTGGTCGCGGGCCATGGAGATGAACTGCGGTTCCCGCGCGACCAGCACCCGCCCCTTGATCCCTTCGGGCACCCGTAAGGGACTGCCCTCCACCTCGTGGACGAAGGCCACGTCCAACTGCCCCGCGGCCACCGTGCGCAGCAGCGCGTTCGCCGAGACGTCCATCCGGAGGCCGACCTCGGCGCCCGGCAGCCGTCGGCGCAGCCCGCGCAGCCAGCCCGGGAGCGCCCGGCTCGCGGTGGAGCCGACACGCAGCCCGGGGCCGTCGGCGCTGGCGGCCGCGGCGCGGGTCTCGGTGACCAGCGCGGCCATGTCGGCGACGAGCGGGCGCGCCCGGCTGAGCAGGGAACGGCCGAGCGGGGTGGGGCGGCAGCCCGTGCGCCCCCGGGAGAACAGCTCGGCGCCCAGGGAGTTCTCGATGCGGCGCAGCTGGGTGGTCAACGAGGGTTGTGTCATGCCCAGTTGCCGGGCCGCCTTGTGCAAGCTGCCCGTGTCCGCGATGGCGCAGAGCGCCCGCAGGTGTCTCACCTCCAGCTCCATGCCCCGAGGGTAGGACGGCTCCCTGAGTCGCACCAGACGCCCGGAACCCTCCAATCGCCTTTGATTTCAAGGCAGTTGGCGCAAATTTGGGGCGGGTGATGCGGTGGGGCTATCAGGGGCTGACATCATCCGCGCGCGCCCCGGCTCCCCCCACACTCGCTCCGACCCCAAACAGGAGGAGCCCCCCATGCGTCACCCCAAGGTCCTCACCTCCGTACTGACCGCCGCCCTCGGTCTCGGTCTCGCCGCCTCCCTCGGCGCGGCCCCCGCGGCTGCGGTGAACACGGCCCCGGCCGACAACGTCACCGTCGGGTACACCGGTTCGGCGGCGGAGGCCAAGGCCAACAAGGCGTTCTTCGACGCCGTCATGAAGTCGGTGGCGAAGAAGCGCGCCGCCACCCCGGGCACGGCCGCCGTCACCGTCGTCTACAGCGCCGCCAACGCGCCGAGCTTCCGCTCCCAGATCGCCAGCTCCGCCCAGATATGGAACAGCTCGGTGGCGAACGTACGCCTCGTCGAGGGCAGCAACCCCGACTTCGCGTACTACGAGGGCAACGACTCCCGCGGCTCGTACGCGAGCACCGACGGACACGGCGCCGGCTACGTCTTCCTCGACTACCGGCAGAACCAGCAGTACAACTCCGTCCGGGTGACCGCCCACGAGACCGGGCACGTCCTCGGCCTGCCGGACCACTACACCGGTCCGTGCAGTGAGCTGATGTCCGGCGGCGGCCCCGGCACGTCCTGCCAGAACTCGCAGCCGAACGCGGCGGAGCGCGCCCGCGTCAACCAGCTGTGGCAGTACGGGCTGGCCTCCGCCTTCAAGGGCTGATCCGGCCCTGAGTGAGAAAGGCTTGATCCGACCCTGAGCGGAAAGGGTTGATCCGGCCCTGAGCGGGAAGCGGCGGCGCCCCCTCCCCGGGGCGCCGCCGCACCTGTCGTTCCCGCCCGGAGCCCGCCGCCCCGGGGCCTTTCAGGCCGTCTGCAACAGCCCCCGGGCGAAGTCCGCGCCCGGCGGGAGCTGGCCGCGGACCCGTGCGAGCGCTCCCTCGAAATCACCTCCGGCGACGCATGCCTCGAAGGCCGCTCCGCCGCAGTGCAGCGTCAGGCTGAGGTCCGCGCGCTCGCCGAGCGTCAGCAGACAGCTCAGGGTGGCGTGTTGGGTCTCGCCGTCCATGACGACGGGCAGCGGCAGGTCCCATTCCAGGACGCAGCCGGTGAGGGGCGCACCGCCCTCGTCGGGCGCGCTGAGCGCGGCGAAGCTCTCGCCCGTGTACGTGATTCCCCTGATCCGGGTGGCGACCTGCCGCCCGTCGGCCGTGATGACGATCGCTTCCGCGCCGCTGCGGTCCCGGTACCAGCCGGTCCAGATTTCCGTCGATTCCGACGACTCCGATGACATGCGCGGACTGTAGCGGCATGGCCTGCTCCGGCGCGCGTCCGGTCACCTTCCGGTCCGGCTTCTCCCGGTCTCGCCGTTTGTGCCGGTGACCTGCGCGCTCGCGGCTTCCGCACCCGTGCCTCCGGGGCCCGCGTGGAGGGGGCAGTCCGGGTTTCCGCAGGGGCGCGCCTCCCACTCCGGCACCCAGGCCCCGAGGACCTTGTGCCGGGTGGCCATCGTGCCGCGCGGGCGCCCGCAGGCCGGGCACGGGGGCTCGGTCCGGGGGTCCCGTGTCGTGCGGAGCACGTTCTCGCCCATGGATCCAGGGTAGGCCGCCCCGTCGGACCCCGCGCGTCCGTCGCCGCTACCCGTCGCTCGGGTCCGGGCGCTTCCTGGTGTACGTACGGACGAGGACGCCGTTGCCGAAGACGCGCACCGCGCCGAGGGTGAAGTCGCGGGGTTCGAAGTCCGCGCCGAACATCGGCATGCCAGTGCCGTAGACCTGCGGATAGGTCTTGATGATCAGCTCGTCGATCTCCTCGATCAGCTCGCCCGCGATGACGGAGCCGCCGCAGAGGTAGATGCCCAGGGGGCCGTCCTCGGCCTTGAGCTCGCGGATCCGGCCGACGAGGTCGTCGGCGATCAGCTCCACGTCGGGGTGGGGCGACTCGGCGAGCGAGCGGGTGGCGACATACTCGCGCAGGTGGCCGTACGGGCTGGTGACGCCGATGTCCAGGGCGAGCCGGTAGGAGCGCATCCCCTGGACGACGGTGTCGAAGTGCCGGTTCTCCCCGTCGACCCCGAAGGCCTCGCGCCCGTGGGCGGGGACGGTCTCGGGGTACTCCGCGTTCATGAACTCCAGGTACTCGGGGTCCAGGAACCCGAACATGGAGGTGGCGTCGCCCTCGGGGTCGCCGATGAAGCCGTCGATGGTGCAGGCGATGTAGTACGTCAGCTTGCGCAAGCCGGTCCTCTTCCTCCTGGGATCATGGCCGCGACCGCAACCACGACAGCTATAGTGCTTCAGGTGTAGTGGTTGCGCAAGTCCCTTTTTCCGAGGGGAACTTTCCAGAAGAGGAGTACGCCCGACATGGCGAGAAACCCCGAGCGCCGTACGGCCCTGCTCGACGCCGCGATCGAGGTGCTGGCGGACGAAGGCGCCCGCGGTCTGACCTTCCGCGCGGTCGACGTCCGGGCGGGGGTCCCCACGGGCACCGCGTCCAACTACTTCCGCGACCGGGACCTGCTGCTCTCCCAGGTCGCCGACCGGATCTTCGTACGGCTGACCCCGCCCGCCGACTCCCCGGACTTCGCCCTGCTCGCGAGCCCCGGCAGGAAAGTGGTCGCCGAGCTGATGCGCCGGGCCGCCCGTCGGCTCGCCGCCGAACGCACCTGCTACCTGGGCCTCTTCGAACTGCGCCTCGAAGCCGTACGCCGCCCCGGGCTGCGCACCCAGCTCGCCAAGGTGCTCCGCTCCGACCTCGACCTGAACGTCCGGACCCATCTCGACGCGGGCATGCCCGGCGACGCGGACACCGTCCGACTGCTCTACTTCGCCCTCACCGGGCTGCTGTTCGACCACTTCACGGTCCCGGAGCTGCACGGCGACCGGGAGCTGGACGAGCTGATCGACACCGTCGTCACCCGTCTCGTCCCGGAGGGGTGAGCTGGGGCCCTCGTACGGGACCGGCCCCGGCGGCGGGCCCCGGCCCGAGCCGCCGGGGCGCCCGCCGCACTCCCGTCAGCGGGTACGGCGGGTGACGTACTCCGCCAGGGCCAGCAGATCGCCCGCCGCCTCCGGGTCGGGGACCGCCCGTGCCAGATGCTCCACGGCGCGGCCCATCCGCTCGGCGGCCTGGGCCTGCGCCCAGTCGCGGCCCCCGGCCCGCTCGACCGCGTCCGCCGCCGCCCGTACCGCCGTCTCGTCCAGGTCCGGGCGGGCGTAGATCTCCGCCAGCTCCTCCCCCGCCGGGGTCCCCGAGGTCAGCGCCGCCACCACGGGCAGCGACTTCTTGTGGGCGACCAGATCGGCCCCGGCCGGTTTCCCCGTACGGTCCGGGTCGCCCCAGATCCCGATGAGGTCGTCGATCAGCTGGAAGGCGAGACCCGCCTCGCGGCCGAAGGAATCGAGGGCGGTGACCTCCTCCTCGCCCGCGCCCGCGTAGAGCGCGCCGATGGCGCAGGAGACGCCGAGCAGCGCGCCGGTCTTCGCCGTGGCCATGGCCAGGCACTCGTCGAGGGTGACCTCGCGCGGTCCGCGCCGCTCCAGGGCGCAGTCGGCCTGCTGTCCGGCGCACAGCTCGATGACGCAGGCGGCGAGCCGGGCGGAGGCGGCGGCCGAGGCGGGGTGCGGGTCCTCGGCGAGCAGCCGCAGGGCGAGGGCGCTCATCGCGTCACCGGCGATCAGCGCGTCCGGGACGCCGAAGACGGTCCAGGCGGTGGGCCGGTGTCTGCGGGTCACGTCCTCGTCGACGATGTCGTCGTGGAGCAGGGTGAAGTTGTGCGCCAGCTCGACGGCGGCGGCCGCCTTCACGGCCTGGGTCTCCTCCGCGCCGAGCGCACGGGCCGCGGCGAGGACCAGGGCGGGCCGGATCGCCTTGCCCGGCTGCTCCGCCGCCGGAGTGCCGTCGGCGTGCTCCCAGCCGAAGTGGTACATCGCGACCCGCCGCATCGACCCGGGCAGGGTCTCGACGGTCGAGCGCAGTTGGGGATTGACAGCGGTCCGCGTCCGGTCCAGGAGCCGGACGGCCCCCTGACCGTCGGTGGCGGCATCCGCGCTGGCCATGGTCACGGTCACTTCCTTCGTTTCTCCGTGGCGGGCTGCGCGGCGCCGAACCGGAGCGTCCCGGGGCGGGGGCCGTACCCCCGCCCCGGGACGCCGTCGGCTCAGCGCCGGCGGCCGACCTCGACGTTCTCCAGGACACCGAGCGCGTCGGGGACGAGGACCGCCGCCGAGTAGTAGGCGGTGACCAGGTACGAGGTGATCGCCTGCTCGTCCATCCCCATGAAACGGACCGAGAGACCGGGCTCGACCTCGTCCGGGAGGCCGGTCTGCCGCAGCCCGATCACCCCCTGGTCGGTCTCGCCGGTACGCATGCAGATGATCGAGGTGGTGCCGACGTCGGTGACCGGGATCTTGTCGCAGGGATAGACCGGCACACCGCGCCAGGTCAGGATGCGGGTGCCGTCGACGTCGATCGTCTCGGGCACCAGACCGCGCTTGTTGATCTCGCGGCCGAGGGCGGCGATGGCCCGCGGATGGGCGAGGAAGAGACGGGAGCCCCGGCGCAGGGAGAGCAGCTCGTCCAGGTCGTCGGGGGCGGGGACGCCCGCGTGCGGCTGGATGCGCTGTCCGTAGTCGCAGTTGGCGAGGAGACCGAACTCCCGGTGGTTGACCAGCTCGTGCTCCTGACGCTCGCGGAGCGCCTCGACCGTGAGCCGCAACTGCTGCTCGGTCTGGTTCATCGGCTTGTTGTACAGGTCGGCGACGCGGGTGTGGACCTTCAGCACGGTCTGGGCGATGCTCAGCTCGTACTCGCGGGGCGAGGCCTCGTAGTCGACGAAGGTGTGCGGGACGACGGGCTCGCCGACATGACCGGCGGAAAGCTCGATCTCGGCCTCGCCGTGGGAGTTGGTCCGCTGATCGGGCCGGTCGGCCACGGTCGCCAGATGGGAGGCGAGCGAGCCGACGCGGGCCGCGAGGCTCCGCACGTCGTCCCGGGTCAGCTCCAGGACCGTACAGGCGGTGGCGGCGCGGGCGGTCCACTCCCAGCGGGCGTCCCCGTCGACGAGGGACGCCTCGCCGAAGTAGGAGCCGTCGGCGAGGACCCCGAGCACGGCCTCGTCGCCGTACGGCCCCTCGCCGACCTGCTCGACCCGGCCGTGGGCGAGGAGGTGGACCCGGTCGCTCGACGCGCCCGCGGCGGCGATCACCTCGCCCGGCGCGTACGCCCGCTGGCGGCAGCGGGCGGCCAGCTCGGCGAGGGCCTCCTCGTCCTCGTAGCCGCGCAGGGCGGGAAGCTCGCCGAGTTCGGCGGGGATGACCGCGACTCGCTCCCCGGTCTGGACGAAGGTGACCCGCCCGTCCCCCACGGAGTAGCTGAGCCTGCGGTTCACCCGGTACGTGCCGCCCTGCACCTGGACCCAGGGCAGCGCCCGCAGCAGCCACCGGGAGGTGATCTCCTGCATCTGCGGCGCCGACTTGGTGGTCGAGGCCAGGTTCCGGGCGGCGGCGGTACCGAGACTCTGCTGCGGCGCCTGCTGCTCCGCGAGCATCTCGTCGCCAACCGAACCAACGGACATGGAACTCCCTCTCGTGTGACTGGGCTGCGAGACGAAAGCTTTTCAGTACGGAGTGTGTTGACGCCATTACACATTCGGGTGGGACTGTTCGACGGACTTCGGGGCATGTCCCGTGATTTCCATCCGAACAGCGAGCCTCATCCGCCCCACCAGCACCTGTCCGGATCGGCTCGCACACCGCCCGAACGGATGGCCACCGCGAACGGACTCCGGTACTCCGGAACTTCCGGTCAACCGGAAGCACACCCGTCCTCCGAAGGGAGTCGGTCATGTCCGTACCCATCACCGCGAGCAGGTTCCTCGAAGTCCTGCGCGCCGAGGGCCTCACGGTCGTCCAGGTCGGCGACTGGTCCACCCACAACCGCAACCAGAAGGGCCCTTGGGGGCCGGTGCACGGGGTGATGATCCACCACACCGTCACCCGCGGCACCACGAACACCGTCCGGATCTGCCGGGAGGGCTACGAGGCCCTGCCGGGGCCGCTCTGCCACGGGGTGATCGCCAAGGACGGCACGGTCCACCTCGTCGGGTACGGGCGCGCCAACCACGCCGGGCTCGGCGACGCCGACGTGCTCCGCGCGGTCATCGCCGAGCAGGGACTGCCGCCGGACAACACCGCCACCACCGACGGCAACCGGTACTTCTACGGCTTCGAGTGCGAGAACCTCGGGGACGGCGAGGACCCCTGGCCCAAGGTGCAGCTGGACGCCATCGCGAAGGCGGCGGCCGCGCTGTGCCGGGCGCACGGCTGGTCGCACCGCTCGGTGATCGGGCATCTGGAGTGGCAGCCGGGGAAGGTCGACCCGAAGGGATTCACGATGGGCTCCCTGCGCTCGGCCGTCGCCGAATACCTGCGCTGAGAGAACGGCCGGGCCACGCGCGCGTACCCGGGCCGTACCGACTCCCCTCGACTCCCCCACGCGCGCGTACCCGGGCCCGGGGCCACACCACGCGCGCGCGGGCCCCCGATTTTCACAATAAATAAGGTGGACTCCGCCTTTCGCCCCACCACGCACGCGCGCGGGCCCCCGTGGCCCGCGCGCGTGCGTGTCCGGGCCGCGCCCGTCCAGGGCCCCCGTCCGTACGCGCGCGCAGGCCGGGACAATGGGCGGGTGAACGCGCTCGACCTCGCCCTTCTGCGGCCCCGGCTCCCCTCTCCCCTCGTGCCGCTGGGGGACGAGCGCTTCGCCCGGCGCGGGCTCACCCTGCTGCTCAAGCGGGACGACCTCATCCATCCCGAACTGCCGGGCAACAAGTGGCGCAAACTCGCGCTCAACCTGGAGGCGGCGGCCGGGCGGCCCGTGCTGACGTTCGGCGGTGCCTACTCCCACCATCTGCGGGCGACGGCCGCCGCCGGGCGGCTGCTCGGCTTCCCCACGGTGGGGATCGTGCGCGGCGACGAACTGGCCGGGCGGCCCCTCAACCCCTCGCTCGCGGGCTGCGCGGCGGACGGGATGCGGCTGGAGTTCGTGGACCGGAGCACGTACCGGGCGAAGAACGACCCGGCGGTCCTCGCCCGGCTCCTGGAGTACGCGCCCGCGGACGCCTACGTGGTCCCGGAGGGCGGCAGCAACGCGCTCGCGGTCCGCGGGTGCGTGGAGCTGGGCCGGGAGCTGGCCGGGGCCTCCGACGTCGTGGCGGTCGCCTGCGGCACCGGAGGCACCCTCGCGGGTCTGGCGGCCGGTCTCGCCCCGGGGCAGCGGGCGCTGGGCGTTCCGGTCCTCAGGGGCGGTTTCCTGGGCAGGGAGGTACGGGCCCTCCAGGAGGCGGCGTTCGGCGGGCCGCGCGGCGACTGGACGCTGGACGAGCGGTTCCACGGCGGGGGGTACGCGCGCACCTCCCCCGATCTCGACGCGTTCACACACGACTTCGAGGAACGGCACGGACTCGCCATCGAGCGGCTCTATGTGGCCAAAATGCTGCACTGTCTGACGACTCTGGCGGAGGAAGGCGCGTTTCCGCCAGGGACCCGCCTCGCGGCGGTGGTGACGGGCGGCAGGGACGCGTACTGAGACCCGGTCCCGGCCGGGTCCGCCGGACCCGGCCGCCCGCGTGACCAGGGCCTCTCGCCCCTGGCCCGCCCCGGGCGTCAGTCGATCTCCTCCCGGTACCCGGCCGCCTCCTCCAGGTCCAGCCTGCGGAGCAGCGTACGCATCATCTCGTCGTCGATCCGGCGTTCGTCGCGCAACCGGACGAAGACCTCCCGCTCGGCGTCGATCATCTCCCGCGAGAGCCGTCGGTAGGTGTCGTCGGCGGTCTCCCCCGTGGTCTCGTCGACGGCGCCGAGCCGCTCCCAGACCGCGTTGCGGCGCCGCTCCAGGACGGTCCGCAGCCGGTCGGCGAGGGGCTGCGGCAGGGCGTTGCGCGGGTCGGCGAGGAGCACGTCGAGACGTTCCTCCGCCGCCCGCGAGGCCTCGCTCTGCGCCTGGGCCTCGGCGAGGGTCTCCGCGCGCCGGTCCCGGCCGGGAAGCCTCAGGAGGCGGATGAGCGGCGGCAGGGTCAGGCCCTGGACCACGAGGGTGCCGATGACGGTGGTGAAGGTGAGGAAGAGGACGAGGTTGCGGGCGGGGAACGCCTCCCCCGCGGCGACGACCGGGATGGAGAAGGCGATGGCGAGGGAGACCACTCCGCGCATGCCGGCCCAGCCGACGACGAGCGGCGCCCGCCAGTCCACCCCCGGTTCGCGGGCCCGGATCCGGGCGGAGAGCCGGGGCAGGAAGGTCGCCGGGTAGACCCAGACGAAGCGGACGAGGACGACGGCGACGAAGACCCCGACCGCGTATCCGGCCGCCTCCCCGATGCCGTACGGGCCGAGCCCCTCGACGACGTACGGCAGCTGGAGGCCGATCAGGGCGAAGACGGCGGACTCCAGGACGAAGGCGACCATCTTCCAGACGGCCTCCTCCTGGAGCCGGGTCGCGAAGTCGACTTGCCAGGCGTGGTGGCCGAGGAAGAGGCCGACCACGACGACGGCGAGGACTCCGGAGGCGCCGACCTCCTCGGCCGCCGCGTAGGCGATGAAGGGGATGAGGAGGGAGAGGGTGTTCTGGAGGAGGGAGTCGCGCAGATGACGGCGGAGCCAGTGGATCGGAAGCTGGAGGAGCAGGCCGACGCCGATGCCGCCGAGGGCCGCGAGGGCGAACTCCCCGATGCCGCCCGCCCAGCTCACTCCCTCGCCGACGGCCGCAGCGAGGGCGACCTTGTAGGCGGTGATGGCGGTGGCGTCGTTCACCAGGGACTCGCCCTGGAGGATGGTGGTGATCCGGTTGGGCAGCCCGAGCTTGCGGGCGATGGCGGTGGCGGCGACCGCGTCGGGCGGGGCGACGACCGCGCCGAGCACGAGGGCGGCGGTCAGCGGCAGATCGGGGACGAGGACGTACGCGAGCCAGCCCACGGCCACGGTGGCGAACAGGACGTACCCGACGGAGAGCAGGGCGACGGGCCGGATGTTGGCCCGCAGGTCGAGATACGAGGACTCGACGGCGGCCGTGTAGAGGAGCGGGGGCAGGATCAACGGCAGCACGATGTGCGGGTCGAGCGTGTAGTCGGGCATCCCCGGGAGGTACGAGGCGACGAGACCGACGGCGACCAGGAGCAGCGGGGCGGGGACCGGGGTCCTGCGCGCGAACCCCGCGACGGCGGCGCTCGCCGCCACCAGTGCCACCAGCTGGAGTGCGTCCATGCCCGTCCTCGTCCCGTGCCTCGACGTAACCTGGCCATCATGAGCGAGTGTTCGCACGTTGCCGAAATGCCGCGCCCCGAGCCGGTGCCTCTGTCCGCGACCTGCCCGGAGTGCCTCGCCAACGGGACCAACCCGGTGCAGCTGCGGCTCTGTCTGAGCTGTGGGCACGTCGGCTGCTGCGACTCCTCGGTGGGACGGCACGCGACGGGGCACTACAGCGCGACCGGTCACCCGCTGATGCGTTCGTTCGAGCCGGGCGAGGCCTGGCGCTGGTGCTACGCCGACCTGACGATCGTCTGAGGAGCGGGTCGGCCGAGGGACGGTCGGCCGAGGGACGATCGTCTGAGGAGCGGTCGACCGGCGGTGGTCGACCGACGGTGACCGGCCAGGGGCGGCCGTACGCCCCTCCGGCCGCCCCGGCCCGTACCGCCATCCGGTGATTCAGCCGTCCGGTGATTCCGGCGTTCGACGGTTCGCCCGGCTTCCCGCTGGGTACGTCACCCCTCCCCCGGTCGCCCGGTTCAGGCTTCCGCCCACCCCCCTCCACCGTCCGCACCCATGGACCTACCATGGGTGACGATCGGTGACGGGGGAGGCGGGATCGCGGCGACACGGCGGGACGGATCGCGATAGCGTCACGGCGGACTGCGCAGCCCCTGCGCACCGCCCGGTCCGGGGCCTCTCCCCCCGGACCCCGAACGAGCTTGTGCCACCTTGGAGGTGAGGGTGTCCCAGATCACAGGCGAGCCCGGGACCCAGGACTTCGTGGAAGTCCGGCTGCCGGCTGCGGGTGCCTACCTGTCCGTGCTGCGTACGGCCACGGCCGGTCTCGCGGCGCGCTTGGACTTCACCCTCGACGAGATCGAGGACTTGCGGATCGCGGTCGACGAGGCCTGCGCCATCCTGCTCCAGCAAGCCGTGCCGGGCTCCGTCCTCAGCTGCGTCTTCCGGCTGGTCGACGACGCCCTCGACGTGACCGTCTCCGCCCCGACGACGGACGGCCGGGCACCCGAGCGGGACACCTTCGCCTGGACGGTGCTGTCGGCGCTGGCCGGAAAGGTGGAATCGTCCGTGGCGGACGACCGTACGGTCTCGATCAGCCTGTACAAACAGCGCGGCGCGGGGCCAGGCCCGGCGTGAGGAGCGGGGACGCGACGGCCGGCATCCCTCAGCAGCAGGCGCGGCCGCATGAGGTCGCTACGGAGCGGGCGGACCAGATGAGCGAGCACGAGCAGCACCACGAGGTTCCCGAGACGCCGGGCGTCTCCGAGACCCCCCGGGGCCCCGCGGGCGCGGAGCCGGTGCGGGCGACGGACGCGGGCGCGCCCGGGGGCGGTGCCGCCGACGACGACACGGAGGGCGAGGACGCCGACGGCTCCGGCCACGCCGGGGGCGCCGACCACGCCGCCCCCGCCGACGGGTCCGGCGCGCCGGACCCGCACGACCGGAGCGGCGCCCGTGCGCTGTTCGTCACGCTGCGCGAGCTGCCCGAGGGGTCCCCGGAGAAGGCCGAGCTGCGCAATCGGCTGGTCCGGATGCATCTGCCGCTGGTGGAGCACCTGGCCCGGCGGTTCCGCAACCGGGGCGAGCCACTGGACGACCTGACACAGGTGGCCACGATCGGTCTGATCAAGTCGGTCGACCGGTTCGACCCGGAGCGCGGTGTCGAGTTCTCGACGTACGCGACCCCGACGGTCGTCGGCGAGATCAAGCGCCACTTCCGTGACAAGGGCTGGGCGGTCCGGGTGCCGCGCAGGCTTCAGGAGCTGCGGCTCTCGCTGACCACGGCGACGGCGGAGCTGTCCCAGCAGCACGGGCGCTCGCCGACCGTGCACGAGCTGGCGGAGCGGCTCGGGATCTCGGAGGAGGAGGTTCTCGAAGGGCTCGAATCGGCGAACGCCTACTCGACGCTCTCCCTGGACGTCCCGGACACCGACGACGAGTCGCCCGCCGTCGCGGACACGCTCGGCGCCGAGGACGAGGCCCTGGAGGGGGTCGAGTACCGCGAGTCCCTGAAGCCCCTCCTGGAGGACCTGCCGCCCCGGGAGAAGCGGATCCTGCTGCTGCGTTTCTTCGGGAACATGACGCAGTCGCAGATCGCGCAGGAAGTGGGCATCTCCCAGATGCACGTCTCCCGGCTGCTGGCCAGGACCCTGGCGCAGCTGCGGGAGAAGCTGCTCGTCGAGGAGTAGCGGGGTCCGGGGCCCGAGGGCCCCGGACGGGCCTCAGGGGGCGTCCTGGCCCGGCCTGCGGATGCCGAGTGCCTCCGTCGTGGCCGGGTTCACCAGGAGGACGAGTCCGCCGACGGCCAGGACGGCGAGGAGGATGCCGGCCGGGATCACCCCGGGGGTCTGGAGCATCTGCCAGGCGACCGGCAGCGCGAGGATCTGGGTGATCACGGCCGGGCCCCGGCTCCAGGAGCGCAGCAGCCACAGGCCCCGGGCGGCGGCGAGCGGGATCAGACCGAGCGCGACGACGGTCAGGGCGCCCACGACGGCGCCGAGGAGGTCGCCGGAGCCCGAGGTCAGGGCGTGCACCAGCATGAAGATCCCGCCGGCCAGGAGCCCGAGTCCCTCGATGCCGGCCACGGCCGCAGCGGCGGTGAGTCGGGTGGGGCGGGGGGTCTGCTCCGTGCTGCTCATACAGGGCAGGGTAGCGGGATCGGGGCGGGCGGAGCGGGGCGGCCCGGGTCGTCTCCTTCGGATCCTGCCGGTCAGGCCCGCGTCCTCCGGTGCCGTGCATCGCAAGGCGGAGAGGCTGCCGCGTACTGGACGTACCCGGGTGCCTCGACAACGCGGCGAGGTGCGGTGCCGGGCGGCGTGGGCCGGGCAGGGTCCGGAAGGGACGGCCGAGGCCGGGCGGGAGGCGTCCGGGGGCCGGGCCGGGCTGAAACATGTACCGCCGGGTAGGTACCCTGGCGGTCATGCGCGCACTTCTCGTGGTCAACCCGGCAGCCACCACCACCAGTGCCCGCACCCGTGACGTCCTCATCCACGCGCTCGCGAGCGAGATGAAGCTGGAGGCCGTCAGCACCGAGTACCGGGGGCACGCGCGCGACCTGGGACGGCAGGCGGCCGACTCGGGGAACATCGACCTCGTGGTGGCGCTCGGCGGCGACGGCACGGTCAACGAGGTCGTCAACGGACTGCTGCACGGCGGGCCCGAACCGGAGCGGCTGCCGAGCCTCGCGGTGGTCCCCGGCGGCTCGACGAACGTCTTCGCCCGCGCGCTCGGTCTGCCGAACGACGCCGTGGAGGCGACCGGCGCCCTGCTCGACGCGCTGCGTGAGCGCCGGGCACGCACGGTGAGCCTGGGCTACGCCTCGGGGACTCCCGGCACGGAGGACGAGTCCGTCCCCGGCCGCTGGTTCACCTTCTGCGCGGGGCTCGGATTCGACGCCAGCGTGATCGGCCGGGTCGAACAGCAGCGGGAGCGCGGGAAGCGTTCGACGCACGCGCTCTATCTGCGTCAGGTGGTGCGCCAGTTCCTGGAGGAGCCGAACCGCCGGCACGGGACGATCACCCTGGAGCGCCCCGGCGCCGAGCCGGTGGAGGACTTGGTCCTTTCCATAATCTGCAACACCTCCCCCTGGACCTACCTGGGCAATCGTCCGGTGTACGCGTCCCCGGAGGCGTCCTTCGAAACCGCGCTCGACGTGCTCGGACTGCGGCGTCTGTCCACTCCGGCGGTGGCCCGGTACGCCACCCAGCTGCTCACTTCGACCCCGGAACGGGGCCCTCGCGGCAAGCACGCGGTACCCCTTCACGACCTCACCGACTTCACCTTGCATTCGAAGGCGCCCCTCCCCCTCCAGATGGACGGCGACCACCTCGGACTGCGTACGAGCGTGACGTTCACAGGCGTACGCCATGCACTGCGTGTGATTGTGTGAGTAGAAGGGCCCAAAGTCCTTTCACTCGAACGTTTAGGCGCGCATCCACCCCTTAGAAGTACGGCTGTGACCTAGCCGACACCGAGGAATCAAAAAAAACTTTCCGGAAGGGGTTGTATCCGCTGCCGAGGTTTGCGAGTCTCTTCTTGGCGATCGGGACGGCCCGCAAGACCGGCCTCCACTGAGAGCCAGAACCCCTCCTCAGTCTTAGGACCACACCAGTTCATCTGGCAGTCGGCCCTTCCCTTGCGGGGGGATTCGTGAAAGCGTTCACATTCACAAGCAACCCGCATGTAATACCAAGAGAGGTAGCAGCCATGGACTGGCGTCACAACGCCGTTTGTCGTGAGGAAGACCCCGAGCTGTTCTTCCCCATCGGCAACACCGGTCCTGCGCTGCTGCAGATCGAGGAAGCCAAGGCCGTCTGCCGCCGCTGCCCCGTCATGGAGCAGTGCCTGCAGTGGGCGCTTGAGTCCGGCCAGGACTCCGGCGTCTGGGGTGGCCTCAGCGAGGACGAGCGCCGCGCGATGAAGCGCCGTGCCGCTCGCAACCGGGCGCGTAACGCCAGCGCCTGACGCCCACCGACAGCCTGAGGCGAGCGGCGCATACATCGCGTATGCATTCACCGCATTCGAGCCGCAGCGCGCAGCAGTAACCCACAGCATTCGAGCCCCGGACCGAATTCACTTCGGTCCGGGGCTCGCTGCTTTTGTCACGGGCTATTCACCGTCCGTGACGGATTCCTCTTCCCAGGGCGCTCACTTCTGCGGGTGCACGGGAATGTCGAGGACCACCTTCGTGCCGCCTTCCGAACCCGGGAGCATGTCGAAGGAACCGCCCAACTCCCCTTCCACCAGGGTTCGTACGATCTGAAGACCGAGATTTCCGGCGCGCTGGGGATCGAATCCCTCGGGCAGTCCGCGACCGTCATCCTGAATCGTGATCAGAAGCCGGGCGTCGGCCCTGGATTCGCCGCGCACGGCCGTGACTTCGACCGTTCCCTCGTCGCCGGGCGCGAAGGCGTGCTCCAGGGCGTTCTGGAGGATTTCGGTGAGGACCATGGAGAGCGGCGTCGCCACCTCCGCGTCGAGAATGCCGAAACGCCCGTTGCGCCGGCAGGTGACCCGGCCCGGGGAGATCTCGGCGACCATCGCGATCACCCGGTCGGCGATCTCGTCGAACTCGACGCGCTCGTCCAGGTTCTGGGACAGCGTCTCATGGACGATCGCGATCGAACCGACGCGCCGTACGGCTTCGTCGAGGGCCTCGCGGCCCCGTGCGGAGTCCATCCGGCGCGACTGGAGGCGCAGCAGGGCGGCCACCGTCTGGAGGTTGTTCTTCACCCGGTGGTGGATCTCCCGGATGGTGGCGTCCTTGGTGATCAACTCGCGCTCGCGGCGGCGCAGTTCGGTGACGTCCCTGAGCAGGACCAGCGAACCGATCCGGGTGCCCTTGGGCTTGAGCGGGATGGCCCGGAGCTGGATCACCCCACTGTTGCCCTCGACCTCGAACTCCCGGGGCGCGTAGCCGGAGGCGAGGGTGACCAGGGCTTCGTCCACCGGGCCCCGGGAGGGGGCGAGTTCGGCGGTGATCCGGCCGAGGTGCTGGCCCACCAGGTCGGCGGCGAGACCGAGGCGGTGGTAGGCGGAGAGGGCGTTGGGCGAGGCGTACTGGACGATGCCCTCGGCGTCCATGCGGACGAGCCCGTCGCCCGCTCGGGGCGAGGAGTCCATGTCGACCTGCTCGCCGGGGAAGGGGAAGGTCCCGGCGGCGATCATCTGGGCGAGGTCGGAGGCCGACTGGAGATACGTCAGCTCCAGTCGGGAGGGGGTGCGGACGGTGAGCAGGTTGGTGTTCCGGGCGATGACGCCGAGGACCCGGCCCTCCCGGCGTACGGGGATGGACTCGACCCGCACCGGGACCTCCTCGCGCCACTCCGGGTCGCCCTCGCGGACGATCCGGCCCTCGTCGAGGGCGGCGTCGAGGAGCGGGCGGCGTCCGCGCGGCACCAGGTGGCCGACCATGTCGTCCTGGTAGGAGGTGGGGCCGGTGTTCGGCCGCATCTGCGCGACGGAGACGTACCGCGTGCCGTCGAGGGTGGGGACCCAGAGGACGAGGTCGGCGAAGGACAGGTCGGAGAGCAGCTGCCACTCCGAAACCAGCAGGTGGAGCCACTCAAGGTCGGAGTCGCTCAGGGCGGTGTGCTGGCGCACGAGGTCGTTCATGGAGGGCACGGTGCGAGCGTACCCGCGGAACAAAGGGGCGGTGAACCTGGATCTCCCGGGCTCCGTGCTGGAGTATGGGCCGGGAAAGACCGCGCTCCCGTGGATGGACAGGGAAGAATGGTCTAGTCCACAATGAACGCAACAGAGCCTCCATCCTCCCCGCACAGGAGGGTGGAACGAGGTACCCGGCGCTCTCTGCCCTGACTGCGCCGAGACCTCCCACAACGGCCGAGGGACCGCACACCCCCGGCCGGCGCAACTCCGGGCTGCGGTGCCGGGCGGGCTGAGGGTCCCGTCAGGCGCCGCGGCCCGCGGGTCTTTCCGGGGCCGTTCCCGCGCCATCCGCGCGAAGCCCCGCTCCCCCTTCTCTCCCCGTCACGCCACAGCCCCGCGAGGGGCCTCTCAGGCGCGCCCTCAAGGGGGCTGCGGGGTTCGAGTGGCTGGGGGGACCCGGGCGGCCGACGATGGGGGGTGGGGAGGGCGTCCGGGGGACGGAACGGCATAGGGGGAAAGGGGCCTCCTCTGCTAGATTTGCCCTTGGATTGGTCTATACCACACGACCCTTCACCAGCCCCTCACCAGATCGGCAGGCACAGCGTGGAAGTTGTCATCGTCAAGGACGCCAAGGCGGGCGGGGAACTCATCGCGGACGGCATCGCCGGGCTCCTGCGCCGCAAGCCCGACGCGCTGCTCGGCGTGGCCACGGGCTCGACTCCGCTGCCCATCTACGACGCCCTCGTCGCCCAGGTCAAGGCCGGTTCGGTCGACGCCTCGCGGGCCCGGATCGCCCAGCTGGACGAGTACGTCGGGCTGCCCGCGGGCCACCCCGAGTCGTACCGCTCCACCGTGCTCCGGCAGGTCGTCGAACCCCTCGGGCTCCCCGAGGACTCCTTCATGGGCCCCGACGGCTCCGCCGAGGACGTCCTGGCCGCCTGCGAGGCCTACGACAAGGCGCTGACCGACGCCGGCGGCGTGGACCTCCAGATCCTCGGCATCGGCACCGACGGGCACATCGGCTTCAACGAGCCGTGCTCCTCCCTCGCCTCGCGCACCCGGATCAAGACGCTCACCGAGCAGACCCGCGTGGACAACGCCCGCTTCTTCGACAACGACATCGAGCAGGTGCCGCACCACGTCATCACCCAGGGCATCGGCACCATCCTGGAGGCCCGCCACCTGGTGCTGCTCGCCACCGGCGAGGGCAAGGCCGAGGCCGTCGCGCAGACCGTCGAGGGCCCCGTGGCGGCGCTCGTACCGGCCTCCGCGCTCCAGCTGCACCCGCACGCCACGGTCGTGGTGGACGAGGCCGCCGCCTCCAAGCTGAAGCTCGCGGACTACTTCCGCCACACCTTCGCCAGCAAGCCCTCCTGGCAGGGCATCTAGCCGGTACGGACGCCCGTCGTCCTCACCGCCGCGACGCGTACGACGAAGGGGCCCGGCACCATTCCTGGTGCCGGGCCCCTTCGCGTACGGACGTCGGAGCGGGTGTCAGGCGCCGGTTCCGACGACCGCCTCGGCGGCGGCGCGGCCGCAGACGCGGGCCGCACCGTGGGTGGCGATGTGCAGGGCCCCGCGGGGCTCCGCCTCGTTCAGGCCCATCTCGACCACGACCGTGTCGGGGCGGGCCGCGACGAGCCCGTCCAGTGCCTCCGTCATCCAGGGATGACGGTGGAGGTCGCGGACGACCGCCACGATCCGCCGCTCTCCTGCGGCGGCGAGGACGGCGTCCACGGAGGACTCGGAGTACGAGCCCGTCTCCGTGCCGGGCAGCAGCCGGTCCAGCTCCGCCGCGACGCCCCAGGGCGTCTCGTCGCCCACCGCGAAGTTCGCGACGGGAGTGAAGGCGGCCACGTAGGGGGCGCTGGTCATCGGCGTGTACGGCCGCTCCCCGCGCGTCACCTTCAGGGCCCTGCGGGCCGCGACGAGTCCGATCTCGGCGCCGGGCGCGGTCCCCTCCTGCACTGCCGCGCCCGACACCGATCCGGCCCCCTTCGCCCGGTGCGCCTGGGTCCAGGACGCCAGGGCGCGTACCCGCGCCGCGGCGTCGGCCAGCCGCTCCTCGGGCAGCTCTCCGGCCTTCACCGCGTTGACCAGCGCGTCCCGCAGCTGGAGCACGGTGCCCTCGTCGCAGAGCCCGCCGCCGACGCAGATGGCGTCGGCGCCCGCGGCGATGGCGAGGACGGAGCCGCGCTCGATGCCGTAGGTGGCCGCGACGGCCTGCATCTCCATGCCGTCGGTGACGATCAGGCCCTCGAAGCCCAGTTCCTGGCGGAGCAGACCGGTGAGGATCTGCGGGCTCAGGGTGGCCGGGCGGTGCGGGTCGAGCACGGAGAGCAGGATGTGCGCGCTCATGACCGCCTTGGTGTCCGCGGCGATGGCCGCGCGGAACGGCACCAGCTCGCGGGCGTGCAGCGTGGCCAGGTCCACGTCGATCCGGGGCAGCGCGTCGTGCGAGTCGACGTTGGTGTCGCCGTGCCCGGGGAAGTGCTTGGTGCAGGCCGCGACACCGACCGCCTGGAGGCCGTCGACGTACGCCACCGTGTGCCGGGCGACCAGGTCGGGGTCGGCCCCGAAGGACCGGACGCCGATGACCGGGTTCTCGGCGTTGGAGTTGACGTCCGCCGAGGGGGCCCAGTTGAGGTCGATGCCGCAGCGGGCGAGCCGGCTGCCCAGCTCGCGGGCCACGGCCCGGGTCAGCTCGACGTCGTCGACGCTGCCCAGCGCGTAGTTGCCGGGGAACGAGGAGCCCTGCTTGACCTCAAGCCGTGTGACGTCGCCGCTCTCCTCGTCGATGGCGACGAGGACGTCGTCGCGCTCGGCCCGGAGCTGGGCGGTGAGCGCGGCGAGCTGCTCGGGGCTCTCGACGTTCCGGCCGAAGAGGCCGACGGAGGAGAGTCCCTCGCCGATGCGGCGGAGCAGCCAGTCGGGGGCGGTGGTGCCGACGAACCCGGGCTGGAGCACCGTGAGCGCGTCACGGGTCAGGGTGTCGGAGCCGTGTGCGAGTGTGGTCATGGGAGCCGTTATCCCTTCACCGCGCCGGCGGTCATGCCGCCGACGGCCTTGCGCTGGAGGAAGAGGAAGACGATGAGCACGGGGAGCGCGAAGAGCGTCGAGGCGGCCATGGTGGCACCCCAGTCGCTGCCGAACGCGGTCTGGAACTTGGTGAGCCAGAGCGTGAGCGTCTGGGACTCCTGGTTCTTGTTCAGCATGAGGATCATGGCGAACTCGTTCCAGGCGGTGATGAAGCCGAAGAGCGAGGTCGACATCAGACCGGGGGCGAGCAGCGGGAAGATCACCTTGCGGAACGCCTGGGCGCGGGTGCAGCCGTCGATCTGCGCCGCCTCCTCCAGCTCGACCGGGACGGCGGCGATGAAGCCGCGCAGGGTCCAGATCGTGAAGGGGAGGACCATCACGAAGTAGATCGCCGTGAGCATCGGAATGCTGTTGAGCATGTCGTTCTCACGGGAGATCATGTACATCGCGATGACCATGACCTCCCAGGGGGCCATCTGCGCCATCATCACGATGAGGACGATGCCCTTGCGGCCCTTGAACTTGATACGGGCGATCGCGAAGCTCGCCGCCAGGGCCACGATCAGGGCCAGCAGGACGGCACCGATGGTGACCGTGAGGCTGTTGGTGACGAACGTCCAGAAGAGGTCGACACCGGTCGCCGTCGTGTAGTTCTCCAGCGTCGGCGTGAAGAAGAAGACGGGGTCCTTCGTCATGATCTCGTGCTGCGGCTTCAGCGAGGACGAGAACATCCAGTAGACCGGGAAGACGAACACCACCGCGATCACGAGGGCGCTGAGGTTCTTGACGACCGCGCCGACCGTGATCGGCTTGCGGGTGCGCAGCTTCTGCGGCGTCTGGGTGGTGGTGCTCACAGCTCCTCCTCCTGCTTCAGGATCAGGCGGAAGTAGAAGGACATGATCGCGATGAGCATCACGATCGTGAGGATGGAGATGGCGGCGGCGACACCGTAGTGGAACTGTCCGACACCTTCGATGTAGGCGTAGACCGGGAGGGTCTCGGAGCCTCGGTCGGGACCGCCCGCGTTCATGGCGTAGACCTGGGCGAACGCCTTGAAGATCCAGATGATCTCCAGGAACGTGGTGATCATGAAGAAGGACTTCAGGTTCGGGAAGACCACGGCCCAGAAGGTGCGCCAGCCACTGGCGCCGTCCATCTTCGCGGCCTCGTACAGCTCCGTGCCGATGGTGGTCAGGCCGGCGTACATGTTGAGGGCGACGAACGGCACCGAGCCCCAGACCAGCAGGACCAGGATGATGACGAGCGAGGAGAAGCCCGTCTCGAACCAGTTGTGCTGGTCGTAGCCGGAGAAGCCCAGGGTGCGCATCAGCCAGTTCACGACACCGAACTGCTCGTCGAAGAGCCAGCGGAAGACGGTGACGGAGGCGACGATCGGCATGGCCCAGGCGAACATCAGGGACAGCGAGAGGACGAGCCTCATCTTCTTGCCCAGGCGGTTGAGCAGCAGGCCGAGGCCGGTGCCGATCGCCATGATGAGGATGACGTTGACCGCGGTGAAGACGACGCTTCGCAGCGCGACGTCCCAGAAGTGCGAATCGCTCAGGAGGTCCGTGTAGTTGTCGAACCCGGTCCAGACCGTCTCGCGGGTGATGAACTCCTTCCGGTCCAGCTTCTGGAAGGAGAGGATCACATTGCGGATCAGCGGGTAGAGCAGCAGCACCGCCATGGAGAGCAGGGCGGGCGCGACGAGCAGGTACGGCAGCAGCCCGCTGGGCAGGGAGCGTCTGCCACGCGAAGGCTGAAGGACTTCCTTGGGGCCGGAAGGGGGTGGCGGAGTCTGGGACTGCGCTGCCGCCCTCCCGGGCGCGTCCTGGGGACCGGCGGTCGCCGTCCCCTGGGAGTCCACGGTCATGGTCTTATTCCTCGCGGTTCTGGGGCTCCCGCGCCCACCGGGGCGCGGCCCGGGGGAGCGGGCCGCTGATCACTGCAAAGCGCCGGTGGTGCGGCCGGTGCGGAACCGGCCGCACCACCGGGCTGCGGATTACTGCTGGTTGATGCGCTCGTTGATGATCTTGTCGGCGGCTTCGCCGGCCTTCTTGGCGTCCTCGCCCTTCAGGACCTTCGTCATGAAGTCCTTGATCGGGTTCGGAGCGGTCTCGACGTTGGCCCAGCCCGGGGTGACCGGGGTGACCTTGCCGGAGGCGGACGACGCGGCCATGGCCTCGGCGAAGGAACCGGCGGCCGGCTTGAACTGCGCGGCGTCGCTGTTCGGAAGCAGCGCGCCCTCGGTGGCGGCGGCGTACTTCGTCATGTACTCCTTGCCGGCGGCGAGCGCCAGCCACTCCTTCGCGAGGTCCTTGTTCTTGGAACGCTCGGCGATGGCGAGGTTGGAGCCACCGAGGAAGACGGAGCCCGGCTTGTCGGCCGTCTTGCCCGGGATCGGGAAGTAACCGAAGTCGGCGGTCTTGCCGGCCTTCTTCATGGCCTCGACGGCGCCGCCGGCCTCCCAGCCGAGACCGATCCAGGACGACACGCCGCCCTTGGGAACGATGTCGGTGGACTGCTGCGGGGTCGCCTCGTCCTTGTCCTTGGGAGCGGTCGAGAAGGCCGCCAGCTCCTTGTAGAAGTTCATGGCGTTGACGGCCTCGGGGGAGGACAGGTTGCCCTTCCACTTGTCGCCGTCCTTGACCGCCAGGTCGCTGCCCTCGTCCCAGATGAGACCGGCGAGGACGTACCACGACTGGCCCGGCAGGTAGATGGCCTGCGACTTCGGGTCGGCAGCCTTGAGCTTCTTCAGGCCGTCGATCCACTCGGCGCGGGTCTTCGGCGGGGTGACGCCGGCCTTCTTGTAAGCGGCCTTGTCGTAGATGACGACGCGGTTCGCGGCGTACCACGGAGCCGAGTAGAGCTTGCCGTCCAGCTCGTTGGAGGCGACCATGCCCTTGTTCCAGGCGTCGTAGCCGAGCGCGGCCTTGTCGCCGGACAGGTCGGCCAGACCGCCGGTGACCGCGTAACCCGCGGTCTGGGTGTTGCCGAGCTCCAGAACGTCCGGCGGAGTGTCCTCGGAGAGGGCGGTGGTGACCTTCTCCTGGATGCCGTTCCAGACCTGGCTCTCGACCTTGACCTTGACGCCCGGGTGCTTGGCCTCGAAGGCCTTGTTCACCTCGGTCATCCAGGCCTCGGGAGCCGAACCGTCCATGACCCAGACGGTCAGGGTCTTGTCGCCCCCGGCGGAAGGCTTGGTGCCCTCCTTGCCCTTGCCGTCACTGTCCGAACCACACGCAGCGATGGAGACCATCATGCCCGCGACGCCGATCGCCGCAATGAGCTTACGCTTCACGCCACCCTCCTCAGGGATGCCTGCAACCCCTGCCCACCGCGCGAAGACATACGTCAGGTAGTGCTCGTGGGGCTGGGACCTGGTCTTTAATGGTTTAGACCAGTACCCGGAGCTTGGCCTAGACCTTTAGGGGTGTCAAGGGTGTATAAGAAGGGCAGTCGCGTCCGTTATCGGACCGACACCTGAGGGAGGGCGACGACCCGTGACCGGTCCGTGCCACCATGTGAGCCGCGACAGACGGAGGAGCCGGTGACGGCAACAGCACAGGACCCGGGAAGGCATTCCATGGCCACGGACGCGGGCGGCACGGAGACGGAGGGCGGGACACCCACCCGTACCGCGCGCGTGCCCAAGTACTACCGACTGAAGCGACATCTGCTCGACATGACAGAGACGCTCCCACCGGGCACTCCCGTCCCGCCCGAGCGTACCTTGGCCGCCGAGTTCGACACCTCGCGGACCACCGTGCGCCAGGCCCTTCAGGAGCTGGTCGTCGAGGGGCGCCTCGAACGCATCCAGGGCAAGGGCACCTTCGTGGCCAAGCCCAAGGTCTCCCAGGCGCTGCAACTCACCTCCTACACGGAGGACATGCGCGCCCAGGGCCTCGAACCCACCTCGCAGCTGCTCGACATCGGGTACGTCACGGCCGACGACACCCTGGCCGGGCTGCTCGACATCACGGCCGGCGGACGGGTGCTCCGCATCGAGCGGCTGCGGCTCGCGAGCGGCGAGCCGATGGCGATCGAAACCACCCATCTCTCCGCGAAGCGGTTCCCGGCCCTGCGCCGTTCGCTTGTGAAGTACACCTCGTTGTACACCGCGCTCGCCGAGGTGTACGACGTGCACCTGGCGGAGGCCGAGGAGACCATCGAGACCTCCCTGGCCACTCCGCGCGAGGCGGGGCTCCTCGGTACGGACGTCGGCCTTCCGATGCTGATGCTTTCCCGCCATTCCGTGGACGCCCAGGGCGAGCCGGTGGAGTGGGTCCGCTCCGTCTACCGCGGCGACCGCTACAAGTTCGTGGCCCGCCTGAAGCGCCCCAACGACTGAGCCCCGCACACCGACGCGACGGCCGCACCCTCCGGGGGTGCGGCCGTCCGGCGTTTCCGGGGGCGTACGGGGGAAGGGACCAGCCCCACGGCTCCCGCCCCCGGCCACGGCCACGGCCCTGACATCGCGCCCGCCCCTACCCCCGGCATCGCACCCGCCCCCGGCCCCCGTGTAACCCCCCGGCACCTTCCGCCTGGCAGGAACGTGACCGGTCCCGTCAAGCCGCTGGTCAGCGGCGTGCGGAACGCGCGCGCACCGCGTGGCTCCAAGTGGCCACGCGGTTGGCGCCAGTCGTTCTCCGGTGACAGGGGCTCCCGGCCAGGCCAGTCTTGGACATGTCGAAGCCGCCCGGCACAGCCCGGGAGCGGCGCCGGGAGATCTTCCCCGACAGCTCCGATCCCGTACGCCAGGAAGGCAGTCCCCCATGTCCAGCACCGCCCGTTTCGCCGCTTTCGCCCAGCTTTCCGCTCGCCCTGTGCTCGCCCTGCTCGTCCCCGCCGTCGCCGCGCTGACCGTCGCCGTCGCCGCCCCCTCGGCGCCCGCCGGGACCACCGCCACCGCCGGGGACGCCGCTGTCACGGTGACGCCGACGCCGAGCCCCACCAGCGACAACGGGTTCTCCTGGGGCTGATCGTCATCTATCTGATCGGCGTCTCGATGAGACCGCCGGACGACGAACCCGCACCGGACGCCGACCCCCCGCCGGCCCCGTCCGCCACCGCACTCGTCGACACGCTGCACCGCGTCGCCCGTCCGTACGAGCACTTCGACTCCGCACGGGCCCTGGTCGTCGACCGGTCGGTCCGGCTCGCCCTGTACATCAAGGCCCCCGACGAGATCGAGGCCGTCGGCCACGCGTTACGGCTCGCCCGGCTGCTCCTCCGCCACTCCCCCGCGCTCCACCGCCACCGCATCGCGGACTTCCGGCTCCTCTGACCCCTCCGGCGGAGCCCCACCCCCCACAGACCGGCCGTGCCCCCACCGGCCGGACCCCGTCGGCCGTGCCCCCACCGGCCGGACCCTCCACCGGCCGTGCCCCCACCGGCCGGAAACCATCGCCCACGCCCCTCCCGAGGAACCCCCATGCCCAGGGCTCGTCCCAGCGTGTCCGTCATCATTCCCAACTACAACTACGAGAAGACCCTCCACGCCTGTCTGGCCTCGGTCTTCGCCCAGACCCACGCCCCGCTCGACGTGATCGTCGTCGACGACGCCAGCACCGACCGGTCCCGCGACATCGCCCGCGAGTTCGACGTCGTCCTGATCGCCAACCCCCGCAACCGGGGGGTGTCCGCCGCCCGCAACATGGGCGCCGCCGCCGCCCGCGGCGAGATCCTCTTCTTCCTCGACTCCGACACCGCGCTCCACCCCGAAGCCCTCGCCAACGCCGTCGACCTCCTCGGCGAGGACCCCGGTCTCGGCTGCGTCCACGGCGTGCTCGACCCGGAACCGCTCTTCGACGACGGACCCGTGGAGCGCTACCACGCCCTGCACGCCCACTTCTGGCGCCACCGCGCCGCCGGTGAGGTCCGTACCGCCTTCTTCGCCCTCGGCGCGATCCCCAAGCGGGTCTTCGAGGAGACCGGCCCCTTCGACGAGAACCTGCGGGACTCCGAGGACGTCGAGTACAGCGGACGTCTGGTGCGCACCCACCGCATCCTGATGAGCGGGGCGATCCGCGGGCGGCACGACGACGTCGACCGGCTCGGGGCGATGCTCTCCGAGCAGTACCGGCGCTCCCAACTGCTGATCGCCGCGCTCGGACAGATGCGGGAAGGCGGGCTCACCGCCAACAGGCCGCTCGGGGTCCTCGCCGCCGCCCTCACCCTGCCCGCCCTCCTCCTCGGGCTGCTCACCCCCTGGCTGCTGCTCGTCCCCGCGCTGTGCGCGCTGCTGTTCGTCTGCGCCGACCCGGGTCTGAGCCGGTTCGCGCTGCGGACCCGGGGGCCCGGCTTCCTCCTGTACTTCACCGCCGTCCACTTCGTGCTGCACCAGGCGATCGTGCTCGGCGCCGCCCGGGGCGCCGTGCGCTGGCTCACCGAGCCGGACTTCGGCCCCAGCGTGCGCCGCCGTGCCGACGGCACCGGCCGTACCGGGAGCGCCCACCGCGCCGACGGCGCCGGGGCCACCGCCCCCACCACCTCCGGATGAACCCCGGCACCCCCGCGTGAACCCCCGCCACCTCCGGATGACCGCCGTCGCTCTCCGGACGCCCACCGCCGACCTCCGTACGCCCCTCCCCAGAGGAGTCCGTTCATGGCCACGCCCACGCTCACCGGCCGCCCGGCGCCGGCGGACCGCCCACCGGCCGCCCGACCGCCCACCCTGCTCGCCGATCTCACCGCTCTGGTCCGCCCGGGACAGTGGACGAAGAACCTGGTCGTCGTCCCCCTCGGGCTGCTCGGCGCCCCCCGGGTCGACGCCGGGGCGGTCGGCGGCGCCGTCGCGGCCGTCGGTGTCTTCACCCTCGCCTCCGCGCTGATCTACCTGGTCAACGACATCGGCGACCGGGACCGCGACCGGCGGCACCCGGAGAAGCGGCACCGGCCGATCGCCGCCGGGCGGATCGGGGTCCCCACCGCCGTCTCCTTCGCCGCCGTCCTCGCCGTGCTTCTCGCCGCGACGGTCGGCCTGACCGTCGTCACCGGCGCCGCCTCACCCCTCGACTGGTGGCCGGTGGCCGCGTACGTCGCCCTGAACGCCGCCTACAGCAAGGGGCTCAAGCACGTTCCGCTGCTCGATGTCTTCATCGTGGCGCTCGGTTTCGTGCTGCGGCTCGCCCAGGGCTGTCTGGCCTCGGGCAATCCGGTGCCGAACTGGCTCGCCCTGTGCGTCTTCTCGCTCTGCCTGCTGCTGATCCTGGGCAAGCGGCGCCACGAGATGGCGGTCGGCGGGGTGTCGCACCGGCCCGCGCTGCGCGGCTACACCCTCGGTTTCCTCGATCAGCTGCTGGCCTTCGCCGCCGTCCTCACCGCCGTCAGCTACGTCCTGCACATCCAGGGCAGCCCGGCGTTCGGGCCGCACGGGCCGCTCGTCGCCGTGCTCACCGCGCCCTTCGCGCTCTTCGGGCTCGCCCGCTACCTCCAGCTCCTGGTGGTCGACGCGGGCGGCGGGAACCCCTCGCGCGCCCTGTTCAGCGACCGTACGACCGTCCTCAACGCCCTGCTCTGGTCGGCGCTGCTCGCCGTCGCGTGGCCGCTGAGCCACCTGGGCTCATGACGCCGACGGCCACGGCGGACACCACCCCGCACCCCACACCGTCCGAAACCACTCCCCCCACCGAAACCACTCCCCCCACCAACACCAACGCCGACACCCATACCCACACCGGCACCGGCACCGCCACCGGCACCCCCGCCGAAGCCCCCACGCGGCGCGGTCTCCTCCGCCGGGCGCTGCCCGTCCTCTTCCCGCTCGCCGTCGTCACCGGCATCGGCTTCGCCCTGTACGGGCACGCGGGCGAGCTGGCCGGTCTGGTGCTGCGGCCCGACTCCGTCCCGTACCTCCTGGCGGCGCTCGCCGCGAACGCGCTCGCCGTGCTGTTCTCGATGAGCACCTGGCGGGCCCTCCTGACCGATCTGGGCCCGCCGGTGCCCGGCCGGACCGCGACCCGGATCTACTTCACCTCCTACCTCGGCAAGTACGTGCCCGGCGCGGTGTGGGGCGTCCTCGCCCAGCTGCGGATGGGCGGTGCGGCGGGCGTGCCCGCGCCGGTCGTGCTCGCCGTCTTCCTGCTGAACCTGATCGTGGCCGTGCTCACCGGTCTGGCCGTCGGTCCGATCGCCGCTCCCTGGACGATCGGCGCGGAAGCCTGGTGGCTGGTGCTGCCCGGCGCGGTCACCCTCGCCTTCGCCGTACGGCCCCGGCTGCTGCACCGGCTGGCGACCGGAGCCGCTCGCCTCGCCCGGCGTCCGGCGCCCGCCACCCGGGCCAGCGACCGGGGCATGCGGCGGGCGATGGCCCGCGCCACCGCCTCCTGGCTGGCCGGCGGGGTGCACCTGTGGGCGCTCGCCGTGATGCTCGGCGCCCCGCCGCTGACCGCGCTGCCGGTCTGCGTGGGCGGCTTCGCCCTGGCCACCGCCACCGCGAGCCTCGTGGTGGTGCTGCCGGACGGCTGGGGTGCCCGCGAGGCGCTGCTGCTGCTGGCCCTGACCGCCGTACTGCCCTGGCAGGAGGCGACCGCCGTCGCCGTCGCCAGCCGGGTGGTCTGCACGCTGAGCGAGGTCCTCGTCGGCGGCGGCGCCCTCCTGCTCACCCTCCCCCGTCGTTCCCGCCCCTCCGCCCCCTGACCCGTGAAGGACCGAGAGATGCCTCAGCTGTACTCCGTCGACGACTGCGAGTCGCTGACGACCAAGCAGGTCCACGGCCTGTACAAGGACCACGTCAACAAGAGCCAGGTCTCCCTGATGACCTCCTTCGGCTTCGGCCAGGAGCTGGTGGAGAGCGCGGAGGGCGTCTGGATCACCCAGCGCGACGGACGCCGCGTCCTCGACTTCACCGGCGGCGTCGGGGTCCTCAACCACGGCCACAACCACCCCCGGATCCTCGCCGCCCGGCAGCGCTTCCAGGAGCGCCGGAGCATGGAGGTCCACAAGACGTACTTCTCGCCGTACATCGCCGCCCTCGGCCACAACCTGGCGGAGCTGCTGCCCGGCGACCTGAACATGTCGTTCTTCCCCAACTCCGGCGCGGAGGCGGTCGAAGGCGCGGTCAAGCTGGCGTACAAGTACCACGGCGGGCGCCGCTCCCGGGTGCTGCGGGCGGACATCTCCTTCCACGGCAAGCTGCTCGGCTCGGGCAGCCTCACCGGCCAGAACCAGTCGACCTTCCAGTTCCCCGGCATCCCCGGCGTGGAGATCTTCCGCTACGGCGACCTGGCGTCGGTCACCGAGCTCGTCACCCGGCTGCGTACCGCCAAGGGCGAGTCGGACGTGTACGCGATCCTCATCGAGCCGCTGTCGGCGTCCACGATGAACGAGTGCTCGGAGGAGTTCCTGCGCGGACTGCGGGAGATCTGCACGGCGGAGAACATCGTGCTGCTCTTCGACGAGATCTACACCGGCTGGGGCAAGACGGGCACCCTCTTCCACTTCATGCGGTACGAGGGTCTGGTCCCCGACATCCTCACCACCTCGAAGTCCTTCGGCGGCGGCAAGTCCTCCATCTCCGCCTTCGTCGCCCGCGAGCCGATCTTCCGCAAGGCGTACGACAACCTCACCGACGCCCTGCTCCAGTCGACGTCCACCACCTACTACGGCTTCGGCGAGGAGGCCGTCACCGCGATCGAGGCGGTCAACGTGGCCGTCGAGGACGACTATCCTGCCCGCGCCCGCGCCATCGAACGGATCCTCGCCCCCGGTCTGGAACGGATCGCCAAGGAGTACCCGGACGTGGTGGCGGAGGTCCGCGGCCACGGCGCGCTGCACGGCGTCTTCCTGCACAAGGGCCCGAAGGTGCTCGAAGTGCTGACGAAGCTGGTGCCCAGCGCGATGACGAAGGACCCGCGCTTCCGCACCAAGCTCGTCACCTCGTCGGTCGTCAACGCCCTCTACCGGGACCACGGCGTCTACACGTACTACACGCTCAACGGCGACAACCCGCTGATGGTGGCCCCCTCGCTGGTCGCCGAGCCCGAGGAGGTCGAGTACTTCCTCGCCTGCCTCGACGAGACCCTCGCGCAGGGTCTGCCCCGTCTGCTCACTCGTTTCGTCAAGGAGAAGGTGTCGTCGCTGTGGTAGATCGTGTGGTGGTGACCGGCGGTGCCGGCATGCTGGGTTCGACCCTGATCGAGCGGCTTCTCGCCGACGGGCGGCAGGTGCACTGCGTGGACCTGCGGGCCCCGCGCACGGAGCACGCGGCCCTGACGCACACCGTCTCGGACGTCCGGGACGCCGTCGTGATGAAGCGGGTCACGGCCGAAGCGGACGCGGTGGTGCACTGCGCGGCGGCCCTGCCGAGCTATCCGGCGGAGACCATCCGTTCGGTGATCGTCGGCGGAACGGAGGCGGTCCTGACCGCCTCCGAGGCGAACGCGGTCCCCCGGGTGGTGCACATCTCCTCGACCGCCGTCTACGGGCTGCCGAAGGTGGTGCCGACGCCGGAGGAGTACCCCCGCGAGCCCGTCGACACCTACAGCGCGGCCAAGGCGGAGGCCGAGGAGGTCGCCGAGCGGTTCCGGGCGCGCGGCATGTGCCTGCCGATCCTGCGTCCGAAGACCTTCCTCGGGCCGGGCCGGATGGGCCTGTTCGCAATGCTCTTCGAGTGGGCGGAGGAGGGCCGGAACTTCCCCGTCCTCGGCCGGGGCGACGTCCGCACCCAGATGTTCGACGTGGCCGATCTGGTCGACGCGGTGGTGACCGCGATGGAGGCGCCGGGCGAACGCGCCAACGACACGTTCAACCTGGGCGCCACCGAATTCGGCACGATCCGCGAGGACTTCCAGGCCGTCCTGGACGCCGCCGGGCACGGCAAGCGGATCCGCTCGATGCCCGCGAAGCCCGCGCTCGCCGTCCTCGGCCTGCTCCAGCGCTCCGGACTCTCCCCGGTCTACGGGCGGCTGCTCCACAAGCTCCTCGACGACAGCTTCGTCTCCACCGACAAGGCCGGGGACGTCCTCGGCTTCCGGCCGAAGTACTCCAACCAGGACGCGATCCTGCGCACCTACGCCTGGTGGCGCGAGCACCAGCGCACCGCCCGCCCGGCCCCCGGCGGCCAGGGCGTCACCAGCGTCGAACCGTGGCGGCAGGGAGCCCTCTCCCTCGCCAAGGTCCTCTTCTAGGAGCACGCCGAACATGTCCTTCCCCCTGGTCTCCGTCATCGTCCCCAACTACAACTACGGCCGCTCCATCGGCCTCTGCGTCGAGGCGGCGCTCGCCCAGACGTATCCGAACATCGAGGTCGTCGTGGTCGACGACTGCTCCACCGACGACTCCGCCGCGATCGCCGCGGCGGCCGGTGCCCGGGTGGTCTCCACCGGCGTCAACAGCGGGGTCGCCGTCGCCCGCAACCTCGGCGCGGAACTCTCCTCGGGCGAGATCCTGGTCTTCCTCGACTCGGACGTCGCCATGCACCCCGACGCGATCGCCAAGTCCGTCGGACTCCTCGGCTCCGGGCAGGGATACGGGGCGATCTGCGGCACGTACGAGCCGGAGCCGCTGATCCGCGACAGCCTGATCGAGGAGTACCGCTCCCTCCAGCAGTACTACCTGCTGCTGAAGTCGGAAGGGATCATCGACACCGTCCACACCGCGATCCTGGCCCTGCCCCGGCGGGTCTTCGACGAGGTGGGACCGTTCAACCCGCTCCTGCGGCACACCGAGGACCAGGACTACGGGCGCCGGATCTCCGAGCGGTACACGGTCCTCAGCTCCCTCGACGTACGCGGCAGGCACGACCACGACGACACCGTCCGGATCGTGCTGCGCAAGGTCTTCGCCCGCGCCCGGCTCGCGGTGCCGCTGATCCTGGGCAGACGCCACCTCCAAGGCGGCTTCGTCACCGGTCCGCGTGCGGGCGCCAGCCTGGCCGCGCCCCTGACGGTCGCCGCGCTCGCCGCGCCCGTCCTGGGGGGCGCCCTCTGGTCGCTGCTCCCGCTGGCGCTCTTCGCGCTCGGCGTCTGGGGCGACCTGGACATGTACCGGGAGGTGCGACGGCACCGGGGGCGCCTGTTCCTGGGGTACTTCGTGGCCGTCAACTTCCTGGTCAACCTGACGGTGTTCGCGGCGATCGGGGTCGCGGGCGTCCAGTGGCTGTGCTCGAAGCGGTTCCGGCACCTGTACGACCCGCAGCCGCTCCCCGAGCGGACCCGCCCGGTCGCGGGGGCCTCCCGTGGCTGACACGCTCGTGCCGGGACCCGCGGGGGAACCGGCGGAGGCCGTACGGGAATCGCCCGGGTCCGTACGCCAGTCGGCGGAGGCCGTACGCGAGTCGGCGGCCCCCGGTCCCGCCGGCCGGGCGCGGGCCCGGGTCCGGCGCCGGAACGGGCTGGTGCTCGGCGCCGCCCTGGTCTGGCTCGCGCTGCTACTCGTGGAGTGGGCGGCGGACGGCCGGATCTGGCTGGGAAACCTGGTGGGCATCGTCCCACCTGCCGCGTTCGTCCTGGTCCCGCTGGTCCTCGCGGCCCTGGCGCCGCTGGCCCGGGGGGCCGCCCGGTGGCGGAGCCTGGCCGCCGTCGTGCTCGCGCTCCTGGTGGGCTTCGGGCAGTCGGGGCTCGACCCGGCGGCGCTGTGGCGGTCCACCCCGGGCCCCGGACCGGACTCCGTGCGGGTCTTCGCCTGGAACACCAACTCGTGGAACCAGCTGCTCGGCACCCAGGACCACTTCTACGCCTTCCTGAAGGCGAAGGACGCGGACGTCTATCTGCTGCACGAGTACCAGCACGTGACCGCCGACCGGAAGGGCAGGCTGCCCGTCGACGACCTGGCGCGGCTGCGCCGGGAGTTCCCCGGCTACCAGGTGGTCGTCAGGGGCGAGCTGGTGACGCTCTCCCGCTTCCCGGTGCTGCGGCAGCCCGCCGTGGGCCCCGCCGGTGACCTGCCGGTGGACGCGGACTGGCAGGCGGTCTACCGGGACGCCAAGGTCCTGCGCACGGACGTGCTGGTCAGGGGCCGGGCGGTGTCGTTCTACAACGTGCACATGCCGGTGTGGAACAGCATGCCGGACGGTCTCCTCTCGGCCGCGTTCTACCGGCACATGCGGGAGCGGTTCGCCCCGCGCCAGGCCCAGTACACGGCCCTGGAGGCGGACCTCGCGGCCAACCGCAACCCGGTGGTGGTGGCGGGCGACTTCAACGCGACGGCCGCGATGTCCGACCTGGACCCGCTGCGGGAGCGCCTCGACGACGCGGCGGACGTGAGCACCGACCCGTACCCCACGAGCTGGGAGAAGGGTGGCTGGAAGCCGTTCTGGCGGACCGACTGGGCGTTCACCGGGAACGGGGCGAAGGCCGAGCGGTACGAGTTCAACGAGCCGGAGAAGCTGTCGGACCACGCGGTGCAGGACCTGTGGGTCGCGCTGCCGGGGAACGGGTGAGGGACGTGGTGGGGTACTGCGCCGGAGGCTGGGCGGTCTTCCTCGCCCTGCACCTCGCGCTGAACGGGCGCTGGTGGCCCTGGCTTGCGGTCTCGCTGCTGCCGCCGGTCCTCTTCGTCGCCGTACCGCTGGCCCTGCTCGTCGCGGCGGGAGCGGCGGGCGTGTCGGGAGCGGCGGGAGCCGCGGGCCCGGCGGGCAGTGGTCCGGAGGCGGTGCTCGCCGCCGGTTGTCTGCTCGCCGGGTGGACGCAGAGCGGGGTCAACTGGCGTGCTTTCGGCCATCGTCGGGGCCCGTCGGAGGGGCTGCGACTGGTGTCGTGGAACACTCAGCACTGGAACCAGGGCGGCGATCCCGACCGTTTCTACGGCTTCCTGCGCTCGCTGGGATCGGACGTCTACGTCCTCCAGGAGTATCTGAACGGCTTCGAGGGCGGCGAGGTCTGGGACATCGACGACGAGGCCCGGCTGCGGGCGGCGTTTCCCGGCCATCATCTGGCGGTGGGGAACAACTCGGTGACGCTGTCCCGGTTTCCGCCCTCGGGTCCGCCCGTCCCGGTCGGCGCCTGTTCGCTCCGGGTCGACCTGCGGGTCGGGGACGGGCTGCTGTCCACGTACAACGTGCACATCCCCGTCCAGCTGACCGTGATGAACCCGCTGCGTCCGGCCTTCTTCCGGGACATGCGGCGCCGGGCCGCCGCCCGTGACCGGGAGTACGCGGCGCTCGTCGCGGATCTGCGGGACAACCCGTATCCGGTCCTGGTGACCGGGGACTTCAACACCAGCGCGGCCATCGGGGACATCCGCCGGATGCCCCGCTCGCTGCGCGACGCGATCGGCTCCTGCCGCTCGGTCCTCCCGGCCAGCTGGAACGCCCGCGCCCGGCTGCGGCTCTGGCGGATCGACTGGGCCTTCACCGGGGGCGGAGCCCGGGTCGGCGCGTACCGCTTCCGGGACGCGCAGGGCCTGTCGGACCACCTGGTCCAGGAGCTGACCGTGACGACCCCCGGGGCCCTGGCGAGCGCCCCACCGACGTCATGACGACACGAGGAGAGCACCACTGATGGAGTACACCAACCTGGGCGGGCCCGAGGGCCCGCGCGTGAGCACCCTGTGCCTGGGCACCCTGCCGTTCGGCACCCGGATCGACGAGGCCACCGCCTTCGCCGTCCTCGACCGTTTCCACGAGGCGGGCGGCACCTTCATCGACACCGCCAACACTTACGCCTTCTGGGAGCCGGGGGCGACGGGCGCCGAGAGCGAGCTGGTCATCGGCCGCTGGCTGCGCAGCCGGGGGGTGCGGGACGAGATGGTGATCGCGACCAAGGTCGGCGCGCTGCCGGAGCCGCTGGACGCGGCCTGGCCGGAGTACGCGGA
Source organism: Streptomyces sp. CBMA291 (assembly GCF_014596525.1). GTDB lineage: Bacteria > Actinomycetota > Actinomycetes > Streptomycetales > Streptomycetaceae > Streptomyces. The sequence goes on from NZ_MSJP01000011.1 coordinate 112,396, forward strand.
GGGGCTCTCGACCCCGGTCCTCCGGCGGCAGGTGGAGCGGAGCCTGCGGAACCTGGGCACGGACCACATCGATCTGTACTACGCGCACATCGACGACCGGGCGACCCCGGTGGCGGAGACGATGGCCGCGTTCGGGGAGCTTGAGGACGCCGGGAAGATCGGCCGGGCGGGCTGTTCCAACTTCGCGGCCTGGCGGATCGAGGAGTCGCGGGCGGCGGCGGCGCTCGCCGGGGTGCCGGACTACGCGGCCGTGCAGCAGCGGTACACGTATCTGCGTCCGGCTCCCGGGGCGGAGTTCGGGGTGAACCCGCACGCCTCGGAGGAGCTGCTCGACTATCTGGGGACGCGGCCGGAGCTGACGTTCACGGCGTACACGACCCAGCTGACGGGGGCGTACACCGATCCGCGCAAGGAGGTGCCGGAGCAGTACCGGCACGCGGGTTCGGAGCGGCGGCTCAAGGCGCTCGCGGAGGCCGCGGCGGAGCTGGGGGTGACCGCCAACCAGGCGGTGCTGGCCTGGGCGATGGGCGGCGCGCTGCCCGTGCTTCCGGTGATCGGGGCGAGTTCGACGGCGCAGCTGGACGAGACGCTGGGCGCGGTAGGGCTGCGGCTCGACGCGGAGCTGAGGAAGCGGCTCGACGATGTCGACTGAGCGGCGGGCCGGACTGCCGGTGTTCGCGGTGCGCCACCGGGTGGCGTTCGGGGTGGCCTGGCTGCTGGTGCTGCTCCTCGGCGGGGTGGTGACGGTGGCGGGGCTCGGACGGCTCGACCAGTCGTTCACCCCGTCGGGCGGGCCCGGCTTCCGGGCGAACCAGGCGGTGCAGGAGCGGTACGGGAACGGGGCGGCGGTCGCCCCGCTGGTGGCCGTCGCGAGCTGGCCGGCGGGGGTGGACGTACGGGCTCCGGAGGCGGCGGGCCGGTTCGCCTCGGCCGTGGCGCGAGCGGCGGGTCCGGGGGCGCGGGCGGTCTCGTACGCGTCGACGGGTGACACCGGGTTCCTGGGCGCGGACGGGCGGAGCGCCTACGCGCTGGTGTATCCGGGGGCCGGGAAGCCGGATCTGGCGGGGCTCGCCGTCGTCGAGGACACGGCGGTGGCCCTGCGTGCGGGGCTGCGGTCGGCGCTGCCGGAGGCGCGGGTCGAGGTGACGGGTGTGCTGCCGCTTCAGCACGACAGCGCGCTCGCGGGGCCCGGTCCGGTGGCCCTGGCGGTGAAGGCGGGCTGTGCGCTGGGGCTGCTGGTGCTGCTGTTCCTGGTGTTCCGTTCGCCACTTGGGGTGCTCGCCCCGCTGTTCGTGGCGGGGGCGACCTCGGCGGGGGCGCTGGCCCTGGTGGTGGCGGTGGCCGGGTTCACCGAGGTGGGGTTCACGGTGGTGTATCTGGTGCCGGTGACGGCGCTGGTGCTGGCGGTGCACCGGTGGGCGTGGCCGCCGGGTCCGGCGGCCGCCCGGTCGGCGGTCGTGGCGGGGGCGGCGGGGGCGGCCGCGTGTGCGGTGCTCGCGCTGTTCCCGGCGGGCGCGCTGCGGTCGGTGGGGCTCGCGGGGATGGCGGTGTGGCTGGTGGGCACGGCGGCGACGCTGACCCTGGCCCCGGTGCTGGCCTCGCTGCGGGGCGGCCGACCGTCCGCCACCCCGGCTCCGGCCTCACGGGGCCTGGAACCGCCCGCAGCCGCCGTGGTGCCGGGCACGCTGCGGGGCGGTCGGCCTGCCGTCGCCGTTCCGGTTCTGGTTCCGGGCGCGTCGCGGGGCGAGCGGCGGACTGCCGCTGTACCGGTGCCGGGCGCGCTGCGGGGCGGACAGCCGACTGCCGCCGTACCGGTGCCGGGCTCGCGGGGTTCGAAGTCGCTCGGCTCCGTCCCGGTGGCGGGCTCGTGGGGCGGTGTGTCGTCCGCCGTCGTCCCGGTCTCGTCCCGGTGGCGGATTCTCGCCGGGGCGGTCGGTGCGATGCTGCTCGTGCTGCTCGCGGGGGCGTCCGTCCAGCTGCGGGTGGGCAATCCGGAGGCGCGGGCGCTGGTGGCGAGCGGTCCCGCGCGGGACGGGCTCGACCGGCTCGCGGCGGCCGGGGTGCCGTCGGGCGTGCTCAATCCGCTGGAGGTGCTGGTCCCGGCGGGCGGCGACGCGGCGGCGGTGGCCGAGCGGGCGTCGCGGGTGCCGGGGGTGCTGCTCGCGGCGGCCCCTTCGGCGGGCGAGTGGCGCAGGGGCGGTACGGCGCTTGTCGTGGTGGTGCCGGTGGCGGAGCCGATGACGGCGGCGGGCGCGTCGACGGTGACGGCGCTGCGGTCGGCGCTCGCGGACACGTCCGCCCTGGTGGGCGGCTCGGGTGTGGTGGACCGGGATCTGGTGGAGGGGGTGTACGGGCTGCTGCCGTACGCGGTTCCGGCGGCGGCGCTGGCCGCGTTCGGGGTCCTCGCTGCCTTCGGTGCGGCCGGGGTCGGGGCGCGGGCGGTGCCGGTGGCGGTGCTCGCGGCGGTCGCTCCGGCGGGTGCGCTGGCGCTGCTGTGGCAGGAGGGCCCGGCGGGGACGGGCGCGGTGACGGGATGGGTGCCGCTGGTCGTGGGCGGGTTCGCCTTCTGTGTGTCCCTGGAGCGTGCGGTGGCGTCGGCGGCGGGTGGTCCGGGCCGGGCGGGGCCGGTGGCGGCGGGTGCGGTCGCGCTCGCGGTGCTGGCGGTGGGGATCGGCCCCCAGGTGGAGCTGGCCCTGCTGGTCTCCGGGTTCGCGATGGCGGCGGTGGTCGACGCGTGGGCCGGGCGGCTGCCGGGTGGCGGTCGGCTGCCGAGTGGCGGTCGGCTGCCGGGTGGCGACGGCAGGCCGCCGGGCGGGCGGACGCGGATACGGGACGCCATTCACCGGAGATCCCCTCAATTGGTCTAGACCTAGACGGCTCCGGCGCCTAACATCGACGACCGCGCTCACCGGAAACGGGTGAGTGTGTGACGGAACGTGACGAGGGGGAGTTGCGGATGCTGGAGGCGCTCGGCATACAGGAGTCGACGGAGGCCGTCTACCGGCTGCTCCTGGAGCGACCGGAGTACGACGCGACGGACATGGCGGCCCATCTGGGCCGCCCCGAACCCGAGGTCCGCGAGGCGCTCGCCTGCCTCGCGGACCTCAAGCTCGTCCTGATGGACGACTCCTCGGGCGAGGTGGAGCCCTTCAACCCCGATGTCGGCTTCTCCTTCCTGCTCTCCCGCGCCGAGGCCGAACTGAGCAAGCGCAGACGCCAGGTCGAGCAGGCGGGCAGAGCCGTGGCGGGCATCCTCGCCTCGTACACGGACACCTCCGACACCGGCGTACGGCATGACCTCGTGGACCGCATCACCGGGCTCGACCAGGTCCGCGAACGGCTTGAGGACCTGGCGGCGAACGCCCGCACCGAGTGCCTCTCGCTGCTCCCCGGCGGCGCCCAGCTCCCCGACACCATGGACGCCAGTCAGCCGCTCGACCAGCTCGCCCTGGAACGCGGGGTGAAGATCCGTTCGATCTACCAGGAGAGCTTCCGCAACGACCAGCCGACCGCCGAATACGTGCGCTGGTACTGCGACCTCGGCGGCGAGGCGCGGACCGTGCCCGTGGTCCCGATGCTCATGGTGGTCGTCGACCGCGAGGCGGCGCTCGTGCCCGTCGACCCGGAGGACGGCCGCGCGGGAGCCCTCGAAGTCCGCAGTCCCGGTCTGGTGCACGCGCTCGTGGTGCTCTTCGACCGCCTGTGGGAGGCGGGCACCCCGTTCGGCGAGGCCCCACGCCGTAACGAGCACGATCTCTCGCCGCAGGAAAGGGAGTTGCTGATGCTCCTCGGCATCGGCTGCACCGACGACATCGCCGCCCGGCGCCTCGGCGTCTCGCTGCGGACCGTCCGCCGGATGAGTTCCGAACTGATGAACAGACTCGGTGCCCGCAGCCGCTTCGAAGCGGGCGTCCGAGCCGCCAAGGAAGGCTGGCTCTAGCCATCGGCCCCCGCCCCCGGTACGGAAGAGGCCGCACGGAGTCCCTTCCGTTATACGGGCGGGGGTTCCGTGGAAGCCTCGAAGTCCCCTAGATTTCCCCAGCACTACCGAGGTGATCAGCGAGGGGACGGAATCGCCATGCCAGAAGCGACACAAGGGAAACAACCCACCATCACACCCTTGAGGGTGGTGATCGCGCTCTGTCTGATCGCCCCCTTCGTGGCGATGCTCTGGGTCGGCTCCTACGCGAAGACGGAACCGCTCCTCGCCGGCGTCCCGTTCTTCTACTGGTACCAGATGCTCTGGGTCCTCATCTCGACGGTGCTCACCGTGATCGCCCACAGGCTGTGGCGGCTCGACCAGCGCGCCCGCAAGGGAAGTGAGCAGCGATGAACGACGGTGTGAACGGCGTCGCGCTCGGCGTCTTCATCTTCTTCTTCCTGGCCGTCACGGTCATGGGCTTCCTCGCCGCGCGCTGGCGCAAGGCGGAGAACGAACAGAGCCTCGACGAATGGGGGCTCGGCGGGCGCTCGTTCGGCACCTGGGTCACCTGGTTCCTGCTGGGCGGCGACCTCTACACCGCGTACACCTTCGTGGCCGTCCCCGCGGCCATCTACGCGGCGGGCGCGGCGGGCTTCTTCGCCGTCCCGTACACGATCCTGGTCTACCCGCTGATCTTCACCTTCCTGCCGCGTCTCTGGTCGGTCTCGCACAAGCACGGCTACGTCACCACCTCCGACTTCGTCCGGGGACGCTTCGGCTCCAAGGGGCTCTCCCTGGCGGTGGCGGTCACCGGCATCCTCGCCACCATGCCGTACATCGCGCTCCAGCTCGTCGGCATCCAGGCGGTCCTGGACGTGATGGGCGTCGGCGGCGGCGAGAACACCCACTGGTTCGTCAAGGACCTGCCGCTGCTGCTCGCCTTCGGCGTCCTCGCCGCGTACACCTACTCCTCGGGGCTGCGCGCGCCCGCGCTCATCGCCTTCGTCAAGGACACCCTGATCTACCTGGTCATCGCGGTGGCGATCATCTACATCCCGATCAAGCTGGGCGGCTTCGACGAGGTGTTCAGCAAGGCGACCGAGGCCTACGCGCAGACCAATCCGGCCACCGGGAAGCCACGCGGCGCGCTCGTGCCCGGCGAGGCGGGCCAGTGGACGTACGCCACGCTCGCGCTCGGCTCGGCGCTCGCGCTCTTCATGTACCCGCACTCCATCACGGCGACCCTGTCGTCCCGGAGCCGTGAGGTCATCCGCCGCAACACCACCATCCTGCCGCTGTACTCGCTGATGCTGGGCTTCCTCGCGCTGCTCGGCTTCATGGCGATCGCGGCGGGCATCCAGGTGAAGAACGGCCAGCTCGCCATCCCGCAGCTGTTCGAGAACATGTTCCCCGACTGGTTCGCGGGCGTCGCCTTCGCCGCCATCGGCATCGGCGCGCTCGTCCCCGCCGCGATCATGTCCATCGCCGCCGCCAACCTCTTCACCCGCAACATCTACAAGGACTTCATCAAGAAGGACGCCACCCCGGCCCAGGAGACCAAGGTCTCCAAGCTCGTCTCCCTCCTGGTCAAGGTCGGCGCCCTCGCCTTCGTCCTCACCATGGACAAGACCGTCGCCATCAACTTCCAGCTCCTCGGCGGCATCTGGATCCTCCAGACCTTCCCCGCCCTCGTCGGCGGGCTCTTCACCCGCTGGTTCCACCGCTGGGCCCTCCTCGCCGGCTGGGCCGTCGGCATGGTCTACGGAACCGTCGCCGCCTACGGTGTCGCCAGCCCCACCCAGAAGCACTTCGGCGGCTCCTCCGCCGAGATCCCCGGCATCGGCGAGATCGGCTACATCGGCCTCACCGCCTTCGTCCTCAACGTCGTCGTCACCACCGTCCTCACCCTCGTCCTCAAGGCCCTCAAGGCCCCCGAGGGCGTCGACGAGACCTCTCCCGAGGACTACACCGCCGACCGGGGCGACACGGGCGTCAAGGACCTGCCGAAGGTCGGCGCCGAGGCGCACTGACCCCGCTCCGCTCCCAGGGGCCCGGGATCTCCGTACGGGGATACCGGGCCCTTCCCGTTCCCCCGTCCGAGGCAGACTTTCCCCATGGACTTCACGATCAGGGCGGTACGGCCCGAGGAGTACGAGGAGCTGGGTGACCTCACCGGGCTCACCTATCTGAACGACGGACTGCTGCTGCACGGGGAGGACGACTCCTATCTGGCGGTCCTCCGCGACACCGCCCGGCGGGCCCGCGAGAGCGAGGTGCTCGTCGCCGTCGACGCCGACGAGCGGCTCGTCGGCGGGGTGACCTTCGCCCGCGGCGGCACCGCCTGGGCGGACATCGCGGTCGAGGGCGAGGCCGAATTCCGGATGCTCGTCGTCGGGCCCGACGCCCGTGGCCGGGGCATCGGCGAGGCCCTCGTCCGGGTCTGCCTCGACCGGGCCCAGGCCCTCTCCGGCTGTGCCCGGCTCGTGCTCTCCACCGGCGAGACGATGGTCGCCGCGCACCGGATCTACGAGCGCATGGGCTTCGTCCGCACCCCCGAGCGGGACTGGGAACCGGTCCCCGACCACCTGCTGCGCACCTACGCCCTGGAGTTCTGACCCCGGGCGGCGACACAAGATGTGGGGGGTGCGACGAGCAGCGCCCCCCACATGTATGCTCGTCCTCGCTGTCGTCGCAGGGGAATCCGGCGTGAATCCGGAACTGTCCCGCAACGGTGTGCTTCGTACCGACATGTCACGTGTACCGACATGTCATGGGCACGGAGCGAGTCCGAAGACCTGCCGACGGTGCGCCCGGTCCGTCCGTTCCGGGTGCCAGAGACGTCCGGGCCTCGCGGAGTGGGCCGGTGGACGCGGCGCACCCGCGCGTACGGGTGCCCGCCTGCCCGCCTCCCTCCCGTGCCCAGAGCCGAGCGAGGGAGAGCCCCCACGTGACCATCGCGCCTGCCGATCCGGCATCCGCCGAGGCTTCCGCGGTCGAGAACGACGGCCCCGGGACCACGCTGCTGCGGACCCTGACCGGCCTCACCGCCGATCTCCCCGACACCGACCCGGGCAGGGTCGCCGCCGCCGCGCTCCGCGTCCGCAGCGCCGCGGCGGACGAGGCGGAGCTGCGCGAGCTGGCCACCGAGGCCGCCGCCGGACTGATCGCCGACGACCCCGCGTACTCCCGGCTCGCCGCCCGGCTCCTGGCGATCACCATCGCCGAGGAGGCCGCCTCGCAGGGCTCCGTGCTCTTCTCCGCCTCCGTGGCCGTCGGCCACCGCGAGGGCCTGATCGCCGACCGCACCGCCCGCTTCGTCGCGCTCCACGCCGACCGGCTCGACGCGACGGTCGACCCGGCGGGCGACGACCGCTTCGGCTACTTCGGCCTGCGCACCCTCTACTCTCGCTACCTGCTGCGCCACCCGATCACCCGCAAGGTGATCGAGACCCCCCAGCAGTTCATGCTCCGGGTCGCCTGCGGTCTCGCCGAGGACGACGGCGTCCGCGCCCTCGACGAGGTCGCGGCCCTCTACGGGCTGATGAGCCGGCTGGACTACCTGCCCTCCTCCCCCACGCTCTTCAACTCCGGCACCCGCCACCCGCAGATGTCCTCCTGCTACCTCCTCGACTCCCCGCAGGACGAGCTGGACTCCATCTACGACCGCTACCACCAGGTGGCGCGGCTCTCCAAGCACGCCGGCGGCATCGGCCTCTCGTACTCCCGCGTCCGCGCCCGGGGCTCGCTGATCCGGGGCACCAACGGGCACTCCAACGGCATCGTGCCGTTCCTGAAGACCCTCGACGCCTCCGTCGCCGCCGTGAACCAGGGCGGTCGCCGCAAGGGTGCCGCCGCCGTCTACCTGGAGACCTGGCACGCCGACATCGAGGAGTTCCTGGAACTCCGCGACAACACGGGCGAGGACCAGCGCCGTACGCACAACCTGAACCTGGCGCACTGGATCCCCGACGAGTTCATGCGCCGGGTCAACGCCGACGCCGAGTGGTCGCTGTTCTCCCCGGCGGACGTGCCCGAGCTGGTCGACCTGTGGGGCGAGGAGTTCGACGCCGCCTACCGCGAGGCCGAGGCGGCGGGTCTGGCCCGCAAGACCATGCCCGCCCGCGACCTGTACGGCCGGATGATGCGGACCCTGGCCCAGACCGGCAACGGCTGGATGACCTTCAAGGACGCCTCGAACCGTACGGCCAACCAGACCGCCCTGCCCGGCCACACCGTCCACTCCTCCAACCTCTGCACGGAGATCCTGGAGGTCACCGACGACGGCGAGACGGCCGTCTGCAACCTGGGCTCGGTCAACCTGGGCGCGTTCGTCTCCGGCACCGGCATCGACTGGGAGCGGCTCGACGCCACCGTCCGCACCGCCGTCACCTTCCTCGACCGGGTCGTCGACATCAACTTCTACCCGACCGAGCAGGCGGGCCGCTCCAACGCCCGCTGGCGTCCGGTGGGTCTGGGCGCGATGGGCCTCCAGGACGTCTTCTTCCAGCTGAAGCTGCCGTTCGACTCCCCCGAGGCGCGCGCCCTCTCCACCCGGATCGCCGAGCGGATCATGCTCGCCGCGTACGAGGCGTCCGCCGACCTCGCCGAGCGCAACGGCCCGGTCCCCGCCTGGGAGTCCACCCGCGCCGCCCGGGGCGTGCTGCACCCGGACCACTACGACGTGGAGCTGAACTGGCCGGAGCGGTGGGCCGCGCTGCGCGAGCGGATCGCCGCCGTCGGCATGCGCAACAGCCTGCTGCTGGCCATCGCGCCGACGGCGACCATCGCCTCGATCGCGGGCGTCTACGAGTGCATCGAGCCGCAGGTCTCCAACCTGTTCAAGCGCGAGACGCTCTCCGGCGAGTTCCTCCAGGTCAACTCGTACCTGGTCGACGAGCTGAAGGAACTCGGCGTGTGGGACGCGCAGACCCGCGAGGCGCTGCGCGACGCCAACGGCTCCATCGCCGGCTTCGGCTGGGTCCCGGCCGAGGTCCGCGAGCGGTACCGCACGGCCTGGGAGATCCCGCAGCGCGGCCTCATCGACATGGCGGCGGAGCGGACCCCGTTCCTCGACCAGTCGCAGTCCCTGAACCTGTTCATGGAGACCCCGACGATCGGCAAGCTGTCGTCGATGTACGCGTACGCCTGGAAGCGGGGGCTGAAGACGACGTACTACCTGCGCTCCCGCCCGGCCACCCGGATCGCCCGCGCCGCCCAGGCGTCGACGGTCCCCGCCGCCCTCCCCGTCCAGCAGGTCACCGACCCCGACGCGGTCGCCTGCTCCCTGGAAAACCCCGAGTCCTGCGAGGCCTGCCAGTAATGACCAACGAGACGAAGAACCTCCTCGACCCGGGCTTCGAGCTGACCCTCCGCCCCATGCGGTACCCGGACTTCTACGAGCGCTACCGGGACGCCATCAAGAACACCTGGACCGTCGAGGAGGTCGACCTCCACTCGGACGTCGCCGACCTCGCCAAGCTCAGCCCCGGCGAGCAGCACATGATCGGCCGCCTTGTCGCGTTCTTCGCGACGGGCGACTCGATCGTGGCGAACAACCTGGTCCTGACGCTGTACAAGCACATCAACTCCCCGGAGGCGCGGCTCTACCTCTCGCGCCAGCTCTTCGAGGAGGCCGTCCACGTCCAGTTCTATCTGACGCTCCTGGACACCTACCTCCCCGACCCGGACGACCGCACGGCCGCGTTCGCCGCCGTGGAGAACATCCCCTCCATCCGCGAGAAGGCCCAGTTCTGCTTCAAGTGGATGGACTCGGTCGAGAAGATCGACCAGCTGGAGACGGCCGCCGACCGCCGCCGCTTCCTCCTGAACCTGATCTGCTTCGCCGCCTGCATCGAGGGCCTGTTCTTCTACGGCGCCTTCGCCTACGTGTACTGGTTCCGCTCCCGCGGCCTGCTGCACGGCCTGGCCACCGGCACCAACTGGGTCTTCCGCGACGAGACCATGCACATGAACTTCGCCTTCGAGGTCGTGGACACCGTCCGCAAGGAGGAGCCGGAACTCTTCGACGCGGAACTCCAGCAGCAGGTCACGGACATGCTGAAGGAGGCGGTCGAGGCGGAGCTCCAGTTCGGCCGCGACCTGTGCGGCGACGGCCTGCCCGGCATGAACACGGAGTCGATGCGCGAGTACCTCCAGTGCGTGGCCGACCAGCGCCTCCAGCGCCTGGGCTTCCCCCCGGTCTACGGCTCCGAGAACCCCTTCGCCTTCATGGAACTCCAGGGCGTCCAGGAACTCACCAACTTCTTCGAACGCCGCCCGTCCGCCTACCAGGTGGCGGTGGAGGGCTCGGTGGACCTGGACGAGGACTTCTGAGCCGGGTCCTGTAGCGCCACGGGGAGGGGCCCCGCACTCTGGGGAGTGCGGGGTCCTTCCCCGTATCCGGCAGTACGATTCCCCGATCCGAGCGGCCGTTCACGAAGAACGGCCACGCGAGGCCGGACCGCTCGGCCGCGAGGGAGGATGCCATGGGTACCGGAGACTGGGTCAGCACGTCCATGCCGTACCTGACGCCGCAGGGCGGGGACGGGCAGTCGGACGCCTGGGCCGCAGAGGCGGCGGCCAAGGGGGGCGTGGGGACTCAGCGCATCCTTCATGCCGGTGAGACACCGGCCCCCGAGGCCGTCGCCGCGCTGCTCGGTGTGGCCGTCGGCTCGCCGGTCGTCGTACGGCGCCGGGTCATCGAGCTGGACGGCGAACCGTGCGAGTTGACCGACACCTACTACCCCGTGGACATCGCGCGGGGGACCGGCCTCGCCGAGACGCGCAGGATCCGGGGCGGCGCCGTCGCGCTGCTCGCCGGACTCGGCCATGCAGGCGTTCGCGTACGCGAGGACGTGACGGCCCGGATGCCCGACGCGGAGGAGCGGGAGGCACTGCGCACGGGCCCCGAGGAGCCGGTGCTCCGGCTGGCGAGGGTGACGCTCGACCGCCGGGACCGGCCCGTCCAGGTGGACCTGATGACCATGCCCGCGCACCGGCAGCGGCTTCGCTACGAGATCACGATCGGATGACCACCGGAGCACCCGCATACGGGGAGGGGCCCCGCACTCCCAAGAGTGCGGGGCCCCTCCCCGTATCCGAAGACGATCAGGCGTTCGGCACCGTCTCGTAGCGCGGGGTGCCCTCGGACATCTGGCGGAGGGCGTCCTTGCGGTCGCGCTTGGAGAGGCGGTCGATGTACAGGTAGCCGTACAGGTGGTCCGTCTCGTGCTGGAGGCAGCGGGCGAAGTAGCCGGTGCCCCGGACCTTGATCGGGTTGCCCTGGGCGTCCTGGCCGTGGACCTCCGCGTAGTCCGGGCGGGCCAGCTCGGCGTAGGCGGTCGGGACGGAGAGGCAGCCCTCGTTGGACTCGTCCAGGACGCGCTGCTCGGCCGGCAGCTCCTGGAGGACCGGGTTGACGACGACGCCGGTGTGCCGGACGCCCTCGTCGTCGGGGCAGTCGTAGACGAAGACCTTGAGGTCCACACCGATCTGGTTCGCGGCGAGGCCCACGCCCTCGGCGGCCTTCTGGCTGGCGAACATGTCGTCGATCAGCGCCGCGAGCGAGTCGTCGAACTCGGTGACGTCCTTGCACTCCTTGTGCAGCACCGGATTGCCGACCACCGTGATCGGGCGGGCCGTGCCGCGCTCGCGGTAGGCGAGCTCGCGCGCCTCGCAGTCCTCCGTGTCCACGACGTAACCGTCGTCGATCTGCGTCTGCTCGTCCGTCTCCTGCTGCGCCATGTCCGGCCGCGCCCTTCTGAAAACCCGATTCCGTCGTAGGACAGCCTACGGGCCCGGCGGCGGACGCTCAGCAGACCTCTTCGAGATCGCGCCACTCCCTGCTGTCGGGACTGTCGGCCACCCAGCCGTCGAGGAGCCCGCGCACCAGGCCCGGCGGGGCCGCGATGCCGCACTCCCGCTCCGGGACCCACAGCTCGCCCGGCGAGCGGTGGCCCAGCGGCCCCGGGTGCCCCGGCTCGCTGTGGTCGTGCGGGTCGTTGTGCTCGCCCTCGCCCTCGGCGCTCGGCATCGTCGACTCCGAGCAGGCCCGGCACAGCAGCCGCACGGAGGACGACCAGTCCTCGGCGGCGAAGCCCGCCTCCGCGGCCAGCTGCTCCAGGGCGTCCCGGTCGGCCTCGGTGGCCGCCTCCAGGAGGACCACCCAGGTGGGAACGGGTGACGGCGCCCACAGCTCGATCTCGTCGAAGACCGGGTAGGAGGGGCCCGCGGTGGTGGTCCGCTCGCCGTTGGGCACACCGTCGTGCAGGACGACCTCGCCCCAGCGGCGCCCCGACGACGGCAGCGGGATCGAGAGGACCTCCATCCGCGCCGGGTCGAGCCTGCGGCCCCACACCACCTCGGCCTCGCCCTCAGGCGAGAGCCGCACGGCGGCGCTGCCCAGCTCCATCCCGGCGGGCTTCCCGGTGCCCTCGGCGGCCCCGGGCACCTTGAGCCCGTACGCCTGCCAGGCGCGGCGGGCCAGCGGCCAGTCCTGGAGCGCGGTGGCGGCGATGCCCACGTTCCACCAGTCCGGGGCGCCGGTCTCCTTGTCGAGCAGGGCGACCGCCCGCAGCCCGGCGGCCCGCGCCTGCTCCCAGTCGTGCCGGAACTTGTGCAGCAGCGCCAGGTTGAACCAGGACTCGGAGAGCCAGGGCTCCAGATCCGCCGCGCGCGTGAGCAGGGCTCCCGCGTCCTCGTACCGGCCGTCGCCGATCAGCGTGAACGCGCGGTCGGTGGCCTGCCGCCACGAGGCGGAGGGCCGATGCCGTACCTTCCCGAAGATCTTCACGATTCCCGCCTGCCGGTCGCTTCACCCTCTTGTTCGCATCCAACCATGCCCGGTCCGACGCGCGCTCATTACCCATGGGTTACCCAGAGACGAGGGGAGCCACCCCAGTCCCGCCGCCCCGCGCGAGGACCCTGGCCAGGCATTCGACGACATCCGGGTGATAGTCGCGGGCGGTGCCGAGCCGGAGCCGTTCCAGGGCGTCGAGGGCGGCGCCCGCGTGCTCGCCGCCCGCGAGGTCGTCGTAGGCGTTGACGGCCCGGACGATCCGGGCGGGCAGCGGCTGCTCGCGGTACGGGTCGGCCTGCCGCTCCACGACGAGCGCCACGGCGACGGGCACGCCGGTCCTGCGCACCACCTCGCCGCCGAGCAGGGCGATCCTGCGCTGCTCCTCGGCGGGCAGCAGGGCGGTGGCCCCGCCGGGCACCGGGTCGACCAGGGAGAGCTGTCCGATGTCGTGCATGAGCGCGGCCTGTTCGAGAAGGGTCAGTTCGGCGCCGGAGAGTCCCAGCTCCCGCCCCACGGCCGCGCTGAGGGCGGCGACCCGGCGGGCGTGGCCGGGCGGGGTGCAGCCGGCGATCTCGGTGGCGCGGGCCAGCGAGGCGATCGTCTGCCGGTTGACCGTGCGGACGGCCGCGTACCGCTGGAACGAGACCTGGGTGAGCAGCAGTGGCACGGCGAGCACGGGCAGCGCCCAGAGCCCGGCGGCGGCCACACCGAGCGCCATGACGGCTCCGGTGGCGCAGACGGCGGAGCCGATGCCGAGGAGGGCCCGCAGCTCGTCGCGGAGGAGGGGCCCGTACGGGAATCCCGTACGGGCCCGGAGCAGGAGCGCGGCGAGTACGGCGTCGCACAGGGCGGTGAGGCCGAGCAGCAGCAGGAGGAAGAGGGCGTACGAGGGGCCCTGGCCGAGCTGTCCGACGGCGGAGCCGGAGTTGTACAGCGGCTGGAAGCAGAGGGCGGCGAAGCCGACGGTGAGGACGCGGCGGGCGATGTGGTCGGGGCAGGGACCCCGGCCCCGGGCGGCGTGGGGGGCGATCCCGGCGAGGCAGGCGGTGACGACGACCGCGACGATCTGGAGGACGCCGTGGGGGGTGGTGGTTCCGGCGCTGGAGCCGAGCATGGCGTAGCCGAGGGCTCCGGCGGCGGCCAGCGGCGCGAGTTCCCGTTCGCGCGCCCCGTCGGGCGGGGTGGCGGCGCAGGGGGTGCGGGCGGCGCCCCAGCGGGCGAGTTCGCCCAGGGCGGTGAGGGCGCCGAAGGCGAGGGCGGTGCCGGGTTCGTCGATGCCGTAGCGGAGGGTGGAGACGATTCCGGCGATCCCGAGGAGCAGGGCGGCACCGTGGACGGCGCCGAGGGTGAGGACGCCGGGGCGGGGGCGCGGGAGTGGCCGCTGCGGTTGGGGTTGGGGTTGGGGTTGGGCTTGGGGTTGTGGTTGGGGCAGAGGTTGCGGTTGGGGTTGCGGTCGGGGTCTCACGCGCGCTCCCTGGAGCGGGGGGTGGGCCCGGCGGGGCCGCCGGGCGGGGGTGGGACGTTTCCGCCGGGGGTGGGGGTGGGCTCAGGGGCGGGATCGGGGGCGCGTGGGGGCGGCACGTTGTCGTCGGGGGCGGGAGCGCCGGGGGTGGCCCTTACGGGGGGCTGGGGGGAAGGGGTCGTGGGCGCGGCGCCCTCGGACGGGACCGTGCCAGAGGGCTGGGGGGAAGGGACCGTGGGCGCGGCACCGTCGGACGGGACCGTGCCAGAGGGCTGGGGCGGGGAGACCGTGGGCGCGGCGCCCTCGGACGGGGCCCTCGTGGGGGGCTGGGGTGCGGTGGGGGTCGTCTCGTCGGAGGTGACGGCCGGGCGCCAGCCGTGGCGGGCGAGGGCGCGGACCAGGGCGGCGACCATCCGGGGGTCGAACTGGGTTCCGGCGCAGCGTTCGAGTTCGGCGACGGCCGTGGGGACGGGGCGGGCGCGGCTGTAGGAGCGGGTGGAGGTCATGGCGTCGAAGGAGTCGGCGACGGCGACGACCCGGGCGAACTCGGGGATCTCCTCGCCGCGCAGCCCGTAGGGGTAGCCGTTGCCGTCCATGCGTTCGTGGTGGTGGAGGATCGCGGTGCGGGCCTCGCCGAGGAAGCCGATGCCCCGGACCATCTCGTGGCCGTACTCGGGGTGCAGTTCGATGATCCGGCGTTCCTCGGGGGTGAGCGGACCGTCCTTGGTGAGGACCCGGGTGGGGACGCCGAGTTTGCCGACGTCGTGGAGGATCCCGGCGAACCGTACGACGTCGAGCCGGTCCCCGGTCATGCCGAGTTCGCGGGCGATGAGGACGGAGGCGTGTCCGACGCGTTCGCTGTGGCCCCGTGTGTAGTGGTCCTTGATGTCGACGGCCTGGACGAGGGCGCGGATGGTGGCCTGGTGGGCGGCGCGTTCGCGGTGGTACTGGGCGAAGACCCAGCAGGAGATGTACATCGGCAGGAGGACGAAGAGCGCGGCGACGGGCCCGTAGGAGCTGCGCCAGAGCACGGCCATCATCAGTCCGGCGAGGCCGTGGACGGCGTGCGGGGCGAGGGAGCGGCCGAGGAGTCCGCGCCAGGCGCGGCGGAGGGCGACGCCGTCGGCGGTGGCGCGGATGCCGCCGTCGAGGGCGGTGAGGACCAGGCAGAAGGCGAGCGCGGCGGCGAGCGCGGGCAGCAGCGCGTAGGGGAAGTCGGGGGTGTCGGGTCCGTGGCCGAGGGCAGGGCGGCAGCTCAGGGCGGCGGCGGTGTGGGCGGCGGCCCAGACGGCGAGGGCTGCGGAGGCGGCCCGCCAGGCGCGGCGGGGGGCGGCCGGTGGGTCGTCGACGCGGGTGAGGAGGCCGCCGGGCAGGGCGGTGAGCGCGGCGGCGGCGGGGGGCAGGAGGAGGGCGGCGGCGAGGAGGACGGGGAAGAAGGGGCCGGTGCCCAGGGCCGCGGAGCCGCCGGGGGCGCGGTCCCTCGCGGGCAGTTCGCAGAGCGCGTACAGGGTGGTGAGGAGGGCGACCGTGCCCCAGGGGGTGGTCGCGCCGGGGCGGAGCGCGGGCAGGACGCAGGCTCCCGCGCCGAGCAGGGCGCAGCCGATGTACCCGCGGGCCGCTCGGGGAAGGGACTGGTATCCGAGGGCCGCTCGTGGAAGGGACTTCGCGCCGGTCATGGCCTGGCCTTCACGCCGATCATCCCCGTCACGGTAGCGAGCGGGACGGCCGGTGGCGGGCGGGCGCCGAGGGATTCGCACCTTCGGGTGATACAAGCTGATGTACGAAGGAGGCCGCCGTGATCGTGTCACGGCGGCCTGCGAGTCCCGGTGCGGGTGGTTCTACTCCTGCGCCGCGGGGCTGGTGGGGAGGCCCGGCGCCAGCTCCTGCTCGGGCACCGGGTGTCCGGCGCGGATCAGGTCGATCCGGCCCATCACCTTGGCGCGCAGATCGGTGGGGACGTCGTCGCTGCCGCAGCAGCGCTTGACGAGCTTCTTCACCGCCTGTTCGAGCCCGTACTTCTCCAGGCACGGGGAGCACTCCTCGAAGTGCACCTCGAACTTGGTGCAGTCACTGTCGGGCATCTCGTGGTCGAGGAACTCGTAGAGATGGTCCAGGACTTCCGAGCAGTCCGTCTCGTGCGGCTCTCCGCAGCTCATGAGCCCGAGCCTTTCAGATCGTGCGACGACTCTCCGGCGCCCGCCGGGACGAGCCCGCGGTCGCGGGCGTAGTCCTCCAGCATGCCGCGCAACTGGCGGCGGCCCCGGTGCAGTCGGGACATCACCGTACCGATGGGAGTCCCCATGATGTCCGCGATCTCCTTGTACGCAAAGCCCTCGACGTCCGCGAGATAGACGGCGATGCGGAACTCCTCGGGAATCGCCTGGAGCGCTTCCTTCACATCGGAGTCGGGGAGGTGGTCGAGCGCCTGGGACTCGGCGGAGCGCAGACCGGTCGACATGTGCGACTCGGCGCGGGCCAGCTGCCAGTCCTCGATCTCCTCCGCCGCGCTGCGCTGGGGCTCGCGCTGCTTCTTGCGGTACGAGTTGATGAAGGTGTTGGTGAGGATGCGGTACATCCACGCCTTGAGGTTGGTGCCCTCACGGAACTGGTGGAAGGAGCCGTACGCCTTGGCGTAGGTCTCCTGCACCAGGTCCTCGGCGTCCGCCGGGTTGCGCGTCATGCGCAGCGCCGCCGAGTACATCTGGTCCAGGTAGCCGAGGGCGTCCCGCTCGAAGCGCGCGTTGCGCTCCGCGGTCGTCTCCTCGGGGCCTTCCTCGGTCCCTGTGTCGGTACCGGTGACCGGACCCACCTCCTCCAGCGTGGCGTCGGGCCCGGGGACGGACCCGCTCGTTTCGGAGGATAGACGAGGAACCGCTCCGCCCGCCGCTCGAATGCGGCCTCCCTTGGGTGCGGGCAGCACTGTCCAGTCGAGGTCAGCGGCGCTCGCACGCTCCGGGCAGATGGTCGAACCCATGCGACGGACTCCCTCTTCCTTGGCTCTCACCGGCGCCCCGAACAACAGCGGCCGCACCGCCCGCATTCCCGGGGCGTCAGCGCAGTCCGGAAAGCCAGCCGTCGACTCCGGCCACGAGGAGGGCCATGGCCTCCCGGGGGTCCAGGGGTGCCTTCTTGGGCAGGGCGAAGCCGTGGTCCCCGTAGGGGATCTCCAGGAGGTCGTGGGGGCCGTCCGGGAATTCGGCGGGGCGTCCGAAGGGGTCGTTGCCGCCCTGCACGACGAGGGTCGGCAGGCCGGTGCCGAGGAGTTCCTCGGCGCGGGAGCGCTCCGGGCGGCCCGGCGGGTGGAGGGGGAAGCTCAGGGCGAGGACGGCGCGGGCGCCGAGTTCGCTTCCGGTACGGCAGGCGACGCGGGCTCCGGCGCTGCGTCCGCCCGCGATCACCGGGAGGCCGGGGGCGGCGAGGGCGGGCCACACCCCGCGCCAGCCGGTGTCGAGGGTCTTCGGCGCGGGCGCGACCTTCTTCCCCGCGACCCGCCAGGGCTGTTCGACGAGGGCCACGGTCACGCCGAGGGCGGGCAGCGCCACCGCGAGGGCCCGCAGGTCACGGGCCTCGATCCCGCCGCCCGCCCCGTGTCCGAGGGCGAGGACGGCCCAGGGCTTCGTCCCCTCGTGCCAGGTCACGCGCGCCTCACCGGCTCCGGTGGGGACGGTCTCGTACGGGGTGGGGTGGGCGGGGTCGCGCGGTGCGTCTTCCGGGAGGCCGTGCGGTGCGTTTTCCGCGGAGTCGTGCGGTGCGTTTTCCGCGAGGCCGTGCGGTGCGTCTTCTCGGGTCACGGGGTCATCCTGCCGCCCGTACGGGCGGATCCGTACGGGACCCGCCACCCCGTCGCCCGCGGACTCCTGCGGGGCCCCCGGTCAGAACAGGGTCGCCTCCTCCGGGCCCTCCAGTTCCGTGAGGAGTTCCGGGCCGTTGTTGCGAACGTTGCTGACGGCGGTCGAGACCGGGTAGGCCCGCATCAGGCCCTCCGGCGGCGGGGCGAGCAGGCCGCGCAGTTCCTCCGGGTGGGCGCGCGCCGGGTCGAGCCAGGCGTCCCAGCGGTCCTCGGTGAGCATCAGCGGCATCCGGGGGTGGATGTCGGCGAGCGAGCGCGGGCCCTCGGCGGGCGCCACGCCCAGCGGGCCGGACTCCGCCTCCGTGGTGATCACCGAGCAGGTCGCCCACCACGCGGAGGGGTGTCCGGCGGGGAGGGTGGGGTCGCGCCAGAACTCGTAGATCCCGGCCATCGCGAAGACCGAGCCGTCCGACGGGGTCACGAAATACGGTTGCTTGCGGGGCCGTTTCCGCTTCCCCTCGACCTCCAGATCCCGCTCCCCCGCCCCCGTCACCCATTCGTAGTAGCCGTCGGCGGGCAGGATGCAGCGGCGGGACTCGAACGCGCGCTTGAACGAGGGCTTCTCCGTCAGCGTCTCGGCCCGCGCGTTGATCATCCGGGCCGCGCCCTCGGGGGACTTCGCCCAGGACGGCACCAGACCCCACTTCAGCACGCGCAGCTGGCGAACCGGACGCGGCGATCCCGCGTCTTTCAGAGGGCGCTCCAGAACGGCCCAGACCTCCTTGGTCGGGGCCACGTTCCAGTCGGGGGCCGGCCCCTCCGCCGGCTCGTGCCGCTCGATCCCGAAGGCGTCCACCAACTCCTCGGGCCGCCGACTCGCCGCATACCGTCCGCACATGCGTGCCACACTGCCACGTTCCACGACCCCCGAGGAGCCGCCCGGACCATGGACCCCTTCCGTACACAGGCCGCCCCCGCCGACTGGGTGGTGATCGCCACCGGTCTCGCCGCCCTCGTCGTCACCACCGTCCGCCGCCTCTGGCTGCCCGCCCGCAACGCCGTCACCATCGCCCACGAGGGCGGCCACGGACTCGTCGCCCTGCTCACCCGGCGCCGCCTCGAAGCGATCCGGCTGCACTCGGACACCAGCGGACTGACCGTGACCCGGGGCCGCCCGACGGGGCCCGGCGTCGTCCTCACCCTCGCCGCCGGATACCCGGCGCCCTCCCTGCTCGGCCTCGGCGGCGCGGCCCTGATCGGCACCGACCGGATCACCCTGGCCCTGTGGATCGGCTCGGCGCTGCTCCTCGCCCTGCTCGTGACGGTCCGCAACGCGTACGGCGTCCTCACCGTCCTGCTCAGCGCCGCCGCCTTCCTCCTCGTCTCCTGGCTCGGCTCCCCCGCCGTCCAGGCCGCGTTCGCCTGCGCCGGGGTCTGGTTCCTGCTGCTCGGCGGCGTCCGCCCGGCCTTCGAACTCCAGGCGCGACGGCGCAGGGGCGGCGCGCCCGACTCGGACGCGGACCAGCTCGCCCGGCTCACCCAGGTGCCCGCCGGGGTGTGGCTTTTCTTCTTCCACGCGGTCGCGATCTGCGCCCTGATCGGCGGCGGTCGCTGGCTCCTGGGCATCTGACACCCCCGTACAGTGAGTCCATGACCGCAGTGACCCCCGTGCGCACCGACCCGCCCACCGACCTCTGGCCCGCCCCGTACGCGCGCGGCGCCGTCGACGCGACCGTCACCGTGCCCGGATCGAAGTCGGTCACCAACCGTGCCCTCGTGCTCGCCGCGCTGGCCGCCGAGCCCGGCTGGCTGCGCCGTCCGCTGCGCTCCCGCGACACCCTGCTGATGGCCGAGGCGCTGCGCACCCTCGGCGTCGGCATCGAGGAGGGCGTGGGCCCCGACGGCACCGGCGAGGCCTGGCGGATCGTCCCCGGCCCGCTGCGCGGCCCGGCCGCCGTCGACGTCGGCAACGCCGGTACGGTCATGCGCTTCCTGCCGCCGCTCGCCGCGCTCGCCGACGGCCCGGTCCGCTTCGACGGCGACCCCCGCTCCCACGAGCGCCCGCTGCACGGTGTGATCGACGCGCTGCGCGCGCTCGGCGCCCGGATCGACGACGCCGACCGGGGCGCCCTGCCGATGACGGTGCACGGCACGGGCGGTCTGGACGGGGGTGCCGTCGAGATCGACGCCTCCTCGTCCTCCCAGTTCGTCAGCGCCCTGCTGCTCTCCGCGCCCCGTTTCAACCAGGGCGTCGAGGTGCGACACGTGGGCGGCAGGCTGCCGTCGATGCCGCACATCCGGATGACGGTCGACATGCTGCGCGCGGTCGGCGCCCGGGTCGACGAGCCGGAGCACGGCGGCGAACCCGACGTGTGGCGGGTCGCGCCGTCCGCGCTGCGCGGCCGTGACCTGGTCGTGGAGCCCGATCTTTCGAACGCCCAGCCGTTCCTGGCCGCCGCCCTGGTCACCGGGGGCCGGGTGACCGTCCCCGACTGGCCCGAGCGGACCACCCAGCCCGGCGACGCGCTGCGGGAGATCTTCACCGCGATGGGCGGTGCCTGCGAGCTGACCCCTGCGGGACTCGTCTTCACCGGCACGGGCAGGATCCACGGCATCGACGCGGACCTCGGCGAGGTCGGCGAGCTGACCCCGGGCATCGCGGCGGTCGCCGCCCTCGCCGACTCCCCTTCGACCCTGCGCGGCGTCGCCCATCTGCGGCTGCACGAGACGGACCGGCTCGCGGCGCTCACCCGGGAGATCAACGGTCTCGGCGGCGACGTGACCGAGACCGAGGACGGTCTGCACATCCGCCCGCGCCCGCTGCGCGGCGGCGTCTTCCACACGTACCACGACCACCGCATGGCCACCGCCGGAGCGATCATCGGCCTGGCCGTCGAGGGCGTGGAGATCGAGGACGTGGCGACGACGGCGAAGACCTTGCCCGACTTCCCCGGGATGTGGACCGAAATGCTCGGGGTCTGAACCATGCGGCGTTACGGCAAGCACACCGACGAGGACGACATCCGCCAGCGGCCCAACCGCAAGGGCACCCGTCCCCGTACCACCATCCGGCCCAAGCACGAGGACGCCGTCGAGGGCATGGTCCTCACCGTCGACCGGGGCAGGCTGACCTGTCTGGTCGGCGAGCGGGTCGTCACCGCGATGAAGGCGCGCGAGCTGGGCCGCAAGGCGGCCGTCGTCGGCGACCGGGTCCTGCTGGTCGGCGACCTCTCCGGCGAGAAGGACACCCTCGCGCGGATCGTGCGGATCGCCGAGCGCAGCTCGGTGCTGCGGCGCACGGCCGACGACGACGACCCGTACGAGCGGGTGGTGGTGGCCAACGCCGACCAGCTGGCGATCGTCACCGCGCTCGCCGACCCCGAGCCGCGCCCCCGGCTGATCGACCGCTGTCTGGTGGCCGCGTACGACGGCGGTCTCAGCCCGCTGCTCGTGCTCACCAAGTCGGACCTGGCGTCGCCGGACACGCTCCTCGACATGTACGGGGCGCTGGGCGTGCCGTATGTGGTGACCACCCGGGACGAGTTCGTGGACGGGGTCGCCGCCGAGCGGGTCCACGAGCACCTCAAGGGCCGGACGACCGCGTTCGTCGGGCACTCGGGCGTCGGGAAGACGACGCTGGTCAACGCGCTGGTGCCGCCGGACAGGCGGCGGACCACGGGCGTCGTCAACGCGGTCACCGGCCGGGGCCGGCACACCACGACCTCGGCGCTCGCCCTGCCGCTCGACGCCAAGGAGGGCGGCTGGGTCATCGACACCCCGGGCGTGCGCTCCTTCGGCCTGCACCACGTGGACCCCTCGCGGGTGATCCTCGCCTTCCCCGACCTCGTACCGGGTACGGAGAACTGTCCGCGCGCCTGTAGCCATGACGAGCCGGACTGCGCGCTCGACGCGTGGGTGGCGGAGGGGCACGCCGATCCGGCGCGCCTTGTCTCGCTGCGGCGGCTGCTCTCGACGCGGGAGCGGCGCGAGGGCGACTGAACCGTCATGTTGACGGGCACCCACCGCGGTCAAGTGCATAATCGCACCGAGTGCGACGAAGCGGTCACCGACGGCGTGGGAGGCACTGACGATGGCGTGGCTGCTGGTGGTGGTGGCGGGCATCCTGGAGACCGGGTTCGCGGTCTGTCTCAAGCTCTCGCACGGATTCACCCGGCTCTGGCCGACGATCGCCTTCGCCTCCTTCGCGCTTGGCAGCTTCGGTCTGCTGACCCTCGCCCTGCGCAAGCTCGACGTGGGTCCGGCGTACGCGGTGTGGACCGGGATCGGCGCGGCCGGTACGGCCATCTACGGCATGTTGTTCCTCGACGACCTGGTCTCCACGCTCAAGATCGTCTCGATCACGCTCGTCATCGTCGGGGTGATCGGGCTCCAGCTCTCCGGCTCCGGCCACTGACCCTCCGCGCCCGGCGGCTCCGGCGCCACGATGTGGCTGAGCGCGAGCCGCACGGCCAGTTCACAGCCCGCCGCCCACTCCTCGGCCGCACAGGCGGCAGCGGCGGCCACCAGTTCGCCCGGCGAGGGCGGGCCCGCGTCCGCCCGGCGCTGGGCGGGGACGGGCGCGGGGCGGGCGCCGGGTCTGGCCGGGCGCGGCGCGGGCAGCCGGTCGCTCCAGGCACCGGTGAGCAGCGCCCGGAGCAGCGGGTGGGCGGCGGCCCGGGTCACGGTCCACTCGGCGACGGCCACCAGGTTCCGCTCGGGCGGCCCGGGGACGGCGAGCAGCCGTCGGACGCCCGCGAGGAAGGCGTCCGCCTCCCGGCGCACGAGGGCGCGGGCGAGCCCCTCCTTGCTGCCGAACTCGTTGTAGAGGGTCTGCCGGGAGACCCGGGCGATGGCGGCCAGATCGGCCATCCGCACGGTGGACCAGGGCCGGTGCACCAGCGCGGCGTGCGCCGCGTCGAGCAGGGCCTCACGGGCAGTCGGCATGCTCGCCTCCCGGAACGAACGTTTCCTTACGCGGTTCCGCGCCCAGCGTCGACAGCGGGCCGGGCCCTGTCAAGGGGACACGGAGGGCCGCCGTGGACGGGTTCCCGTGCTCCGGCCACGCGCGGATAGAGTGCCGGACATGGCCGATTACCACGATGATCTGCGTCTCGCCCATGTCCTCGCGGATGCCGCCGACGCGGCCACCATGGACCGATTCCAGGCGCTCGACCTCAAGGTCGAGACGAAGCCCGACATGACCCCGGTGAGCGAGGCCGACAAGGCGGCCGAGGAGCTGATCCGGGGCCAGCTGCACCGCGCCAGGCCGCGTGACGCGATCCTGGGCGAGGAGTACGGACTGGAGGGCTCGGGCCCGCGCCGCTGGGTGATCGACCCGATCGACGGGACGAAGAACTACGTGCGCGGGGTGCCGGTCTGGGCGACCCTGATCGCGCTGATGGAGGCCGGGGAGACCGGCTTCCAGCCGGTGGTCGGCGTGGTGTCGGCCCCGGCCCTCGGGCGCCGCTGGTGGGCGGCGAAGGGGCTCGGCGCGTACACCGGGCGCAGCCTGGTATCCGCCTCCCGGATCGAGGTCTCCAAGGTCGCGTCCCTGGAGGACGCCTCCTTCGCGTACTCCTCGCTGAGCGGCTGGGAGGAGCAGGGCAGGCTCGACGGCTTCCTCGACCTCACGCGCGCGTGCTGGCGGACCCGGGCATACGGCGACTTCTGGCCCTACATGATGGTCGCGGAGGGCTCCGTGGACATCTGCGCGGAACCGGAACTGTCGCTGTGGGACATGGCGGCGGTGGCGGTCGTGGTGCAGGAGGCGGGCGGCACGTACACGGGCCTGGACGGCCGGCACGGCCCGCACAGCGGCAACGCGGCGGCCTCCAACGGCCTGCTCCACGGAGAGCTGCTGAGCTATCTGAACCAGGAGAACGGGGAGGGCTGAGGGTCTTCCCTCACGGGCGGGTCCAGGCAGGCCCGTACGGGGCCGAGGTTGCTCCCGTACCAGGCCGAGGTTGCTCCCGTACGGGGTTCAGGCGGGCCTGACGGGGCTGAAGTTGCTCCCGTACGGGATCCAGGGCGGCCCGTGAGGGGGCCGAGGGCGTTCCCCGTACGGGGGCCCCCGTCGAAGGGCTGGGGTCGCTCCCGTACGGGCCCGCGAGAGGCTGGGGTCGCTCCCGTACGGGATCCAGGGCGGGCCCCGAAGAGGCCGAGGGTCTTCCCGTACGGGGTCCGGCGCGGGCGTTCGCGCCGTGTGCGCGGGCGTGGGGGCGCTCCGGGGCCTGCCGGTGGTACCGCGTGTGCCCCTTGTCGGTGCCCGCTCCCCGGTGCGACCCTGGGAGTCCCCCCACTTTGTGAACTTGTGCATTCACATCGGGCGCCGTCCGGCGCCGGGCTTCCCCTCGAATGGCTTCGTCAAGGAGGTGGCTCCGCCCATGCTCGTCCGTGACGCCATGAGTACCGTGGTCCTCACCATCGGTCCCGCCCACACCCTCCGCCAGGCCGCCCGGCTGATGACGGCGCGGCGCGTCGGCGCCGCCGTGGTCCTCGACGCCGACGCCGGCGGCCTCGGCATCCTCACCGAGCGGGACGTCCTGCGCTCCCTCGCCCGCGACCAGGATCCCGACCGGGAGACGGCGGGCTCCCACACCACCCATGACGTCGTCTTCGCCGCGCCGGGCTGGACCCTGGCGGAGGCGGCGGCGGCGATGACCCACGGCGGCTTCCGCCATCTCGTCGTCCTCGACGACCGGGGACCCGTCGGCATCGTCTCGGTGCGCGACATCATCCGCTGCTGGATCCCGGTGCACAGCGTCGCGAGCTGAGCGGGCCCGGCGGACCGGACGCGTGAAGGCGGGCCGGATCCCCCGTACGGAGATCCGGCCCGCCTTCCCTACGGCAGGCGCCGTCAGCCGCGCAGGGCCTGGACCGCGGCGTCGAGCCGCTTGCCGAAGTCGTCGTCCGCCTTGCGGAAGTTGTCGACCGCGCGCTCCACGATGTCCTGGCGCGAGACCTTGGCGATGAAGCCCGCCAGGTTTCCGACCAGACGGCCCTTCTCGTCCTCCGACATCAGCCGGTAGAGGTTGCCCGCCTGCACGAAGTCGTCGTCCTCGGCGTGCGAGGGGGCGACGTGGTCGCCGGTGGCGCCGGTGACGGCGCTCGGCTGCCAGAGCGGGCGGTCCGTCTGCACGGGGCCGCCGAAGCTGTTCGGCTCGTAGTTCTTCGCGCCCTTGTGCCGGCCGTCGTAGAGGAAGCCGTCACGGGAGTGGGTGCGTGCCTCGGTGGCGTGCGGACGGTTCACCGGCAGGTGGTCGGCGTTGATGCCGACGCGGTAGCGGTGGGCGTCGCCGTAGGCGAAGAGACGGCCCTGGAGCATCTTGTCCGGGGACGGGCCGATGCCGGGCACGAAGTGCGCGGGGCTGAAGATGGACTGCTCGACCTCGGCGAAGACGTTCTCCGGGTTGCGGTTCAGCTCCAGCTTGCCGATCTCGACCGGCGGGTAGTCCTCGTGCGGCCACACCTTGGTGAGGTCGAACGGGTTGAAGCGGTAGTTCGCCGCGTCCGCCTCGGGCATGATCTGGACCTGCACGGTCCAGGTCGGGAAGTCGCCGCGCTCGATGGCCTCGCGCAGGTCGCGCTGGTGCGAGTCCGGGTCCTCGCCCGCGAGGCGGTTGGCCTCGTCCTGGGTGAGGTTCTTGATGCCCTGGTCGGTCTTGAAGTGGTACTTGACCCAGAAGACCTCGCCCGCCTCGTTGTTCCACTGGAAGGTGTGCGAGCCGTAGCCGTTCATGTTCCGGTACGAGGCGGGGATGCCTCGGTCGCCGAAGAGCCAGGTGACCTGGTGGGTCGACTCCGGGGAGAGGCCCCAGAAGTCCCAGACGTTGTCCGCCTCCTGCGAGCCGGTGTACGGGTCGCGCTTCTGGGTGTGGATGAAGTCGGGGAACTTGATGGCGTCCTTGACGAAGAACACCGGGGTGTTGTTGCCGACGAGGTCGTAGTTGCCCTCCTCGGTGTAGAACTTCAGCGCCCAGCCGCGCGGGTCGCGCACGGCGTCGGCCGCGCCGAGGTTGCCCGCGACGGTGGAGAAGCGCAGGAAGGTCTCGGTCTGCTTGCCGACCTCGGAGAGGAAGGCGGCGCGCGTCCACTGCGAGACGTCACGCGTGAGGGTGAAGGTGCCGTAGGCGCCCGCGCCGCGTGCGTGGACCACGCGCTCCGGGATGCGCTCGCGGTTGAAGTGGGCGAGCTTCTCCAGGAGGAGCTGGTCCTGGACGAGGACCGGTCCGCCGACGCCCGCCGTCTCGCTGTTCTGGTTGTCGGCGACCGGCGCGCCGGCCTCCGTGGTGAGCGGTCCCTGCGTCACGTGCGCCTCCTGCGTCGTGTTCCTGCGTGCCCTGTCCGTCGGCCGGTCCCCGCCGGGGATCTTGGCCGATGCCGATTCCGATCCTACAATGGACATTGTCTAAGTCAAGTGAACTTCCAAAGTCATACTTCTTCGGAGTCCTTTCCCCCCGACTGTTAGGCTGGCCCTCATGAGCGACTTGTTGGAACGACTGCGCGGACGCGGCTGGCGGATGACCGCGCAGCGGCGCGTCGTGGCCGAAGTGCTCGACGGGGACCATGTGCATCTGACCGCCGACGAGGTCCACGCGCGCGCGGTGTCCCGGCTTCCGGAGATCTCCCGGGCGACCGTCTACAACACGCTGGGCGAGATGGTCACCCTCGGCGAGGTCATCGAGGTCGCGACCGACGGCCGCGCGAAGCGGTACGACCCGAACGCGCACCGGCCCCACCAGCACCTGGTCTGCGGCCGTTGCGGTGCGATCCGTGACGTCCACCCGGGCGGCGACCCGCTGGCGGACCTCCCGGCCGCCGAGCGCTTCGGTTTCACGATCTCCACGGTCGAGGTCACCTACCGGGGCGTCTGCCCCACCTGCGCCGGCACCGCCTGACCGGCCCACCTCTCCGTACGGAAAAGGCCCCCGCCTCGACGGGGGCCTTTTCCGTACGCGCCTCGATCCGGCCCCCGTACCCGCCTCGGCCCGCCTCCCGTACGCGCCCGAACCCGGCCCCCGTACGCGCCCGAGCCCGCCCCCGTACCCCCGAAAAGCCCCGTACACACACCGAAGTCCTGTGCGCACGAGAAGGCCCGGACACACGACGAAGGCCCGGATCCAGTGAATGGATTCGGGCCTTCGTGCTACTGAGTAGCGGGGACAGGATTTGAACCTGCGACCTCTGGGTTATGAGCCCAGCGAGCTACCGAGCTGCTCCACCCCGCGTCGGTGAACCCAACCTTACGGGCACACCCCCCAGCAGGGCAAATCCATGTGTCGCCGGGTCTCAGGCGGTGAGTTCCTGGTGGAGTGCCTCGCTCAGCCGGGCCGCCCGTTCGGCGACCTCCGCCGGTCCCAGCTCCACCGCGCGGGCGCACCAGTGGCGCCCCTCGGACAGTTCCCCCCTGCGGGCCGCGAGGAGCGCGAGGCGGAGCGCGGCCCTGCCGTGCCCGGCCCTGGCCGCCCGGGTCCACCAGAGGGCCGCCTCGCGCTCGCTGCCCTCACGGGCGAGGAGCAGTCCGAGGTTGAAGGCGCCGTTGCGGCTGCCCGCCTCGGCGGCCTCGCGGTACCAGCGGTCGGCCTCGGCGAGGTCGCCGCGCCCTGCGGCGAGCATCCCGACCCTGACCTGGGCGCGCCGGTGGCCCTGTTCGGCGGCCCGCTCGTACCACTCCTCGCACTCGGTCTTCTCGTCCCTCGGCGCACCGAGGACGGCGGGGCCGGGCTCGGGGCGGCGCGCGTCGAGCACCGAGGCGAGCCGGAAGGCGGCCTCGGCGCTGCCGCCGCCTGCCGCGCACCTCAGGTGCCGCTCGGCGGTCTGCTCGTCGCCGTCGCGGAGGGCGGCGATGCCGACCTGGAGGGCGGCCTCGGTGTGTCCGGCGGCGGCGGCCCGCTCGTACCAGACCAGGGCGGTGTGGTCGTCGTCCCGGCCCGCGTGCAGGATGCCGAGGTTGAAGGCGGCGTCCACGCTGCCCGCTTCGGCCGCCTTGGAGAACCAGGGCTCGGCGCCGTTGGCGTCACCGGCCTGGAGGAGCAGGACGGCGAGCGCGTTGGCGGCCTCGCGGTGGCCCGCGTAGGCGGCCCTGCGGTACCACTGCTCGGCCTGCTGGATGCGGTCCTGGGCGGCGCAGAGCAGCCCGAGGTTGTAGGCGCCGTTGACGTCGCCCGCGTCCATGGCGGCGCGGTACCAGCGCTCGGCGGTCTGCTGCTCGCCCCGGGCCGCGTGCAGGGCGCCCAGCGCGTTGGCCGCGTTGCCGTCGCCGTCCTGGGCGGCGCGCAGCCACCAGACGGCGGCGCTCTCCACGTCGCCCGCGTCGCGGAGCAGGAAGCCGAGCGCGCAGGCGGCCTTGGCCTCGCCCTCCTTGGCGGAGCTGAGGTACCAGCGTCCGGCCTCCTTGAGTTCGCCCCGGTGTTCCAGGAGCGCGCCGAGGTGGAGGGCCGCCTTCCGGTGGCCGCGCGCGGCGGCCTGCCGGAACCATCCCTCGGCCTCGGTGGGCTCTCCCCCGGCCTCGCCCGTGGCGGACGGGGGCAGGACGGGGCCCGGGGCGGCGGAGCCGGGCACGATGGCGCCGGTGCCGGGGACCCTGAGCCGGGTGCCGGTGTCGTGCGGGCCCCGGGTGGTCTCTGCGGCGCGGCGCTCCAGGGCGAGGGCGAGCCGGTAGGCGGCCTCGCGGTGGCCCTGTTCGGCGGCGGCGCGCAGCCAGCGCTCGGCCCCGACGTCGCTGCGGTGTTCCAGGAGGTCGGCGAGGGCGTACGCGCCGAGGGCGTGGCCCTGTTCGGCGGCCTGGCGCAGCCAGTACTCGGCGGCGGGTTCGTCGCCGCGCTCGCGGTGGTGGCGGCCGAGGGCGTGGGCGGCGGGCGCGGAGCCCGCGACGGCGGCGACCCGCCACCATCCCGCGGCTTCTTCGGCGTATCCGCGCTGGTGGAGCAGGACGCCGAGGTTGTTGGCGGCGGCCCGGTCGCCTTCGGCGGTGGCGCCGCGCAAGTAGGGTTCGGCGCCGTCGAGGTCGCCGCGGCGCAGCAGCAGCGCGCCGAGCGCGCTCATGGCGGCGAGGTCGCCGTGCTCGGCGGCGCGTCGGTGGCGGGCTTCCGCCTCGGTCTCGTTCTCGGCGTCGTTTACGGTGTCGGGATCGGTCTCGGCGGTGGTGTCGACGGCCGCGTCGACGGCCCTCGCTGCCTCGATGATCTCGTTCGCGGCGTCTCTGGTGTGCCGCTGCACAAACCGCCCTGTCTCCAACAGAGTTGCCCTGTCCCCCATAAATACCATCGTCGCACCACCCACAACACGAGCACACCTGGTATACCGCAGCCGGCGAGCCGCTCAGCGTTGTTTTGTCGACATGCCCACAGAGAGACAAGTCAAACACGACTCACGCCAACTCACCCTTGCCTACCGCCCTTTACGCCTCCATGCACCTCGACACACGACGAGGGCCCGGATCCTTATGGATCCGGGCCCTCGTTCTCAAGTAGCGGGGACAGGATTTGAACCTGCGACCTCTGGGTTATGAGCCCAGCGAGCTACCGAGCTGCTCCACCCCGCGTCGGTGAAACAACAGTACCACGCATGCGGGGTGGAAAAGCTCAGGTCAGCCGCTTGATCCCGGCGTCTTGAGCCTGGCCCCGGCCTCGGCCGCCCGCTGGAGCGCGGCCTGGAGGTCCTCCTGGGCCTTGCCGTACGCGTTCCAGTCGCCCTTCTGGAGCGCCGCCTCGCCCGTGTCGTACGCCTTCTGGGCGTCGGCGATGGCCTGCTTCAGGGCCACGTCGGTGGAGGCGGTCGGCGGGGTGGTGGTGCCCGGCGGGGTCGTGGGCGGGGTGGGCCCGGTGGGCGCCTCCACTCCGAAGACCGCGTTGAGCGCCTTGGTGAGGTTGTCCTCGAACACCGTGGTGTCCTTGGTCGTGTCACCGCTCGGCTGGTCCGCGTCCACGTACGACACCGCGACCTTCTTCAGGAGCGGGTAGAGCGCGTTGCGGCCCTGGGCGTAGACCGGCTCGACGTACAGGAAGCCGCCGTCGAGCGGGACGGTCAGCAGGTTGCCGTACTGGATGTCGGAGTCGGCGCCCTTCATGTCCCGGACGAAGGTGGCCACCGACGGCAGACCGTTCAGCTTGCTCTGCACCTGGGCGGGGCCGGGCACGTCCTCGGTGACCCGGAGCAGTCTCAGCCGGCCGTACTCCTTGCTGGTGGCGTCCGCGTCGACCGCCATGAACGCCCCGAGGTTGGGCCGCCCGTTCGGGGTGAACGTCGTCGTCAGCGAGAAGCGCTGCGCCGAGTCCCCGGGCATCTTCATGCTCAGGTAGTACGGCGGGACCGCGTTGCCGTCCTTGTTGGTCGGGTCGTCCGGCACCTGCCAGGCGTCCGAGCCGCTGTAGAACTGCGCGGGGTCGGTGACGTGGTAGCGGGTCAGCAGCTCGCGCTGGACCTTGAACATGTCCTGCGGGTAGCGCAGGTGCTGGAGCAGGTCGGCATTGATCTCCGACTTCGCCTCGACCGTGCCCGGGAAGGCCTTCATCCAGGTCTTGAGGACGGGGTCCTCGGTGTCCCACTCGTAGAGCTTCACCGTGCCGTCGTAGGCGTCGACGGTGGCCTTCACCGAGTTGCGGATGTAGTTGACCTGGTTCTGCTGGGCGACGACCGCGCGCTGCTGGTTGCCGACGGTCAGCGAGTCGGCCGTGGTGTCGCCGAGCGTGGTGCGCGAGGCGTACGGGTAGCCGTTGGTCGTGGTGTAGGCGTCGACGATCCACTGGATCTTGCCGTTCACGACCGCCGGGTAGGCGTCGCCGTCGATGGTCAGCCAGGGGGCGACGGCCTCGACGCGCTCCTTGGGCGTGCGGTTGTAGAGGATCCGCGAGCCGTCGCCGATGGCCCCCGAGTAGAGGATCTGCGGCTCGCTGAAGGCCACCGCGTACGCGGCACGGTTGAACGTGCTGGAGAGGCTGACGCCGCTCTTCTCCTGGTAGCTGGTGGTCTTCTCGCCGTTCTCCTCGTAGTCCAGCTCCTTCTGGGGGCCGCCCACGATCGAGTACTGGTCGGTCTTCTCGCCGTAGTAGATCCGCTGCTGGTACTGGCCGAGCTGACCGGTGGTCGGCAGCCCGGACTCGGTGAAGACCGGGGAGCCGTTGGCGTCCGTCTGCGTGCCCGAGGCCAGGATCGCGCCGTAGCCGTGGGTGTAGGTGAAGTGGTCGTTGATCCAGTTCCGCTTCGGGATGCCCTTGATGTTGAGCTCACGGAGACCGACGACGGTGTCCTTGCCGTCGTAGCGGTCCACGTCCAGGGTCGTCGGGAACTGGTAGTACTTCCGCTTCTGCTCCAGCTGCTGGAACGTCGGCGAGACGATGTTCGGGTCGAGGAGGCGGTAGCTGGCCGCCGTGTCGGCGTTGGTCCGCAGCTGGTCCTTGGCCTTGACCGTCGACTTGCCCGAGTAGTTCTCCGGCTTCGTCCCGTCGATCGCGTACGCCTTGCGGGTCGCGTCGATGTTCTTCTGGATGTACTCGGCTTCCTTGGCCTGCTCGTTCGGCTGGACCTGGAACTTCTGCACGATCGCCGGGTAGAGACCGCCGATCAGGACGGCGGAGAGCACCATCAGGCCGAAGCCGATCACCGGCAGCTGCCAGGTCCGGCGCCAGAGCGTCGCGAAGAACAGCAGGGCGCAGATCACGGCGATGCAGAACAGGATGGTCTTCGCCGGCAGATACGCGTTGGCGTCGACGTACCGCAGACCCGTCCAGTTGCCGGTGGCCTTGAAGTCGCTGGACTTCACCGCGAGACCGTACCGGTCGAGCCAGTACGCGACCGCCTTCAGCGACACGAAGACGCCGAGCAGCACCGAGAGGTGTCCGGTGGCGGCGGCGGTGGCCCGCGCACCCGGGCTGGTGATCCGCAGCCCGCCGTACAGGTAGTGCGTGATCCCGGCGGCGATCAGCGAGAGGATCGCGGCGGCGAAGCCGAAGGAGAGCAGGAAGCGGTACCAGGGCAGGTCGAACGCGTAGAACGACACGTCGAGACCGAACTGCGGGTCCTTCTGCCCGAACCGCACCCCGTTGATCCACATCAGCCAGGTGCGCCACTGGCCCGAGGCGGAGGCACCCGCGATCAGCGCCACCAGGGCGGTGACGGCGAGCAGCACCCACTTCTTGAACGGGGCCAGGCCCATCCGGTACCGGTCGAGGCTCTGCTGCTCCAGCGACATCGCGCTGAGCGGCGGACGCAGCCGGTACGCCAGCCAGACGTTCAGCCCGACGGCGAGCCCCATCAGCAGACCGAAGACCGCGAAGAGGCCGATCTTGGTCCACAGCGTGGTGGTGAACACGGACGAGTAATCGACCGAGCGATACCAGAGCCAGTCCGTCCAGAACCCGGCGAACATCACGAACGCCATGGCCAGAACGGCCAGCACCCCGAGAGTCATGAGCAGGGTGCGGGCCCGCCGGGACGGCCGGCCGACTCTCATCCTCGGCCCGGACGGACTTCCGCCCCGGTCCGGCATCTGGAAAGCCAACGTGCGCCCCTCGATGTTGATACGTCTGAAAGCAGGCCCCGCGAATCGTAGAGCCCACTGGTGCAACTTACTGAGGCTTTACCTAGTTCCCGTGTTCCGGTGCAAAGGAGGCAGGATATTGGTCATGTCCAATGTTTCCCCCTCCGGCCCGGCTATGGCCGCGAGCCCCCTCACCCGCGCGGTGCTTGAGATCGACGAGTACGCGTCGGGTCTCGGCTGGGACCAGCCCGCCCGCCTTTTCGCCCTGGTCGACACCGCACGGCTGCGCGCCCAGGAACCCTCTCTCGCCTCCCAGCTGGGCCTGGGCGACGACGCCACCGCCTACACCCCGATCGAGCAGGACAAGCTGCCGCGCGGGAAGCCCCTCGACGAGTTCCTCGGCACCATCGCCTGGCCCACCGCCGTGGTCGGCTGCGCCCTGACGGTGGAGCGGCTGATGCTGCCCCCGTCGGCCGAGGCCCAGGTCCCCCAGGGCCTGAACGACAAGCAGCTCGCCAAGTGGGTGGCCGCCCACCCGGACCGCCAGGAGGTCCGGATGACCGTGGCGGTGCTGCGGAAGGGCACCCGCGAGGCGGCGATCCGGCTGCGCGAGAAGGACAGCCCTACCGAGGTCCTGACCGGCCCCGACCTGGTGCCGGGCCTGGCCGAGGCGCTGGCGGCGACCTTCGAGAGCTGAGGACCGCTCCCGGGGCTCCGATGGAGAAGGGCTCCCGGCCGGTCGGCCGGGAGCCCTTTTCGACGCCACTGGAGGGCGGTCGTTTTCCGTGCGTACGCGCGCGCGTGCCCGGTCCCGGACCTTCGCGGCGTCCGGATTCAGCCCTTCGAGCAGCTCGGCAGGGACTTCGTGTCACCCGCCTGGAGCATTTCCAGGGACTTTCTGGCGTCGTCGATGGTGTCGACCTTGATGAGGGTGAGGCCGTCGGGCGTGTCGGCGGCGGCGGCCGCGCAGTTGTCCGCGGGGGTGAGGAAGTACTGGGCGCCCGCGTTGCGCGCGCCCACCAGCTTCATGTCGATGCCGCCGATCGGGCCGACCTCGCCCGCGTCGTCGATCGTGCCGGTTCCCGCGATGAACCGGCCGCCGGTGAGACTCTCCGGGGTCAGCTTGTCGACGATTCCGAGGGCGAACATCAGACCGGCGCTGGGCCCGCCGACATCGGCCAGGTTGATGTCGATGTCGAACGGGAAGACGTGGTCGGTGCCCGCCTGGATGCCGACCACGGCCCGGTCGCCCTCCTCCGACGTGGTGGTCGTGATGACCACCTCGCGGGTGACGGTCGGCTCCTTGCGCGCCTTCTCGGCGGCGACGGCGTCCTTCGCCGGGACGATCGTGAACGTGACATCCTGACCGGGCTTGTGCTTGACGACCTGCTTGGCCACATCGCCCTGGCCGACGATCGGCACCCCGTCGACGGCCTTGATCACGTCACCGGCGTGCAGTCTGCCCTCTGCGGGCGAGTCCTTGACCACCGCGCCGACGACGACCCGCGAGACCACCGGGATGTCCAGCTCCCGGAGCGCGGCGACCTTGGCGCTCTCCTGGGACTGGCTGAACTCCTCGGCGTTCTCCTGGCTCGACTGCTCCTCGGTCTTGCCGTCCGGGTAGAGGGTGTCGTGCGGCACCACCACGTTGTCGTGGGCGAGCCAGCCGTAGATCGCCTCGACCGCGTTCATCCGGTAGTCGGCGCTGGTGACCCGGACCGTGGTCATGTTGAGGTGCCCGTCGGTCGGGTAGGTCTTGCGCCCCGAGATCCGCAGGACCGGTTCTCCCCTGGCCTCGCCGAGGGTGTTGACCGTGGGTCCCGGGCTCATCTCCGCGTACGGCACCGGGATCAGAACGCCCGCGATGAGCAGACAGATCAGGACCAGGGTGGAGGCGAGCATCGTCGCGGTGCGGCGTGGCATGGAACGACAGTACGGGACTCGCCTGTGGGCGCACCCGTGGGGCGGGGCCGGACGGGACCGCCCGCGTCAGCCCGAGGCGGAGGTGGTGACGGGGCCTGCCGTCGTGGCCGGTTCTCGCTCCGGCCGGGGGGCGTCGGGGGCCGGGGTGTGGGAGCGTTCCATCGCGTCCCTGAAGCGGGCGTAGCCGGCGAGTTCGGCCACGTCGCCCGTGGTCTTGTCCCTTGAAGCCCAGCTTCCCCATATCGCCGCGCCGACGACTGCGAAAAGCGGAATCAGCAACCAGGCCAGCGCTGCCATCCCGACCTCCCATCCCCAGTGAGTTGATCAGCAGACTGTGTCATCCGTGGGGTCAACGCTCGCGCGTGGGGGGCGGTTACGCAAATCGGGCGTTCGACTACGTCGTGTCGGCGCGGCGCCTTGCCGATCCGGAAGCTGATGGTAGAGGGGCTACGGGACCCCTGGAGGCGGGTTCCGGGGTGCTGCGAAGCCGGGACAGGGGGCCTCGGAAGGCGGGGTCCGGAGGCTTCGGAAGGCGGGGTCCCGGCACCTCGGAAGGCGGTGCGGCCCGGGTGCTCCGGAAGGACGGGGTCAGCAGGCCCCGACCCACTCCTCCGTACCGTCCGAGAAGGTCTGGTGCTTCCAGATGGGGACCTCGTGCTTGAGGTCGTCGATGAGCTTGCGGCAGGCGGCGAAGGCCTCGGCCCGGTGCGGACAGGAGACGGCGACGACGACGGCGATGTCGCCGACCCGCAGCTCTCCGACCCGGTGGACGGCGGCCAGCGCCCGCACCGGGTGGTCGGCGACGACCTTCTCCGCGACACGACGCAGCTCCGCCTCTGCGGTCGGATGGCAGGAGTAGCCGAGCGCGTCGACGCCCGCGCCGCCGTCGTGGTCGCGCACGGTGCCGACGAAGAGCGTGGTGCCACCGGCGGCGTCGTCCCCGACCGCCCGGAAGACCTCGTCGACGGAGAGCGGGGTCTCCCTGATCGCGAGGAGCTTGATCGGGTCGTCGGCGGCCAGCTCGCCGGGGTGCTCATGCGTCGGTCCCATGGGCCCATCGTGCCCCACCCGTACGACATCCCGGAAGCGAGACCCGGACCGGCGGTTCGGACCGGGGATTCGGACCGGGGAATCGGATGGGGCGGGCCGGGATCCGCGCGGGAGGGACGGGCCGGGACGTAGGGGGGGCTGGAAGGCGCGGACCGAGGGTTCTGGTCGTGCGCGCGGACCGCCCGTCCGCCCACGCGCGCGTACGGCGTCGGGGCGCCCATCGCACGGCCCCACGCGCGCGTGCCCCCGCTCCCGTACCCATAGAGCGCGGCCCGTGCCCGTGAAGCCCGGCCCGTACCCGTAAGGCCCCGCCCCCTTGCCCGTGAGCCCGGTCCCGCGCGCGTGGCCCCGGTCAGATCCCGCGGCGCTTGCGCATCTGGCGGACCAGGGCCGCCGTGCCGAGCAGCGCCACCGTCGCACCGGCCGCGCCCGCCGCCGTGGCGTCCTTGCGGCCCAGACGGCGGCCCGCGACAGTGTGGCGGCCCTCGACCTCCGCCAGGAGCGAGGCGAGGACCTCCTCGTTCGTCCACTTCGGGCGCCATCCGGCGTCGTGCAGCCGGCCGACGCTCACCACCCACGGGTGCATGGTGTAGGCGAGGTCGCCCGCGGGCGAGGGGGTGAGACCGATCCGGTGGAGCCTGGCCGCCGCGCCGAGCGCCACCGCCGAGGGCAGCTCCATGCGCCGGATCCCGGAAAGCTCCTCGACCTCCTCCTGTTCGAGCCAGCCCTCGCAGCCGACCGCGAACTCTCCCTCGACCTTGCCGAGGGCCGCGTACTCCAGCGCGCTCACCAGGTCCTCGACATGGCAGAACTGCCAGGTCGGCCGGGAACCGGCGACGACGAGCAGCCGGGGCGACTCGAAGTAGCGGGTCAGCGCCGTGTCCGTACCGCCGACGAGGACGGCCGGGCGGACCACGGTGACGTGGAGTCCGGGGTGCGCCCGGGGCGCGCGGCGGCCGAGCCGCTCGATCTCCAGGAGGTCGCCCACGCCGGTGGCCTCCGCCGTGGCCCGCAGCTCGGCGTCCTCGGAGAGCGGGATGTCGTTGTCCGGCAGGGCGCCGTAGACCATCGCGGAGGTGCACAGCACGACCCGGTGGACCCCGGCAGCGGCGGCGGCGGTCAGCACGGTCTGCGTCCCGCGCACGTTGTAGGCGGTACGGGCGGCGGGGTCGGTCTCCAGGTCGAGATCGACGGCGAGGTGGACGACGACGTCCGCGCCGCGCAGTTTCTCGGCGATGGCCGGGTCCCGCACGTCGAGGACGTGCCACTGCGCCTCGGCGATCTCGCCCCGGCGCTCGTCGAGGGCGACGACCTTTCTGATCTCGTCGGACGCCGCCAGGCGTCGGGTCAGCAGCTCACCGATGCCGGACGCGGCGCCGGTGACCGCGACGACGGGGCCGCGCACGGCGGACCGGGTTGAGGGGTTTCGCGCTCCGCGAACCTGTGGATCTGGGGAACTCACCGGGCGTCTCCAGCGGTTGTCTTCAGTACGTACGGGCATGACGCGTACGGACCAGGTGGCGTCCATCCTGCCGCAGGGCACGTCCCGGCGGAGCACCGAGCCCGATTCCGGCCCGGATGTCTACGCTGGTGGTGTGCGGGGCCTGTCTGGACAGGCCCTGGTCGGGCAGTCGCCGTCGGCAGGAGGCCGGCGGCCCTACGAGCCGAGGAAACCTGTGAGTGACACCCCATTCGGATTCGGCCTTCCGCCGGAGGAGCCGGAGAACGGCGACGAAGGCAAGAAGAAGGACCCCGCCGGAGGTGGCCAGGGGTCCGGCGGCCAGGGCGGCGGCAACCCGTTCGGTGCGAACCCGTTCGGCTTCGGCGCCCTGCCGGGCATGGGCATGGGCGGGCCGGGCGGCGGCGGGGACAACCCGTTCGCGGCGATGTTCGGCTCCCTGAACCCCAACGATCTGGGCGCGGCCTTCCAGCAGCTCGGGCAGATGCTCAGCTACGAGGGCGGTCCCGTGAACTGGGACATGGCCAAGCAGATCGCCCGCCAGGTGGTGGCCCAGGGCACCCCTGACGGCACCAAGGACGCCAGTGTGGGACCGGCCGAGAAGTCGGCGGTCGAGGAGGCCGTGCGCCTCGCCGACCTCTGGCTCGACCAGGTCACCCCGCTGCCCTCCGGGGCGGGT
The DNA here is from genome assembly GCF_014596525.1 of Streptomyces sp. CBMA291. Taxonomy (GTDB): domain Bacteria; phylum Actinomycetota; class Actinomycetes; order Streptomycetales; family Streptomycetaceae; genus Streptomyces. The sequence continues at coordinate 149,954 of NZ_MSJP01000011.1, forward strand.
ACGGCGGTGGCGTGGAGCCGCGCGGAGTGGGTCGAGGCGACCCTCCCGGCCTGGCAGCAGCTCGTGGACCCGGTCGCGGAGCGGGTCGGCGCGGCGATGGGCGACGTCCTGCCGGAGGAGATGCAGGCCATGGCCGGCCCGCTGATCGGCATGATGCGCTCCATGGGCGGCGCCATGTTCGGCCAGCAGATCGGCCAGGCCGTCGGAGCGCTCGCCGGTGAGGTCGTCGGCTCGACCGATGTCGGTCTGCCGCTCGGTCCGGCCGGTCGCGCCGCGCTGCTGCCGCTGAACATCGAGGCCTTCGGCAAGGACCTGGGCGTGCCCTCCGACGAGGTGCGGCTCTACCTGGCGCTGCGCGAGGCCGCCCACCAGCGGCTCTTCTCGCACGTGCCGTGGCTGCGGGCGCATCTCTTCGGTGCGGTCGAGGGATACGCGCGCGGGATCAAGGTCGACACGTCGAAGCTGGAGGAGGCGGTGGGCCAGCTGGACCCGACGCACCCCGAGCAGCTTCAGGAAGCCCTTCAGCAGGGCATGTTCCAGCCGGAGGACACCCCGGAGCAGAAGGCGGCCCTGGCCCGTCTGGAGACGGCGCTCGCGCTCGTCGAGGGCTGGGTGGACGCGGTGGTCCACGAGGCCGCCAAGTCGCGGCTGACCTCGGCGGACGCGCTGCGCGAGACGCTGCGCAGGCGCCGTGCGTCGGGCGGTCCCGCCGAGCAGACCTTCGCGACGCTGATCGGTCTGGAGCTGCGGCCGAGGCGGCTGCGGGACGCGGCGCGCCTGTGGGCCTCGCTCTCCGACGCGCGCGGGGTCGACGGCCGGGACGCGCTGTGGGAGCACCCGGACATGCTGCCGACCGCCACCGACCTGGACGACCCGGACGGCTTCGTGCACCGCGAGCACCTGGACTTCTCCGAGCTGGACAAGATGCTCGGCGAGGCGGCCGAGGGCCGTGCCGACGAAGCCGGCGAGAACGGCAAGGACGGCAAGGACGACGAGGGCAAGGGCGACGGCGCACGGTGAGCCTGTACGACGACGCGGTCCTCGTGCTCAAGCAGTACGAGGACCAGCCCGAGCTGCGCGATCGGTATCTGGCGCATCTGGCGGAGCACTCGGACGGCATGTACAAGCCGTGCGGGGCGGGGCATCTGACCGGCAGCGCGCTGGTGGTCGATCCTTCGCGGGGGCGGGTGCTGCTGACCCTGCACAAGAAGCTGGGCATGTGGTTGCAGATGGGCGGTCACTGCGAGTCCGGTGATCCGACGATGGCGGCGGTGGCCCTGCGGGAGGCGACCGAGGAGTCGGGGATCGAGGGTCTGACGTTGCTGCCGGGCGGTCCGGTGCGGCTCGACCGGCATCCGATTCCGGCGCCCTGTCACTGGCATCTGGACGTGCAGTACGCGGCGCTCGCCCCGGCGGGGGCGGCGGAGCGGATCAGCGAGGAGTCCCTGGACCTGCGCTGGTTCGCGTACGACGAGGTGGCGGGGGTGGCGGACACCTCGGTGGTCCGGCTGCTTGAGGCGACGCTGGCCCGGCTCGCGTAAGAGTCCGGCGCGCGTAAGAGCCCGGCTCGCGTAGGGGCCTGGCGCGCGTAGGAGCCCGGGGCCGTGTCCCGACCGGGACAGGAGTCCGGGGCCCGGTCCCGGCTCGCGTGGAAGGGCGGTCGCCGACGGCGACCGCCCTTCGTGTCGCTTCCCTCTCTTCGCGTCCTCGCTCCGGTCAGTTCCAGGCGTTGTTCTGGTTCTGGCCGTGGACGCCGTGCTGACCCATGCCGTACTGGGCGGCGATGCCGTGGAGGGCCGCGTGCTGCGGGGGCAGGACCTCGCTGGGCTGGACCAGCGCGAAGCCCTGGCCGAGGAAGCTGAGTTCCCAGCCCTCGCCGGTGTCGCCGCGCCTGCGGCGGACGCTGGAGCTGTGCGTCTGCGCCTGCATCTGGACGCGCAGTCCGGTGGACCAGGCGACGATCGCGTCGGCGTCGGCGCTCACGTACTTGTCGGGGGTGACGTGCATCATCAGGGGCTGCCCTGAGGTCATCAGGGCGACCTTGCCCCGGCCCGAGACGTTGAGCTGGTACTTGCCGGAGCCGGAGACGCCGTACTGGCTGTCGACGGCGATGACCTCGGTGTGGAGGGTCGAGTCGAGCGCGAGCACGTACGAGCTGTCGACGGTCAGGCCCTCCTGCTCGACGTCCACGACGTGCACGTACTGGGCGAGGTTGGCGAAGTAGACCGTGCCCTGCCCCGAGCAGCGCATCAGGTCGAGCCCCTCGCCGGTGTGGGCGCGGGCCCGCTGCTGGCCGCTGCTCTGGTACTCGCCGTCGAAGTCGATCAGCCCCTGGTACGCGACCATGGCGCCCTTGCGGGCGAGGACGTCGTCCTGTCCTGTGAGGCTGACCCGCAGGAGCTGCGGGTTCTGGACGACGTAGCGCTCCTGGCTCTGCTGTTCCGCGTGGTTGAAAAGCGGGCTCTGCATGGTGTGTTCTCGCTCCCCCTCAGCCCCGGACCCGCAGGCGGTCGGTGCTGTCCTCGCTCGGCTGTACGACGACGATGCCCTGGCCCGAGAAGGCCATCTGGTAGGCCTCGCCGCTGCCCCGCCCGATGAGCGAGGAGGCCTTGAAACTGCGCTTGCCCTTGACCTTGAGCGCCGGCGACCAGGCGACGAGCGCGTCGGGGTCGACGTACGTCTCGTCCTCGCCGCGTCCGCAGTCGACGACGATCGGCGTGCCGCGCGAGGTGAGCGCGATCCAGCCGGTGCCGGAGATCGTCACGTTGAACAGGCCCTGTCCGGTGAACTTGGCGAGCCCCTTGACCCGCTCGACGCCCCACTGGAGGTGGGCGTCGAAGGCGAGCACATTGGTGCCGTTGACGGAGAGGGCGTCGTTCTGGAGGTTGATCACGACGACGTCGGCGCCGTAGTCGGCGAGGTAGAGCAGTCCGTCGCCGGAGCAGCGCATCACCGGGGTGCTCTCGCCGGTGATCCACTGCTGGGCGACCTGCCGGACGGCGGGGGGGTTGGGCTCGTAGGTGATGAAGCCCTCGTAGGCGACCATGGAGCCGGTCCGGGCGTAGAGGTCCTGGCCGGAGGCCATGGCGACCTTCAGCATGGAGTGTCCGTGGTTCTCCATCCGGGCCGCGACGGGCGACGGGGCGTAGCCCGCGAGTTGCTGGTTCATGACTTCCGGCTCCCTCAGACCTCGTAGGGCTGGACGACGACGAAGTTGCCGGGGGCTCCCCGGAACTGGAGGTTCACGGTCTCCCCGCTGTGGCCCGGGTAGGCGTTGCGGCGCAGCCGCACCTGGCTGGAGAGGACCACCTGGGCCGCGGAGGACCAGGCGACGACGGCGTTGCAGTCGGCGAAGGTGGTCGGCGTGACGGGCAGGACGACGGGGGTGCCGTGGGTCTTCACGACGACGGTCCCCGAGCCGTGGAACTGCATGGTGAAAAGGGCGCCGCCGGGGATGCCGTGGCCCTCGATGCGCCGGACCTCGTACTGGAGGGACTCGTCGAACGCGAGGACGTTCTCCGCGGAGACGCAGATGCCGTCGCCCTGGAGCTCGATCGGGTGCAGATGGGTGCCCTCCTCCGCGAGGAAGACCTGACCGCGTCCGGTGCAGCGCATGAGCTGCATCTCCTGACCGGTGGCGTTGCCGACGATCCGGCCCGCGAAACCCGCGCCCTTGTAGCCGAAGTCGACCTTGCCCTGGTACATGACCATGGAGCCCTGCCGGGCCAGGACGGGTGTGCCGCCCTTGCCGAGGTCGACCCGCATGAGCTGCTGGTTCTGCGGGGTCCAGCGGGCGCCGGTGGCGGTCTCCTTGTACGGCGCGAGCGCGGCGGCGAGACCCGCCCCGGCGGCCGGGGCACCCCCGGGAACGCCTCCCGGGACTCCCTGATGCTGCCCGTAGGGGGCGGGGGCCTGCCCGTAAGGGGCCGAAGGCTGCCCGTAGGGGGCGGAGGCGTTCTGCCCGTACGAGGGCGGGCCCTGCTGCGGGTAGGGACCGGGCGCCTGTCCGGGGTACGGCCCGGGGACCTGACCGTGCTGGGGAGGCTGCGGCGGCTGCCCGTAGGGGGCGGGGGCCGGGCCCGGCGGCGGGACCGGGGTGTGCGTCGGGGTGTGCGTCGGCGCGGGGACCAGCGGGGCCACCATCGTGGGCGCCGAGTGGACCGACGGCAGGGGCGCCGGGGGCTGGGGCGCGTGCGGCGGCAGGGGCTCGTGCGGGGCCTGGGGTACGTACGGGGGCTGGGGCGCGGGAGGTGCGGGGGGCGCGCCGA
>NZ_MSJP01000110.1 GCF_014596525.1 Streptomyces sp. CBMA291
CCTCCAGTCGACGCCCCCTGGTTCGCCTTCGAACGCGGGGTGGTACGCCGGGGACGGTAGGGAGACCGGGTGACGGGAAGGAGACCTGACGGGAGCATGACGGTGAACGTTGACGGGAACGCGCCGGGGCGGCGGACGAGGGCGGGGTCCGCGCCGAGGTCGAGCCCCGGCCCGGGATCCCCGGTCGGGGCACCTGGCGCCTCCCGGCCCGTACGGGGTTCCCCGGGGTCGCCCGGGGGCGTACCGGGCGTACCCGTAGGGGATCCGTCGGGTACGTACGGGCCCGTGCCCGGACTTGTAGGGGACCCGTTCGCCGGAACCTGACCCGTAGGGGATCCGTCCACCGGGCCCGGACCTGGGCCCTGACCCGTAGGGGATTCCCCCGCCGGAGCCGGACCCGGACCCGGGCCCGTAGGGGACCTGTCCCCCGGAGGCGGCCGTCGTACCGGAATCCGCAGGATCGTCCCGCAGGAACAGCCCAGTTCAGGGTGGGGCCAGTCGTCCTCGCGGCCGCAGGAGGAGCAGCGGACGGTGACCCATTCGTCCGACCAGTTCCGGCGGGTGATCGGTTCGGCCGGAGTGCCGGGCAGCAGGGGCGGCGCGACCGGGTTTCCGCACGGGCAGGGATAGGCGGGAGCCGCGTACGACTGCGTCCGCAGGCACGCGGGGCAGCGCACCGGTACCGAATCACTCACGGCCAACCCCCTGTCGTTCCGCCCCATCGTCCTCCCCGTGGGCCGTCGGAGGAGGGTGTTCGGCCACTTCCGTGACCCTGTCGGGGGTCGGAGTCGGGGCCTCTCTTGACGGCTCTTCGAAGCCCCACCTACATTGCTTCCGTATCGCAGAACAGTATTTCCGCATTACGGAAACAAGTCGTCCGGGGTTCTTCGAGCCGACCGGTGGGCTTGCATCCGCCCGGCCGAAGCAGGAGCACTCCCATGCCTCGTATGACCGCCGCCGCAGCGGCCGTTGAGATCCTCAAGCGCGAAGGCGTCACCCAGGCCTTCGGCGTCCCCGGCGCGGCCATCAACCCCTTCTACCGCGAGCTGAGGAACGTGGGCGGCGTCCGCCACACGCTCGCCCGGCACGTCGAGGGCGCGTCCCACATGGCCGAGGGCTACACGCGGGCCAAGGCAGGGAACATCGGCGTCTGCGTCGGCACCTCGGGGCCCGCGGGCACCGACATGATCACCGGCCTGTACTCGGCGATCGCCGACTCCATCCCGATCCTCTGCATCACGGGCCAGGCGCCCGTCGCCAAGCTCCACAAGGAGGACTTCCAGGCCGTCGACATCGCGACCATCGCCCGGCCGGTGACCAAGGCGGCCACCACCGTCCTGGAGGCCGCGCAGGTCCCCGGCGTCCTCCAGCAGGCCTTCCACCTCATGCGTTCCGGCCGCCCCGGGCCGGTCCTCGTCGACCTCCCGATCGACGTCCAGCTGACCGAGATCGAGTTCGACCCCGAGACCTACGAGCCGCTGCCCGTCCACCGGCCGAAGGCCACCCGCGCCCAGGCCGAGAAGGCGCTGGGCTTCCTCCTGGGGTCCGAGCGGCCGCTGATCGTCGCGGGCGGCGGAGTCGTCAACGCCGACGCGACCGATCTGCTCGTCGAGTTCGCCGAACTGACCGGCGTCCCCGTCATCTCCACCCTGATGGGCTGGGGAACCATCCCCGACGACCACGAACTGTCCGCGGGCATGGTCGGCGTCCAGACCGCGCACCGCTACGGCAACGCGACCTTCCTGGAGTCGGACTTCGTCCTCGGCATCGGCAACCGCTGGGCCAACCGCCACACCGGCTACAACCTCGACGCGTACACCCGGGGCCGCACGTTCGTCCACGTCGACATCGAGCCCACCCAGCTCGGCAGGATCTTCGCCCCGGACTACGGCATCGCCTCCGACGCCAAGGCGGCCCTGGAACTCTTCGTCGAGATCGCCAGGGAGCTGAAGGAGGCGGGCGGACTGCCCGACTTCGGAGCCTGGGCCGCCTCCGCGCAGGAGCGCAAGGCCACGCTCCAGCGCCGTACGCACTTCGACGCCGTCCCGATGAAGCCGCAGCGCGTCTACGAGGAGATGAACAAGGTCTTCGGCCGGGACACGCGGTACGTCACCACCATCGGTCTCTCCCAGATCGCCGCCGCCCAGTTCCTGCACGTCTACAAGCCGCGCCACTGGATCAACTGCGGTCAGGCGGGCCCGCTCGGCTGGACCATCCCGGCCGCGATCGGCGCCGCGACGGCCGACCCGGACACCCCCGTCGTCGCGCTCTCCGGCGACTACGACTTCCAGTTCATGATCGAGGAACTGGCGGTCGCCGCCCAGCACAAGGTGCCCTACGTCCACGTCCTGGTGAACAACGCCTATCTGGGCCTGATCCGCCAGGCGCAGGTGGGCCTCGGCATCGACTTCCAGGTCAACCTGGAGTTCGAGAACGTCAACACCCCCGAGATCGGCGTCTACGGAGTCGACCACGTCAAGGTCGCCGAGGGCCTGGGCGTCAAGGCGATCCGCGTCACCGACCCCGAGGAGCTGGCCGAAGCCCTGGAGCGGGCCCGGAAGCTGGCCGTCGAGCACCAGGTCCCCGTCGTCGTCGAGGCCATCCTGGAACGCGTCACCAACATCGCCATGAGCAGGACGGCCGACATGAGCGACGTCACCGAGTTCGAGGAACTGGCGACCGAGCCGGGCCACGCGCCGACCGCGATCAAGGCCCTCCGGGTCTGACCGGCGGGCCCGTCATGGGCCCGGCGAGGGGCCGACCGCCGCCCCCCGGTCGACGGCGGGGAGCCGGCCGCCGTCCACCCCCGGTCGGCGGCCCTCGCCGGGCCCGTCCCCGGTCGGCCCCGGCCGGCTCACCCCCGGTCGGCTCCCCGCCGGGCCCGTACGAGGACCTCGCCCGCCGCCGTCCAGCTGTAGAGGACCGAACGGCCCGCCCGGTCCCGCCGTACGAGACCGGCGTCGAGCAGCACCTTCAGATGCCGCCCCACCGAACCGAGGCCCTGCCCGGTGAGCGCCACCAACTGACTGGTGGACGTGGGAGATCCGAGCCGTATGAGGACCCCGGCGCGGGCCTTGCCGAGAAGCGCGCCCAGCGCCTCGGGCACCACGGGGCCCGTCGTGTCCGCCAGGGCGCCGGAGCACGCGTACACGATCGCGTGCCGCCGCGAGCCCTCCCAGGACACCCACCCCTGACGGGGTGTCACCGGGACGAAGAGGAGCCGTCCTCCGTCGATCCTCCGGGGCGGATACGCCCGGGGGTTGACCTGGAGGCGTCCGTCGCCCAGCCAGCGCAGCTTCCCTGGTTGCAGCTCGTCGAGTGCCGCCGCCCAGCCGTCCCGGGCCAGGCGCGCGGTCCGCGCCACCACGTCGGCCTCCAGGATCCGGCGCCTGCGCTCCCAGTCGGGCAGCACCGTCTCCCGCCACACCCACTCCAGGACACCCGCCATCCGCTGCGGCAGGTCCTTCTCCGACCGCAGCGGCTCTCCCACCCTGCCGCCCACCGCCACCTCCAACTGGGCGACCGCGTCCGCTGGTTCGGCCTCCCGGACGGCCTCGACCTCCTCCTCGAAGGACCTGCCCGGCTCGCCCGTCGGCGTCGGGGTCACGAAGTCGGCGTTCCAGGTGGGCCCGAGGGCCGCCTTGACGAGGAGCCCGTCGAGCGGTTCGGCGGCGATCCGACGCCGGTAGGCGGGCAGCCGGGCGGTGAGCCAGGCGCGCTCGCCCGGATGGGCGGCCGACGCGTGGTGCAGCGTCTTCAGGGCGGCGATCGTCTCGGCGAGCGGCGAGACGACGAACCGGCACCCGGCCAGCGAATCCGTGCCGATCTGCCACCAGCCCACGCCGTCCGCCCGTCTTCGTGCCGTTGCCGCCACCCGAGGGCGGCCGTCCTCGCGCGGAGTCCGCCGGAGCCCCGCGCGCACGCCCTTTCGCGGGTGCGCGAAACAGTACCGGGCGCCGGGGGCCGGGCCGAGACTCCCCGGCATGGCCCGTTACCGCGATCTCTTCCGTACCCCCGAGTTCACCCCGCTCTTCCTCACCGGCGCCGCCCACAGCGCCGCCCAGACCGTCGCCGGTCTCGGGCTCGCCACGCTGGTGTACCGCGTGACCGGCTCCCCGTTCCTCTCCGCTCTCGCCCTGTTCGGCCCCGCGCTCGCCCAGTTGGCCGGCGCGGTCACGCTGCTCTCGGCCGCCGACCGGCTCCCGCCGCGCGCCGCGCTCGGCGGGATCGCCCTCTTCTTCGCCGCGGCCACGGCCGTCCTCGCCGTCCCCGGGCTGCCGACCGGGGCGGTCTTTGCGATCCTCTTCGCCGAGGGGCTCGCGGCTTCCCTCGGCGGCGGGGTGCGCTACGGGCTCCTCGACGAGATCCTGCCCCGCGCCTCCTATCCGCTGGGCCGCTCGATCGTCAACATGGCCACGGGCGTCTGCCAGATCGCCGGATTCGCGACCGGCGGCCTCCTCGTCGTCCTGCTCTCGCCGCGCGGCGCGGTCCTGGCGGGCGCGGGCTGCTACCTGCTCGCCGCGCTCCTCGCACGCGGCGGGCTCGGCGCCCGGCCGCCGCGCGCCGGCGGCCGGGCGTCGGTCGCCGAGACCTGGCGCACCAACCGGCGCCTCTGCTCCACCCCCGCCCTCCGCCGCTGCTATCTGGCCCTCTGGGTGCCCAACGGGCTGATCGTCGGCTGCGAGTCGCTGTTCGTGCCGTACGCCCCCGAGCGCGCCGGACTCCTCTTCGCCTGCGGCGCGTTCGGGATGCTGGTGGGGGACACCGCGGTGGGCCGCTTCGTGCCGACGCGGCTGCGCGGACGGCTCCGCTTCCCGCTCCAGGCGCTGCTCGCCGCCCCGTTCCCGCTGTTCGCGCTGGACCCGCCGCTGCCGCTCGCACTGGGCGCGGTGACGGTCTCGGCGATCGGGTACGGGGCGAGCCTGCTGCACCAGGAACGGCTGATGGCCCTGGTGCCGGAGGAACTGAGCGGTCACGCGCTCGGGCTGCACGCCTCGGGGATGCTCGCCTTCCAGGGAGTGAGCGCGGCCCTGGCCGGGGCGCTCGCCCAACTCGCCTCGCCCCGCACGGGGATGACCCTCCTCGCGGTCGCCTCCCTGGCGGTGACGTACGTCCTGGCGCGGGCGGACGCGGGCGGAGGGCCGGTCGGCGCGGGGCCCGCCGACGCGGGGCCCGCCGACGCGGGGCCGGTCGACGCGGAGTCCGGGCGGGGGTGAGGCCAACGCGCAGACGGCCGCGCACGGAGGGAAGCGCGTCCGGGAGTGCGGGGTGCGCGGGGCGGGACGGAGGCGCGCACGCGGAAAGAGCGCGGGGCCAGGGACCGTATACCTGGTTCCGCACTCTTTCCTCGGTGGCCGCCCGGCGGCACGGGGTCGGCGTGACAGGAGTCCATGCCGCCGGGCGGAGTCTCGGGGGGCGTGGGGACCGCGGCGGCACCGACGGGCGATCGGCACCTGCCTCCCTCGGGTCGGGAAGAAGGGGCCTCGCGTCCTTACCACCGCACTGGCTCGGAGCCACCGCGGTCCTCATGCTGTCCGGAGCACCGGCCACCCCTCATTCGGGCCGGTGTGCCGGACCGCGTACGGCGGGGACCTCCCGTCACCTGCCGTACGCCGTCTGGGTGATGCCGTCCGCTCAGTCCTCGCGCAGGGCGCGGACGGCCGAGGCCACGCGCTTGCCGTACTCCGGGTCGGCGGCGGCGAAGTGCGCGAGGTTCCTCTCGATGACGTCCTCGCGGGACACCTGGGACAGACCGCCGGCGATGTTGGCGACCAGACGGCCCTTCTCGTCCTCGGACATGAGCCGGTACAGCTCGCCCGCCTGGAAGAAGTCGTCGTCCTTGGTGTGCTGCGGGGCCGCGTGGGTGCCGGTCCAGCCGTGGATCGCGAGCGGGGCGGAGAGCGCCGTGTCCGTCTGGGCCGGGCCCCGGTGCGAGTTGGGCTCGTAGTTCTTGTCGTGGCGCGAGCCGTTGCGGGTGGCCATGAGACCGTCCCGGCCGTAGTTCTCCGCCACGGTGGCCTTGGGGGCGTTCACCGGGAGCTGGGTGTGGTTGACGCCGAGGCGGTAGCGGTGGGCGTCGGCGTAGGCGAACAGGCGCCCCTGGAGCATCTTGTCCGGCGAGGGGCCGATGCCGGGGACGAAGTTGTTCGGGGAGAACGCGGCCTGCTCGACCTCGGCGAAGACGTTGTCCGGATTGCGGTCGAGGACCAGCCGGCCCACGCGCTGGAGCGGGTAGTCGGCGTGCGGCCACACCTTGGTGAGGTCGAAGGGGTTGAACCGGTACTCCGCGGCCTCGGCGGCGGGCATCACCTGGACGTAGAGGGTCCAGGAGGGGTTCACGCCGCGCTCGATGGACTGGAGCAGATCGGTCTGGTGCGAGGAGGCGTCCTTGCCGACGAGTTCGGCCGCCTGCTCGGCGGAGAGGCAGCGGACGCCCTGGTTCGTCTTGAAGTGGTACTTGACGAAGAAGGCCTCGCCCGCCTCGTTGGTCCACTGGTAGGTGTGGGAGCCGTAGCCGTTCATATGACGGTACGAGGCCGGGATGCCCCGGTCGCCCATGAGCCAGGTGACCTGGTGGGTGGCCTCGGGGGCGTGCGCCCAGAAGTCCCAGACGTTGTCCGGCTCCTGCCTGCCCGTGAAGGGGTCGCGCTTCTGTGAGTGGATGAAGTCGGGGAACTTGATCGGGTCCTTGATGAAGAACACCGGGGTGTTGTTGCCGACGAGGTCGTAATTGCCCTCCTCGGTGTAGAACTTCAGGGCGAAACCGCGCGGGTCGCGGACCGCGTCCGCGCCGCCGAGCGAGTCGGCCACGGTGGAGAAACGGACGAACGTCTCGGTCCGCTTGCCGACCGCGCCGAGGAAGTGCGCCTTGGTGTACGCGGTGACGTCGTCGGTCACCTCGAAGAAGCCGTACGCGCCGGAGCCGCGGGCGTGGACCACGCGCTCCGGGATCCGCTCACGGTTGAAGCGCGCGAGCTTCTCGAACAGGTGCTGGTCCTGGAGGAGGAGAGGGCCACCGACGCCGGCGGTGGCGGAGTTCTGGTTGTCGGCGACGGGGGCGCCGGACTCGGTCGTAAGCACGCGCTTCGACATCGTGACCTTCCGTACGGGAGCTCTGCTGAGATCCGTGGAGCCTAGGTTCGGCTCGAACAAGACGTCAACAGTTTGTTGAAAAGGGAGGTGGGGTGTTCCGGCCGGCGGCGACGCCTGGGCGCGACAGGACAGGTTGTCAGCGCCGCCGCCGGCCGGAAGTCGATGGCCCCGGCAGCCGCCGGGGGCGGGGGTCAGACCTGCGGGCCGGAGAGGCGCTCGACGGCGCGAAGCAGGGCCGAATGGTCGAGACCGCCGTCGCCCTGGGCGCGCAGCGAGGCGACCAGCTGGGCGACGACCGCGCCGACCGGGAGGGCGGCGCCGACGGTGCGGGCGGCCTCGGTGACGATGCCCATGTCCTTGTGGTGCAGATCGATCCGGAAGCCGGGCTTGAAGTCCCGGTTCAGGAAGTTGTCCTTCTTGCGGGTCAGCACGGTCGAACCGGCCAGTCCGCCGTTGAGGACATCGAGGGCCGCGTTCAGGTCCACGCCCGACTTCTCCAGGAAGACCACGGCTTCGGCGCACGCCTGGATGTTGACCGCGACGATCAGCTGGTTGGCGGCCTTCACCGTCTGGCCCGAGCCGTGCGGACCGCACAGGACGATGGTCCTGCCCAGCGCCTCAAGGAGGGGAAGGGCCTCGTCGAAGTCGGCCCGCCTGCCGCCGACCATGATCGACAGAACGGCCTCGACGGCACCGGCCTCGCCTCCGGAGACCGGGGCGTCGAGGACGCGCAGGCCCTTCTCGGCGGCGTTCACGGCCAGATCGACCGAGGTCTGCGGGGTGATGGAGGACATGTCGACGATCAGGGCGCCGGGCCGGGCGTTCTCCAGGATGCCCTCGGGTCCGTAGGCGATCGCCTCGACCTGCGGGGAGGCGGGCACCATCGTGACGATGACGTCGGCGTCCCGGACGGCCTCGGCGATCGATCCGGCGACGGTGCCGCCCGCGGCGGCGAGCCGGTCTAGCTTGTCCTGCTCCAGGGTGTAGCCGGTGACCTGGTAGCCGGCCTTCAGCAGGTTCTCGGACATGGGGGAGCCCATGATGCCGAGGCCGATCCACGCGATCGTGGGAAGAGTGCTCATGGTGAGGGTGCCTCTCGGGACGAGGGGGTACGGGAGGGGGCCGGACCGGGCGGCGGGTGCCGGTCCCGCGCCCCGGGTCAGTGGGCCGGGCGGTCCTCGGCCGGGAGCCAGTCGAAGGACGCGGCGGTGTCGGCGGCCTTGTACTCCAGGCCGATCCAGCCGTCGTAACCGGCCTTCCGCAGCTCGTCGAGGTACCGGCCGAGCGGCAGGTCGCCAGTGCCCGGCGCGCCCCGGCCCGGGTTGTCCGCGATCTGGACGTGGCCGGTCCTGTCGGCGTACTCCGCGATGATCCGGCCGACGTCCTCGCCGTTCATCGACAGGTGGTAGACGTCGAGGAGGAACCTGGCGTTGCCGAGGCCGGTGGCCGCGTTGACCCGGTCGACGACCTCGACGGTGGCCTCGGCGCTCACCAGCGGGTAGAGCGGCGACTCCGGCTCGTTGAGGGTCTCGACGAGGAGGATCGCACCGACGCGGTCGGCGGCGCGGGCGGCGAGCACCAGGTTCTCCAGGGCGAGCGCGTCCTGGACCGCCGGGTCGACGCCCTCCACGCGGTTGCCGTAGAGCGCGTTGAGCGCGGTGCAGCCGACGGAGGCGGCGAAGTCGGCCGCGACCTCGATGTTGGCGCGGAAGCGGTCGGACTCCTCGCCGGGTACGGAGAGGGCGCCGCGATCGGGGCCGGGCAGCCGGCCGGCGTAGAAGTTCAGGCCCACCAGCCGGGTCCCGGCGTCGTCGAGGGCCTTCTTGAGGGCGTCGAGTTCGCTCTGCTCGGGGGTGGCGGTGTCGGTCCAGGGCCACCACAGCTCGACCGCCGTGAAACCGGCGGCGGCGGCCGCCGCCGGGCGTTCCAGGAGCGGAAGTTCGGTGAAGAGGATCGACAGGTTCACATCGAAGCGCTGGTCCGTGCCTGCGCCTACCGGGAAGCGGGCCATGAAGGGCGGCGCTCCTTCCGTATAGCGGAAGTTTGTTTCTGTCTGACGGAATGCTGCAAGGTGGGCGAGGCGCTTGTCAAGGGGTCCCCGCAGGTCCGGGGCTCCCCAGGGCTCGGGCGGGGCCGTAGCGTGGGGCCATGGTGCGTTTGAGAGTGGAGTTCACGACCGAGCCGTTCGACCTCGACGAGGCCCCGGCGCACGCGGTCGTGGCCCGTGAGGTCATCCAGTCCGCCGAACTGGACGCGGTCGACGTCGGCCCCTTCGGCAACACGGCGGAAGGCGGCTCCGAGGAGGTCCTCGGCGCGGTCGGCGAGCTGCTGCGCCGCTCCCTGGCGGCCGGTGCCACCCGGGTCTCCCTCCAGGTCAACGTGATAGGCGGGGCCGACGAGGCGGGGGAGGCCGGGAAGTGAGCGAACACCCGCTCGTCGCCGCCGTGAAGCCCCTGGCCGACGCCATGGGGGCCGAGCTGCTCGCCCCCGGAAGGGCGGAGGGCGACGACGTGGTCCTGTCCTGGGAGGGGGAGGAGGTGCTCGCGGTACGGCTGCCGCAGCTGTCCGAATCCCTCGGTCGCATTCTGGCCGCGATGGAGCGCCGGCACGGCAGGCCGCTGGCCGAGCTGGACCGCAAGGCCAAGCAGGAGGCGGTCCGGCTGCTGGAGGCGCGCGGCGCCTTCTCCGTACGCCATGGGGTGGAGACGGTCGCGGGGGCGCTGGGCGTCTCCCGTTTCACGATTTACAACTACCTCAACAGAGAGACCGCCCTGAACAGGGAAAAGGCCGCCAACGACGACTAGTTGGGCCTCTTGTGACGCGAGCCGCCGCCCGGATGTCGGGGCGGCGGCTTTTGCGTGACCGAGTTTTCAACAAAGTGTTGACGTCGTGTTGCGGAGGGCGTTAGCTATCCGCAGCCCGTCCGACGCACAGCGAAAAACAGCCACGGAGGCTTCCCGTGACTTCAGGTACGACACCGGGCCTCACCCGGTTCAACACCTCCGCGGAGAGCGAGGCCGCGGCCGTGCTCCACGAGGTGTGCTCCAGTTCGGCGTGGGGGAGGGCGATCCTCGTCCGGCGCCCGTACGCCACCGCCGAAGCGCTCTTCCTCGCCAGTGACGCCGCCATGGCCGAACTGACCGCCGAGGATCTCGCCGAGGCGATGGCGGGACACCCGCCGATCGGGCGCCCGAAGGAAGGGGACCCGACCTCCTCCCGCGAGCAGAGCGGGATGGCCGGCGCATCCGAACGGCTCAAGGCCGAGTTGCTCGACCTCAACCTGGCCTACCAGGAGAGGTTCCGCCATGTCTTCCTCATCTGCGCCACCGGCAGAACCGGCGAACAGATGCTCGACGCGCTCAGGGAGCGGATCGGGAACCCGCCCGAGACGGAGCGGGAGATCGTCCGCACCGAACTGGGCAGCATCAACCGTATCCGGCTCACCCGGCTCGTAGAGGAAGAGGACTCCGCATGAGTACCGACACCACGGCATCGGTGTCCACGCACATCCTGGACACCAGCGTCGGCCGCCCCGCCGAGGGCGTGCCCGTCACGCTCTCGGCCCGGTCAGGCTCCGGCGCGCGGTGGGTCACGCTCGGCGGCTCGGCCACCGACGCGGACGGGCGCTGCAAGGACCTCCCGGCCCTGCCGGAAGGCACCACCCATGTACGCCTCGACTTCGAGGTCGAGACGTACTTCTCCACGAAACAAGCCGAGGCGCAGCAGGACGCCCCCCGCGTAAGGGACAGCGGTGCGTTCTTCCCGGAGGTGGCGATCACGTTCGCCGTCACCCCGGGCGAGCACTACCACGTACCGCTGCTGCTCAACCCGTTCGGCTACTCCGTATACCGAGGGAGCTAGCAGACATGCCCACGATTCTCGGCCAGAACCAGTACGGCAAAGCGGAGAACCGCGTCGTCAGGATCACGCGGGACGGCGACACCCACCACATCAAGGACCTCAACGTATCCGTCGCCCTCTCCGGCGACCTCGAAGACGTCCACCTCTCCGGCTCCAACGCCCACTGCCTCCCCACCGACACGACGAAGAACACCGTCTTCGCGTTCGCCAAGAAGTACGGCATCGAGTCCGCCGAACAGTTCGGCATCCACCTCGCCCGCCACTTCGTGACGAGCCAGGAGCCCATCCGGCGCGCCCGCATCCGGATCGAGGAGTACGCCTGGGACCGGATCGCCACCTCCGAGGCCAACTCCAAGTTCATCGGCGCCGACGAGGTCAACCACTCCTTCGTCCGCCAGGGCCAGGAGACCCGCGTCACCCAGATCACCTACGACGGCAGGAACTGGGAGGTCGTCTCCGGCCTCAAGGACCTCGTCGTCATGAACTCCACCAACTCGGAGTTCTGGGGCTACATCAAGGACGAGTACACCACCCTCCAGGAGGCCTACGACCGCATCCTGGCCACCCAGGTCTCCGGTCGCTGGCGGTTCAACTGGACCGACGACGACCAGCGCATGCCCCACTGGGAGCGGTCCTACGCCGAGACCCGGAAGCACATGCTCCAGGCCTTCGCCGAGACCTACTCGCTCTCGCTCCAGCAGACGCTCTACCAGATGGCCTCGCGGATCATCGACCACCGCTCCGAGATCGACGAAGTCCGCTTCTCGCTCCCCAACAAGCACCACTTCCTCGTCGACCTCGAACCGTTCGGCCTGAAGAACGACAACGAGGTCTACTACGCCGCCGACCGCATGTACGGCCTCATCGAGGCCACCGTCCTCCGCGACGGAGCCACGGCGCGGATCCCGGTCGACATGACCAACCTCTAAGCGGCATCTGAGTGAACGGCCCCCGTCCGCCCCGCGGCCCGGCGGGGGCCGCGCCAGACCGGAGGGAATTCCATGGCACTGCCAGCAAAGGGGCCGGCACCCGCCGAAGGCCCGTGTTCCACCCTGCCGGACACCCCCGGCCAGGTCCATCCGGTGGACGAGAAGCTCCCCGCCTCACGGCTCGTCCCCGCGGCACTCCAGCACATCGCCGCCATGTACGCGGGCGTCGTCACCCCTCCGCTCATCATCGGCCAGGCCGTCGGCCTGGACGCGGCCGGGATGACCCGGCTCATCGCCGCCGGACTGCTCATCGCCGGCTGCGCGACCATCCTCCAGACCCTCGGCGTCGGACGCCTCGCCGGAAACCGGCTCCCGTTCGTCAACGCCGCCTCCTCCGCGGGCATCGCCCCGATGCTCGCCATCGCCGAGACCAGCGCCCCCGGCCACCAACTCCCCGCCATCTACGGGGCGGTGATGGTCGCCGGAGTCTTCTGTCTCGCCGTCGGACCCTTCTTCGGCAGGCTCCTGCGCTTCTTCCCGCCGCTCGTCACCGGCGTCGTGATCACCCTCATCGGCGTCACCCTGATGCCCGTCCCCGTCGGCTGGGCCCAGGGCGGCGACCGGACCGCCGCCGACTTCGGCTCCACACGACAGCTGGCGCTCGCCGGGTTCACCCTCGCCGTCATCCTGCTCTTCCAGCGCTTCGGCAAGGGCTTCGTCAAGCAGATCGCCCTGCTGCTCGGCCTCTTCATCGGCACCCTCGCCGCGATCCCCTTCGGCATGGCCGACGCCGACGCCCTCCGCCAGGCACCCGTCGCCGCCCTGCCCACCCCCTTCGCCTTCGGCGCCCCCGAGTTCCAGCCCGCCGCGGTCCTCTCCCTGTGCATCGTCACGCTCGTCCTCATGACCGAGTCCAGCGCCGGAATGCTCGCCCTCGGCGAGATCTGCGAGCGGCCGAGCGACGGCCGGACCATCACCCGGGGTCTGCGCACCGACGGCATCGCGACCCTCCTCGGCCCCGTCTTCGGCGGCTTCCCCACCTCGGCCTTCGCCCAGAACGTCGGCGTCGTCTCACTGACCAAGGTGCGCTCCCGGTACGTGGTCGCCGTCGCGGGCGGCGTCCTGCTGGTCCTCGGCGCCTTCCCCGTCCTCGGCGCCGTCGTCTCCCTGGTCCCGATGCCCGTCCTCGGCGGTGCCGGCATCGTCCTCTTCGGCTCGATCGCGGTCTCCGGCATCCGCACCCTGGCGGAAGCCGGACTCGACGACAGCTCCAACATCATCCTGGTGGCCGTCGCCCTGGGCGCGGGCATCATCCCGCTCGCCGCCCCCACCTTCTACGCCGGGTTCCCCGCCTGGGCGCAGACGGTCCTGGGCTCCGGCATCAGCGCGGGCGCGCTCGTCGCCGTCCTCCTCAACCTCTTCTTCCACCACCTCGGCACCCGGAGCCGCGCCACGGCGGGCCCGGCACTCGAATCCTCCTAGGGTCCTGCCGTGCCCACTTCGCCCCAGAGGAATGAAGGAACCACCGCCATGGCAGCACCTCCGGCAGCCCCGCGCATCGTCGTCGAGAACGCGGCGATCGCCACCGTGGACGCGGACGGCACCGAGTACGCCTCGGGCCACCTCGTCGTCGCGGGCAACAGGATCGAGTCCGTCGGCGCCGGGAAGGCGCCCGAAGGGCTGGAGAACGTGGTCCGGCGCATCGACGCCACCGGCCACCTCCTCACCCCCGGCCTGGTCAACACCCACCACCACTTCTACCAGTGGCTCACCCGGGGCCTCGCCACCGACCACAACCTCTTCGACTGGCTCGTCGCCCTCTACCCCACCTGGGCACGGATCGACGAACCGATGGTGCGCGCCGCCGCCCGGGGCTCGCTGGCCATGATGGCCCGGGGCGGTGTCACCACCGCCATGGACCACCACTACGTGTACCCGGTGGGCTCCGGCGACCTGTCGGGCGCCATCATCGGCGCCGCCGCGGAGACGGGCGTGCGCTTCACCCTGGCCCGAGGCTCCATGGACCGCAGCGAGAAGGACGGCGGGCTGCCGCCGGACTTCGCCGTCGAGACCACCGAGGGCGCGCTGGCCGCGACGGAGGAGACGGTCCGCAGGCACCACGACGCCTCCTTCGACGCGATGACCCAGATCGCCGTGGCCCCCTGCTCGCCGTTCTCCATCTCCACCGGACTCCTCCGGGAGGGCGCCGCGCTCGCCCGCCGCCTCGGCGTGCGGATGCACACCCACGGCTCGGAGACCGTGGAGGAGGAGCGGTTCTGCCACGAACTGTTCGGGATGGGCCCGACGGAGTACTTCGAGTCCACCGGCTTCCTCGGCGAGGACGTGTGGATGGCGCACTGCGTCCACATGAACGACTCCGACATCGCCGCGTTCGCCCGCACCGGCACCGGGGTCGCCCACTGCCCGTCCTCCAACGCGCGGCTCGGCGCGGGCATCGCCCGGGTCCCCGACATGCTGAAGGCGGGCGTCCCCGTCGGCCTCGGCGTCGACGGCACCGCCTCCAACGAGACCGGCGAACTCCACACCGAGCTGCGCAACGCGCTCCTCGTCAACCGGCTCGGCGCCCACCGCGAGAGCGCGCTCACCGTCCGGCAGGCCCTGCGCCTCGGCACCCACGGCGGCGCCCGGGTCCTCGGCCGCGCCGACGCCGTCGGCTCCCTCGAACCGGGCAAGCTCGCCGACTTCGTCCTCTGGAGGATCGACGGGCTCGGCCACTCCACGATCGCCGACCCGGTCGCCGCCCTCGTCCTCGGCCCGCCCGCCCCGGTCACCGCCTCCTTCGTCGACGGCCGGCAGATCGTCGAGAACGGGCGACTGCTCACCGTCGACGAGGACACCCTCGCGCGCGAGGCACGCACGGAGGCCCGGCGCCTGGCCCGCCTCACGGCCCAGGGCTGACCCTCCCCCAGGAGTCCGGCCGAGGGGAACGGCCCTCGACCGGCCGCCGTGGACCCGAGCCGGACCCACGGCGACCGGGCCGGGAGACGCCGTACGCCCGCCGCGTACGGCACCTCCCGGCCCGGCTACCCACGCCCGCCCCCATCGGGTGCCCGTCCCGCGCGCCGCACCCCCTCCGCGCGCGCACCGCACCACCCCGGCAAGGAGCCGCACCTCCTGCTTCGCACCGCATCGCACCACCTCCCTGACACCCGCGTCACCGCCGACGCGTACCCGACCGGAGGAACCGCCGTGGCCGCCATGCCCCAGGTTCGCAATGCACAAGACGCAGGCTCCGCTTCCGACCGCGAGACGCATCCGGTCGACGAGACGCTGCCCCCACTGAAGATG
Organism: Streptomyces sp. CBMA291; assembly: GCF_014596525.1. Classification (GTDB taxonomy): domain Bacteria; phylum Actinomycetota; class Actinomycetes; order Streptomycetales; family Streptomycetaceae; genus Streptomyces. The sequence goes on from NZ_MSJP01000110.1 coordinate 15,192, forward strand.
CTCACCAGCGGCCTCCAGCACGTGGCCGCCATGTACGCGGGCGTCGTCGCCCCGCCCCTGATCGTCGGAGCGGCCGTCGGCCTGTCCGGCACCGAACTCACCTTCCTGACCGGCGCCAGCCTCTTCACCGCCGGGCTCGCCACCTTCCTCCAGACCCTCGGCGTCTGGAGGATCGGCGCCCGGCTGCCATTCGTCAACGGCGTCACCTTCGCCGGGGTCGCGCCGATGCTCGCCATCGTCGACACCACCGACGACAAGTCCGACGCCCTCCCGGTGATCTTCGGCGCGATCATCGTCGCCGGACTCCTCGGCTTCCTCGCCGCCCCCTGGTTCTCCCGGCTCGTACGGTTCTTCCCGCCGGTCGTCACCGGCACCGTGATCACCCTCATCGGGGTCTCCCTCCTGCCCGTCGCCTTCGGCTGGGCCCAGGGGCCGAACCCCAAGGCCGCCGACTACGGTTCGACCACGTTCCTCTCCCTGGCCGGGATCACCCTGGTCGTCGTCCTGCTGCTGCGCCGTTTCACCCGAGGCTTCCTCAAGCAGATCGCCGTCCTCGTCGGCCTCCTCGTCGGCACGCTGATCGCCATCCCGTTCGGCGTCACCGACTTCTCCCCGGTGACCGGCGCCGACCTCGTCGGCTTCCCCTCGCCGTTCCACTTCGGCGCCCCGCGGTTCGCCCTCGCCGCGATCATCTCCCTCTGTGTGGTCATGCTGGTCTCCATGACGGAGTCGACCGCCGACATGCTGGCGCTCGGCGAGATCGTCGACCGGCCGGCCGACGAGAAGACCATCGCGGCCGGACTGCGCGCCGACACCCTGGGCTCCGCGATCAGCCCGCTCTTCAACGGCTTCATGTGCAGTGCCTTCGCGCAGAACATCGGCCTGGTCGCCATGACCCGCATCCGCAGCCGCTTCGTCGTCGCCTGCGGCGGCGGCTTCCTGGTCCTGATGGGGCTCTCCCCGGTCGCCGCCTCGCTGATCTCGGTCGTCCCCCGGCCGGTCCTCGGCGGCGCGGGCGTCGTCCTCTTCGGCTCGGTCGCAGCCAGCGGCATCCAGACCCTGGTCAAGGCCGGTCTGGAGAAGGACAACAACGTCCTCATCGTGGCCGTGTCGCTGGCCGTTGGCATCATCCCGATCACCAAGCCGGACTTCTACCACGCCTTCCCGGAGACCGCCCAGATCATCCTGGACTCGGGCATCTCCACCGGCTGTGTCGCCGCCGTCCTGCTCAACGTGGTCTTCAACCACATCGGCCGGGGCAGGGACGCCGACGAGGTCACCGCGCCGATGGAACCGGCCGAGGAGATCTCCGGCGCCCGCACGGGCAAGTCGACACCCAACCGCTGAACCCACCCGCGCGCCCACCGCCCGCGCGCCCACCGCCCGCGCGCCCACCGCCCGCGCGCCCACCGGCCGGGCCCGCCCCACGGGCCCGGCCGACCCCACCCCTCCGCTTCGCCCCGCCCTCATCCCTCGACCGCCATCCGGCGCCCGCACTCCCGGGCCAGCGGCGGGTAGGCGGCGGCGATCGCCTCGTACAGGCGCCGCCGGAGCAGCCGCTCGGCCTCGCCGCGCCCGGTCTCCCCGTACAGCCCGTCGAGCAGGGCCTCGTACCGGGCCAGGCAGTGCCGCAGATAGCTCACCTGCCACCGTACGAGCGAGCCCTCGGGCGGGCCCGAGCGCGGTCCGCCCGGCGCGCGGTTCCGGGGACCGCCGGGACTCCGGGCCTCCAGGAGCCGCCGGTGGAGCACCGCCCTGCGCTCCAGTTCGGGTCCGGGCAGCCGGGGCACCTCGACGGGGGCCGTGCGGACGGCGGCCAGGACCGCCGTCCTGCGCTGCTCGGCATAGGCCCCGGCGGCGGCGGACCGGCCCGGGGCGAGGACCGTGGCACCGGCGAACTCCGGCGTCCGCTCCACCGCTTCGACCCGGGCGAGGAGATAGAGCCGGACGGGCGCGAGGGACCAGCGGCGTGGATCCCGGCCCTGGACGTCGGGCGAGCCGAGCAGCTGCCGCACCATCGTGTCGGTCCAGCCCCGCCGCCGTACCCCGGCGTGCGTCACATATGTCGTACGGTCCGTCATGATTCCCCCTGGGTCGACTACGGAGAGTGATGGATCCAGTGAAGCGCACCCCACTGACAACGCCTCCGCGAGTGACGTGAACGCCGCCGCGAGCGCCTCCGTGCGGGGGCGCGAGCCCTGCCGAGGGCACCTATGCGGCGTCACGCGCCCCACCCCCCCCCGTGGCGCCACGCGCCCCACCTACGCGGCGCCACGCGCCCACCCTCCACGGCGCCACGCGCCCCACCCCCGTGGCGACCCGCGCGCCCCACGGACGGCACCCGTCACCGCCGACGCGCGCCCCACCCGTCACGCCCTCCTCGGCATCGCTTCCCCCCCTCGCCCCCTTGCCGGAGCCGTCCCCCCTGTGTCATATAGGTCTGGACCATTCCGAAGGACGGAGGCCGGATCGTGCAACGCCCGCTCCCCACAAGCCTGTTGACGACCCTCGCGCTCGCACTCACCCTCACCGGCTGCTCCGCCGCAGCCGCGCCCGAACCCAAGGACACCCGCCCGCCCACCGCCCCGACCGGGGTCACCGCCACGGCGGGCAGCGCACGGACGGTCCACGTCATGTGGAGCGCCGCCACCGACGACCGCGCCGTCACCGGCTACGCGGTCTACCGCGAGGGCCGCAAAGTCAAGGAACTCCCCGCCACCACCCTGATGACCGACGTGACCGGGCTCGCCCCCGCCAGCCGTCACCGCTTCACCGTCCGCGCCCACGACGCCGCCGGAAACGTCTCCCCGGACAGCGCCGCCGTCACCGCCACCACCCTCCCCCCGGCCGCCGAGGACCGCACACCCCCCACCATCCCGACCGGACTGCGGGTCACCGCCGACGGCAGCCGCGCCGCCACCCTCAGCTGGCGCCCGGCGAAGGACGACACCCGGGTCACCGCGTACGACGTCTACCAGGCCGACACCCGCATCCACACCGTCCCGGGCGCCGACACCACCGCCCACGTCACCGGACTGCGCCCCGGCACCGCCTACGCCTTCACCGTCCGCGCCCGCGACGCCGCGGAGAACTCCTCCCCGGACAGCACCCCCGTCGACCTCACCACCGCCTCCGCCCCGGGCGCCCCCGCCAACACCGCCCCCTCCGCCCTCGTCGCCACCTTCGCCAAGGGCGAGATCACCGTCAGCTGGCTGCCGCCCGTCACCGGCGCCCCCGTCACCCACCACGAACTGCACCTGAACGGCCGCTTCGCCACCACGATCGTCTGGGGCGGCGCCCCGCCCCCCGGCCGGGCCACCTACACCTTCCCGGTCCAGGACCCGCCGGGCACCCGCTACACCCTCACCCTGCGCGCCCAACTCCCCGACGGCACCTGGGGCGACTTCTCGGCCCCGCGCACGGTGGTGGTGCGCTGACACCAGGGCGCCACCCGGCGCGCCCCCCCCGGACCGCCTGCCCGATCCATCACCCGTCCGGCCCAGCGCCCGCCTCCTCCACCCCCTCCTCCGCGCGCTCCACCACCCCTCCGCCGCCCGTCCGATTCGTCCCGGTCGAACTACCCTGGGAAGCGTGGCCGAGACCGTTCTCACGAACACCGGACTCGACAGCTTCCTCGACGGAACCGCCGAGCACCGCGATCCCGTCTTCACGCGCGCAGCGGAGGCGGTGCTCGGGCTCCTCGCCCTGCGCGGGGCCGACCGGGGCAGCGGGCTGCCCGAGCCGACCCCCGCCCTCGTACGGCGGCTGCTCGTCGAGGACCTGCCGACGTTCGTGTACGCGCCCCCCGGCGACCTCCCCGCCTTCCCCGCCGTGCTCACCCGCCTCGCCGCCCGCTTCGACGGCGGCGCGGGCGAGCGGATCGGCACCGCGCTGCGCGAGTCCGCCGCCGACTTCGAACGGGCCATGACCGACCCCGGCAACCTCACCTGGCACCGCTGGTACGCCTCCCTGCTGCGCACCTGCGGCGCCGACCTCGGCGACCCCGAGGACGTCCGGCGCAGGCTCGCCGCGCTCGACGGCGCCCCCCTCCCCGACGGGGTGCACCGCGCCGACCTCATGGGCCGGACGGCCCTCGCGGACGTCCTCCTCTCCGAGGCGCTCACCCACGCGTACGTACGGGACGCCGAGGACCCGCCCGCCTCGGGGCCGCTGCTCACCGATCACGCCGTCGCGACCGGCATCGGGCGGGTGGCGGCGGCGCTCCAGGACCGGTGGACGGCCGCCGGGCTCGCCGACCAGCTCTCCGGGCCGTACGCCCGCTTCGCCCCGGGCCCCGAGGTCTTCCCGCACCTCGTCCTGGCCGACGCGCTCCTCGGCGAGCACCTCGACCACTACGGGGACCCCGCCGTGCCCGCGCCCCCGCCGTCCACGATCGAGTACGGGCCCGTCGAGGCGGACGCGGACACCCTGACCGCCGCCGTCGAGGACCCGGCGGGGGAGGAGTCCGGACCCTACGCGGGAGAGGCCCCGCATCTGCTGTACGTGGTCTACCGGCGCGGCTGCTCGGCGGATTCCGTCGCCCGCAAGGCCGCCGAGTACGAGGACTGGACCGTCGACCCCGACCTGGAGGACCTGCCGGTCCCGGTCCCGGCCGAGGCGTCAGGCCCGTACGCGCTCCCGCCCCTGCCCGAACTCGCCCGGCTCCTCGGCGGCGCCGCGCCGACCGAGGCCGACCGCGCCCTCCTGGAGCGGCCCGCCCGCGACCTCGCGCACGTCCTCGACCGGCTCGCCGCCACCGGTCTCGTCTTCCGCACCGGCGACGCCTTCGGGCTCACCCCGCGCGGCGCGGGCGCCGTCCGCTATCTGCTCGGGGTGCGCGGGGTCGTCGCCCCGGACGCCGCCGAGGTCAGGGCGTGGGCCGCGTCCGCCGTGGTGGCCGCCGCCACCGGCTGGCCCGACTGTGTGGCCGCACGGGTGCTCGCCGACTGGCTCCACGCGCGCGGGGACACCGCCGACGCCTGGTCCACGCTGCTCGGCGCACTCGGCACCGTCCGCGCCGGAACCCCCGAAGCCGCCGCCACCCGCGCCCTCTTCGGTGTCCTGGACACGGCGCACGCCCCGCCCGACGCGCTGCGCGGGGCCGTCGGCGACCCCGTGATCGGCGCGTACGCCCACCAGGCCCTGCGGGCGCGCGGCGAGACCGACGACCCGCTCCGGGTACGGACCTCGGCGCGGGCCCTGTTCGTCCTCGACGCCCTGCCGGGGAAGAAGGGGCCCCTTGAGTCCCGCCGTACCGCCTTCGACGAGGCGGCGGCGGGCTGGCCGGGCGGCTCGGCCGCCCTGCTCCGCGCCATGACGACGGCGGACCGCCATGAGACGGCCCGGGTCCTCGGCCCGCTCGGCCTCACCCCGAGGTGACGGCGCCCCCCGGCCCGCGGTCGGCGCGTGGGCCGGGCCTCTCGGCTCGCGGTGGAAACGACAGGGTCCCGGCTCCGGCGCACGCGTGGCGGCGGAGCCGGGACCCTGTCGGGGCGTGGTCGGCGCGGTCGGCCCTGTCGTCCCCTCAGCCGGTCAGCTGCTCGTACGCGGGCAGCGTGAGGAAGTCCGCGTAGTCCGCGTCGAGCGAGACGTGCAGCAGCAGGTCGTGGGCCTGCTGCCACTTCCCCGCCGCGAAGGCCTCCTCGCCGATCTCCGCGCGGATCGCGGCCAGTTCACCGGCGGCGACCTCGCGGGCCAGTTCCGGCGTGGCCCGCACGGTCCGGCCCTCGTGCTCGAACTCGACGCCCGCGTTGATCCACTGCCAGATCTGCGAGCGTGAGATCTCGGCGGTGGCGGCGTCCTCCATCAGATTGAAGATGGCGACGGCGCCGAGCCCGCGCAGCCACGCCTCGATGTAGCGGACGCCGACCTGCACCGCGCTCACCAGACCGGCGTACGTGGGCCTGGCGTCCAGCGAGTCGATGGCGATGAGGTCGCCCGCCGCGACGGAGACGTCCTCGCGGAGCCGGTCCTTCTGGTTCGGCTTCTCGCCGAGGACCGCGTCGAAGGAGGCCATGGCGATCGGGACCAGGTCGGGGTGGGCGACCCAGGAGCCGTCGAAGCCGTCGCCGGCCTCGCGGTCCTTGTCGGCCTTGACCTTCTCGAAGGCGACCTTGTTGACCTCGGCGTCGCGGCGGGACGGGATGAAGGCGGCCATGCCGCCGATCGCGTGCGCTCCGCGCTTGTGGCAGGTGCGCACGAGCAGTTCGGTGTACGCGCGCATGAATGGCGCGGTCATCGTGACCGCGTTGCGGTCCGGCAGGACGAACTTGGCTCCGCCGTCACGGAAGTTCTTGACGATGGAGAAGAGGTAGTCCCAGCGGCCCGCGTTCAGCCCGGAGGCGTGCTCGCGCAGTTCGTAGAGGATCTCCTCCATCTCGTACGCGGCCGTGATGGTCTCGATGAGGACCGTGGCGCGGACGGTGCCCAGGGGAAGGCCCACGTACTCCTGGGAGAAGACGAAGATCTCGTTCCAGAGGCGGGCCTCCAGGTGCGATTCCGTCTTCGGCAGGTAGAAGTACGGGCCCTTGCCCAGGTCCACGAGCCGCCGGGCGTTGTGGAAGAAGTACAGGCCGAAGTCGACGAGCGCGCCGGGCACGGCCCGTCCGTCGAGGACCAGATGGCGCTCGTCCAGGTGCCAGCCGCGCGGGCGCATGACGACGGTGGCGAGTTCACCGGCCGGCTTGAGGGCGTACGACTTGCCCGAGCGCGGGTCCGTGAAGTCGATGTTCCGGGTGTACGCGTCGATCAGATTGAGCTGGCCAAGGACGACGTTCTCCCAGGTCGGCGCGGAGGCGTCCTCGAAGTCGGCGAGCCAGACGCGGGCGCCGGAATTGAGCGCGTTGATCGTCATCTTGCGGTCGGTCGGGCCGGTGATCTCGACACGGCGGTCGTTCAGAGCCGCCGGGGCGGGCGCGACCTTCCAGGAGTCGTCGGCGCGGATCGCGGCGGTCTCGGGCAGGAAGTCCAGGGTGGACGTGCGGGCGATCTCGGCGCGGCGCTCCGCCCGGCGGGCGAGAAGCTCGTCCCGGCGCGGGGTGAACCGCCGGTGCAGTTCGGCGACGAAGGCCAGGGCGGCGTCGGTGAGCACCTCTTCCTGGCGCGGCAGGGGCTCGGCATCGACGACGGCCAGGGGGGACGGCTCTGGTGTGGACATGAACTGTCACTTCCTTCAGCGGACTTCACGGGCGGTGACTGGCGGCCGCCGAGCGTCACGGGGGGCGGCACGGAGTGCCACGGGCGCCGGGATACGGCCGCGGGCGCCCGCTGGAACAGCAGGGGCTTCTGAACAGTGGATACTAGTTTCCTCATGGTGGAAGTTCAATGGACTGTTGATGTCGAGACTCCCCGGATCGACCCGCCGTGGCCCCCGGTGCCGCGCCCCTCACTCCCGATACGGCTCCCGGCGCGACTTCCGATACGGCTCCCGGCGCGGCTCCTGACGTGACTCCTGATGTGACCCCTGGTGTGACTCCAGACGTGTCAGATCCTTCTCGGTGTCGATGTCGTAGGGCTCGGCCACATCCGAACAGTCCACCGGGGTGATCGCATCCCGGTGCGCCGCCAGATAGTCCCGGGCTCCCCGGTCACCCGTCGCCAGCTCCGCGATCCCCGCCCAGTGCGCGGCCCCGAACAGCACGGGACGGTCCCGCACCCCGTCGTACACGGCCGCCACGAGCGCCTCCCGGACCGTGCGCGCCTCAAGGTCCGCGTGCGGCCCGCGCCCCGTGCCCGCCTCCCGGACCCGGGTCACCGCCGCCGCCCCGATCCCCGGCTGGTCGACCAGCAGGACGAGCACCGCGTCCACCCCGCGCGGGTCGGCGGCCAGCGAGGCGAGCCCCGCCCGCAGCGAGGAGCCCATGCCCTCGGCCCACTCCGGGTTGTCCACCAGGACGCATCCGGGCAGCTCGGCCCGCTCTCGTACGGCCTCCGCCGAGGCGCCCAGGACCACGTGCACCACCTCGCAGCCACCCGCGCGCAGCGTCGCCACCGCGTGCTCCACCAGGGGCCTGCCCCGATGGGGGAGGAGCGCCTTGGGGCGCCCCCCGAGCCGTCGCCCGCCCCCGGCGGCGAGCAGCAGACCCGCCACCACAGGGGGGTGTTCACCCGTTCGGTCAACCGTGGTTGTCATAAGGAGTGCATACCTCGGCAGGGGAAGGGGAATCCTCGCCCGAATCACCCTCGCGGAGGGTGGCGCGTCGGACACGTAAAGGAGTTAACTGACCCGCGACCCCGGCGCCTGACCATCGCCCGAGGGGGTCGTGCGCCGCGCCCGGGGTGTCCGGGCGGTCGGCGGAGTGCCCGCAGTTCCCAGAGTTCATGCGGTTCATGGAGTTCGGACAGCGAGTTTCGCGCGGGGAACCGCGCGAGGGGGAGAAACCGTGTTGCGAAGCGTGGGACAGAGACGAGCGGCCGAGGAGGGGACGGACCCCCGGGCGGCCGGACTGAGGGCGGCCGTCTCCCGGCTCCGTCGCGAACTGGCGGCCCATCGGGTCGAGTTCGCCGACCGGGACGTAGCGGAAGAGGAACTCGCCGCCCTCGACGCGCTGGCCCTCGGCGACACCCCCGAGGTATGGCGGCTGCGCCGCTCCCTGCTGCTCGTCGCCGGATCCGTGGGCTCCGTCAGCGCCCTCGCCGGAGGACTCGCGGAAGTGCGCGAGGCGGTGGAACTCTTCGGCCCGCCACCCGGGGGAACGCTCGGCTGACCGGGCGTACGGGAGGGACGTACGGGACGGGCGTACGGGCCCGCCGTCCCCGGGCGGGACGAGGGACGGGCGGCGGGCGCCTACCGTCGGATCAGGCGCCGTGCCGTCGCCGCCGCGACCGCCGCCGTACGCGAGTCGACGCCCAGCTTCGCGAACACATGCACCAGATGGGACTTGACCGTCGCCTGGCTCAGGAACAGCGCCTTGCTGATCTGCTGGTTCGACAGGCCCTCGCCGACCAGCTGGAGCACTTCCAGCTCCCGCTTGGTCAGCGCCTCCGCCGGGGTCCGCATCCGGTCCATCAGCCGGTGCGCCACCGCGGGGGCCAGCGCCGACTGCCCGGCCGCAGCCGTCCGCACCGCCGCCGCCAGCTCCTCCGGCGGCGCGTCCTTCAGCAGATAGCCGGAGGCGCCCGCCTCCACCGCCGCCAGGATGTCCGCGTCCGTGTCGTACGTCGTGAGCACCAGCACCTTCGGCCCGCCGGGCGCCGCCGCGATCGCCGCCGTCGCCTCCGAACCGTGCATGCCCGCGCCGAACTGGAGATCCATCAGGACCACGTCCACACCCCCGGCGGCGGCCAGCTCCACCGCGCGCTCGGCGGTCGCCGCCTCCGCCACGACGGCGAAGTCCGGTTCCGTGTCGAGGACCGCGCGCAGCCCGGCCCTGACGACGGGGTGGTCGTCGGCGAGAAGGAGACGGATGGTCATGGGCGGACTCCGGCGGGAAGAGGGAGGGAGACGGCGACGGCGGTGCCCTGGCCGGGCGCGGACTCGACGGTGAACGTGCCACCCAGCGACTCCGCGCGCGAGCGCATCGCCGGAAGCCCGAAACCGCCGTCGGACGAGGGGCGAACGGCCCCGGGATCGAACCCCGCGCCGTCGTCGACCACGTCCAGGGTCACGGAGGAGCCCATGAACGACAGGGTGATCTCCGCCCGGGAGGCGGCCGCGTGCCGCACGGTGTTCGCGAGCGCGGACTGCGCGATCCGCAGCAGCGCCACCTCGTAGGGGGTGGGCAGCTCGACCGGCGCCCCGCTCACCGAGAACCGCACCCGGGGCCCGCCCCCCGCCCCGGGGGCCCCGGGACCACTCGCGTCGGCCGGCTCCCCGCTCGCCCCCGCGCCCCCGGGACCGCCCGTCGCCGCCTGACCCGCCGTGACCTCCTGCGATACGGGCTCCGCGCCCGCGCCGTACGGAGTGGCGGAGGGGCCCGCCGCGTACAGCCCCGCCCCCGCCCCCGGTTCGCAGAGGCGTTCGAGGGCCGCTGCGAGGGAGCCGTGTTCCAGGTCCGGCGGGGCCAGCGCGCGGACGAAGCGGCGGGCCTCCGCCAGATTGTCCTGCGCCTCCCGGCGCGCCCGGTCGATGTGCCCGGCGGCCGGGGAACCGGGCGGCAGCGCCCGCTCCGCAGCCCGCAGCAGCAACTGGATGGAGGACAGGCCCTGCGCCAGGGTGTCGTGGATCTCCCGGGCCAGCCGCTCCCGCTCGGCGAGCGTCCCCGCGTGCCGCTCCGCCGCCGCGAGTTCCGCCCGGGTCGAGATCAGCTCCTCGATGAGCCGCCGTCGACGCTCGCTCTCCCGGTACAGCGCCTGATAGCCGAGGACCGTCGCCACCGCGACCGCCGCACCGAGCAGGGGCCCGATGAACACCCCGGGATTGAGCGGGGCGCCGTGCCCCACGTACGCGAGGATCGCCGCGCCCGCCGTCAGCGCCACGACCGGCAGGGACCAGCGGGTGGGCAGCAGATGCAGCTGGAGGAAGTAGAGCGGGAACGCCACCCAGAGCGCCTCCGGCGTCAGGCAGAGCATCACCAGCCAGGCCCCGCCCAGGACCGCAAGCCATCCGGCCGCCGCCCGCCGCGACCTCCGCACCACCGCAAGCCGCGACCCGGCCGCGTAGACGCCCCCCGTCACCAGGGCCGCCGCGACCCCCGCCCCCGAATGCGCCCGCACGGCCGCGAGCGCGAGCAGCCCCGCCGTCAGCAGGTCCAGACAGAGACGCGGCAGACGCGGGGCGGGGGTGAGGGTACGCGCATCCATGATTCCCCCAGCCTAGGCCGAGCGGACAATCCGGACCTCAACCAAAAGTTTGACCCCGGAGCCATCCGTGGCGCGATGCCCGGACGCCCTCCCGGGGACCACTCTGGTCAGCATGTTCGTGGCATGGAGAGACCTCAGGTTCGCCAAAGGGCGGTTCGCGCTCATGGGTGCGGTGATCGTGCTGATCACGCTGCTCGTCGGGTTGCTTTCGGGGCTGACCGCCGGGCTCGCGCGGGAGAACGTCTCCGCGATCACCGGGCTGCCCGCCGACCGGCTGGCCTTCGCCGCGCCGCCCGCCGGGCAGTCGGCCTCCTTCACCAACTCGACCGTCTCCGAGAAGCAGTGGCGGGAGTGGGCCGGCCGGCCCGGGGTGAGCGCCGCCGCACCCCTCGGCATCCGTACGCTCAACGCCGCCTCGGGGGACCGCACCGCCGCCGTCTCCGCCTTCGGCGCCGACCCGGACGCGGGGCTCGCGCCCGGTGCCGTCGGGCCCGGCAAGGCCGTCCTCTCCGAGTCCGCCGCCGAGGAGCTGGGCGTCTCGACGGGCGGCGCCCTGCGCCTCGGCCCCCTGGAGCTGAGCGTCGCGGGCGTCGCCGGTGACGCCTCGTACAGTCACACCCCGGTGGTGTGGACCTCCCTCGACGACTGGCAGAAGCTCGGCCACGGCGGCACGACCCCCGAGGAGCAGGCCACCGTCATCGCCCTGCGCGGGGACGGCACGGCCGACTGGACGGCCGGAGACCGGGCCCTCGGCACCGAGGCGCGGACCCTCGACAAGGCCCTCACCGCCATAGGGTCCTACCAGGCGGAGAACGGCTCGCTCCAGCTCATGCGCGGCTTCCTCTTCGTCATCTCCGCCCTGGTCATAGGGGCCTTCTTTACGGTCTGGACCATCCAGCGCAGCGGTGACGTGGCCGTCCTCAAGGCACTCGGCGCCTCCACCCCGTACCTCCTCAGGGACGCCCTCGGGCAGGCCGTCCTCATGCTGACCGCCGGGACCCTCGCGGGCACCGCGCTCGCCGTCGGCACCGGCTTCCTGATCAGCGGCGGAGACGTGCCCTTCGTCCTGGAACCGCTCACCGTCCTCGGGCCCGCCGCCGTCATCGTGGTGCTCGGCGTGCTCGGCTCGGCCCTCTCCATCCGGCGGATCACCGCCGTCGACCCCCTCACCGCCCTCGGGAGCGCCCGATGAGTCTCGTCCTCGACGCCGTCACCCTCACCTACCCCGACGGCGACGGGCGTCTGACCGCCCTCGACACCGTCTCCCTCGACGTCCCCGCCGGGACGCTCACGGCGGTCGTGGGGCCCTCCGGCTCCGGCAAGTCCAGCCTCCTCGCCGTCGCCGCCACCCTGGTCGTCCCCGACCGGGGCGGGGTCGCGATCGCCGGTACGGACACGGCGGCACTGGACGCGTCCGGCCGGGCGCGGCTGCGGCGGGAAAGGATCGGGATCGTCTTCCAGCAGCCCAACCTGCTGCCCTCGCTCACGGTGGCCGAACAGCTCCAGGTCATGGCGCACCTCTCCGCCCGGCCGCCGAAGGAGGCCCGGAGCCGGGCCCTCGCACTCCTCGAAGCGGTGGGCCTCGCCGACCTCGCGGGGCGGCGCCCGCACCAGCTGTCCGGCGGCCAGCGCCAGCGCGTGAACATCGCACGGGCGCTGATGAACGACCCCTCCGTGCTCCTCGTCGACGAGCCGACCAGCGCACTCGACCACGAACGGGGCGAGGCGGTCGTGGAACTGCTCGCGCGGCTGACGGAGGAGCGCGGCACGGCGACGGTCCTCGTCACCCACGACCGTACGCACCTCGCCCGCGCGGACCGGGTGGTCACGGTCCAGGACGGGCGGCTGACCGAGCAGGTCACGGCCTGAACCCCGCACGGCCCGGACATGGAGACGGCGGAGGGCCCCCGGGCATGTGCCCGGGGGCCCTCCCGCCGTACGGGTCCCGCGCGGCTCAGGCCCCGCCGCCCGAGGTGTTCGCCAGGGCCGCGGAGAGTTCGCGGGCCACCTGCTGGAGGACCGGGACGATCTTCTCGGTGGCCGCCTCGGTCACCCGGCCCGCCGGGCCCGAGATGGAGATCGCGGCGGCGGTGGGGGAGTCGGGCACCGACACCGCCAGGCAGCGGACCCCTATCTCCTGCTCGTTGTCGTCGACCGCGTAACCCGCCTCGCGGACCACGGCGAGCGCGTCGAGGAAGCCCTCGGGTGTGGTGATCGTCTTCTCCGTCGCGGAGGGCATGCCGGTACGGGCGAGCAGCGCGCGCACCTCCTCCGCCGGGGTGTGCGCGAGCAGCGCCTTGCCGACCCCCGTCGAGTGCGGCAGCACCCGTCGGCCGACCTCGGTGAACATGCGCATGGAGTGCTTGGACGGCACCTGCGCCACGTAGACGACCTCGTCGCCGTCGAGGAGTGCCATGTTCGCCGTCTCGCCGGTCTCCTCGACGAGCCGCGCCAGATAGGGCCGGGCCCAGGTGCCGAGGAGGCGGGAGGCGGACTCGCCGAGCCGGATGAGCCGGGGGCCGAGCGCGTACCGCCGGTTGGGCTGCTGGCGTACGTACCCGCAGGCGACCAGGGTGCGCATCAGCCGGTGGATGGTGGGGAGGGGGAGTCCGCTGCTGGCGGAGAGTTCGCTCAGCCCGACCTCGCCCCCGGCGTCGGCCATCCGCTCCAGGAGGTCGAAGGCACGCTCAAGGGACTGGACGCCCCCGCTCGCGGCGGGCTTGGCGGCGTCGGTGGTGCTGGCGCTGGACGTCGGCACGTCAACGGTCCTTTCGGGGCAGGCGGGCAAGGCAGCAGCCTACCGGGCGCCCCCGGCCGGGGCACACGGTCCCGGGGTCGGCTTCCGCGCCGGTCAGGGCGGGTCCGTCCGGTCACGAGGACGGCCCGGGGTGCTCTTCCTCGGCCCCGCGGGCACGGGGCCGAGTTCTACCTTACGAAACTTGGCTTCCGCCTTGTGGAAGCACTCAAGTGTGGGGTGTGGGGGCTCGACGGGGGAGACCCACCCTTGACGGCCCGTCGTCCGGGCGTGAAACTCCTTCAACAGTTCGTTGAATTCCTATGGGGCGGATTCCGCCGAAACACTGCAAGAAGGGGTACGGGTGGACGTCAACCTGGTCCTGCGCTCGACGCGTGTCATCACCCCCGGGGGGACGCGCCCGGCGTCGGTCGCCGTCTCCGGAGGGACGATCGCCGCCGTCCTGCCGTACGACGCCGAGGTGCCCGCCGGCGCCCGGCTCGAAGACGTCGGCGACGACGCCGTCCTGCCCGGACTCGTCGACACCCACGTGCATGTGAACGACCCCGGCCGCACCGAGTGGGAAGGCTTCTGGACCGCCACCCGCGCCGCCGCCGCCGGAGGCATCACCACCCTGCTCGACATGCCCCTCAACTCGCTGCCCCCCACCACCACCGTGGCCAACCTGCGGATCAAGCAGGAGGTCGCCCGCGCCAAGGCGCACGTCGACGTCGGCTTCTGGGGCGGCGCCCTGCCCGACAACGTCAAGGACCTGCGCCCCCTGCACGACGCCGGGGTCTTCGGCTTCAAGTGCTTCCTCTCGCCGTCCGGCGTGGAGGAGTTCCCCGAGCTGGACCAGGAGCGCCTCGCCGCCTCGCTCGCCGAGGTCTCCGGCTTCGGCGGACTGATGATCGTGCACGCCGAGGACCCGCACCACCTCGCCGCCGCACCGCGGAAGCAGGGCCGGGCGTACGCCGACTTCCTCGCCTCCCGCCCCAGGGACGCCGAGAACACGGCGATCGGCAACCTGATCGCCCAGGCCCGCAGGCTCGACGCCCGCGTCCACGTCCTGCACCTCTCCTCCTCCGACGCGCTGCCGCTGATCGCCGCCGCCAAGGCCGAGGGCGTCAAGGTCACCGTCGAGTCCTGCCCGCACTTCCTCACCCTCACCGCCGAGGAGATCCCGGACGGCGCCACCGAGTTCAAGTGCTGCCCGCCCATCCGGGAGGCCGCCAACCAGGACGCCCTGTGGCGGGGCCTCGCGGACGGCACGATCGACTGCGTCGTCTCCGACCACTCGCCGTCCACCGCCGACCTCAAGACCGCCGACTTCGCCTCCGCGTGGGGCGGCATCTCCTCCCTCCAGCTCGGACTGCCCGCCCTCTGGACCGAGGCGCGCCGCCGGGGCCACACCCTGGAGGACATCGCCCGCTGGATGTCCGAGGGTCCCGCGCGGCTCGCCGGACTCCGCCGCAAGGGCGCCGTCGAAGCGGGCCGGGACGCCGACTTCGCCGTCCTCGACCCGGAGGCCACCTTCACCGTCGACCCGGCGGAGCTTCAGCACCGCAACCGGATCACCGCCTACGCGGGCCGGACCCTCAGCGGCGTCGTCACCTCCACCTGGCTGCGCGGCGAACGGATCGCCGACCGGGGAGCCCTGGCCGAGCCCCGTGGCCGCCTCCTCGGAAGGGACGGCTGAGGGGCCCCGGGGCACGAGTCCCGTTCCCGGGAACGGCCGCCCCACCCGGGACACGGGGCCCTTCGCCGGGGGCACCGGCCGGGGCCCGGCACCGGGCCCGCTCGCAGGGCCTACGACGCCGGGCCCGGCCCGCTCACAGGGCCTACGGAGCCGGGCGGGCGACGCGGGTTCTACGGCGCGGGTTCTACGGCCCCGGGCATGCGGCGCGGGTTTTACGGCCCCGGGCCCGCCGCCCCGGGCCCGCCGCCCCGGGCTCAGGCCGCGTGTCCTCCGTCCACCGAGAACTCCGCGCCCGTCACGTACCGGCCCTCGGGACCCGCCAGGAAGGCGATCATGGCGGCCACCTCCTCCGGGGTGCCGAAGCGGCCGAGCGCCGTCATGGCCCGCTGGCCGTCCGCGTACGGGCCGTCCGCCGGGTTCATATCGGTGTCGACCGGGCCCGGGTGGACCAGGTTCGCCGTGATGCCGCGCCCGCCGAGATCCCGCGCGAGCCCCTTGGTCAGACCGCTCAGCGCCGCCTTGCTCAGTGCGTACAGCGTCCCGCCGGGACCCGGCACCCGCTGGGTCATGCAGCTGCCGACGGTGACGATCCGCCCGCCCTCGGGGAGATGCCCGGCCGCCGCCTGCGCGGCGAGGAAGGCCGCCCGGACGTTCACCGCGAGGACCCGGTCCACATCGGCGAGCGTCAGCGTCTCCAGCGGGCCGAGGACGCCGACACCCGCGTTGTTCACCAGGACGTCCAGCCTGCCGAGCCCGTCCACCGCGCGGCCGACCGCGCCCGCCGCGTCCCCGGCGTCGGCCGCGTCCGCCCGCAGGGGCAGCGCCCGCCGTCCGGCCGCCTCGACCAGGGCGGCGATCTCCTTGGCGCGCTGCTCGTCCCGGACGTAGGTGAAGGCGACATCGGCGCCCTCCCTCGCCAGCCGGACGACGGTGGCCGCGCCGATCCCCCTGCTGCCGCCCGTCACCAGGGCCGCCGTGCCGTTCATCGTGGACATCCCGAACCTCCATGGAAGAAGCCGTCATCGATCGCGGCTTCCATGGAAGCGGCCGGCGGCCCGGCGAGCTGGCGGGAAACGGACCCCTACCCCTACCCCTACCCCTATACGAGCCCCTGGGCGGCCGGAGGCCCGACACGGCGAGTCCCCGAGCCCCCGCCGGTATCTGAGCCCCCGTCAGGACTTGGGCACCCGGTCCGACACGACCATCAGGACCAGACCGAGGACCGCGACCACGATGTTCGTGAACAGCTCCCGGCCCTCCAGGAACCCCACGTGCTCGGTGAGGAACCTCGTCGCCCCGAGGAACGAGAACCAGCCGCCCGTCAGCTCGCGGACCACCCCGGCGACACCGAACAGCGCGAGCAGAAACCCCGTGACCTCAAGAAATCGCTTCATGAAGTGATCATGACCCGGGCGGGGGAGCGGCCGCGTCCGCCTCCCGTCCACGGCACGGCTACCGAAGTATCGACCCCTGCGACTTCGGTAGCGTCCCCGCCTCCCGCACCCCGCCGGCCGCCCCCCGGCCGCTTACATTGCCGGTATGACTCGTACGGACCGGCAGCGCTGGCTGTTCCCCTCCCACCTGGTCGCACCGGGCGGGAGCGGGGCGCCCCGGCCCCGCCGTACCGTCCGCGACTGGATCGTGGACACCTCGCTCTTCCTGCTCGCCGCCTTCGTCGGACTCCTCGCCGCCGACGCAGGCGCCCAGTACACCAGCGCGACCGTCACCCTCGTCGACCAACTCGTCGGCGCCGCCGCCTGCTGCGCCCTCTGGCTGCGCCGCCGGTGGCCCGCCGGACTCTCCCTCGCCCTCTCCCTGGTGAGCGTCGTCGCCCCGGTCGCGGCGGGCGCGGTCCTCGCCGGCCTGTTCAGCGTCGCCGTGCGCCGCCCCTTCCGCCAGGTCGCCTGGCTCGGAGCGCTGGCCGTCGCCGCCTCCGCCGCCCAGGCCGTCATCCGGCCCGACCCCACGGTCAACGTCGGGCTCTCGATCGCCGTGAGCTTCGTCCTCATCCTGCTCGTCACCGCCTGGGGCATGCTCGTCCGCTCCCGCCGCCTCCTCGTCGAAGCCCTCAGGGAGCGCGCCCGGCGCGCCGAGGCCGAGGCGGAACTCCGCGCCGAACAGGCCCAGCGGCTCGCCCGCGAGGCCATCGCCCGCGAGATGCACGACGTCCTCGCCCACCGCCTCACCCTGCTCAGCGTGCACGCCGGAGCCCTGGAGTTCCGCCCCGACGCCCCGCCCGAGCAGGTCGCCCGCGCCGCCGGGGTCATCCGCGACAGCGCCCACGAAGCCCTCCAGGACCTGCGCGAGATCATCGGTGTCCTGCGCGCCCCCGACGACGGCGACGGCCACCGCCCGCAGCCCACCCTCGGCACCCTCGGCGCGCTCGTCGAGGAGTCCAGGGAAGCCGGGGCGGACGTCGTCCTCGACACCACCGTCGAGGATCCGGCCGCCGTGCCCGCCGCCACCGGCCGCACCGTCTACCGCATCGCCCAGGAGGGCCTGACCAACGCCCGCAAGCACGCCCCCGGCGCCACCGTCACCGTCACCGTGCGAGGCCGCCCCGGCGAGGGCCTGACCGTCGACGTCCACAACCCGGCCCCCGCGGGACCCGCCCCGCACGTCCCCGGCTCCGGGCAGGGGCTCATCGGCCTCACCGAGCGCGCCGCCCTCGCCGGGGGCCGGATGGAACACGGACCGGCCCCCGACGGCGGCTTCTCGCTCCACGCCTGGCTACCGTGGCCCCCATGACCATCCGGCTGCTCATCGTCGACGACGACCCCCTGGTCCGCGCGGGCCTCACCCTCATGCTCGGCGGCGCCGGGGACCTGGAGATCGTCGGAGAGGGCGCCGACGGCGGAGAGGTCCCCGGACTCGTCGCCCGGCTCGCCCCCGACGTCGTCCTCATGGACATCCGCATGCCGGGCGTCGACGGGCTCACCGCCACCGAACTCCTGCGCGCCCGGCCCGGCGCCCCCGAGGTCGTCGTCCTCACCACCTTCCACGCGGACGAGCAGGTCCTCCGAGCGCTGCGCGCGGGCGCCGCCGGGTTCGTCCTCAAGGACACCCCGCCCGCCGAGATCGTCGCCGCCGTACGCCGGGTCGCGGCGGGCGATCCCGTGCTCTCCCCGGCCGTCACCCGCCAGCTCATGACCCATGTCGCCGGGCAGCCGGAGACCTCCCCGCGCGCGGCGGCGGCCGATCGCCTCGCCGGACTCGCCGACCGCGAACGGGAGGTGGCCGTCGCCGTCGGCCGGGGCCTCTCCAATGCCGAGATCGCCGCCGGGCTCTACATGAGCGTCCCCACGGTCAAGACCCATGTCTCCCGGGTGCTCGCCAAGCTCGGTCTCAACAACCGCGTCCAGATCGCCCTGCTCGTCCACGACGCGGGCCTCCTCGGCACGAGCCCCCTCGACCAGGGGCCGGGGCCGGGAGCTACGACCTAGACCGCCGTCTTTCGAGGGCGTTCCCTTTCGGTCCCCCCCGGCGGGGGGACCGGGGCCGCAGCAGAGCCCCCGCCATCAGGGCCGTACCGGCCAGGCCGACCGCCGCGATCACCGAGACCGCCGTGAAGCCCCGGTCGTACGCCTGCCGTGCCGCGTCCAGCACGGTGTGGGCGGTCCGGGGCGGCAGCCCGGCCAGGACGTCCTCCGCCGAGGCGAACGACTCGCGGGCCCTGGCCTGTTGCTCCGGCGAGAGGCCGGGCACCTCGGGGAGAGCCGTGCGGTACACGGCGGCCAGGACGGTGCCGAGGACGGCGACGCCGAGCCCCGCGCCGAGTTCGAAGGAGGTCTCCTGGACGGCGGCCGCCTCGCCGGACCGCTCGGGCCGCGCGGCGCTCATGAGCGCGTCGGCGCCCAGGGTCATGACGATGCCCGCGCCGTATCCCGCGGCGAGCAGCGGGACGAGCAGTGCGCCGTACCGCCCGGGGTCACCGACGACCGCGATCGCGGCGAACGCGACGGCGAAGAGGGAGAGTGCCCCGGTGAGCGCCCGGCGTTCGCCCCAACGGCCCGCCGCCCAGGGGGCCGTGATCGCCCCGACGGCGTTGGCGCCCGCCAGCGGCACCAGAGCCAGCCCGGCACGCACCGGTGTGTAGGCGCCCACCTGCTGGAGCCACTGGGTGAGGAAGAACAGCAGGGCCACATAGCCGCCGAAGCAGCCGATCACACAGAGCGTGGCGGTGGTGAAGCGACGCTCACGGAACAGGGCGAAGTCGAGGAGCGGTTCGGGGATACGGCGCTGGCGCCGTACGAAGGCGAAGAGCAGAGCGCTTCCGGCGAGGGCCGTGAGGACGGCCGCGCCGTTCACCCCCGCGTGCTCGCCGGCCTGCTTGAGCGCGTGGACCACCCCGGTCAGCCCGGTCACGGAGAGCGCGACGCCGACCACGTCCCAGCGGCGGGGCGCGGGGTCGCGCGACTCGGGGACGACCCGGGCGCCGACGGCCAGAAGGACGGCGATGACGGGGGCGTTGAGGAGGAACGCGGCTCCCCAGCCCCACCGTTCGGTGACAAGCCCACCGGCCAGTGGCCCGACCGCGGCCCCGACGCTGTGCGCGGAGGTCCAGACACCGATCGCGAGGGCGCGCTCACGGGCCTCGGGGAAGACGACCCGGATGATCGCCACGGTGGACGCCATGATCATGGCCGCACCGGCCCCCAAGGCGGCGCGGGCCGCGACGAGTTGGAGGGGCGAGGTCGAGAAGGCAGCCGCCGTCGAGGCGAGACCGAAGAGCAGGAAGCCGCCGAGCACCATACGCCTCCGGCCGAAACGGTCCCCGAGGGTTCCGCAGGTCACGAGGAGGGCGGCGAGAGCCAGCGAGTAGACGTCGACGATCCACAGCGACTGGGCGGGGCTCGGCTCCAGTTCACGGCTCAGGCTCGGCATCGCGACGTGCAGGACGGTGAGGTCGATCCCGCACAGGAAGAGGCTTCCCGACAGAACGGCCAGCACCAGTCGGCGCCGTCGCGGGGGAAGGGCCGGGCCGTCGGTACCCCCGGAGCCCTTCGCGAGCGACGGCCACGCCGCCCGGCCCGGATGCTCCGCCCGCTCCGCCTGCCCTGCCCGCTCCGCCCGGTGCACCTGCTCTTGCCCGTCGGCCGTTCCGGCGGCGGGTGCCTCGCTCCCTGTCATAGGGTCAGCTTCCGGAGGTACCCGCGCGGGCCGCAAGTACGGTCATTTCCGTCCCCTGGTGCCACTCCGTATACCCATGGAGGTCAAGGGTGCGTTCCAAGGTCGAGGAAACACCGGATCACTGCGCGGTCGAGTTCGCCATGGAACTCCTCGGCGGACGCTGGAAACTGGCCATCCTCAAGCAGCTCGCCTCGCGCACCCACCGGTTCGGCGAACTGAGGCGGTCCCTGCCGGGCGTGACCCAGCGGATGCTGACCCGCCAGTTGAGGGAGCTGGAGGCGGACGGCCTGGTGGAGCGGACGGTGTACCGGGAGGTGCCGCCGAGGGTCGAGTACGCGCTCACCGAGGTCGGCCACACACTGGACCCCCTCACGGAGCGACTGGACGCGTGGGGGCGCTGGTACCGCGACAGGATCCAGCGGCAGCCGTCCGGCCTCGGCGACTCCGGCCTCGGCGACTCCGGCCCCGGCGACTTCGGCCCCGGCGACTCCGACCGGCCCGAGTCCGGCTGACGGTGCCGGGCTAGGCTGGGCCGATGTCCGTCATCGAACTGGGTGAATACGGCGCGGACTTCACCGCGAACCCGTACCCCTTCTACGCGAAGCTCCGCGAATCCGGTCCCGTCCATGTGGTGAGGAATCCCGACGGCTTCCACTTCTGGCTGGTCGTCGGCCACGAGGAGGGGCGGGCCGCGCTCGCCGATCCCCGGCTTGCCAAGTCCCCGTCCGTGGTGGGCGTACGGACGCCCGAGGAGGACGTCATCGGCGTCCATCTGCTCGGCGCGGACGCCCCCGACCACACCCGGCTGCGGCGCCTGGTCACCGGAGAGTTCACCGCCCGCCGGGTGGAGGCCCTGCGGCCCCGCATCGAGCGGCTCGCCTCCGGCCTCGCCGACGCCATGGAGCCCGCAGGACGCGCCGACCTCGTCGACGCCTACGCCTATCCGCTGCCCATCACCGTCATCTGCGAACTCCTCGGTGTCCCCGCCGAGGACCGCGACACCTTCCGCGCCTGGTCGAACGAGCTGGTCTCGTCGGACGACGAGCCCGCTCTGGAGAAGACGCTGCGGGACTTCGCCGCGTACCTGGACAGCCTCATCGAAGACAAGCGCGCGAGCGGTCCCGCCGACGACCTGCTCTCCGGGCTGATCGCCGCCCGCGCCGAGGACGGCGACCGGCTCTCCCTGGCCGAACTGCGCGCCATGGCCTATCTGTTGCTCATCGCCGGACACGAGACGACCGTCAATCTGATCGCCAACACCGTCCGCAACCTGCTCACCCACCCCGAACAGCTCGCCGCCCTGCGCGCCGATCCCACCCTCCTCGACGGCGCCATCGAGGAGTCCCTGCGGTACGACGGGCCGGTGGAGACCAGCACCCTCCGCTTCACCCGCGAGCCCGTCGTCATCGGCGGCCGGGAGATCCCGGCCGGTCAGGGCGTCCTCGTCGCCATCGGCGCGCTCGACCGCGACCCCGCGCGCTTCCCCGTGCCCGACCGCTTCGACATCCGCCGGGACACCCGGGGCCACCTCGCCTTCGGGCACGGCATCCACTACTGCCTCGGTGCCCCGCTGGCCCGGCTGGAGGGCCGGATCGCCCTGCGGACCCTCCTCGACCGCTTCCCCCGGCTGGAGCTGGACCCGGAGGCGGCCCCCTGGGAGTGGCTGCCCGGTCTGCTGATCCGGGGCGTCCGGCACCTCCCGGTCCGCTGGTGACCCGGTTCGCGACCGAAGGAACCCCACGGTCGCGAACCGCTCCGGGAGGATCCCCACGGTCGCGAACCATGCCCGAAAGGTCCCTCTGCCCCTGAGTCGTACCCGAAAGGTAGCTCTGGTCCTGTTTTCTTCGCCGGGGCGCTCGAACGGCCTTGCCGACAAGGCGTTCCGGTGCCCCGCCCCCCGTTTTTGAACGCGTTCAGAGTGGGCGTACGCTGCCCCCATGAGCGACCCGAACGGGCCCGGGGCCCTTCTCACGCGCATTCGCGTCTGGCTGATCCTCTTCGTCGTCTGTCTGGTCCTGAGCGGGGTCACCGCCTTCCCGCTCGTCACCGAACTCCGCTTGCTCGACCAGGCCCTGGACGGCTGGGCAGCCCCCGTCGCCGAGGCCCTGCCCGCACTCGCCGAGTGGACCCACCGGGTGGCCGCCGGGATCGCGACCGCCGGTTCCGATTCTCCGTACCTCCTCTACGGCACCGACTGGCTCGCCTTCGCCCACCTCGTCATCGCGGTCGCCTTCTACGGCGCCTACCGCGACCCCGTCCGCAACATCTGGATCGTCGAGTTCGGCATGATCGCCTGCGTCGGCATCATCCCGCTCGCCCTGATCTGCGGGCCGATCAGGGACATCCCCTTCTGGTGGTCGGCGGTCGACATGGCCTTCGGAGTGATCGGCATCCTGCCCCTGCTCCACGTCCGCCGCCTGATCAAGCGGCTGGAGGCGACGGCCGACGTGGCCTTCCCGACCACCCACCGGATCTCGCCCGTCTGACCCCGGCGCTCCGGTGGGGCCCCGGGCGGCCCCACCATCCGGCCCGACCGAGACCGTCCCCCCCGTAAAGACTCAAGCCCCCACCCGTACGGACTCAAGCCCCCCACCCGTACAAGCTCAGGCCCCCACCCGCACCGGCCCCCGCTCCGCGCGCGAGCGCTCGCACGCCTCCGCGACACGCAGGGCCGCCAGGGCCTCCCGGCCGTCGCACGGGTTGGGGGCCTCCCCCCGGACCAGGCCGACGAAGGCGTCCAGCTCCGCGCGGTACGCGGGGGCGAACCGTTCGAGGAAACCGGGCCACGGCCTCTCCGGCGCCGCCGGGCCGTGCGGTTCCACCGAGGCGAGCGGGGTCCGGTCGTCCAGGCCCACCGCGATCTGGTCACGGTCGCCCGCCAGCTCCATCCGTACGTCGTACCCGGCGCCGTTGCACCGGGTCGCGGTCGCCGTGACCAGCGTCCCGTCGTCCAGGGTGAGCAGCGCGGCGGCCGTGGACACGTCACCGGCCTCCCGGAACATGCCGGGACCCGCGTCCGAGCCCGTCGCGTACACCTCCACGACCTCCCGCCCGGTCACCCAGCGGACCACGTCGAAGTCGTGCACCAGACAGTCCCGGAAGAGACCCCCGGAGAGCGGCAGATACGCGGCCGGGGGCGGCTGCGGGTCGGAGGTCGCCGCCCGTACGGTGTGCAGCCGTCCGAGCCGTCCCGAGCGCACCGCCTCCCGCGCCGCCCGGTACCCCGCGTCGAAGCGGCGCATGAACCCGATCTGAAGCTCCGTGCCCGCATCGGCCACCGCCGCGAGCGCCGCCCGCGTGCCCGGCACGTCCAGGGCGATCGGCTTCTCGCAGAAGACCGGCAGACCCGCCCGCGCCGCCCGGACGATCAGCCCGGCGTGCGAGGCGGTCGCCGAGGCGATCACCACGGCGTCGGGACCGAGACCGAGGAGAGCTTCCACGTCCGGCACCGCCCGCACCCCGAGCGCGCGGGCGACCTCCGCCGCACGGGCGGTGTCCGCGTCGGTGACGAACAGCGCCCCGACCCCCGGATGGCGGGCCAGCACCGCCGCGTGGAAGCTCCCGATCCGTCCCGTACCGATGAGTCCGATGCGCATGGCCCCACCGTGGCGTCGGCCGCCCCCGGTGTCAAGGATTTGTCAGGACAACCGGACGTCACGACTTCCCGTCAACAACACCCCGGGGCTACGCTCGCTCCGTGTCCAAGCAGTCCGGTTCCCCCCTGCCCCCGCTCTCCGTGGACCGCACCAGCCCGGTCCCGCTCTACTACCAGCTGGCCCGGCAGCTGGAGAGCGCCGTGGCGGACGGGACCCTGCCCCCGGGCACGCTCCTCGGCAACGAGATCGACCTGGCCACCCGCCTCGGCCTCTCCCGCCCCACCGTCCGCCAGGCCATCCAGAGCCTCGCCGACAAGGGCCTGCTGGTCCGCCGCCGGGGCGTCGGCACCCAGGTCGTGCACGGCGCCGTCCGGCCCGGACCGGAACCGAGCAGCCTCTGGGACGAGCTGGAAGCCGCCGGGAAGAGCCCCGCCACCCGCGTCCTGGTCGACCGGCTCGAACCCGCCTCCGGGCCGGTCGCGGCGGCCCTCGGCATACCGGAGGGCAGCGAGGTCCGCTATCTGGAGCGGCTCCGCACGGCCCACGGCGAGCCCCTGGCGTACCTGCGCAACCACCTGCCGCCCGGACTCCTCGGCCCGGACACCCCCGACCTGGAGCACACCGGCCTCTACCGGGCCCTCCGCTCGGCCGCCGTCACCCTGCACAGCGCCCGGCAATCCGTCGGCGCCCGCGCCGCGAGCCCCGGGGAGGCCGCGCTGCTCGACGAGCGGGAGGGCGCGCCCCTGCTCACGATGGAGCGCGTCGGCTACGACGACACGGGCCGGGCCGTCGAGTACGGTTCCCATCTCTACCGGGCCGCCCGCTACTCCTTCGAGTTCCGGCTGATGGCCCGTCCGTAGGGTGGGGCGGGCCGCCGCGCGAGGTCCGTCCGTAGGGTGGGGGCGGGCCCCGTGCGCGTGCCATGCCCCCGCATGACCGATACTGCAATGCACGCAGAAGGACACAAAGGAGGGCACGGCCTCGTGACCAGGCTTCGGACAGGAGGGGTACGCGCCGTCATCGGTGCCGTGCTCGCGCTCGCGCTCACAGGGGCGCTCGCCGGGTGCAGCAGCACCGGCGGCAAGCGGGCGGAGGACGCCCGCAAGGCGGCCGAGGCCCAGGGCAGGGCGGCCGTCGACACCCCCCGCTGGACCTTCGCCATGGTGACCCACTCGGGTGACGGCGACACCTTCTGGGACATCGTCCAGAAGGGCGCCAGGCAGGCCGCCGTCAAGGACAACATCAACTTCCTGTACGCCCACAGCGACGAGGCCCAGCAGCAGGCCCAGCTGATCGACTCGTACATCGCCAAGGGCGTCGACGGGCTGATCGTGACGCTCGCCAAGCCCGACGCGATGAAGGCGTCCGTCGAGAAGGCCGTCAAGGCGGGCATCCCGGTGATCACCGTGAACTCGGGCGCCGAGCAGTCCAAGGCGTACGGCGCGCTCACCCACGTCGGCCAGGACGAGATCATCGCGGGCGAGGCCGTCGGCGAGGAACTGGACAAGCGGGGCCGCAAGAAGGCCCTCTGCGTCCTGCACGAGCAGGGCAACGTCGGCCACGAGCAGCGCTGCGCCGGAGCCAAGAAGGCCTTCGGCGGCGAGATGGTCAATCTGTACGTCGACGGCACCAACATGCCCGACGTGAAGGCGTCCATCGAGGCCAAGCTCCAGTCCGACAAGAGCGTCGACGCCGTCGTCACCCTCGGCGCCCCCTTCGCCGACGCCGCCGTCCAGGCCGCGAAGAGCGCCGGGAGCAAGGCCGAGATCGACACCTTCGACCTCAACGCGAAGGTCGCGGGCGCCCTCAAGGCCGGCACCCTCGGCTTCGCCGTCGACCAGCAGCCCTACCTCCAGGGGTACGAGGCCGTCGACCTGCTCTGGCTGTACCGCTACAACGCCAACGTCCTCGGCGGCGGCAAGCCGGTCCTCACCGGCCCGCAGATCATCACCGAGAAGGACGCGGGCAGGCTCCTCGAATACGCGGAGCGTGGCACCCGATGACCCCCACCGCCCCCTCGGGCATCGACCACGTGGACGAGCGGCTGCTGCGCACCACCCCCCTGAAGAAGCTCCTCGCCCGCCCCGAGCTGGGCTCGGTCGTCGGCGCGCTCGCCGTCTTCGTCTTCTTCGCGCTGGTCGCCGACAGCTTCCTGCGCGCCGCCAGCCTGGGGACCGTGCTCTACGCGGCCTCCACCATCGGGATCATGGCGGTCCCGGTCGCCCTGCTGATGATCGGCGGCGAGTTCGACCTGTCGGCCGGTGTGCTGGTCACCAGCTCGGCCCTGATCTCCTCGATGTTCAGCTACCAGATGACCGCCAACGTCTGGGTCGGCGTCGGCGTCTCGCTGCTCGTCACCCTGGCGATCGGCGTCTTCAACGGCTTCATGCTGACCCGGACGAAGCTGCCCAGCTTCATCATCACGCTCGGCACCTTCCTCATGCTGACCGGCCTGAACCTGGGCCTGACCAAGCTGGTCAGCGGCACCGTCTCCACGAAGACCATCGCCGACATGGAGGGCTTCTCCTCCGCCCGCGCCCTCTTCGCCTCGCAGCTGACGATCGGCGGCGTCGAGTTCAAGGTCACCATCCTGTGGTGGTTCGCCCTGGTCGCGCTCGCCACCTGGATCCTGCTCCGCACCCGCTTCGGCAACTGGATCTTCGCGGTCGGCGGCGACGACGACGCGGCCCGCGCGGTCGGCGTCCCGGTCTACCGGACGAAGATCGGCCTCTACATGGGCGTGGCGTTCTGCGCCTGGGTCTCGGGGCAGCACCTGCTGTTCTCGTTCGACGTCGTGCAGTCGGGCGAGGGCGTCGGCAACGAGCTGATCTTCATCATCGCGGCCGTCATCGGCGGCTGTCTGATCACCGGCGGCTACGGCTCCGCCATCGGCTCGGCGGTCGGCGCCCTGATCTTCGGCATGACCAGCAAGGGCATCGTGTACGCCGAGTGGAACCCGGACTGGTTCAAGTTCTTCCTGGGCGCGATGCTCCTCCTGGCGACCCTGCTGAACGCCTGGATCCGCAAGCGCGTGGAGGCCACCAAGTGACGACTCCCCCAAGCCCCGCCGCCCCCCTCGTCGAGCTGGACGAGGTCAGCAAGTACTACGGGAACATCCGCGCCCTCGAAGGGGTCTCCCTGGAGGTCGGGGCGGGCCGGATCTCCTGTGTCCTCGGCGACAACGGCGCGGGCAAGTCCACCCTCATCAAGATCATCGCGGGGCTGCACCGGCACGACGCCGGAACCTTCCGCATCGAGGGCGAGGAGGTCACCCTCGCCAATCCGCGCGACGCCCTGGACCGGGGCATCGCCACCGTCTACCAGGACCTCGCGGTCGTCCCCCTGATGCCGGTGTGGCGGAACTTCTTCCTCGGCTCCGAGCCCACCAAGGGCACGGGCCTCCTCAAGCGCCTCGACGTCGCCCTCATGCGGGACACCACCCGGAAGGCGCTGCTCGGCATGGGCATCGACCTGAGGGACGTCGACCAGCCCATCGGCACGCTCTCCGGCGGCGAGCGGCAGTGCGTGGCGATCGCCCGCGCCGTCCACTTCGGCGCCAAGGTCCTCGTCCTCGACGAGCCGACCGCCGCCCTCGGCGTCAAGCAGTCCGGGGTGGTCCTGAAGTACGTGGCCGCCGCCCGCGACCAGGGTCTCGGCGTGGTCCTCATCACGCACAACCCGCACCACGCCTATCTCGTCGGCGACCGGTTCGTCCTGCTCAAGCGGGGCGCGATGGCCGGCAGCCACACCAAGGACTCCGTCACGCTCGACGAGTTGACCCGGCAGATGGCCGGCGGCACCGAGCTTGAGGACCTGCGCCACGAACTGGAACGGCCCTCGGCGACGTAACGGCCCCCGCCCACCCCACCTGGCAGAATCGGAGCCGATGAGTACCTATCGTGACCTCGCCGCGCACCGCGGCTCCGCCCGCGGCACCGTGCTGCGGACCGTCGGCACCCGGGAGCGGCGCTCCCATCTGACGGCGCCCCGGGTGCCGACCGTCGGCATCGACATCGGCGGTACGAAGGTGATGGCCGGTGTCGTCGACGCCGACGGCAACATCCTGGAGAAGCTCCGCACCGAGACCCCCGACAAGTCCAAGAGCCCCAAGGTCGTCGAGGACACCATCGTCGAGCTGGTCCTGGACCTCTCCGACCGGCACGACGTGCACGCGGTGGGCATCGGCGCGGCGGGCTGGGTGGACGCCGAGCGCGCCACGGTCCTCTTCGCCCCGCACCTGGCCTGGCGCAACGAGCCGCTGCGGGACGCCCTCCAGAGCCGCCTCGCCGTCCCCGTGATGGTCGACAACGACGCCAACACCGCCGCCTGGGCCGAATGGCGCTTCGGCGCCGGGCGCGACGAGGACCACCTCGTCATGATCACCCTCGGCACCGGCATCGGCGGCGCCATCCTGGAGGGCGGCCAGGTCAAGCGGGGCAAGTACGGGGTGGCCGGCGAGTTCGGCCATATGCAGGTGGTCCCCGGCGGGCACCGCTGCCCCTGCGGCAACCGGGGCTGCTGGGAGCAGTACAGCTCGGGCAACGCGCTGGTCCGCGAGGCCAGGGAGCTGGCCGCCGCCGACTCCCCGGTCGCCTTCGGCCTCATCGAGCGCGTCAAGGGGAACATCCCCGACATCACCGGCCCGCTCATCACCGAGCTGGCCCGCGAGGGCGACGCCATGTGCGTCGAGCTGCTCCAGGACATCGGCCAGTGGCTCGGCGTCGGCATCGCCAATCTGGCCGCCGCCCTCGACCCCTCCTGCTTCGTCATCGGCGGGGGCGTCTCGGCCGCCGACGACCTGCTCATCGGCCCCGCGCGGGACGCCTTCCGCCGCCACCTCACCGGCCGGGGCTACCGCCCCGAGGCCCGGATCGCCCGCGCCCAGCTGGGCCCCGAGGCGGGCATGGTCGGCGCCGCGGACCTCGCCCGGCTCGTCGCCCGCCGCTTCCGCCGCGCCAACCGGCGCCGGGTGGAGCGCTACGAACGGTACGAGCGGTACGCCCAGGCCCTGCGCAGCGGAAACCCGGGCCGGGGCGTCCGTACCCCCGAGGAACCGTCCGCATGACCCCGCCCCACCAGCCCGCCCCACCGCACGTGCCGCGAGAGCGGATGCCGGAGGAGCACCGGCACATGATCCGGCGCCGCTGGCTGACGGCGGTCATCATCGTGCTGCTCGTCGGCATCCCCGCCGGGTACCTCGTCATCTCCGCGGGCCAGAGCCGGGACAGCGGACGGGACAAGGAACGGGAGTCCTCGGCCGCCGGGCTCCAGGAGAACCGGCCCTCGCTGATGAAACGCCGGGTCTTCGAAGTGCCCGTCCCCGCCGGGGCGTGGGACGTCGCCTACTACGAGACCAGCAACTGGAAGACGAGCCGCCTCTACGTCGAGTTCCACACGGACGCCGCCGGGCTCGACGCCTTCCTCGCCGAGTCGGGAACCAGCCGCGCCGCGCTCACCCCGGGCCGGATCACGGTGGGGGAGCGGGAGGCGGAGATCGCGGGCTGGACCTTCACCGAGGGCATGAGCTGGGCGGGCACCACGGTGACACGCGAGGAGCCGCGCCCGAGCACCCACATCACGGTCGACCTCACGGACCCGGCGTTCCCCCGGGTGTACGCGGTCTCGACGACGAGCCCCTGACCTTACGGGGGCTCCGACTTCGCGGGGCCCTGACCTTGCGGGGCCCTGACCCTCCCAGGCTCATGGCGCGGGTTCCGCCGGCTGCCGACACCCCGGTCCGGTCGACCGCCTCGCTTCCGAAACGCCGCATTGGGAGTGCACGAATACCTGCGTTCGCGGCCTGAGATTTTAACGACCACCGCAGGCAGAGTTTTTACCGGCGACACACAGGGAGAAATGTTCGCGGCACGCAGGCCGCGGCGACGTGCTACTGTCGAAGTCAGTTGCAGTTTTGGTACCCAAAGACTTCAAGTGCCCCCGTCGGCCGCGTGCCGCACGGAAGCGCTTTGTATTTCCGGTCATTTTCCGGGCAGGGCATCATCGCGGCGACACGGCATCCGTAAGGTGCGGATTCCGTCGTACTTGCCCAGAGGAGAAATGACATGGCTACTGGCACCGTGAAGTGGTTCAACGCGGAAAAGGGTTTCGGCTTCATCGAGCAGGATGGTGGCGGCCCTGACGTGTTCGCCCACTACTCGAACATCGCCGCGCAGGGATTCCGTGAGCTCCAGGAGGGCCAGAAGGTCTCCTTCGACATCGCGCAGGGCCAGAAGGGCCCGACGGCCGAGAACATCGTTCCCGCCTGACGCTGACACGCGATACTCAGCTGGGGCCCGCATCCCTCGGGGTGCGGGCCCCAGCTGTATTCATTCGCAGGGTCCTCACACGCGGCCATGCCACCCACGGTTATTTCGCCGACCGACGGCGTGTCGTCAATTCCTCGCCCTGGCCGAGCCGCTCGCTTACTCATTTCATTCGGCCGTCCCCGTGATTCCAGAAGCTGTTCACCCGCTACCGGAATTAATCGATACGTGCCGTTTCCAGGAAGGTTCTGAATGAACCCCACACGCACGAACGGCCGCGCCTCCCGCACCCGCCGCAACGGCGGCCACGCGTACGACTCCGCCGCCGGAACGAACCGGAGCGGTCGCCCCGGTTCGTCCGCCGCGAGCCGATCGGGAGGTCCGAGCCGGTCGGGCGGGTACGGCAGGCGCCCCGCCGCCGTGCAGGGGGAGTTCGCTCCGCCGAAGACGATCACTCCGGCGCTGCCCGCCGTCGAGACCTTCGCCGCCCTGGCTCTGGACCGGCGCCTCCTGGCCGCGCTCACCGCGCAGGGGGTGTCCGTCCCGTTCCCCATCCAGGGCGCGACGCTGCCGAACTCCCTGGCCGGCCGTGACGTCCTGGGGCGTGGCCGGACCGGCTCCGGCAAGACCATCGCCTTCGGCCTGGCCCTGCTGGCCCGCACCGCCGGACAGCTCGCCGAGCCCCGTCAGCCGCTGGCGCTGGTACTGGTCCCCACCCGGGAACTCGCCCAGCAGGTCACCGACGCCCTCACCCCCTACGCCCGCGCCGTGAAGCTGCGTCTGGCCACCGTCGTCGGCGGAATGCCGATCGGCCGCCAGGCGAACGCGCTGCGCAGGGGCGCCGAGGTCGTCGTGGCCACCCCCGGTCGCCTCAAGGACCTCATCGACCGCGGCGACTGCCGACTGGACCGGGTCGCGATCACCGTCCTCGACGAGGCCGATCAGATGGCCGACATGGGCTTCATGCCACAGGTCACCGCGCTCCTGGACCAGGCTCGCCCCGAGGGCCAGCGAATGCTGTTCTCGGCGACCCTGGACCGCAACGTCGACCTGCTGGTCCGCCGCTACCTCACCGATCCCGTCGTCCACTCCGTCGACCCCTCCCAGGGCGCGGTCACCACGATGGAGCACCACGTCCTGCATGTGCACGGCGCCGACAAGCACCGGCTGACGACGGAGATCGCGGCACGCGACGGTCGAGTGATCATGTTCCTGGACACCAAGCACGCCGTGGACCGCCTCACCGAGGACCTCCTCGCCTGCGGTGTCCGGGCCGCCGCCCTGCACGGCGGAAAGTCGCAGCCGCAGCGCACCCGCACCCTCACCCGCTTCAAGACGGGGCACGTCACCGTCCTGGTGGCGACGAACGTCGCCGCGCGCGGCATCCACGTCGACAACCTCGACCTCGTCGTCAACGTGGACCCGCCGACGGACCACAAGGACTACCTCCACCGCGGCGGCCGTACCGCGCGCGCCGGCGAGTCCGGCACGGTCGTCACCCTGGTCACCACCAACCAGCGTCGCGGGATGACCCGGCTCCTCCAGGACGCCGGCATCGTGCCGAAGACCAGTCAGGTCCGCTCCGGCGAGGAAGCGCTCCGCAGGATCACCGGCGCCCAGGCCCCGTCGGGCGTGCCCGTGACGATCACCGCGCCACCGGCCGAGCGGCGCAAGGGCGGCACGCCCTCCCGTGGTCGGCGCGGTTCCTCTTCGGCTGCCCGGCACGGGAGCGCGCGACGGTCCGCCGTCGGCACGGCAACCTGATCCCCACGTCGACCGAAAGCCGACCCGTCTCTTCAGGAGGCGCGCGGTGACGTTGTTCCCGATGCGGCGCCGGCTGTGACGGCAGGTACTCGTACCGGCCACCTGCTCGGCGCTTCGGCGGCGGCCTGACCGAAATCCGCGAGCGAACGTGAGCTGACTCCGGTCAGCCGAGAGGGCCCGACCGGCACACACCGGTCGGGCCCTCTCGCGTACCGGATGAATGACCGTGCCCTGCGCGCGGCTGCGCGGGGGCCGACCTGGCGATGGACGCTCCGCGACTCTCCGCGCCGCCCGCCGAGGTCGATTACCTACGCACCGGACACATGAAAATCTATGTCGGCCAGAGTAGACATCGAATGGTGGCCCAGTTAGGGTTTCTCTCGTAGCCCAGAGATAAAGTGATGCCTGACAGAGAGGAACGCGGCGCCATCAGGATCGCCCGGCCGGAACTTTCGAGTCCGGGTACCGCAGGACATCGATAGTGAGGTGGTCTCCGGTCAAGCAACCGCGATCCCCGCGAACCCGACAGTCACTGGGTCGGTTCAGCGGACACAGAAGGCCGGCGCGGGATCAGGGCCGGCAGGTGGTGTAGTAGTTCCTTCGGGGCCCTGGTGCCGTGTGGCATCGGGGCCCCTCTACGCGTTTCACAGAGAGGTGCAAATGACAGCAGACGACTCGTACGGGCGTCTCGACGACGACGACTACCCCGCCTACACCATGGGCAGGGCTGCCGAAATGCTCGGCACCACCCAGGGTTTCCTCCGCGCCATCGGCGAAGCCCGCCTCATCACCCCGCTCCGCTCCGCGGGCGGCCACCGCCGCTACTCCCGCTACCAGTTGCGCATCGCCGCACGCGCCCGGGAACTCGTCGACCAGGGCACCCCCATCGAAGCCGCCTGCCGCATCATCATCCTCGAAGACCAACTCGAAGAAGCCCAGCGCATCAACGCCGAGTACCGCCGTGCCGCGGAATCGGCCCCGCCACCGGCCTCGGACTGAGACGGGGTCGCCTGCCGGCGATTCCGCCGGGTTTGACGGAGAACCACCCGAGCGCGAATGCGCGGGCGAGGCCGTCGGTATCAGTGCCGCGTGGCCCAGGGCCGTCCATTCGGCGACCCGTCCAACGCTGCCGGTGCTGCTCGGACCGGCACGCACGGATCCGGCTCCGGGGTGCGAGCCGGGCCGGTTCCGGGGTGCGAGCCGGGCCGGCTCCGCCGACGGACCGGTGACACCACCGGGTCCACCTCGGCCACCGCCCGCCCGCACCCGAGGCGACCCGGGCAAGTGAGCACCGCGCGACGGACACGGTGCGGTCGATCAGTCGTCGTGGTCGGGGGTGTCGAGCGACCGTCCACGGCGACGTGCGGCCCGCCCCGTCCGGCGGACGGCCTCGCACACCGCTGTCCGTACCGGTGCCGGGAGCCCGCCGAGACCGCGCGGGCCGGAAGACGGGCGGTGCCACGTCGTCGATCCGGGGCAGGGGCCTGGTCGACGTCACCTCTTCGGGCAGGGCCGCGGACGCCTCGGCCACCGCAGGGTGCGGGAAGCGCGGAATGACCTCGGTGACCTCCGGGTCACCCTGCGGCCGCCACCCTTGGCCCGTACCCTGCCGAAACTCTTAAAACCGCTGGTCAGCGACCTGGACCTGTTGTTTTCGTCGAGACCTTCCTCGGCTGCCTGGCGCTGCGGACGTGAACGGCCACAGCGAACGGGTGCGTGGGGGGCGCATACTGGCGACAATGACAAAGCCCAGTGCACCGAAGCGTTATTTGCCCACCAGTCCCTTCAAAGCCCCGGTCACGCTGCCTCCCCGGCAGTTCGCCGTAGGCGACCAGGTCACACACGACGTGTACGGCCTCGGCCGGGTCATCGGCATCGAGGGCGGGATCGCGGCGCTCGTGGATTTCGGCTCGACGCAAGAGCGGATCCTGAGTCCGTACGCCAAGATGAGCAAGTTGTAGGGCCGCCGCCGTGCCCGGTCACGGCATACCGAAGCCACTCGTCCCTTCCGAACACAGGACTTCCGGGAGGTCGAGACCGCCTCCGTCTCCTTCCGCGGCATGCGCCGACCGGCTCGGAGACGGCGGCGCGTGGGCAGGCGTACCCGGACCGCACCGCGTACCGCAAGGAGCACGAAGGCACGCCCGCCGGGGCGGTACGGCCGGAAAGGCGTGCCACAACGTGCCAGCAGACCCGTGCGATCCGTTCGATCCGTGCGGCCCGCCGGTCCTGCGGGCGACGGTCGTGAGCCGTGCGGGCGCGACCCGGATGGCCGCGGACCGTCGGCGTGACGCGCGGGATCGGCGCGTGTGGCGGCGGCGGGGGATCGGCCGCCGATCCCAGGGTGCGACGATGCGAGACGTACGCGTACGCGCCCGGCCGCCGTCACCGGTGCCGCTTCCGCCCTGCTCCTGCCGCTCCTCCTGGCCCCGGTGCAGGCGTTCCCCGCCGGTCCCGGGCATCCCGGCGGCCCCGACCCGCGCGACCGCCCGTCCCCGGCCGGGAGCGAGGTCGTCCCGGGCCACGCGGGAACCGCGCGCCAGGAGGCACAGGAAGCACCCCGGCCCTATGCCAAGCCCGGCACGGTCTCCCGGCTGACCGGCCATCTGAGCCACGACGGCCGGCGGTACAGCGCCTCGGTCCTGGACTCGCCCTCGGGCACCCTGATCCTCACCTGCGGGCACTGCGCCGAACGCAAGAAACTGATCCAGGGCGACGAGGGCGGCACCTGGACGTTCCGGCCCGCGTGGGGAAGCGCGCCGGGCGAGGGCTGCTCCGCGTCCTCGTGGGCGTCCGAGCGGGTCTGGACGCCCCGAGCCTGGGCCACCCTGGGCCACCCTGGGCAACGGCGACAACCAGTTCTCGGACATCGCGATCATCGAGCCGGCCCGGGACGCGCGGGGCCGCACCATCGAGGAGGCGGCGGGCGGCGGCCTCACCCCCGGACTCGACCCGACCGCGCCGTACCGGGACCTGTCCCTGTTCGGCTACCCGTCGGTGCTGGGCCGGAAGCAGGGACCTGCCGCGACACCGACGTACAGCGCGAGAAGGCCCCCGCCGGACGCGAGGGCACCCGCCTGTGGTCGCCGAACTGTTCGATGCGGCAGGGCGGCAGCGGGGCCCCTGATCCACCTCGGCAAGACCGACACCCGGCACACCTTCGACCCCGGCACCGTCCGGCCGCCCTGCCGGATCGAGCTGAAGGCGCAGCACAACGCCTGGTACTCCGCCCCGGCGATCACCCTCGGCGGATGACGACGGGAGCGCCGTCGTCCGGCCCCTTGGCACGGGCCGCTGTCCGACCCCTTGGCACCGTAAGTGCAATGTGAAATATTACTGATGTGCCCACGAGAGAAACCTCGGACGTCATCGTCATAGGCGCAGGCATGGCCGGTGCGGCCTGCGCCTACTACGCGGCCCTCGCCGGCCTCTCCGTCACCGTCGTCGACCGGGGCTCCGTCGCGGGCGGCACGACCGGGGCGGGCGAGGGAAACCTCCTGGTCTCCGACAAGGAACCGGGGCCCGAACTCGAACTCGCCCTCCTCTCCCTCGCCTTGTGGACCGAACTCGCCGACCAACGGGGCGGAGCACGCTTACGCGGAGGGTACGGAGAACGGGACAGGCGCGGAGAACGGGGAGGGGGCGACGAGCGAGGGCGCGGGGAGCGCCGGGTGCGCGGGGCGCGGCCTCCGCTCCCGCCGTCCGTCGAGTACGAGGCCAAGGGCGGCCTCGTCGTCGCCTCCGATACGCCCGGACTGCACGCCCTGCGCACGTTCGCGGCCCGGCAGGAGAAGGCGGGCGTCCATGCGCGCGAAGTGCCCGCCGACCGGCTCCACGACCTGGAACCCCACCTCGCCCCGGACCTCGCGGGCGGCTTCCACTACCCCCAGGACGCCCAGGTGATGCCCGCCCGCGCCGCCGCCCACCTCCTGGGCGTCGCCGGAGACCGGGTCCGCCTCGCCCTGGGGGAGGAGGTCACCGGAATCCTCACCGGCACGGGCGGAGCCGTCCGGGGCGTACGGACCGCCACCCGCGAACTCCACGCCCCGCAGGTGGTGAACGCCGCCGGGACCTGGGGCGGCGCCGTCGCCGCGCTCGCCGGAGCCGACCTCCCGGTCCTGCCCCGCCGAGGCTTCGTCCTCGTCACCGAACCCCTGCCCCGCGTCGTCCGCCACAAGGTCTACGCCGCCGACTACGTGGCCGACGTGGCCAGCGGCTCCGCCGGGCTCCAGGCCTCCGCCGTCGTCGAGGGCACCCCCGCGGGGCCCGTCCTCATCGGAGCCAGCCGGGAACGCGTCGGCTTCGACCGGAGCCTCTCCATCGAGGCGCTGCGCCGCCTCGCCGCCGGGGCCACCGCGCTCTTCCCCGTCCTCGGCACCGTACGCGCCCTGCGGACCTACCTCGGTTTCCGCCCCTATCTGCCCGACCACCTGCCCGCCATCGGGCCCGACCCGCGCGTCCCCGGACTGCTGCACGCCTGCGGACACGAGGGCGCGGGCATCGGCCTCGCCCCCGCCACCGGACGGATCGTCGCGGACTGCCTCACCGGAGCCGAACCGCCCCTCGACATCCACCCGTTCCGCCCTGACCGCTTCACCGCCCCCGCCGCCGTCTGAGGCGCACCTCCGCCCCCGTCGCCTGAGGCGCGCTCCCGCCGCCTGAGGCGCCGTCGTCCCGAGAGGAGGGACCGTGGCCCGCACCCCCGCCGACCTGGCCGGCGCCCGACCCCGGCCAGCGTTCGACATCACCTTCGACGGCCGCGCGGTCGCCGCCCTGCCCGGCCAGACCATCGCCGCCGCCCTGTGGAGCGCGGGCATCCTGGCCTGGCGCACCACCCGCGACGGCGCCCGCCCGCGCGGTGCCTTCTGCGGCATCGGGCAGTGCCACGACTGCCTGGCCACCGTCAACGGCACCCCCAATCGCCGAGCCTGCCTGCTCCCGGCCCGCCCCGGCGACACGGTCACGACGCAGAAGGGACACGGCCATGACGTGCTCGGGGTGTGAGGACGGGGGAGCGGGAGACCGGAGGGGAGAGCCCGGCGCCGTTGGTGCCGCCCGGGGCTCTGCCGACGCCGGACACCTCCGGGACTCCGCGCCCGCCACCGCACCGACCCCTGCGTCCGCAGCCCCCGCCATCGCCGACCTGGCCGTCATCGGGGCCGGGCCCGCCGGGCTCGCCGGAGCCGTCGCCGCCGCCGAACTCGGCCTCTCCGTCACCCTCCTGGACTCCGCAGATCAGCCCGGCGGCCAGTACTACCGCCATCCGGCCCCCGCTCTCGGCGCCACTCGCCCCGAGGCCCTGCACCACGACTGGCCCGCCTTCGCCGACCTGAGCCGACGCCTGACGGGCAGCGGCGTCACCTGTCTGATGCATCATCACATCTGGTCTGTGGTACGGGAATCCGACGGCACCTGGAGCGTCCACGCCCTGACCGGCGCCGACGCCACCGCAGGCGCGCCCGTCCGGATCCGGGCCCGCGCGCTCCTGCTGGCCACCGGCTCCCACGAACGCCAACTTCCCTTTCCCGGCTGGACCTTGCCCGGAGTCGTGGGTGCCGGGGGAGCACAGGCCATGCTGAAGTCCGGTCTCGTCCTGCCCGGTCGCCGGATCGTCGTGGCGGGAAGCGGCCCCCTGCTGCTCGCCGTGGCCGCCTCCCTGGCCTCGGCCGGGGCGCGGATCCCGGCCGTGGTCGAAGCCGCCGGATACCTGCGGTACGCCCGTACGCCCCGCGCGCTCCTCGCCAACCCGCGCAAGGCCGTCGAAGCCCTGACGTACGGCGCCGCGCTCGCTCGCCACCGGGTGCCGGTACGGTCGCGCGGCGCGGTGACCGAGGCGCACGGTACCGACCGGGTGGAGGCCGTGACGGTCTCCCGGCTGGACCGCGACTGGCGGCCTGTGCCGGGGACGGGCCGCAGGATCGCCTGCGACGCGCTCGCCGTCGGCCATGGCCTGGTGCCGCAGATCGAACTCGCCACGACGGTCGGCTGCGCCACCCGGACCCTGCCCGACGGAACCCTCGGCCTCGCTCTCGACGCGTTCCAGGAGAGTTCGGTGCCCGGACTGTGGGCGGCGGGCGAGACCGGCGGTATCGGGGGAGCGGAACTCGCTCGTATCGAGGGCGAGTCGGCGGGTCGGGCGATCGCCGCCCGGCTCCTCGGCCGCCGTGCCGGGGGCCCTGCCGTGGACGCCCTGCGCCGCCGCGGGGACCGGCTGCGCGCCTTCGCCGCCGCCATGTCCGCCGCGCACGCCCCCGGTCCCGGCTGGACCGGCTGGCTGACCGGCGACACGGAGGTCTGCCGCTGCGAGGAGGTTCCCGTGGAACGGATCCGAGAGGCGGTCGACGAGTTGGGCGCGCGCGACGCCAGGACCGTCAAGCTCCTCACCCGGGCCGGAATGGGCTGGTGCCAGGGCCGGATGTGCGGGACGGCCGTGGCGTGCCTGGCGTCCGGGGGCGGGGTCCCCGAACCGCCCGCCGTCCGCCGCCCGTTCGCCGCACCCGTACCGCTTTCGGTGCTCGCGAGGCTCGACGAGGCCGACGATCCGGCGGGCTCGCACCAGGGTCAGGCCCTCTCCCCAGCCGCCCCGACACTTCATGAAATGTCACACCTTACTGAAAGGTCGTCGAGATGAACGCCACCAACTGGACCACCGACCGGCCCTGGCGCGGCATCATGGTCGCCACCACCCTGCCCTTCAAGGACGACCTCTCCGTCGACTACGACGCCTACGCCGAGCACGTGGCCTGGCTGATCGCCCAGGGCTGCGACGGCGTCGTCCCCAACGGCTCCCTCGGCGAGTACCAGACCCTCACCCCCGACGAACGCGCCCGGGTCGTCCGTACGGCCGTCGAGGCGGCGGGCGACGGCGCGCGCGTCATGCCCGGCGTCGCCGCCTACGGCAGTGCCGAGTCCCGCCGCTGGGCCGACCAGGCGGCCGAGGAGGGCTGCGGATCGGTCCTGCTCCTGCCGCCCAACGCGTACCGCGCCGACGAACGCGCGGTCGTCGCCCACTACGCCGACGTGGCCAGGACGGGCCTCCCGGTCGTCGCGTACAACAACCCCTTCGACACCAAGGTCGACCTCGTCCCGAGCCTGCTCGCCCGGCTCCACGGCGAAGGCTCGATCGTGGCCGTGAAGGAGTTCAGCGGCGATGTCCGCAGGGCGTACGAGATCGCCGAACTCGCCCCGGAACTCGATCTGTTGATCGGCGCCGACGATGTCCTCCTGGAACTCGCCCTCGCCGGTGCCGTCGGCTGGATCGCCGGGTACGCCAACGTCTTCCCCGAGAGCTGCGCCGAGCTGTACCGGGCGGCCGTGGCGGGCGACCTCGCCACCGCCCGCCCGCTCTACACCTCGCTGCACTCCCTGCTGCGCCGGGACTCCAAGACCGAGTTCGTCCAGTCCATCAAGCTGTCGATGGACATCGCGGGACGCGAGGGCGGCCCCTGTCGCCCGCCGAGGCTCCCGCTCGCGACGACCGCCGAAGCCGGGGTGCGCACCGCCACGGAGAAGGCACTGGCGGCAGGGCACCACTGACCCCGACCGGGCGGAGGCCCGATCCGCCCGAGGGCAGGGCCGAAGAACAGGAGGCCCGAAGCCCGCCCGCACCGTCGCTCCCACCCCCGAAAGGACCCCCGTGCGTACGCGTCACGTCTTCCACGCCGTCGACTCCCACACCGAGGGCATGCCCACCCGGGTCGTCACCGGTGGCGTCGGTGTCGTCCCCGGCGCCACCATGGCCGAGCGCCGGCTCCACTTCGCCGAACACCTGGACCACCTCAGGACCCTCCTGATGTACGAGCCGCGCGGGCACGCGGCGATGAGCGGCGCGATCCTCCAGCCGCCCACCCGCCCCGACGCCGACTACGGAGTCCTCTTCGTCGAGGTGTCGGGCCTTCTGCCGATGTGCGGGCACGGCACCATCGGGGTCGCGACCGTCCTCGTCGAGACCGGCATGGTCCCGGTGACCGAACCCGTCACCACCGTACGGCTCGACACCCCGGCGGGTCTCGTCTCCGTCGACGTCCTGGTGGAGGACGGCGCCGCGAAGTCCGTCACCCTCACCAACGTGCCCGCCTTCAGCATCGGCCTCGACCGGGTCGTGGACGTCCCCGGCCACGGGAAAATCACCTACGACCTCGCCTTCGGCGGCAACTTCTACGCCTTCGTCCCCCTCGACGCCCTCGGACTGCCCTTCGACCGCGCCCGCAAGGACGACCTGCTCGCCGCCGGACTCGCCGTCATGGACGCGATCAACGCCTCCGCCGACCGCCCGGTCCACCCCACCCGACCCGAGATCGCCGGACTCAAACACGTCCACCTCACCGCCCCCGGCTCCGACGCCACCCACTCCCGGCACGCGATGGCCATCCACCCCGGCTGGTTCGACCGCTCCCCCTGCGGTACGGGCACCAGCGCCCGCATGGCCCAACTGCACGCCAGGGGGGAACTCCCGCTCGGCCGCGACTTCGTCAACGAGTCCTTCATCGGCACCCGGTTCACCGGCCGGCTCCTCGCGGAGACGGAGGTCGGTGGGATGCCCGCCGTCGTCCCCACCGTCACCGGCCGCGCCTGGATCACCGGCACCGCCCAGTACTTCCTCGACCCGGAAGACCCCTTCCCCGGCGGCTTCCTCCTCTGACCACCGGCAAGCACCTGGCGACTTCCCCCCCCACGGCCACGGCCACGGCCACCGGCTTTCCCGGGGGCCCGACCCGTATGACCACCGACTTCCCCGGAGGCTTCCTCCCGTGACCACCGACGCGGCCACCCTCGTCTCCCGCAACCCGGCCGACCCGGACGACATCGTCGTACGCCTGCGGCCCCCCGGCGCCCACGCCGCCGCCGAAGCCGTCGAACGGGCCCGCGCCGCCCAGCCCGGCTGGCTTCGAGGCGGCGGCGCCGCCCGCGCCGCCGCCCTCGGAGCCGTCGCCACCGCACTGGAGGCGGCGGCCGGGGAACTGGCCGACCTCGCCGTCCGCGAGGTCGGCAAACCCCTCGCCGAGGCCAGGGCCGAGGTCGCGCGTACGGTTGCGATCTGGCGCTACTACGCCCAGGCCCCGTACGCCCCCACCGGGGCCGTCCACGAGCCGGCGGCGGGCGGCGGCCTGCTCCTGAGCCGCCGCCGCCCGCACGGCGTCGCCGGTCTCGTCACCCCCTGGAACTTCCCCTTCGCCATCCCGACCTGGAAGGCCGCCCCCGCGCTCGCCGTCGGCAACACGGTCGTCCTCAAACCGGCCCCCGAGGCCACCGCCTGTGCGCAGCGGCTCGCCG
Organism: Streptomyces sp. CBMA291; assembly: GCF_014596525.1. GTDB lineage: Bacteria > Actinomycetota > Actinomycetes > Streptomycetales > Streptomycetaceae > Streptomyces. Next base: position 56,391 of record NZ_MSJP01000110.1, read on the forward strand.
AGATCGTCCAACAGGCCCTGCCGGAACGGGTGTTCACCCTGCTTCCCGGCGGTGCCGTCGAAGGTGAGGCGCTGATCGAGACCGCCGACGTCGCCTCCTTCACCGGCTCCACCCCCGTCGGCCGGGCCGTCGCCCACGCGGCGACCGCCCGGGGCATCCCCGCCCAGACGGAGATGGGCGGACTGAACGCGGCGATCGTCCTGCCCGACGCCGACATGGGCAGGGCCGCCGCCCACATCGCCGCCGCCGTCGCCGGGTTCGCGGGCCAGAAGTGCACCGCCACCAGCCGGATCATCGCCGTCGGCGCCGCCCTCGAACCACTCCGCGAAGCCCTCGCCGAAGCCTTCCGCGCGCTCCCGGTCGGCGACCCCGCCGACCCGGCGACGGTCTGCGGACCGCTCGTCGCCGCGAACGCCCGCGACCGGGTGGTCGCGTCCTGGCAGGGGCTCTCCGCCCTCGCCGGGGCCACCGTCCCGGACTCCCCCGGCTGGTACGCGGCCCCCACCCTGGTGGAGAAGGTCCCGCCGGGCCACCGGCTGCTCACCGAGGAGGTCTTCGGCCCCCTCGCGGCCCTGCTGCCCGCCGACGACCTCGCACACGCCGTACGCATCACCAACTCCGTCCCGTACGGCCTCGTCACCTCGGTCCACACGGGCGCCCTCGACGCCGTCCTGTACGGGCTCGACCTCGTCGACACCGGCATGATCCGGGTCAACGCCCCTTCCACGGGCGTCGACTTCCACCTGCCGTTCGGCGGCACCAAACACTCCGGGCACGGACCCAGGGAACAGGGAGGAGCGGCCCTGGAGTTCTACACGTCCTCCCGGACGTACACGCTGGCACCCGAGGACACCGCAACGTGACATTGTACGGTGGTGAGCGAGTCCGACCCGAAGGGATCACCACCGTCATGGGGCACCTGACCCACCGCGATCTGAACGCCTCCCGAGAGCGGCTGCGCGACCAGGTCGCCCACGCGCTGCGCGCCGCCCTGATCTCCGGCGAACTGCGTCCGGGCGTGGTGTACTCGGCGCCCACCCTGGCCGAGGACTTCGGGATTTCCGCCACCCCCGTCCGCGAGGCGATGCTCGACCTGGCCCGCGAGGGCCTCGTCGAGCCCGTCCGCAACAAGGGCTTCCGCGTCACCGAGGTCGACGAACGGGACCTCGACCAGTTCACCGAGATCCGCGCCCTCATCGAGATCCCCACGGTCGTCCGCGTCACCCGCACCGCCACCCGCGAACAGCTGGAGGCCCTGCGCCCCGTGGCGGAGGACATCGTCCGCGCCGCCCGCGCCCACGACCTCATCGGCTACCTGGAAGCCGACCGCCTCTTCCACCTCACCCTGCTGGGCCTCGCGGGCAATGACCGCCTCGTGGAAACCGTCGGCGACCTGCGCAAACGCTCCCGCCTCTACGGCCTCACGGCCCTGGACGAGCGAGGCGACCTCATCCCCTCGGCCGAGGAACACCTGGAACTCCTCGACCTGATGCTCACGGGCGACACCGAGGGCGCGGAAGCCTGCATGACCCGCCATCTCGGCCATGTCCGGTCGCTGTGGGCGGAGGGCGAGAGCGGGGAGGGGTGAAGGGGGGCGGGTCCCACTTGGGCGACCGGCGGGGAGGGTCTTTTCGGCGCAACGTCTCACCGCATCGCACTGCTTCGCGGATTCGACTGGGATGGGAAGGAAACCCTCGGACACACCCACATCGGCGTCTACACCCATGTTCGATTGCTCCGTCCTCGGTGGTGATCGTCCGCCGACTTCTTTGCTGGTTAAACGGACTGTAGAGGGAACCGTAGGGCATGGTGCCGGGGTGCGGATTTTAATGATGGAAGTTTCGGTGAGCGGCTTGTAGTGCATGGCATGAGTTCGGGGTGGCAGTGGGATTGGATGCCATGGTCAAACCTCTCTTGCTGGCCGCGAACTGGTCGAGCTTGGCGGAACATCGGCCAGAGGGCGTGGCTTGAGTCAGGCGGTACACGTCCGCTGACGTTTTTACATGTTGCTGTTGAACGCCCCAGGAGTCCCTGACCGGGAAATTGAGGCCAGGGACTCCACGTTCACTCTGTCGAACTACTGTCCGTCCGTCAGTTAAAGGGGCACTTTTCGGGAGCTGAGACCAGGCCCTCCTGTAGCCTTACAACCAGATTGGGCCCCGACTTCCTCGCCGCCTCAAGTGCTTGCTTCACCCGTCGGTCGACTTCCGAGTCGGACGTCATCACGTGGATCCGAGAAGATCCCTCCGGCAAATAGGTGAGATGCGGCTCAATGTGGACCGCGATATCACCCCCCAGTCGCCAGGATGTCTCCCGCGATGAGGCGAACTCGGCTTCGGGAAGTCCGTTCAGGTCGTCCAGAGCTTCCAGTGCGTCGCTCGGATTACCGCCGCACGGGGCCGATCTATTCCATCCGGTAAGATCGGCCCAAATTGCGCTTGATTCGATTAGATGACGTACATCGACATGCCACGGAAGGAATTCTCCCGACCACGATACTCCGAAGTAGCCATCCACCCTGCAGGCGAGTCCGTGCCGAGCTGTACCGACTCGATGTTGTCGGCGAGGGTGGAGAGGTAGCCGCGGCCGTCGGTGCTGAGGTAAGAGGGCCTTCCCTCGAGGGTGGTCCAGGGCAGCAGGCGCGGACCGGTGATGCCTGCTGCCGCGTCGTGGAGGTCCCGGCGGCGCATCCGGTCCGCGTCGCTCCTGGGCTGGTTCATCGTGTACCCCCGGGCCTGGGTCGCTGATAGGGGCACGAAGACCGTGGGTATTGACCAACCGTCACTCCAGTTGCGCATCACGGAAATTGGTGACACCGGGTGCGGGAAGCGTTGCGTGGCGTGGCAGTTAGCCGACGACGCCCAGGTGGTCGGCCATCTCGCGCATGTCGGCGGTGAGGGTGCGCTTGCGCTTCTTGAGGATCTCCTACATCGTCTCGGCGGCCGTCCGCTGGTGCCGCAGCCATTCAGGGGAGGCGTGGCGGACGCCGGCCAGTTCGTCCATTGCGCCGGTCAGGTAGCCGGTGCGGGCGTGGGCGCGGGCCACGTCGAGGCGGTGGCGGTTCCAGTTGCCGTCACTGGGGCGGCCGGTGTGCTTCCGCGCCTTGGGCGACATGGCGTCCTCGCTGGACTTGCGGACCACGGTGCGGGCGTCGCCCACGATCGTGGCGTCCTCGACGCCCTTCATGCCGACGGTGAGCGGCCCGAAGGCGGTTCAGTGCCGGAAGAACGATCCGGTGTGTTCCCGGCCGGCGGGGGCTGCGGCGGTGGCCACCCGGTAGTAGTGGCGGGCTTCCTGGAGGCGGTTGTCGCGGCCAGCGGCTGCGGCGGCGCGCAGGGTGAGCCATCCCCAGGCCGCGCATTCGTCGGGTGTCGCGCGCGAGAGCCGGGGCTCGATCACGTCGGTGGTCTGGGCCGCGAGTTGTTCGGCTTCGTCCAGGCGTCCCTGGCGCAGCAGCAGCCAGCACATGCCGATGATGCCGGAGGCCGAGGTGAGGGTGTCCCCGGTGTGGCGGGCGTCGGTGATCGCGTGGGACAGGGCGGTGTAGGCGAGGTCGTACTGGCGTACCTGGGTCAGATAGCGGCCGGCCAGTTGCATGGCCTCGGCGCGGGCAAGGAGGGCCTGGTGGTGTTCGTCGCCGTGGTCGAAGTGGGCCACGGCGGTGTTGGCGTCGCGCAGGAGGGCGGGCAGTCGGGAGGCGACGCTCCTGTAGCTGTCGGAGTGGTAGAGCACGGCCCCGTCGTGGACGGCGCGCCGAATGCGCCGCAGGTTCGGCTCCTCCGTCGCGCTCTCGCCGTCGGTCTCGGCCAGTCCCACGGGTGGGGTGGGGGCGGCATAAAGCTGGATCAGGTTGGCCCGGTTCGGATCCTCTCCCCGCCCAACCGGCTGAGGCGCGTCCGGGGCCAGCGGGGTCGCCGTGGTCACACCCACGCCGGAGCCTTGTGGGCCCGATTCACCACCTACCTGCGCCGGGAGGTCGCCGCCCGACCCGGCATGACCCAGAAGGCCGCCCGCGAGGTGCTGCGCGTCTCGTTCGCCAAGGTCGCCGAGTATCAGAAACGCGGCCTGGTCCACTTCCACGCCGTCATCCGCCTCGACGGCCCCCACGGCAGCACCCAGCCTCCACCACCCTGCGCCACCGTCGGCGTCCTCGCCGACGCCATCCGGGCCGCCGCCTCGCGGGTCTGCGTCACGGTCGAGTCGGATGCGATCGGGGAGCGCGAACTCGCCTGGGGCGAACAGCTCGACGTGCGCGAGATCGCCGCCTTCGGCACCGATGCCGAACTCACCGATCAGGCCGTGGCCGCGTACGTGGCCAAGTACGCCACGAAGTCCGCCGACGCCTCCGGCACCCTCGACCGCGCCCTGTTCTGCCGCCCCTGCCAGGGACGCGGCGCCACCCTCCTACCCCACGGCACCCAGCTCCCCTGCACCACGTGCGACGGCACCGGACAGGCACGGCCGTTGCCCCGGCTCGCCGTCGCCCGGCACGTGCGGCAGATGATCCGCACCTGCTGGGAGCTGGGCAAGCTGCCGGAGTTCGCCGATCTGAAGCTGTGGAAGTGGGCGCACATGCTCGGCTTCCGGGGCCATTTCTCCACCAAGTCCCGCCGCTACTCGACCACGCTGGGCGCGTTGCGCGACGCCCGCCGCGCCTGGCGCACCGAACAGGCCCGCGCCCACGCCGGCCTGCCCGAGCACGCCCCAGACAGCACCCTCGTCGTCGACTACTGGGCCTACCTCGGCACCGGCTACAGCCCCGGCGCCGTACTCCTCGCAGCCGCCGTCTGGCACCGCAGAGAACTCGCCTGGCAGTTCATCGCGGAAGGGGGCTGCTGATGACCGCCCTTCGGACCATCGCGCCCGACGAGACGCCGAGCACGCCCGACGAGCTGCTGACCGTGCCCCAGGTCATGGCCCGTCTCCAGCTCGGCCGCTCCGCCGTCACGACCTGCTCCGCACCCGCCAGCTCGCCTCGATCACCCTCGGCCGTGCGCGCCGCATCCCCGCACATGCCCTGGCCGACTTCATCCGCACCCGCCTCGAACAGGAAGCCGCCGCCTGATGACCACGCCCCGCGACACCCCCGCCTCCCGCCGTGTCCGAGCCAACGGCGACGGGACCGTCTACCAGCGTAAGGACGGCCGCTGGGAAGCCGCCGGATACGTCCTTGCACCCGGCAACACCCGCCGCCGCGTCCGCGTCTACGGCACCACCCGCAAGGAAGCCCTGGCCAAGCTCACCGAAAAGCTCGCCGCCAGCAACCGCGGCCTCCCTATTCCGTCCGCGCAGGGCAGCGTCGGCGCGTACCTGACGTATTGGCTGGAGAACGTCGCCGTACACCACCTCCGCGAGAACACCCACACGCGGTACGCCGCATGCATCGACCGGTACCTGATCCCCGGCCTCGGCAAGAAGAAGCTGGCCAAGCTCACCGCCAAGGACGTCCGCACCTGGCTCGACCGGCTCCGCACCACCTGCCAGTGCTGCATGCGTGGCATCGATGCCCGGCGTGATGAGCCCCGCTGCTGTGCCGCCGGCCAGTGCTGCCACAAGCTCTCCCCGCTGACGCTCACCTACATCCACTCCGTACTGAAGTCCGCCCTGGAGCACGCCGTCCGCGAGGAAGAGATCCCCCGCAATGTCGCCCGCAACGTCCGCACCGGCACCCCACGGCCCCGGCGCTTCGAACCCCTCACTGTCGACGAAGCCCGTCAGCTCCTCACCACGGCCCAAGGCCACCGGTTGCATGCCCTGTTCGAACTCGCCTTGCACACCGGACTCCGCAAGGGCGAACTCCTCGGCCTCCACTAGGGAGACCTCGACCTCGACGCGGGCACCGCCGCCATCCGCCGCACACTCCAGCGCACCGGTACCGGCGGTCTCACCACGCTGCCCACCAAGACGCGAGCCTCCGAGCGCCGCATCGCCCTCCCCGCCCGCTGCGTCCGGTTTCTGAATCTCCACTGTGAGCAGCAGCAGCGCGAGCGGGAGGCTGCGGGCGCCGCGTGGCAGCACAGCGGGCACGTGTTCACCACTGCGCAGGGCACACCGCTCGACCCGACCAACCTCAGCCGCGCCTTCACCACGCTCCTCCGTCAGGGCGGCCTCCGCCGCATCCGCTTTCACGACCTCCGCCATTCGACTGCGACCCTGCTCCTGGAACAGGGCGTCGAACTCGTCGTGATCAAGGAACTCCTCGGCCACGCCCACATCGGCGTCACCGCCACTGTCTACGCCCATGTAAGGCTCCGCCTCCAACGGGACGCCTTGACCGCACTCGGCAACTCCCTCGACCGTCCCTGACCACGCACGGCAACGGCGGCGAACACCCCTGGTGTTCGCCGCCGTTGCCGTCAATTACTGACGTCAGCGCCGATCAATACCGACAAAACCGACACTCCGAGAAGTCCGAATTCACGGAAGTGAACCTGTCGGCCCGGAATCAAGGACGCTGTGTCACCCCTCTTCAAGCAATTCACCCCTGATTTCACGATGAATGAACACCTGATCGCTAACGCTCGTACGCAGCAGCGACTTCAAGCCCTGAATGCTCTCAATCGGATTGACCGCCCGCGCTACTGGAGTTGCAATCTTTTCGACAAGGCCCATTCGAAGGGAATCCTCACCACGCGCCTCCGCTGCTTGTCCAGATAGGAGGTCGAGATCTTCGCGGGAAATGGAGGTGATTGCGTCCGCCCTGAACCTGACGAGACATTTCGACTCCGGGAGCCACCCCGCCTTGGCATTGACCGCTGGCGCGAATCCGACATTTACGTAGCACGACTCATCCCAGCGGGACTCCTGGACGCCGACTACACAGTAGAGATCGCCAGACACTCTGTACCAGTTCGCCGACTTCTTTCGAAAACCCAGCGGCTTGAAGACTTCATTGAGAGCCTCCAGGAGGATTGAGTTAACCATCAGCCGAACCTCTTATACGTGTCGAGATGGCCAGTCCAGCTCTGACCGGTCATATCCTCCAACTCGGCGACGTACTCCTGCAACTGTCGCCGCCCCGTCGCCTGGCTGCTCGTCGCATCCGACTTCAACTCACGCACGACACGGTTCTTCCAGTCGACCGCATCAGGCCGGAGCCCGCTCGGAAGCCTGACTTCGAAGTCGTACCCGGCCCCCAGGGCATTCTTGTAGTTCAAGTGTGTCTGACGGCCACGGGCCGCGTCCGCATTCTCCCCAGACGTGAACTGCCCCTTCTCGTTACGGGCGACGCCGCAGTTGCTGTTGTGAACGAGTACCGGCGTAGCTCCTGCCAGCACATAGTACGTGTGCACGCCCATCACCGTGAGGTCATGCGTGCGCTGGTGCTCGTCGAAGTGGCGGGTGGCCGTGAGCTTGGCCGTGGTGCCGTCCGCGGTGCGGAGGGTCATGCCGGGGTGGAGGTCGCCCGCCTCGATCCACTCGCCTTCGGACGCCACCCAGAAGGGGTGGGTCGTCGTCGAGATCAGAGCCTCGGGCTTTCCGGACTTACCCGAGATCGTGAGGTCGACGAAGTGCTTGTCGTCCTCGGTGACGATCGTGCCCACGATCTCGCGGACCGTCGTCTCACCGGTCACCGGATCAGTGGCGGTGACCTTGTCGCCCAGGGTGATGTCCTTGATGGGCTTGGTCGTGCCATCGGACAGGAGGACCTGGGTGCCGGGCAGGAAGCTGTGCTCACATATTCCCTTGCCCTTGTTCAGGGCTGCGGAGAGTTTCTCCCTTGCCGCGGCCAGCGAGTCCTTTGCCTTCTGGACTGCCTTCCGGTTGTCCCACCACTGCTTGAACCCGGAGTACATCTCCTCGGCGAGACGGGCCACCCTCTTGAGGAGATCAGCAGCCTTACCCAAGCGCAGGGCGTATTTGGCGACAAGCTTGCCTGCGAGTCCGCCTACGAAACTCCCCGCGACGTTGAGTGCCGTCTCACCGCACGATCCGAGGTCCCCGCTGGAGAGACAGTCGAGCGCGGCGTCGATTCCCAGCTCGTCGCGAGCGATCTTGACGAGTTCCTTGGCTGCCGTCGTCACCCTCTGAGTGGCAGTGGTACTCCGGCGCTCCGCATCGTCGAGGTTGTTCTCCGCCTGGGTGACGACACCCGCCGCAACTTCGCTCTCGGAGGGATCTTCCGTTGGCGCCGCAGAGTCCGGCTGCCCGTTCGTGCAATGTGCGTGTCCTCCGATCCAGCAGTCGTCCGACATGAGCCCGCTGGGGTCGGACTGTGTCACCGGCGAGTTGTTCGCGTAGTTGTAGCCGTTCATCTGGTGCGGCTGCGAGAAGTCGATCAGAGGGTCGGCGGAGATGAACCGGCCGGTGCTCGGGTCGTACTCGCGTGCGCCCAGATGGGTCAGTCGGGTCGACGGATCCGCAGTTCCGCCGACGAAGCCCTTCTCGCCGGGCCAGACACCGGTCGCCTGGCCCCGCTCCAGCCCGAAGGGGTCGAAGCGGCGTTGCGCGACCGCGCCGGTCGTGGCGTCGATGGCCAGTTCGCCCGTGCCGTGGTGGTCGGACGCGAGGAACGAGACGTTTCCGCCGTTCATGCGTACGGCGACGGTCTGGCCCGCGTGCGAGTAGTAGCGGGTGGCTTCCTTCTTGGTGCCGTCGGCGGAGAGCTTCAGCTCGGTTCCGGGCAGGTAGACGGTCGTGCCCGTCGAGTCCTTGCGCAGAACCCGGCTGCCGGAGCTGTCGTACAGGTAGGTCGTCTTGGTCCCGTCCGCCTCCGTAGCCGTGGCCAGCTTGCCCGTGTCGGTCCAGGCCAGGGTCTGGGCGTCGCCGCCGATGGTGCGCTTGGTGCTGTTGCCTGTCTTGTCGTACTCGAAGGCCATCTGGCGGCTGCCCGTGGGCCCCGTCTCGGTGACCGAGGTCAGCTGGTGAGGACCGCTGCCGAGGGCACCGGCACCGCCGTGGGAGTACGTGCGGGTGGTGTTCTTCGTCGGGTCGAGACCGACGTCGTGGTGGGTGTCGGACGTGCGGTTGCCGATGGCGTCCGTCACATACGACTTCCAGTACGGAGCGGGGCCGCCCAACGGGGTCGCGCCGGGCGTGGCGTCACACGCTGCCGGACCCGTGCCCGAGACCGGGGCGACCGTTCCGAGCGTTCCGCGCTTGGCGGCGTCCTGGACGGTCGTCGCGGGGGTCCACGCCTCCGCGAGCCGCTTGCGCCCGTCGTAGGCGAAGCACTGGGCCTCGGGGGAAGCCGGGTTCGACGTGTCCGCGATGGACAGGACGTTACCCGCCTGGTCGTAGGAGTAGTTGCTCTCCTTCACGGGCGCGACGCCGTAGACGTCGACGACCGAGCGGGTCAGCCGGTCGGTTCCCGTCTCGTAGTCGAAGGTCTGCCAGACCTTCTTTCCTCCGGTGTTGAGTTCGAGCTGCTGGAGGTGGCTGGTGGGAGACCAGATCGTGTTGGTGACGTACGAGGTCGTGCCCGTCAGCGTCGTCGGCCGTTGGAGCGTGTCGTAGCCCGTTACCAGTACTTCGGCTGGAAGGTCACCCATCGCCGGCATACCGGCGGACTGCTGGGTGCCGTCGCTGTTGTACGCGGCGGTGAACGTGTAGCTGCCGGCGAGGGTTCCGGCGGAGGCGGGAACCACGTAGTTCGTCTGCAGCGGACGGTAGCGGGAGTCCCGCGTCAGGACGGTGGTGCCGAGCGACTCGGTCGGCGTGACCCAGGTGATGTCGGCCCAGGCGTAGCCCAGCGCGCCCGCCTTGTCGTACCGCGTCTCGGTGAGCTTGGTTCCCTTGGTCACCTCACCTTGCCAGGTGGACACGACACGACTGAGCTTGTCGTACGCCGTCGAGATCTTCTTCTCGCGACTGTTCGTCGTCGAGACCGGACGATCCAGCTTGTCGTACTCGAAGGTCGACTTGCCGGCATCGGGATCGACGCTCTCCGTCTGTCGGCCCAACTGGTCATACGTGAAGCTCCACTTGTTGCCGTCGGCGTCGGCGACGGACTTGAGCTCGTTCCTCGGCGTGTAGGTGTACGTCGTCGTGTCGTAGCCCAGGAGCGCGTTGGGTGAATCGCCGCGGTAGTGCCAGACCTGCTGGGTGTTGCCCTGAGGGTCCTGGATCGTCGTCGTGGGCACGCCACCCTGGGGAGGGTCGACCGTCGTGCGCTCACCGTTGTACGCGATCGTGGTGCGCCACTGCTCGACGCCCGAGACCGCCGTGATCTGAGCGGTCGGACGGCCGAGGCCGTCGAACTCCGTGAGGTTCTGCCGGCCGACCTGCCCGCTGGGCACGGTCAGCAGGTCCGGGGAGGCCGCTCCGGTCGCGCTGTACGTCTCGTTGGTCTGCTTGACCTGCCCGGCGCCGTCGTAGAACACGTCAGCGACGAGCCGGGTGCCGCCGGGGCCTTCGGTCTGGATCTGACGTGGACGCAGCATGCTGTCGTACAGGTCGTACTCGGAGCCGTAGGAGCCGTCGTTCTCGATCTTCTCCGTACGGATCCAGGTGACCTTGTCCTGGCGCGCCCCGTACGTGTACTTGATGCTCGGGGTCTGTGTCTTGATGCGGTCGGGCAGCCAGACCGAGGTCAGCCGGCCGAGTCCGTCGTAGGCGAGGTCCGTGCGCTTGCCGTTGGGGTCGGTCTGGCCGCTCGACATCCCCCAGGCGGGGGCATAGTCGGTGGTGGTGACATGGTCCAACGCGTTGGTGGACTTCACCTGCGAGAGCAGACCGTTGACCTCTGCGTACACCGTCTTGACCGTGTTGTCCGCGCCGTCCTTCTGGGACAGCGGGCGTCCGTAGACGTCGTACGTGGTCGTTCCGGTGGTCTCGTAGGTACCGGTCGTGCCGTCGTGGGAGGTGAGCCGATCCGTCTGGGTGGCGTCGCCCTTGGTCGGAGCCGCGTTGAACGCCAGACCGTCGTACGAGGTGCGCTCGTCCGCGAAGACCTGCGTCTTGCGGTCCGGCGTGGCCGAACACTTCACCCCGACCGACTCGCTGCGCGAGGGCAGGCTGAGGATGTTGGCGGTGGCGTTGTCCGCGTACCAGATGCGGGTGCAGGAGTCGTCAGCCGGGTTGGAGACGTCTCCCTGGTCTTCGGTCTCCGTCATCCGACCCGTCCCGTTGGAGGTGTCGTACTTGGTTACGGTCTTCGACTCCAGCCACGTGCCGTTGGCTCGCAACTGGTAGTTCCGGTGGGTGTCGGCGCGGACGATCGTCGAGTGCGAAGTGCCCCAGCTCTGCGTCTGCGTGGCGGTGTCGACCTTCCACGGCTCGGCGATCACCTTGGAGACGACGGTGGGACCGTTGTAGGTCCATGCCTCCAACTGGTGGCCGGTGAACTCCTTGGAGTCGGTCCAGGTCTTGCCAGTGGAATCGGTGACGGAGGCCGACTTGATGCCGTCCGCCGAGGTTTTGTCACCGTCCAGACCCTGCATGTAGGTGTAGTCGACCCGGGTGTTCTGCTTGTCGGCGGTGCCGGAGGTCACGGTGACCTTGCCGTACCCCTGCCAGGAGCCCCACGTCAGGTACTTCGGATCGGTGATGCCGTCCGGCTCTGCCTTCCGCCAGCCCGCGTTGCCCTTGTAGTCGTACGTGGTGACGAGCTGGTCGCTGCCACCCGTGCGGTCGGTCTCGACGATGGCGGCGACGACGTACTTGTGGAACCAGTCCGTGATCGGCTCGATGTTGCCCGGAGGAGCCCATTCCACGGGATAACAGCGCTTGACGGAGTTCCCGGGGGCAGGCAGTGACGCCTTGGTGCACTCGGCCGGTGCGTAGTTCACGTCGAGCTGTGCACCGGTCTCGCTGAGGACCGCCGTGAGCCGGTAGCGGTGGAAGGGGGCGATGTTGTCCCCGATCGCGTCGACACGGTTGACGAGCTGCTGGCCGAAGAGCTCCAGCGTGGGCAGTTGCGCGACGGTGCCGACCCGGCCCGCGTGGTTGATCTTGGAGAGCCAGAGGGTCTTGGAGGTGTCGCCGTTGTCCGTGAACAGGTGGGTGAACGTCCAGGCGTCCACGTCCTGGTACTCCGTGGCGCTCTTGCGCATCTTGGTGGTGATGCCCACGAGCCGCTTGGTGGTCCAGAAGGTCTGGCCGACGGTGCACTTGGTGTTGGCCTTGCACTCCTGGTCGATCGGAGTGTCGGGCCAGTACGCGGCGTTGGCGGCGGTGCGCTTGCCCTCCGTGCAGTCGAAGCCCGAGGAGGGGATACAGCGCTCGGTCGTCTCGAAGACGACCTGGGCCGGTGCCAGTGCCGCGTAGACGGAGCCGTGCTGCTGGCCGTAGTCGATCCGCCTCAGGTACCCGCCGCGGTGGTAGCCGGTGCCGTTGACGTCCGTCTTGCCGTTGAGGGCGTAGTAGTTGACCTCGGGAGTGTAGAAGTAGGACATCACATTGCCGTGGGTGTCCTTGACGTAGTCCAGGTTCCAGCGCCATGCCTGCTTGCAGTGGGCGTTGGCGAACGTGGCGTTGTAGCAGGGCTCGCCGGTGTCGTCACCGAAGACGGGTGCCGTCCACGTCGAGCCGGTCTTCTCCTTGCCGGTGGTCCAGCCGGGGAGCTGGTTGAGCCCGAACCAGTACTCGGTGCCGTTGGGAGTGGTGACCTTCCAGTGTTCGCCGTTGTCGTCGTCGTTCGCGGCACCGGTCAGCTTCTCGACCTTGGTGCCGTCGTCGGCCGAGAGCTTCCACTTCCCGGTCTTGTCGTCCTTGATCAGCTCACCGGCACTGCCGTTGAGCATGAGGGTGGCGTTGTCGAACGCCCAGCACTGCTCGCCGGAGCCCGCGTGTCCGTCGTCGGCGCAGGGCTTGTACCGGCGCTCGATGTAACCCGGTTCGTACGAGAAGCCCTCACCGGCCCATGAACCCTGGTTGTTGGTCGCGGAGGTGCGACCGTCCGCCGACTGGGAGGAGTAGCCGAGACCGACGGTCGGCGTCAGACCACCCGGGGTGGGCACGGTCCGCATCGGATAGTTCCAGCTGAAGCCACCCGACGAGGGGGCGACGCTCCAGTTCGCCGACGGGGAGAGCGGCGTCGCCTTGTACGTCCCCTGGGCCGAGGACGGGCCGGCGACGAGCGCGACGATCGGCGCGGCTTCGCCGGTCATGGTCGAGGGGCCGGACTCCGGGGACCGGGCCGCGACGACCTCGGCGGAGACCGTACGCCTCTCCGGGTCGTGGACCGTGGGGAGCGGCGTCGGCTGGGCGGGGCAGGACGCGCTGCCGGGGGTGGCGAAGGTCGCACAAGGCGGCAGCTGCACCAGGTGGAGCCGGGAGGCGTAGGCGCCGCCGAAGCCCTCGGCGAAGGAGGAGTAGTCGATCGTGAGCCGGACCTTCGCGGTCTTGGCCCGGGTGTCGGCCCGCTCGACGCGCAGGAGCGCGGCGGCATGGAGGTCAGTGGCCCGCTGCGAGGGCAGCACGTCGACTTTGACTCCGGAAGGCGCCTCGGACGAGGAGGCGGTACGCGCGGACCCTGTTCCGGCCGCGGGCACCGAGGTGACGGCGACGGGCAGGCCGCCGACCGGTGTCCATGCGGCCGTGCCGGAAGCCACGGCGAGTTTCGCGCTGCCCCCGGACGGCCACACGGCCCGGTCGAGGCTCCGGACGGAGGCCTTGCCCGCCTGGTCCGTGGGTCGCTTCGTGGCGGCTTTGGCATCCCTGCCTTCGACGGGATCGCCGAAGTCCTGCACGCCGGGGCGGCCCCGGCCTCCGTCCTGGGGGGTCAGGGGTATCGCCTGGACCGTACTGCCTGTCAGGGACAGGGTCACTCCCAGGGCCGTGGCCGCGAACAGCCGCCCTGGTATGAGCCGGTTCGACAACCGGCTGCGAGATGGCATCACGTGTCTCCACACGTAGAGAGGGGTGTTGGAAACGACGGGCGGGTGGTGGGGCCGCGGGGACCCCACCACCCGCCCGCCGGGGTCACATGTCCGGCAGCGCCATCGGGTTGGCCAGCTGCTGGATGGCGGTCGCGTCCGCGGCTCCGCTGTAGACGCGGACCTCGTCGATCACGCCGCCGAAGTACTCGCTGCCGCCGCCGAGCGCGGAGCGGCCCACCTGGAGGCCGCCCGTGGCCGCCCACAGCGTGTTGTCCGTGCCGTACGCGGTGGAGTCGAGCTGTCCGTCGACGTAGAGGCGGATCTGGTTGGCGACCGCGTCGTACACCACGGCCAGGTGCTGTCCGCCCGCGTCGCCGTTCGGAAGCCGCTGGGAGTCGGTGAAGGTCTTCACCCGTGCGGAGGTTCCGTCGCTTTCGGCGACGGCGAGTTCCCACTTCCCCGCCTGTAGGTCGGTGGCGTAGCGGTAACGCAGCGAGATCCGGTTGGCCTGGGCACCGGGCAGCGACAGCACGGTCTGCGTCTTGGTGGAGCCGAGCGAGGCGACCTGCACCCGGGCCGAGAGGGTGAAGCTGGACGCACCGGTCACGGGGGCCGAGGCGGTGAAGGCGTAGTTCGTCGCACCGTCGAGCTGCAGGTGTCCCTTGCCGACCATGGGGCGTTCCTTGGCGGAGAACGGGTCGTCCCACTCCTCCTGGGTGAGGGTGTAGAGCTTGGTGCCAGTGGCGAGCTGGAGCGGCTGCCCGTCCTGCGTGTCCTGGGAGAGGCCGGCGTTCTCCGCGTCGAGTTGCCAGTAGTTCTTCCGGTTGGGTTTGACCGTCATCATCGAGGCGACCTGCGGTGCGGTCACCACGCGGTCGAAAAGGCGGACTTCGGCCATGTCTCCCGTGAAGTGGGCGCGGTAGCCGGTCTTGTCCGTGGCGCGGCCGATCTGGAGCGGCCCGTACGACTCCCAGGTCGAGCCTCGCCGGGCGGTGCCCTTGACGTCCTTGTTGACGTACAGCTTCATCTCCGACGTGGCGGCGTCGTAGACACCCGTGAGCAGGACCCACTCGTTGGGGACCACGCTGATGCCCGAGGCGACCGCCTTCCACTCGCCGAGGGGATCTCCGTTGACCACCGGCATGGAGAACGCCCAGGTCCTGGCGGTGTGGTCATAGTCGAGGACGAATGCCGCCGGGGTTCTGCGCGAGTTCCGTGATCTTCCTCGGCTTGTTGTTGTAGCTGATGGACAGGTAGGCGTTGCCGCAGACTCGCTTCCACTCGGGGAGCCGGGTCTCGTCGGCGGCACGGAGTCCGAGGGTCAGCGTCGACCAGCTGTCCGCGGCGGCCGCCGCCACGGTGTTCGTCAGGTCGCCCCCCACGCCGGATTCGAAGTGCAGGTTCGCCTGACCGGTGCAGCTGGTGGGTGAGATCGCCTTGTCGACGGTGCCGATGTGGTCGGCCCAGGCGTTCTGGGTGCTGGACCAGCTGGTCGCGGACGTGAGCGGGTAGTTCTTGCCCCCGACGCGGTAGAGCCGGATCGGTTCGGCCGTGGGAGTGGCGCTGTAGATGTGCTCGACCCGGGCGGAGAACGTCGCGCCGAGGATCTGCTTGCCGGCGTAGTAGGAGACCGGCATGGAGAACAGCACCCGTCGGACGCCGACGCCGTTGCAGGACACCGGGTTGTAGTCCGTCGGGCAGCGGCCCACACCGGCGCTTCCGGAGTACTTCCAGTCCTGCTCGCCCGGCATGCCCGACATGATGCCGGACCAGCCGCTCGCGGTGGCGGGCCGCTGGATCGGGTCGATGACGACCGGGAAGACGGTGTCCTCGCCCTGGAGCAGGCTCTGGTCCGGCGTCAGGGACAGCTTGCCGTCGCCGACGGGCAGTTCCATCTCGGAGGTCTTGCCGCCACCGCCGGGGCCTTCGAGGGAAGGCGCGAGAGCGAGGGACCGGGCCGGGGCCGCCTTGGTGGTGGACGGCGTGCCCGCGGTCTTGGCGTCGGCTGCTCCGGCCGCCGCTTCGCCGACGGCGGCCGAGTCCCACATGACGGGCCTGCCGGATTCGAAGACGGTGCCCCCCACCGCGGCGTCCTCGGCCTTGAGCCCGCCGTTCGCGCCGACGGTGACCTTCAGGCCTTCCGTCGTGAGGCCGAAGTCAAGCTGCGTCAGCCGGGGGTCGTCCGCCGCCTCGGGCGTCTTGACGACGAGCAGATGGGCGAAGCCTTCCGTCTCGGCGCGGACCGTCAGGTCCACGCCGGGCAGGGCGTCCGGGTACGTGGCCGACTCACCGTGCAGAACGGGTGTGGGCAGAGCCCCGTACGGCCAGGTCAGAGCCAGGGTGCGGCCTGCCTTCTCCATGGTGACGAACGGCTCGCCGGCCGCTCCGTCGGAGAAGACGAGAGGAGTCGCGACGGCCTTGGGGGCCATGCTGCCGTCGCCCCTGCGGACCAGGGTCCTGTCGATGTCGACCCACGCGCCGTCGCGGAGCGTGCGGACCGGTTCCGTGTACTCCCGGGCGGTGAAGGTGCCGTCCGGCTGGGCGAAGATCTCGCGGCGCGCCGTGCGCAGGCCGAGTACCTCGATCTCCTTGTCGCTGTTCCTGGCGGCCGCGAGGGCCTCCGCCTCCGTCTGCGCGGGGGCGTCCGAGCCCACCACGGCCTGGGCCGGTGCTGCGGCGCTCCCGCCGACCGGGCCTCCCTGTGACAGATGGGGCAGTCCGATCAGCACGGCGCCCGCGAGGGCTGCCGTGACCGTCCCGCGCAGCGCGGTGCCGCGGCGTCCACGTCCGGACATGCGCCGGGTCTCCTCGTCGCTCATCAGCGCACCACCGATCCGAATGCGGTGTCGCCTGCGGGAATTCCACCTTGGCCGGGCTTGAGGGTCTGGATCGGGGATCCGCCGGTGGTCACGTTCCAGGAGAAGGTGTGGACGGCGTGGCTTCCCGAGGGTCCGTACGGCATGCCGACGTGGAGTCCGCCCGTCGAAGCGCCGATACCGAAACCGGCCATTTGGCCTGTGGCCGGTTCGCCGGGAATTCCCGCTCCGGGGGCGATCCAGGCGTCGGAGGCACCTGCCGCCCCGATCAGCGGAATGATGTGGACTCCGCCGGTGTCCCGGGCGTCGTCGCCCGTCTCTTCGCCGGGCACGCCGATGGCGAGCCGACTGGTCGTAGCGGAACTGGTCGCGTTCGGCGTGGTGTTGATGGCAACGAGACGTTGCCCGAAGAGGTCGCCCGCCTCGCTCTCCTCCTCGACGTCAGCCGAGTTCTGGTCGACCCACATGGTCTCACTGAGCGTGCCCGCCGTGGTGATCCGGAACACCTGCACGGCTCCGGCGTCCAGGGTCGTGGACAGGTCTTCACCCGGTACGCCGACGGCGAGCAGCGACTCGGTGGTGCTGGTGGCGCCGTTGTGCCGGTACGGCACCATCGCCAGTGCCGTGGCGAAACCGTCACCGGGCTCCTCGACCCCGGCGATGATGGCCTGGTCCTGCCCGAGGCCGAGGAGCGGCTGGGGGTAGCCCGAGACCTGCGTGTGGGTGAAGACGGCACCACCGCCGGCGAACGGGGCCGAGCCGATGGACTCGCCGGGCGCGCCGATCGCGAAGTGGTTCGGAGTGGAGGCGAGGGAGGCCCCGAAGCGGTCGTCCGGTTCCACGACGCCGGGGACTTCCGCGCCGATCGCGGTGTCCTGCGAGATGCTGACGACCTTCTGGGCGACACCGTGGATGTAGACGGCGAGGCCCGCGTCCTCGTTCGTGCCGATGGACTCGCCGGGCACACCGGCGATCAGGAAGGGTTCACCGGCGGCCGTCTTGCCCGCGGTCAGCGCGTAGCCCAGCCAGTCGCCGGGTTCCGTCGCACCGCTGATGGTGCTGCCCGCCGCCTGGGAGTGCTCCTTGACGGCCTTGCCCGCGTTGAGTCCGGAGGGAGAGCCGTAGACGATGTGGATCCAGCCCGCGTCGACGACGGTGGACAGGTCTTCGTAGGGGCTGCCGACAGCGAGGTCGGCGCAGCCGTCGAGGTCGGCGTCGTAGACCGCGAGGGCGAAGCCGTACTGGTCGCCCGCCTCCGAGGCGCCGGGTACGCCGCCGACGCCCTGGACGAGTTCCAGGGTCCCCTTGCCACCTCCGTAGACGATGGTCACCTTGCCGGCCCTCGGCACCGTGCCGATGGTCGCTTCGGGGTCGCCGATCGCGGTGTCGCGGATGCCGTCGCCGTTGAAGTCCGACTCGACGCCGGAGCAGCCGGCCGCGCCGTCCGCGGTGGCCGCGGTGGCGGTCGGCACGATGCCGAGGCTGGCCAAGGTCAGGACGACGGCGCTTGTGACGAGCCCCGTTCGTCGTCGGAACATCCGCCCTCGCGGACGTATGGGGCTGCTCACTGGAGTGGTTCCTCTCGTGGTGCTGAGTGATGGCCGCCGAGTCCGGGCGTGTGGGGGAAAGAGAAGGGCGCACGGACGGCCGGCGGGGCTTCGGAGATCTGGTTCGGCGCGGTGTCCGTCGACGACTCCAGCGCATGGGCACGTGCCCACGCGCTGGTCGTGGCAGGGGAGGGCGTGTCCTTCCGGTCCGTAAGGACGGGTCAGCGATCTTCCGGCATGTCCGAGGCGGGCCAGAGCGGCAAGGACGCAGTGGGGTCCCCGATCGGGGAGCCCTGGGACAGCGCTGTCTCAAGCGTCGCCGGAGCACGCTCGTGTGGTGCCGAATACGCCATTTCCCGCCCCTGTGTCCCTGCCGGCCGTGCGACTACGCGGTCGCGTGTACGGCCAGGCGAATTCCCCATCAGGGTGACCGGAGAGTGTGTACGACGTGCCCCCCGGCACGGCTTCCCCTCACCCTGAAAACGAGACTGGAGCCTAAGTGGAATATGAAGATCCAGCAAGGTTTTCTTTAAGAATCCATCACTTGGCAAATATGGCCAATGTGCTCCTCTTCGGGGCGAGTTGACTCCTGATCGGATAGAGAATTCCGTCACTGCCGCAGCCAGGTCCCCGCCGGGTCACCCCAGGACTGACGGATGCCGGGACGTGACACCGGACGGCTCGATAGAGTCGCTCACCACCCTCCGCACAGCTCGGCGGGGGACAGTGCGGCGTCCCGCACCGGCCCCGCCAGGGCCGGTCCGGCCCTGGCGGAGAGCCAGCCCCGGCCGCAGGGGCTTCCCGGAGAGATGAGAGGGTCTAGCGGGTGAGTGAGACACCACCAAACACCCTGCAATACCGCGTGGACGGCCCCGACGACGCGCCCGTCCTGGTCCTCGGGCCCTCCCTGGGCACCACCTTCCACATGTGGGACCGGCAGATCCCCGAACTCACCCAGGACTGGCGGGTCGTCCGGTTCGACCTTCCCGGGCACGGTGGCGCGCCCGCACTGCCCTTCAGCTCCGTCGCCGAACTCGGCGACCGGCTGCTCGCCACCCTCGACGCGCTCGGCGTCCAGCGCTTCGGCTACGCGGGCTGCTCCCTCGGCGGCGCCGTCGGCCTCGACCTCGCCCTGCGCGCGCCCCACCGGGTCGCCTCCCTCGCGCTGGTCGCCACCTCGCCCCGGTTCGGCACCGCCGACGAGTTCCGCCAGCGCGGGGTCGTCGTCCGGGCCAACGGCCTGGAGCCGATGGCCAGGACCGCGCCCGAACAGTGGTTCACCCCGCTCTTCGCCGGAGCGCAGCCCGCCATCGTGGACTGGGCCGTGCAGATGGTCCGCACCACCGACCCCGCCTGCTACGTCGCCGCCTGCGAAGCCCTCGCCGTCTTCGACGTCCGGGCCGCCCTGGACCGGATCGGCGTGCCCGTCCTCGTCCTCGTCGGCTCGGAGGACCAGGTCACCGGGCCCGCCGAGGCCCGCACCCTCGTCGCCGGCATAGCCGACGCCCGGCTCGCCGTCGTCCCCGCAGCCTCGCACCTCGCCCCCGTCGAGCAGCCCGCCGCCGTGACCGATCTGCTCGTCGAGCACTTCGCCGGGACCGCGCCCGACACCAGCGGCCCGCTGACGCTGCCGCCGCTGCCCGCCGTCCCCGTGGCCGCGCCCGCC
This sequence comes from Streptomyces sp. CBMA291, assembly GCF_014596525.1. Taxonomy (GTDB): domain Bacteria; phylum Actinomycetota; class Actinomycetes; order Streptomycetales; family Streptomycetaceae; genus Streptomyces. The sequence goes on from NZ_MSJP01000110.1 coordinate 76,180, forward strand.
CCGGCTCCCGAGCCCACCGAGGAAGGGCGGCCCGACCCGTACGAGCGAGGGCTCTCGCTGCGCCGCGAGGTCCTCGGGGACGCCCATGTGGACCAGGCCCTCGCCGACGACCCGGACGGGGGCTTCCAGGACCTCCTCACCCGGTACGCCTGGGGCGAGGTCTGGAACCGGGACGCGCTCGACCGGCGCACCCGCAGCGTCGTCACCCTCACCGCGCTCATCGCGGGCGGCCACCGCGAGGCCCTCGCCGTCCACACCCGCGCCGCCCTCCGCAACGGTCTGTCGGCGGCGGAACTGCGCGAGATCGTCCTCCACTCGGGTGTCTACTGCGGCTTCCCGGCCGCGGAGACCGCGCTCGGCGTGGTCGCTCGCGTCGTCGAGGAGGAAACCAGGCCCCCGGCGTAGCCTGCCCCCGTGAAGCTGACGAAGAAGTCCCACGCCTGCGTACGGCTGGAGAAGGACGGCCGGACGCTCGTCCTCGACCCCGGCATGTTCACCGAGCAGGACGCCACCCTCGGGGCCGACGCCCTGCTCGTCACCCACGAGCACCCCGACCACTTCGACGAGGGACGGCTGCGGGCGGCCCTGGAAGCCGATCCGGCCGTCGAGCTGTGGACGCTGAGGAGCGTCGCCGAGCGGCTCTCGGCGGCCTTCCCCGGCCGGGTGCACACGGTCGGCCACGGCGACGCGTTCGCGGTGGCCGGATTCGACGTACGGGTCCACGGCGAACTGCACGCCGTGATCCACCCGGACCTCCCGCGCGTCACCAACGTGGGCTTCCTCGTCGACGGAGCCGTCTTCCACCCCGGGGACGCGCTCACCGTGCCGGACAGCCCGGTCGACACGCTGCTGCTCCCCGTCATGGCGCCGTGGAACAAGGTCTCCGAGATCGTCGACTACGTCCGCGAAGTCCGGCCCCGCCGGGCCTACGACATCCACGACGCCCTGCTCACCGATCTCGCCCGGCCGATCTACGACCGGGTGGTCGGCGAGCTGGGCGGCGCCGACCACCGCAGACTGGCCCCGGACGCCTCCGTGGAAATCTGAGCGGCCGCGAGGGGCCGGAGGCGGCGCGCTCCGGCCACGGCGGGCGCCGGTTGTCGGACCCCGCACGTAGGCTTGCGGACATGCGCATCGCCACCTGGAACGTCAATTCCATCACCGCCCGGCTCCCCCGACTCCTCGCCTGGCTGGAGAGCACCGGCACTGACGTGCTGTGCATCCAGGAGACCAAGTGCACCGCCGAGCAGTTCCCCACCGAGGAGCTGCGCGCCCTCGGATACGAGTCCGCGGTCAACGCCACGGGCCGGTGGAACGGCGTGGCCCTGATCTCCCGCGTCGGTCTGGCCGACGTGGTCACCGGACTGCCCGACGGCCCGGAGTACGACGGGGCGCAGGAGCCCCGGGCGGTCTCCGCGACCTGCGGCCCGGTCCGCGTCTGGTCGGTGTACGTGCCGAACGGCCGGGAGGTCGACCACGAGCACTACGCCTACAAGCTGCGCTGGCTTGAGGCGCTGAAGGCGGCGGCGGCACAGGACGCGGCGGGGGAGCGCCCCTTCGCGATCCTCGGCGACTACAACATCGCGCCGACCGACGACGACGTCTGGGACATCGCCGTCTTCGAGGGCGCCACGCACGTCACCGAGCCGGAGCGCGCCGCGCTCGCCGGGTTGCGCGAGACGGGGCTCACCGACGTGGTCCCGCGCCCCCTCAAGTACGACCACCCCTACACGTACTGGGACTACCGCCAGCTCTCGTTCCCGAAGAACAAGGGCATGCGCATCGATCTGGTCTACGGCAACAAGCCCTTCGCCGAGGCGGTCACCGACAGCTATGTGGACCGGGAGGAGCGCAAGGGCAAGGGCGCATCGGACCACGCCCCCGTCGTGGTCGACCTCGACGTGTAGCACCGAGGGGGTGGCCGGCCTCGGCACGTGGCTTCGGTACGCGGCCTAGATACACGGCTTCGGTACGCGGCCTTGGCACGAGGTTTCGGTACGCGGTTTCGCGGTCGGGGTCGGTCACGACACGCACCTCGGCGGTCGTGGCCGACCTCGATACGTACCGGCGTGGTCGTGGGCGGTCACGACGCGCGGCGCCGCTCCCGTTCCGGTACGTGGCGAAGACCACGGTCCGTCGGCCGTGGTGATGTCCGCGCGCCGGAGGGGGGCTCAGGGGGCGGGAATGCGACGCTATTGAGATGAACATCCCTTTTCTGGACAGCTGGCGCAAGCGGCATGCGTCGGAGTCGGCCGGCTCTCCCCTGGCCGTGGCTTTCGACCGCGACCCCGAAGGGGCGGGTGAGCTGCTGGGCGAGTGCGCGCTGCTGCGCGACCGGGTGGCCCGGTCGGGGGTGGAACTCGACGACACCCCGCGCTCCCTGCGGGAGCTGGACCAGCTGCCGCCCCGCTGGCGCGACGACCCCGAGGAGCTGCCCTGGGTGGGGAACGACGCAGGGCTCTACCTCGGCACGGTCATCGTGCGGAACGTGCCGGGCGCGCGCTGGGAGGTGTGGCCCGGCGGCGGTCCGGTGGTGCGGCTGGCCTCCGGGCGCGAGGTCCAGGTCGTCGAGGCGGGTCTCGACTGGGCGATGACGGGCTCGCCGGAGCTTTCCCAGGTGTACGCGGAGGCGGCCGAGCACTGAACCCGGCGGGCCCGTCCACGCCACCCTTCCGCAGTAAATACGGCTTATTGGGGTTTCATGCGTGTCGACCTGGAAGTCCCATTTGCGGTGGATAGTTTGCGCTGACTCGACACCGCTGAGAAATGGGGCAGAGCAGCGTATGGCCGTCGTCGATCCGCTGATCGAACTGCGTGGCGTCAACAAGCACTACGGCACGTTGCACGTCCTCCAGTCCATCGACCTCACCATCGGCCGGGGGGAGGTGGTCGTCGTCATCGGCCCCTCCGGCTCCGGCAAATCCACCCTCTGCCGGGCGATGAACCGGCTGGAGAGGGTCGAATCGGGCGAGATCCTCATCGACGGGCAGCCGCTGCCCGAGGAGGGCAAGGCGCTGGCCCGGCTCCGCGCCGAAGTCGGCATGGTCTTCCAGTCGTTCAACCTCTTCGCGCACAAGACCGTCCTCGCCAATGTCTCCCTGGCGCAGATGAAGGTCCGCAAGCGCAAGAGGGAGGAGGCCGACCGGCGTTCGCGCGAACTCCTCGAACGGGTGGGACTCGCCGCACACGCCGAGAAGTACCCGGCCCAGCTCTCCGGCGGCCAGCAGCAGCGCGTCGCCATCGCCCGCGCCCTCGCCATGGACCCCAAGGCGCTCCTCTTCGACGAGCCGACCTCGGCCCTCGACCCGGAGATGATCAACGAGGTCCTGGAGGTCATGCAGCAACTCGCCCAGGAGGGCATGACGATGGTCGTCGTCACCCACGAGATGGGCTTCGCCCGCTCGGCGGCCAACCGGGTCGTCTTCATGGCCGACGGGAAGATCGTCGAGGACCGTGCGCCGGAGGACTTCTTCACCGCCCCGCGCAGCGAACGCGCCAAGGACTTCCTCTCCAAGATCCTCAAGCACTGAGGGGGCCGGGACCATGCAGCGTACGCACCGCGCCCTGACCGTGCTCGCCCTGCTCCTCGCCATGGCGCTGACCGGCGGCTGTGGCCGGGAGGGCAGCCCGCCCGTCAAGGGCCCCAAGCCCGACCAACTTCCCGTCTACCACGTGGACACCTCCTTCACCCTGCCCGATTCCCCCACGTGGCGACGGGCGAAGAAACGCGGCCGGCTGATCATCGGCGTCAAGGAGGACCAGCCGTACATGGGGGAGAAGGACCCCGCCACCGGCGAGTACTCCGGCTTCGACATCGAGATCGCCCGGATGATGGCCGCCTCCCTCGGCTTCGACCCGGCCGGCATCGACTTCCGCACCATCGCCTCGGCCAACCGGGAAACCGCCCTCCAGAACGGTCAGATCGACTTCTTCGTCGGCACCTACACCATCAACGAGAACCGCAAGAAGCTCGTCGGCTTCGCCGGGCCCTACTACATGGCCGGCCAGTCCCTCCTGGTCCGCACCGACGAGAACGACATCCACGGACCCGAGGACCTGGCGGGCCGGCGCGTCTGCTCGGCCGCCGGATCGACCCCGTACCAGCGGATCGCCCGGGACTTCCCGAAGGCCGAACTCGTCGCCTACGACAGCTACTCGGTCTGCGTCGACAACCTGCTGACCTATCAGGTCGACGCGGTGACCACCGACGACACCATCCTCATGGGGTACGCGGCCAAGGCACCCGGCGAACTCAAGGTCGTCGGCAAGCCGTTCTCCAAGGAGCCGTACGGCATCGGCGTCCCGCGCGAGGACAACGCGCTGCGCTTCGCCCTCGACGACGCCCTCCTCCACCACCAGGAGAACGGCGACTGGCGCAAGGCCTTCGAAGCGACCCTCGGCCTCTCCGGGGCACCCGCCCCGAAACCGCCCCCCATCGACCGCTACCCGGCGAGCTGACCGGAGGAACTCCCCATGGACGTCCTGACCGACAACTTCTCGCTCTACGGCAAGGGATTCCTCGGCACCGTCGAACTCACCGTCTACTCCTCGGTCCTCGCCCTCGTGCTCGGCTTCGTCATGGCCTCCTTCCGGGTCGCCTCGGTGGCCTCCTTCCGGGCCTTCGGCACCGTCTGGGTCACCGTCCTGCGCAACACCCCGCTGACCCTGCTCTTCTTCGCCGTCATGCTGGGCCTGCCCCGCTTCGGACTCGTGCTGCCCTTCGAGCTGTTCGCGGTCCTCGCGCTCGGCTGCTACACCTCGGCCTTCATCTGCGAGGTGCTGCGCTCCGGCATCAACACCGTGCCGCGCGGCCAGGGCGAGGCGGCCCGCAGCCTCGGCATGACCTTCGCCCAGACACTCGCCACGGTCGTCCTGCCCCAGGCCTTCCGCACGGTCATCCCGCCGATCGGCTCCACCCTGATCGCCCTCGCCAAGAACTCCGCCATCGCAGGGGCGTTCAGCGTCACCGAACTCCTCGGCACCTACAAGACCCTCAGCGAACTCGGCTACAACATCATCTGGACCTTCGTCTGGATCGCCGTCGGCTACCTCATCATCACCCTCACCATCAGCGCCCTCTTCCACTTCATGGAGAAGCGCTGGGGAGTCGCCCGATGACCGAGTCCACCGCCCTCTACGACATCCCGGGGCCCCAGACCCGCAAGCGCCACCGGCTCTACAGCGTCCTGTCCATCGCGGCCATCCTGGCGCTGGCCGGCTGGGTCCTCTATCTCCTCTTCGTCAACGACCAGTTCACCTCGACCAAGTGGTCTCCCTTCCTCTACAAGGGCATCCAGCACCTGCTGCTCGACGGCCTCGTCAACACCCTCAAGGCCTTCGCCTACGCCTCGGTGCTCTCGCTCGTCCTCGGCGCGCTCCTCGCCACCGGGCGCCTCTCCGAACACCGCCCGGTGCGCTGGGTCTCCGCCCTGCTCGTCGAGTTCTTCCGCGCCATGCCCGTCCTCGTGATGATCTTCTTCATCTTCGTGGCGCTCAAGGTGCAGCCGCTGCCCGCGCTCGTCGCCGGACTGACCCTCTACAACGGATCGGTCCTCGCGGAGGTCTTCCGCACCGGCATCCACTCCGTCGAACGGGGCCAGGGCGAGGCGGCGTACGCGCTCGGCATGCGCAAGACCCAGGTCATGACCTTCGTCCTGGTGCCGCAGGCCGTCCGCGCGATGCTCCCCGCCATCATCAGCCAGTTGGTGGTGGCCCTCAAGGACACCTCGCTCGGATTCCTCATCACCTACGAGGAGTTCCTGCATGCGGGCAAGCTGATCGCCTCCAACCTGGACTACGACCTTCCCTTCATCCCGGTCGTCATGGTGATCTCCCCGATCTACATCGGGATGTGCATGCTGCTCTCCTGGCTCGCCACCTGGGTGGCCAGGAGGGAGCGGCGCAGCCTGAAGACCAAGGCCGTCGAGGTCGCCCCGGCCGAACCGGAGACGCTGCTGCCGGGCACCCGGTAGCGGCGGCCGGGCGCCCACCCGCCCGGCGGCAGCCGGTGATCACTCCTTCCATGGGGGTCCCGCCCGTACGACGGGCCGTGACCAGGGGGGAGGAGAAGGTCAGCTGCGCGCCGGTCGGGTAGTGCTCGGCGGAGCGCGGGGCGGCGGCGCCGGTGACCGGGTGGCCCCGTGTGACGGCGGGGAACCGGAAACGGGCGTCCGCTCCGCCCCGACGCCGGCGAGACGCCCTCGCTCCCGGACCCGCGCCATGGAGGCACCCGCGCCCCGGACCGGCACCACGGAGGCATCTTCGCCCCCGGACCCGCATCGTGGAAGCGCCCCCGTCCCCCCCGACCCGCATCACAGGAGACGTCCCCGCCCCCGACCGGCATCATGGAGCCGTCTTCGTCCCTGCTCCGGTCCCGATGGGGAGGCATGGTGGAAAGCACCCGGGCACAGCGCCCGCAGGACGGCCCGAGCGGCCTCCCCGACGTCTTCGACCCCCGCGTCCACGCGTCCGGCATCCCGCACGAGCGCTTCCGCTTCCTGCGCGACCACGCCCCCGTCGCCCGGCAGGAGGAACCGGGCATCCTCGGCTGGCCCGCCGGACCCGGCTTCTGGGCGGTCACCCGGCACGCCGACGTCGTCCGGGTGCTCAAGGACTCCGGCACGTACTCCTCCTTCCTCGGCGCCACCCAGATCCGCGACCCCGCCCCCGCCGACCTGCCGTTCATCCGGCGCATGATGCTCAACCAGGACCCGCCGGGCCACGGCAGGCTGCGGCGGCTCGTCAGCCGTGCCTTCACCCCCGGCCGCGTCGGGCGCTTCACGGACACCGCCCGCGCACGGGCCCGAAGGCTCCTCGCCGACGCGATCGACACCGGTGCCGGGGAGAGCGTCGATCTCGTCCGCACCGTCACCGACGACTACGCCCTGCTCAACCTCGCCGATCTGCTGGGCGTCCCCGCCTCCGACCGGGAGCTGCTGTACGCCTGGACCGAACGGGTCATCGCCTACCAGGACCCCGACGAACCCCCCGTCCGCGACGCCCGGGGCCGCCCCGTCGACCCGCGCTCACCCGCCATGCTCGCCGAGATGTTCGGCTACGCCCAGGAACTCGCCGCCCACAAGCGGGCCCACCCCGCCGACGACGTCATGAGCGTCCTCGCCGCCTCCGAACTCGCCGACGCCGAACTGGAGATGTTCTTCTTCCTGCTCACCGTCGCCGGGAACGACACCGTCCGCGCCGCCGCCCCCGGTGGACTCCTCGCCCTCGCCGCGCACCCCGGCGAACAGGCCCGCTGGTGGCGCGGCGAGGTCGGTGCGGGGACACTCGTGGACGAACTCCTGCGCGTCCACCCGCCCGTGCTCTCCTTCCGGCGCACCGCGATCCGCGACACCGAACTGGCCGGACAGCCGATCCGGCGCGGCGACAAGGTCGTCGTCTTCCACGCCTCCGCCAATCACGACGAGCGCGTCTTCGCCGACCCGCACCGACTCGACCTCGCCCGCGACCCGAACCCGCACGTCTCCTTCGGCGACGGACCGCACGTCTGCCTCGGCGCCCACTTCGCCCGGCTCCAACTCCGCGTCCTGTACGAGGAGATGCGAAGCGCCTGCGGCGGGATCGAATCCGCCGGACCGCCCCGTCGGCTGGTCTCCAACTTCGTCAACGGCGTCAAGTCGCTGCCCGTACGGCTGCGGGAGCCGTCCGGGCCGCCTCGGTGACATCGGCCACCAGCTCCACCACATCGGGGCCGTACGCCCCCGAGTTCACCACCTTGAGCAGCAGCACGAAGGAGGCGGAGCGGTAGCGGCGCGCGAGCCGCTCGCAGTGGCGGGCCAGATAGCGGGTCGCCGCCTGGTTGGTGATGGCCCGCTGGCCGCAGAAGAGGAAGACCGGCCGGCAGTCCTCGCCCGCCATGAGCCGGGCGAGGATCACGTACTCCTCCGTCCCGGGAACCATCAGGTAGCGCTCCGAGCCGATCAGGAACGACGCCTGGTCGGGCCCCCGCTCGGCGTCCACGTTCACGGTGAGCCCCGGCAACAGAGTCCCCAGGTGAGCGGCGGTGCGTCTGTTCGACCCGGGGCCCCCGAGACACAGCTCCGTCCGGTCGCCGAAGCCCTGGCGCGCCTCGTCGTGCGGGACGATGCGGGCGTGCGCGCCGCACTCCTTCACGAGCGAGCAGAGTTCGAGCAGCGCGAAGACGTCGAAGCGGTGCACCGAGCCGCTGCTGCCGCCCGGCTCCCTGTTCACCACGAGCAGGCATTCGGAACCCCCCGGCAGACCGAGGAAGTCCCGCTTGCGCCGGAGCCTGCGCCGCCAGGAGTACGTACGGCCAAGCCACCCGAACGACGCACTGACCCCCGTCGCGAGGACCCCGAGCACGATGTTGCGCAGGTCTTCGTTCATGGGCGCGCATGCTAGCGGGGAACGCCACTCCGTTCGAGGCGGTCCTGACGTGAGGGGCCCCGGGAAGTTACGCTGCGCGGACGGTCGTTGACTGGAGGTAGGGAATGCGTCGCTCCGCCGCTGGAAAAGTCTCCGTCGCTGGAAGGGTCTCCTCCGCAGGGAAGTTCTCCGTCGCTGGAAGGGTCTCCGTCGCGGGGAAGGTCTCCGTTCTCGCCGTCGCCGCGACGATGCTCTCGATGGGCACCGCCGCCCCGGCCTCCGCCCCGCCGGGCGCCCCGCCCGCCCCCGCCAAGACACCGGTCGCCGTGGGGTACGGCGGCGCCGTCGCCAGCGTCGACGCCGACGCCTCCGCCGCCGGGGTGGAAGTGCTCCGCAAGGGCGGCAACGCGGTGGACGCCGCCGTCGCCGTCGCGGCGGCCCTCGGTGTCACCGAGCCCTACTCGGCGGGCATCGGAGGCGGCGGCTACTTCGTCTACTACGACGCCAGGACCCGTACGGTGCACACCGTGGACGGGCGCGAGACCGCCCCCCGCTCCGCGGACGCCGGCCTCTTCACGGAGAACGGCGCCGCCATCCCCTTCGAGGAGGGTGTGACCAGCGGCCTCGGCGTCGGCACCCCCGGCACCCCGGCGACCTGGCGGACCGTCCTCGACGCCTGGGGCACCAGACGTCTGGGCACCCTGCTCGAACCCGCCGAGCGACTGGCCCGGGACGGCTTCGTCGTCGACCCCACCTTCCGCAACCAGACCGCGAACAACGAGGCGCGCTTCCGCGACTTCCCGGCCACCGCCGCCCTCTTCCTGCCCGGCGGCGAGCTGCCCGTGGTCGGCTCCCGCCTGAAGAACCCCGATCTGGCCCGTACGTACGAGAAGCTGGGCCGGGAGGGCGTCGGCGCCCTCTACCGGGGCCCGCTCGCCCGGGAGATCGTCGACACCGTCCGCAAGCCCCCGGTCCGCGCGGGCGCCACCCGCAAGGTCCGCCCCGGCGATCTGACGGAGCGCGACCTGGCCGCGTACAAGACCCTCTTCCGCGAGCCCACCCGGGTCGGCTACCGGGGGCTCGACATCTACGGCATGGCGCCGTCCACCTCCGGTGGCACGAGCGTCGGCGAGGCCCTCAACATCCTGGAGCGCACCGACCTCTCCGCCGCCTCCGAGGCGCGCTATCTGCACCGGTACATCGAGGCCAGCCGTATCGCCTTCGCCGACCGGGGGCGCTGGGTCGGCGACCCGGCCTTCGAGCCGGTGCCCACGCGCGGACTGCTCTCCCAGCGGTTCGCCGACTCCCGGGAATGCCTGATCCGCGACGACGCCGTCCTCACCAGCCCCCTCGCGCCCGGCGACCCGAACAGCCCGGTGCCCTGCGCGCCCGGCGGGACGGCCGCACCGACCACGTACGAGGGTGAGAACACCACGCACCTCACGGTCGCCGACAAGTGGGGCAACGTCGTCGCCTACACCCTCACCATCGAGTCCACCGGCGGCAGCGCGATCACCGTGCCCGGCCGGGGCTTCCTGCTCAACAACGAGCTGACGGACTTCTCCTTCACCCCGGCCAGCCCGGCCGTCCACGACCCGAACCTGCCCGGACCCGGGAAGCGGCCGCGCTCCTCCATCTCCCCGACGATCGTCCTCGACGGACACGGAAAGCCGGTCCTCGCGCTCGGTTCCCCGGGCGGCGCGACCATCATCACCACGGTCCTCCAGACCCTCACCGGCTTCCTGGACCGAGGACTGCCGCTCGTCGACGCGATCGCCGCGCCGCGTGCCAGCCAGCGCAACCAGTCGACCACCGAACTCGAACCGGCCCTCTGGAACAGCCCGGTCAGGGCCGAACTCGAAGCCATCGGGCACGGTTTCCGGCTCAACCCGGAGATCGGCGCGGCGACGGGCGTACAGCGCCTGCCCGACGGACGCTGGCTCGCGGCGGCGGAACCGGTCCGCAGGGGCGGCGGCTCGGCGATGGTGGTGAGGCCGGCGGGACGGTAGGGGCGCGAGAAGCGCCAGGAGTACGGGGCGGGCGGGCCGCTCCGCCGTACGGGCAGGCCCGTTCGCCCTACGGTTCCGCCGGGCGGGAAGGCCTGTCCACCCTTACGGCGCCGTCAGGATCCGGGGCCCCGCGGTGGTGATCGCGACCGTGTGCTCGGCGTGCGCGGCGCGTGAGCCGTCGGCCGTACGGATCGTCCAGCCGTCGCCCGCCGTGTAGTGGTCGTCCCCGCCGCCCCCGATCAGCATCGGCTCGATCGCGAGCACCATCCCGTGGCGGAGCTTCATGCCCCGACCCGGGCGGCCCTCGTTGGGGACGCCCGGGTCCTCGTGCATCGCGCGGCCGATGCCATGGCCGCCGAAACCGTCCGGGATGCCGTATCCGGCGCTTCGGCAGACCTGGCCGATGGCGTGCGCGATGTCCCCGATCCGGTTGCCGACGACGGCCGCCGCCGTGCCCGCCGCCAGGGCCTTCTCGGCGGTGGCGACGAGCCGGGCGTCCTCCGGCCTCGCCGGTCCCACCGTGAAGCTGACGGCCGCGTCGCCCGCCCAGCCGCCGAGCGTCGCCCCGAAGTCCACCGAGACCAGGTCGCCGGGGGCGAGCCGGGTGCCGTCCGGTATGCCGTGGACGATGGCGTCGTTCACGGAGACGCAGACGGTCGCGGGGAACGGCACGGGCGCCCACTCCGGGTGGTAGTCGAGAAAGGGCGATCCGGCGCCCGCCGCGTCCAGGATCCCCCGGGCGGCCCGGTCCAGCTCGGTCAGGGCGACGCCGGGCGCGGCCTTCTCCCGTACGGCCGCGAGGGCGCGGGCCACCACCCGCCCCGAGGCACGCATGGACGTCAGGTTCTCGTTCGTCTTGATCTCCACCATGCCCATTACTATACCGGTATTAGAATGGCCTCATGGTGCGCACACCCCTGACCCCCGAAGAGCGCGAACGCGGCGAACGGCTCGGCCTCCTCCTGCGCGAATCGCGCGGCGAGCGGTCCATGGCCGAGATCGCCGCCGCCGCCGGACTCTCCGCCGAGACCCTCCGCAAGATCGAGACCGGCCGGGCCCCCACCCCCGCCTTCTTCACCGTCGCGGCCCTCGCCGGAGTCCTCGATCTCTCGATGGACGAACTGATCACCCGCTGCGCGCCCGCCCCCGTCTGAGCGGTCCGCCGCTACCCGGCGGTGACGCGCTCCCGCCGCCCGCGACGGGGACCCGCCCCGCAACCCGGTGGCCTACTCCCGGATGCGCCGCGTCGGGGGCTCGGCGAGCGTGAAGACGTGCACCGTCGACAGAAGACCCTCCTCGCCGTGCTCCTCGGCCCCGCGCTTCTGCTCGGGAGCGCCTGCGGGGCCGGAAACAGCGGCACCGGGACCGGTGCCGGAGCCGTGCCCCCGGGTGTCGCGCCCGAGCACTTCCGGCACCCCGGCGTCGTCGTCGGCGGCGCCCAGCTGGCCGCGGTACGCCGCCATGTCGCCGCGGGGGAGGAGCCCTGGGCCTCCGCCTACCGGGCGATGATCCGCAGCCCGTACGCCTCGCTCTCCTACACGCCCCACCCCGCCAAGGTCGTCGCCTGCGCCTCCAACGCCGGTACGGACGCCTGCGTCGCCGAGCGCGAGGACGCCATCGCCGCCTACACCCACGCCCTCGCGTGGTCGGTGTCCGGCGAGACCGCGCACGCCGCCAAGGCGGTCGAGATCATGGACGCCTGGTCGGAGACGGTGAAGGAGCACACCCGCGACGACGCCGACCTCCAGACCGCCTGGTCGGGCTCCTCCTGGGCGCGCGCCGCCGAGATCGTGCACTCCGGCTACCCGGCGTGGGGCGGCCCCGCCGTCCAGCGGTTCAAGTGGATGCTCCGCAAGGCCTACCTCCCCGACGTCACCGCCGCCGTGCCCGACTACAACGGCAACTGGGAGCTGGCGATGACCGACGCAGCCATCGGCATGGCGGTCTTCCTGGAGGACCGCACAGTCTTCGAGCAGGCGGTACGGCGCTACCGCGCCCGGGTCCCCGCCTACTTCTACCTCTCCTCCGACGGCGCCCGGCCCAAGCCCCCGCCCGGCGGCACCATCGACACCCCCGACGAACTGGCCACCTACTGGTTCGGGCAGCGCACGTACGCCGACGGTCTCGGCCAGGAGACCTGCCGCAACTTCATGCACATCGGCTACTCGCTCGCGGCCACCGCCCACATCGCCGAGACCGCCTGGCACCAGGGACTCGACCTCTACCGCGAACAGGCCGACCGGCTCCGCGCGGCCCTGGAGTTCCACGCCCGATACCAGCTGGGCGCGACCGCCCCGAAGTGGCTGTGCGGCGGCAAGGTCGAGCGGACCATGGGCCCGGACGTCGAGGTCGCCCTCAACCACCTCGAAGGACGCATGGGCCTGAAGCTCCCGCAGACCGGGAAACTGGCGGCGAGTCAGCGCCCCGGCGGCACGGACGACCTCTTCGTGGCCTGGGAGACCCTGACCCACGCCCGTAATCCGACCCCTGCGTGAAAGACCGTTCGTGTCGGTGCGAGACCGGTATGGACCACTCGGGTATGAAACTTGATCGACCCGGCTGCATCACGGCGGCGGTCTTGCTCCGGGGTGTGACGGGGCTTACGTTCTCCTCCTACGTACCGCGTCTACGTGCGTAGAGGCTCTCTGACGCCGTGCCGAAGGAGCAGCTCATGAGCGATGTCGTACGCGCCGCGCTCGTCCAGGCCAGCTGGACGGGCGACACCGAATCCATGATCGCCAAACACGAGGAGCACGCCCGGGAGGCCGCCCGGCAGGGCGCCCGGGTGATCGGCTTCCAGGAGATGTTCAACGCCCCGTACTTCTGCCAGGTCCAGGACGCCGAGCACTACCGCTGGGCCGAGCCGGTCCCGGACGGCCCGACCGTCCGCCGCATGCGGGACCTCGCCCGGGAGACCGGCATGGTGATCGTGGTCCCGGTCTTCGAAGTCGAGGGCGAGGGCTTCTACTACAACACCGCCGCCGTGATCGACGCCGACGGCAGCTATCTCGGCAAGTACCGCAAGCACCACATCCCGCAGGTCGAGGGCTTCTGGGAGAAGTACTACTTCCGCCCCGGCAACGCCGGCTGGCCGGTCTTCGACACCGCCGTCGGCCGCATCGGCGTCTACATCTGCTACGACCGGCACTTCCCCGAAGGCTGGCGCGAACTCGGCCTCAACGGAGCCCAGTTGGTCTACAACCCGTCGGCCACCCACCGGGGCCTCTCCGCCCACCTCTGGCAGCTGGAACAGCCCGCCGCCGCCGTCGCCAACGAGTACTTCGTCGCCGCCATCAACCGCGTCGGCGTCGAGGAGTACGGCGACAACGACTTCTACGGCACGAGCTACTTCGTCGACCCGCGCGGGCAGTTCGTCGGCGACGTCGCATCCGACAAGAGCGAGGAACTCGTCGTCCGCGACCTCGACTTCGGACTGATCGCCCAGGTCCGGCAGCAGTGGGCCTTCTACCGGGACCGACGCCCCGACGCCTACGAGGGGACGGTGCGCCCGTGAAGAGCCTGCACGAGCGGCACCGGGCCGTCCTCCCCGACTGGCTCGCCCTCTACTACCGCGACCCCCTGGAGATCACCCACGGCGAGGGCCGGCACGTCTGGGATGCCGACGGACGCAAGTACCTCGACTTCTTCGGCGGCATCCTCACCACCATGACCGCCCACGCCCTGCCCGAGGTCACCAAGGCCGTCGCCGAGCAGGCCGGACGCATCATCCACTCCTCCACGCTCTATCTCGACCGGCCCATGGTGGAACTCGCCGAGCGGATCGCCGGGCTCTCCGGCATCCCCGACGCCCGGGTCTTCTTCACCACCTCCGGCACCGAGGCCAACGACACGGCGCTCCTCCTCGCCACCGCCCACCGCCGCTCGAACCAGATCCTGGCGATGCGCAACAGCTACCACGGCCGCTCCTTCTCCACCGTCGGCATCACGGGCAACCGCGCCTGGTCGCCCACCGGCCTCTCCCCGCTCCAGACCCTGTACGTGCACGGCGGCGTCCGCACCCGGGGGCCGTACGCCGGCCTCGACGACGAGCGGTTCATCGAGGCGTGCGTCGCCGACCTCGAAGACCTCCTCGGGCACACCCGGGACGTCGCCGCGCTCATCGCCGAACCCGTCCAGGGCGTCGGCGGCTTCACCTCCCCGCCCGACGGCCTCTACGCCGCCTTCCGCCGGGTCCTCGACCGGCACGGCATCCTGTGGATCTCCGACGAGGTGCAGACCGCCTGGGGCCGCACCGGAGACAACTTCTGGGGCTGGCAGGCACACGGCCAGGCGGGACCGCCCGACATCCTCACCTTCGCCAAGGGCATCGGCAACGGCATGTCCATCGGCGGAGTCGTCGCCCGCGCCGAGATCATGAACGGCATCGACGCGAACTCCATCTCCACCTTCGGCGGTTCGCCGATCACCATGGCCGCGGGCCTCGCCAACCTCGCGTACCTCCTGGACCACGACCTCCAGGGCAACGCGCGCCGGGTCGGCGGTCTGCTCATCGAGCGGATCAGGGCGGTCTGCGCGGGAGTCGAGGCGGTACGGGAGGTCCGCGGCCGGGGCCTCATGATCGGCATCGAGCTGACCGAGCCGGGCACCGACCGCGCCCACCCGGAAGCGGCCACCGCCGTTCTGGAGGCGGCCCGCGAGAACGGCCTGCTCATCGGCAAGGGCGGCGGCCACGACACCAGCACCCTGCGGATCGCCCCGCCGCTCTCGCTGACCGTCGCGGAGGCCGAGGAAGGCGCGGCAGCGCTGGAGAGCGCGCTGAGGAGCCTGTAGTTCCCGGGGGCGACGCCCGGCAGCCCGGCCGGACCGGCCGTCCCGCCGGGCGTCCCTCCCCGCGCCCGGGAGCCCGGCGCCGCCCCTGTGGCCGCCCCGCCCCGGCGCCGGACCGCCCCCGTAGTCGTACCGCCGCAACGAGCAGGGAGACTCCCGTGAGCACCCGTACCGTCATCCGGGGCGGCCTCGTCGTCACCGCCGCCGATGAACTCCACGCCGACGTGCTGATCGAGGACGGCCGGGTGGTCGCCCTCGCGGCCACCGGATCGGACGCGGCGGCGAGCTGGACCGCCGCGCGCGTCCTGGACGCCACCGACCGCTACGTGCTGCCCGGCGGCGTCGACGCCCACACCCACATGGAATTGCCCTTCGGCGGCACGTCCGCCTCGGACACCTTCGAGACGGGGACGCGGGCGGCGGCGTGGGGCGGGACGACCACGATCGTCGACTTCGCCGTCCAGAGCGTCGGGCGGAGCCTGCGCGAAGGGCTCGACACCTGGTACGCCAAGGCCGACGGCAACTGCGCGATCGACTACGCCTTTCACATGATCATGTCGGATGTGAACGCGTCGACGCTCAAGGAGATCCCCCGGCTCGTCGAACACGGCGTGACCTCGTTCAAGCTGTTCATGGCCTATCCGGGGGTCTTCTACTCGGACGACGGGCAGATCCTGCGGGCCATGCAGGTGGCCGGGGACACGGGCGGGCTGATCATGATGCACGCGGAGAACGGCATCGCGATCGACGTCCTGGTCGAACAGGCCCTCGCCCGGGGCGAGACCGACCCGCGCTTCCACGGGGAGGTCCGCAAGGCACTTCTGGAGGCGGAGGCCACGCACCGGGCGATCCAGCTGGCCCGGGTCGCGGGCTCCCCGCTGTACATCGTGCACGTGTCGGCGGCGGAGGCGCTCGCGGAGATCGCCGCCGCCCGGGACAAGGGCCTCCCGGTCTTCGGCGAGACCTGCCCGCAGTACCTCTTCCTCTCCACCGACAACCTGGCGGAGCCGGGCTTCGAGGGCGCGAAGTACGTGTGCAGTACGCCCCTGAGGCCGAAGGAGCACCAGGCGGCGCTGTGGCGGGGCCTGCGGACCGACGATCTCCAGGTGGTCTCCACCGACCACTGCCCGTTCTGCTTCACGGGCCAGAAGGACCTCGGCCTCGGCGACTTCTCGAAGATCCCGAACGGCCTGCCGGGGGTGGAGAACCGCATGGACCTCCTTCACCAGGCGGTGGTGGACGGGCACATCTCCCGGCGCCGCTGGATCGAGATCGCCTGCGCCGCCCCGGCCCGCATGTTCGGCCTCTACCCGCAGAAGGGCACGATCGCGCCCGGCGCGGACGCGGACGTGGTCGTCTACGACCCGCACGCCACCCAGGTGTTGTCGGCGCAGACCCACCACATGAACGTCGACTACTCGGCGTACGAGGGGAAGACGGTCACCGGACGCGTCGAGACGGTCCTCTCGCGCGGCGAACTCGTCGTCGACCGGCGGGCGTACGTGGGCCGGGCCGGCCACGGCACCTTCGTACCGCGCGCCACCTGCCAGTACCCGACCTAGGAGAACGACGTTGGACTTCGGAATCGTCCTACAGACCGACCCGCCCGCCTCGCAGGTCGTCGGCCTGATGCGCCGGGCGGAGCGCAACGGCTTCCGCTACGGCTGGACCTTCGACTCTGCCGTGCTCTGGCAAGAGCCCTTCGTCATCCACAGCCGGATCCTGGAGCACACCGGCAAGCTCCACGTGGGGCCGATGGTGACGAACCCGGGCACGCGTACGTGGGAGGTGACGGCGTCCACCTTCGCCACCCTCAACGACATGTACGGCAACCGGACCGTCTGCGGCATCGGGCGCGGCGACTCCGCGATGCGGGTCGTGGGCCGCGCACCGAACACCCTGGCCCGGCTCGGCGAGGCCATCGACGTCATCCGCGACCTGGCGGAGGGCCGGGAAGCCGTGGTCGACGGCACCCCGATCCGGCTCCCCTGGGTACGGAACGGGAAACTGCCGGTGTGGATGGCGGCGTACGGCCCCAAGGCCCTGGCGCTGGCCGGGAAGAAGGCGGACGGCTTCATCCTCCAACTGGCCGACCCGTTCCTGACGGAATGGATGGTGAAGGCGGTCCGGCAGGCGGCCGCCGACGCGGGCCGCGACCCCGACGAGGTGACCATCTGCGTCGCCGCCCCCGCGTACGTGACGGCCGACGACTCGCCCGAGGCCCTGGCGCACGCCCGTGAGCAGTGCCGCTGGTTCGGCGGCATGGTCGGCAACCACGTGGCCGACCTGGTCGCCCGCTACGGCGAGCACTCCGGCATGGTTCCCGAGGAACTGACGGAGTACATCAAGAACCGGCACGGCTACGACTACTCCCACCACGGCCGCACCGACAACCCCGACACCGCCTTCGTCCCCGACGAGATCGTCGACCGCTTCTGCCTCCTGGGCCCCGCCGAGGCCCACATCGGGAAACTGCGGCGGCTGGCCGGACTCGGAGTGGACCAGTTCGCGGTCTACGCCATGCACGACGACAGGGAGGGGACGATCGACGGGTACGGCAAGGACGTCATCGCGGCGCTCGGCGGAACCTGACAGGCTGACGACCCGAAGGGCCGCGCCTGGGGCCGGACGGCGGGGCTCACTTCCCGCTTCGGCGACCCACGGACATCGTGGTGGGCTCCGTCGACGGGGTGGACCCGCCAATGGGGCGCGGCCGTATGCCGGGCCGCTCCGTGCGAACTACCATGACCGGGTTCCGTCCGGGTACTGGTGAAGGAGGCGCCTCGTGTCAACTCCCGCAGCGGGCCCTGAACTCGGTGCGTTCCTCCGGGCCCACCGAGCCCTGCTCAAGCCCGAGGACGTCGGCCTGCCCGCCACGTCCCGCCGTCGGACCCCCGGCCTGCGCCGTGAGGAGGTCGCCTCCCTCTCCGGTGTCAGCATCGCCTGGTACACATGGCTGGAGCAGGGACGGGTCACCGCCTCGCGGCAGGTGCTCGAGTCCGTCGGCCGTGTGCTGCGGCTCGACGACGCGGAAGTGCGCCACGTCCTGCGGCTGGCCGGCTACTACGAGCCCGAGGCGAGCATGGCGAGGAAGTCGGTGAGCGACTCCCTCCAGCCCGTCCTGGACTCCTGGCCGACGAGCCCGGCCGTCCTGCTCGACCGGAACTTCGACCTCGTCGCGTGGAACGCGGCCTGGTCGGCGGTATGGGGCGAGCCCTCGGCCGTGCCGGCCGACCGGCGCAACCTTATGTGGTTCATGGCGGCCGACGAGCATCTGCGCGGTATCCTGCCGGACGCCGACTGGGAACCCCTCGCCATGAGTGTCTTCCAGCACTTCCGTGCCGAGGCCGGTCTCCACCCGAGGGACGCGCGCGTCGCCGAGCTGTACCGCAGGCTCGCTGCCGACGCACCCGAGCTGAGTCACTGGTGGAGCTGCCACTCCGTGGGCGAACTCACCACCAGGGTCGTCACCGTCACCCCTGCGGGCAGCGGGCCGCTCCGGATGGCGTTGTCCTCCCTGCGCCCGGTCGACGCCCCGGGCTCCCTGATCCTGCTGTTCACCCTGCGGAGCAAGGAGGACCGTGCCATCCTCGCGGACCTCGTCGACCGGCCGCTGCGGTGCGTCGCCCCGGCACGGGAAGCAGGCTGAGGGCCTGGGCCCGAGAGGGATGGACGACCGCGCCTTCGGCCCTGTCGTCGGGGTGGGGGATCACTCATCGGGCCGCGTGGTGAGCGCGGGCCCCGGACGAGTTCAGGACCGCTCCGCGCTCATCGGGTCGGTGCTCGGCACGGGCTCGGCGCCGCGGCGCAGCTGCGCGTTGACCCTCACACCACCGAACGCCGCGACCAAGGCCAGCGCGACACCGATCACCGCGGTGCCCAGCGTCAGATCGCTGAAGAAACCGACCGCCCAGGCACCGATACCCGTACCGGCGTACAGGGTGGAGGTGAGCCACGCGCTGGACGTCGCCCGCAGTTCGGGAGTGGCGGCGCCCGCGAGCGTCTGCTGATCGGTGACGAAGCCACCACTGGCCACGAACCAGACCACAACGCCCACCAGCGCCGGGATCAGACCCGGGCCCCACACGGTCAGCGCGATGCCCACGGCCAGCAGAAGCCCCCACATGGCCAGCATGGGAAGGTCTGTACGGCCCCGGACCCTGGCCCGGTCGCCCAGACGGCCGCCGACCGTCGAGCCGACGATGCTGCCGACGCCGACAAGGACGCCGACCAGGCCGAGTGCGGTCACGGACAGATCGAAGCGCTCCGCGAGGACCACGCCCATGAACGTGTAGGCACCCAGGTTCGCGGCGTTGAAGACCGTGTTGACCAGCAGGGACTTGCGCAGCGCACCATGACCCCAGGCAGCGAACACCGCGCGGGCCCGCAGGGCACCGACCGCTTTGGCCGCGCCGGTCGGAATCTGCTGGAGCAGCATCGGGACGACCGGCAGCGTGCTGATGGCCATGGCCCAGAACGCGGCCCGCCAGTCGACCGCACCCGCGAGGAAGCTGCCCAGCGGGACGCCGAGCACCTGACCGCAGGAGAAGAACGCCATGCCGAGGCCCAGGGTTCGGCCGCGCACGGTGGCCCCGGTGGTTTCCGAGATGTGCGCCCAGATGGCCGGGCCGGTGGCGGCAGCCGCGGCCCCGGCCAGCGCACGTGATACCACCAGGAGCGCCAGACCGTCGGATAGCGCGGCGGCGATGTTCGACAGCAGGAAGAGGGCCGAGCCCACCAGCAGGGTGCGACGGCGTCCCGCACGGTCGCTCACCAGGCCGAGGAAGGGCGCGCAGACCGCGTACACCAGCACGTACGCCGTGACGGTATAGGCCGCCGCCGATTCGGAGACACCGAGGTCCGAGGAGATCGTCGGGAGCAGCGGGGACACGAGGAACGTCTCGGTTCCGAACAGGAAGAGCAGGGCGAACACGGAGGTGTAGGGGCCCCAGCGGAACCGCGCAGGGAGGGGGGATGTGGAGGGAGGAGTGCCCATGACGGGAGAGGCCTTTCGAACAAGTCTCAGGGGGGTGTCGACGCCGACTCGACAACCATGACGCTCCCGACGAGGGCTAGCCAGCAAGACGTTGGTCCTGTGAGCGGAAGTAATGGCATCAATGCCTGGCTGGTCGGGGTGGGTGTTGCGTGAGGTCAACACAGCCGGGGAGACGGGCGGCTCAGCGGGCGCGGAAGGCGCTTCCGGACGAGGTCGTCGACAAGCTGTTCCTCAGCGGTTCACCCGAGGAGCGAGGGGAGCACCGAGTGGGCGCGGTGCCACGTGATTCCGGCAGCCCGCTCACAGACCTGCGCGGGACGGCCGGGCGGGTCCCGCGCCATCGGTCCAGGGGCCCGCCAGACGACCGATGTCGGCGAACCTCTCGAAGAGATCGAAGAGCGAAGGGATACGACGGAGCGGACCGGACTTCCCCTGGCGCTACGGTGAGCGCCGCCACGCATGGAGAAGAATGAATGGTCCCGGAGCGTCAGCCGCCCCGGGACCCTTGCTTAACAGGTCAGAGCGCGCAGCATGTCGGCCGTCTGCTTGCCGATATCCAGCGCGTACTGACGGGACGGCGGAACCACCATCCCGATCAGCCACACCAGGCCGATGATCGCGACCAAAAGCGTCGCGGGCACCATGAGAACCGCCCTCGCCCACGCGCTGGTCGGGAGTGTCACAGGCGCCCCCGAGGATCCGGTGCCCACGTGATTCGGTGTTGCCCTATGAGTACAGGGTGCTCTACCTTGGGTTTCAAACAGGCCTTCCCTCATCGGATGAAGGTGGAGACGGCTCCCGCGCCATCGGGGGCCGTCGATGTGTGCGCCGACGACCGGTCTCCCTCTCTTCAGAGGCTAACTGGCAGGCACCGGAGAGAAGTTCCACTCCACCGTGCGCACAGAACGCGATTTGACAAGCTTTCTGCGGAGTTCTGGCCGGATTGGATTCGCTCCCATCGCCGTCGAGGCTGGTGAAAGCACTTGTGAGCTGTGCTGCTGCCTTCGCTTCCCTGATTCCTGCTGGTTCGGTGGGGTGGCTGATTCTCGATCTGCCGCACGCCGCAAGCTGTCAACTATTTTCGACAGATGGCAAAACGGGGGTGGCTCGGGCCGTCGCACTTTGATGACTGCCCGGACTCATACGGTGATGATCTCCGGGTTCCGCTGGGGACGCGAGTACTGCGGGAGGCCATGGCGCGACTCCGGGACCTCGCCAAGCGTCCGCGGGAGGGAGGGGCTGTGGAACTTCTCGACGCGCTGGAACGCTTGAGGGCCATAGAGCTGGCCATCAGTGCCGAGAAAACGCTGATCATCGCGGAGTTGCTGGCCCATGGGGGGACCTGGCAGAAGGCGGCCGATGCCTGCAAGGTCCAGAAGCAGACACTGCACAAGGCGTTCAAGGACCAGGTCAACGCCGTCTCGCGCATCTGCAACGGTGAATCGTCCGAGAAGGTCCTGAGGCTGATGGATCTCCTCCACCCGCAGACCGTGGCATGGCTGATCCGCGTTGGGCACATTGAAGTCCACACCGCGATGGTCAACGGGCGGCGCGAACGCGTGTTTCGTCGAAACGTCCCGGCGATCGCCGCTGAACAACCCGTCAGGCGGGCTCATCGCGGTGGTTCGGCAGCCATTCCACCCAGAGCGCTGCGACACGTCCCACTCCCGCGACGCCCGTCCACCTAACCCCGATGGGTGAATTCTTCATCGGCCCCTGGGCGCGATTCGACTACGAACTCCCGGCCCGCACTCCTCGGAGGAGACTTGCGGATTGTCCGGCTCGGATCCCCAGAGGGCCCATGTGCCGGCCCCTCCGTCCTGCGGGCAGCCGCTCCGAGGGGAAAGAGGCTTCCATTTAATCCCGGACGCGGTGAACCGGCGATCCTCCCGGAGCGTCACGGTCTCTCCATCCTTGCCTTTCCACGTTCCGGTCACCGATTCGACGCCGACTCGGGACAGCTTCTCCAGGCCGCAGGCCGTGGAACAGAAGGCAACGGCCAGCGCTGGAGTCCAGAATTTTCCTGCTGATTTCATGCTCTATAGCGCCTCTCCGCCCCCGGTCTTCCCGCTCAGGCTATCGGGCCTGAGTTCGGGTCCCTGGGCCATGGGTCGGTGATGAGAAGAATGAAATCGACACGCGGCCTGGCTGGGGCGGCAGCTGCTCTCGTGGCCGTCGTGACACTGGCGGGCTGCGCGGAGCACGAGGACGCGGCGGGGCCCTCCCCGTCCGGCTCCACCGGACCGGCGTCGTCCGCGCCGACCAGACCCGCATCCAAGCCGTCCGCCGCCTCGGCGACCGCTTCCGTCGAAGAGAGCGTGAACCGCCGTCCGCCGCGGAATGGCCGGACCGGGCCGTGCGGACCGACCAGGTCCCCAGACTGGGGGAGAGCAAGGCCATCGCCGCCGGATACCGCGCGGACGACTTCCTGACCGGGCTCGCCGCACGGTGGGGCATCCCGCTCACGGGGCCACGGCTCATCGACTCGCCGGGAGGCCGCAAGACGTGGCACATCGCGGGGGCACCCCGCGTGACGGGCAGCGGCGGCAGCTGGCCATCTCCGGCGTCCCGACGGAGCAAGGCGACATGCTGACGTTCAGCTGCATGGCGATGACCAACCAGGCGATGGCCGGCGCCTTCCTGGAGGACTGGTCGGCACACGGACCCCGGGGTGGGACGCCAAGGGCGCGACCGCCTGGATCAGAACGGCGAAGGACCAGGTCGACGCGCTCTTCGCCAAGAAACAGCGTCCGGTCGTGAGTTCCCTGTACGTGTCCAAGGGTACGTGTGCGTTTCTGCGCCGTGCCAATCCAGGGACCGAGCCGTACGGGCTCTACACGCTCACCATCGCGGGCGGAGGGATCGCCGAACACTCCTGACCGGATCAGTCGAAGAGCGCGACGACTCCGACCACCCAGACCGCGATGAACGCGATGAACACGAGGCTCGCCACCAGGCAGCCGATGCCGAACCGGACGCGGTCCGCCGTCCGGGTCGGAGTCTCGTACGGCTCCTCCGGGGCCTTCCGGTAGGAGTCGGGGTCGTCCCAGTCGACGGGGTGTCCCGACTCCTCGGCGCAGGCGGTCCGTACCGCGCGCAGCCTGGCCTCCGCGAAGGGGGTGGCCGCCGTCGTCTCGGGGCCGCGCCAGGCGAGGGCCCGCATCCGCAGCCGGGGGGACGCGTACCGGGCTTCGAAGGCGGCGGTCTCGTCCGCGTCGCGGTCCTCTTCGAGGTACGTCCAGCGTCCGGCCTCGGCCGCGTCGCCGTAGAGCCGGTACACCTCGGCCAGTCGGCGGCGGAGTGCCGGATCGTGCGGGAAGGACGCGACGAGACCGCGCAGGCGTTGGCGGGCGAGGGGGACGCGACCGGCGGCCAGGTCCGTGTCGACGCGGGCGAGAGTCTCTTCCAGGGGCATGCGTGAATGATCGGTTACGGCTCCGACCTGCGTCGACCCGATATCTGGCGATGCCCGAGCCGCCCCGTTCCCGTCATCATGCCCATGCCCATGCCCATGCGCGTTCCCGGTCCCGGTCCCGCCCGACTCCCGACGGCGGAGGCCGGGTGCGGGGCGGGAACGGGGGCGGGTCCTTCGTCACGCCGGGTCGCCGGGCACCGCCTTCAGCAGGCTGTGCAGGATCGGGCCCGCCGAGCCGCCGCCCGTGACGCCCTGTTCGACGACGCACGCCACGGCCACGTTGCCGCGCCAGGCGACCATCCAGCCGTTGTTGGGATCGTCCTCGGCGACCTCCGCCGTGCCGGTCTTCGCGCCGATGCCGCCGGGCAGGTCGGCGAGGACGTGGGCCGTGCCGTCGGTGACCGTGGCCCGCATCAGCTCGCGCAGCCGGGACGAGACCTTGGCCGGGAGCGGCTTCGTCGGGACCTTGTTCCCGGCGCCGGGGACGACGGTCGGCTGATGGAAGGTGCCGGACACGGCGGTCGCCGTGACGGACGCCATGACCAGCGGGTTCGCCTGGATGCGGCCCTGGCCGATCATCGAGGCGGCCTTCTCCGTCTGGTCCGTGGGCTCCGGCACCGAGCCGTCGTACGAGGGGATGCCCACCTTCCACTCCTGCCCGACGCCGAAGTAGTCCCGGGCCACATCGCCGAGTTCGGTGTCGCCGAGCTTGTCGCGCAGGCTGATGAAGGCGGTGTTGCAGGACTTCATGAAGTCCTGTCGGAAGGTGGCGCCGGGGAACTCGGACGTCTCGACGTTGTGGAACTCCTTGCCGACGGTGAGGAACTTGGGGCAGTCCACCACGTCGTCCGGCTTCACCGCGTCCTTGAGCAGCAGCGCGCTGCTCGTCACGATCTTCCAGGTGGAGCCGGGCGCGTACGTGCCGGAGAACGCGCGGTTGAAGCCGGTGGAGGGGGAGTTCGCCAGGGCGAGGACCTCGCCGTTGTCGACCCGCAGGGCGACGAGCGAGGCGTTGCGCCCCTCGGCCGCCTCCGCCATGGCCTGGTCCGCCGCCGCCTGCCAGGTCGCGTCGAACGTCGTGGCCACCGGCTTGTCGGACCGCGGCTCCTCCTTCGCACCGAAGGTGGTCTCCGTACCCTCGATCTCACCGGAGTGCCGGTCGACGAGACGGATCGCGCCGCGCGGTCCTGAGCCGCCCCCGGCCAGCCGGTCGAGGACCGGGCCCAGCGACGGATGGGCCCCGGCCGTCAGCGGCTTCCCGTTGCGGTCGTCGACCCGCGGCTCGGTCTCCTCCTCCCGTTCCAGACGGAACTTGGCGCTGTCGCTGAGCCGGGGATGCACCAGCGAAAGGGACCAGTCGACCTTCCAGGACCCGTCCTTCTGCTTCCGTACGGGCAGCTCGGAGCGGTAGGCCCAGGTGCCGAGCCCCGTGACCGGCATCTTCGCCGCGAAGGCGACCCGGACCGTGTCGTCGTCCCGCTTCGTGACCTGCCCGGGAGTGAGCACCGGCTTGCCGATGTCCAGGCCCACGGTGAAGTTGCGCAGCACCTCCCGGGCCTTCGCGGGATCCGTGGTGCGGGCGCCCGCGCTGTCGAGCCGGCCGCCCGCCCAGTCCGCGAGGAAGCCCCGGGCAGCCGCCGTCGCCGCCGGATCGGGGGTGTCGTCGCGCCCGGCGCGAGCGGGACCGAAGGCGTAGTAGCCGCACGCGCCGACGACCGCCGCGACCGCCACGGCGATGCCCGCCCGCCGACCGCGACGACGGCCCTTGCGGTGCTGGGTGGGGGCGTTCCAGGAGGCCCCGTCGGGAGGTGAGGAGAGGTGTGTCATGCCGTGAGGAGAACAACCGGCGGGACTTTCCGTCCAATTCCGATATCGATCACCTATTGATTAAAATCGCATATGATTGCTGGTCGTGGACCTGATCAAGCACCTGGAGTGCTTTGTGGCTGTTGCAGAAGAGTCACACTTCGGCCGCGCGGCGGCCCGCCTCGGCATGGCCCAGCCTCCCCTGTCCCAGCGCGTCCGGCGACTGGAGCGGGAACTCGACGTACGGCTCTTCGACCGGACCAGCCGCCAGGTGACCATCACCAAGGCAGGACTGCTCCTCCTCCCCGAGGCACGCGAACTGCTCGCCCGCTCCGAAACCCTGTGGGCGGCCGTCCGCCGGATCAGGGACGGCGACAGCGCCCTGCTGAGAGCCGGACTCCCGCCCGACATCGCGGACGACACCGTCGCCGCCCTCCTCACCGGCTTCCAGGACCGCGTCTCCGGCGTCGAACTCGAACTCCACGAACTGTCCACCACCGACCAGCTCGCCCGCTTCGCCGCCCACGACCTCGACGTCGGACTCATCCAGCACCCCTGCGACGTCACCGGTCTCGAACTCGGCCCGGTCCTCCGCCGCGACCTCGGCGTCCTGCTGCCACGTGACGCCGGCATCGCCGCCGCCACCGAAGTGCCGCTCTCCGCGCTCACCGGCTTCGACCTGGTCCTCTTCCCCAGAGCCGGAGCGCCCGTGCTCTACGACGACCTGCTCACCCTCTGCGCCCGGGGCGGCTACCAGCCCCCCGCCATCCGGCACGGCCAGGGCGCCAGCTTCGTACGCGGTCTGGTGCGCTCCGTGGGCGCCGTCGCCTTCGGCGCGCGCGACGCGGCGACCACCGAACCCGACGCCGACCTGGTCTGGCGCCCCCTCGCGGGCGCTCCCCTGGCCTGGCGCCACTCGGTTGCCTGGCCGCGCGGGCACGGCGACACCACCGTACGGGCCTTCGCCGACGCCGCGACCCACGCGCTGCGCACCACCACCGACGCCCGCCCCGACACCCCCACCCGTCCGATGCATCTGCGCCCGGCAGCGGAGTACTGGCTGTGACCCATCCCGTGAACGCGACCGACACCACCGACCGTATCCGTGCCGCCTTCGCCGACGCCGGAGTCACCGGCAGACTGCACGCCATCGACATCGACTCCGGCGACCAACTCGGCCTGGAACCCGACCACTTGGTCTGTACGGCGAGCGTCCACAAGCTCTGTCTGCTCGTCACGCTGCACGACCGGGCCGCACACGGCGCCCTCGACCTCACCGAACAGGTCGAATGCCCGCCGGGCGCGCGCACCCCGGGCCCCACCGGGATCGCCGCGATGCTGGACGCCGTCCGGCTGTCCCTGCGGGACCTCGCGTATCTGATGATGACCGTCAGCGACAACGCGGCGGCGGACCTGCTGCTCGCCCGCGTCGGCATCGACGCCGTCAACCGGATGACGGACCGCCTCGGTCTCGATGCCACGCACGCCACCCACTCCTTCGGCGACATGCTCGCCAGCGTCCGGCAGGACGCGGGAACCGCCGGTGTCCAGGCGCTGGCCGACCCGCACGTCATCGCACGGCTGCGCGCCCTCGACCCGGCCCGCACCAACCGCAGCACCCCCCGGGACATGACCCGGCTCCTGGCCTCCGTCTGGCGCGACGAGGCCTGTATCCCCGAACACGGCGCCGCCATCAGGCGTCTGATGGGCCTTCAGGTCTGGCCGCACCGGCTCGCCTCCGGTTTCCCCTTCGACGACGTCCACGTCGCGGGGAAGACCGGATCACTGCCGACCCTGCGCAACGAGGTGGGCGTCGTCGAGTACCCCGACGGCGGGCGCTACGCCGTCGCCGTCTTCACCCGCACCGCCCACACCGCCGCCACCCTCCCCGCCGCCGACGCCGTCATCGGCACGGCCGCCCGCATCGCGGTGGACGCCCTGCGCGGCCGGATGTAGCGGGCCCCGAGCCCCCGCACGGGGAACGGCCCGGCAGGACCACCGTCCCGCCGGGCCGTTCCCTTCCATGCCCTGCCGTCAGAAGAAGACCCCGCAGCGCAGCAGCACGTTCGCGTACGGGCTGGCCTCGCCGGTGCGGACGACCAGGCGGGCCCCCGCCGTCAGCTCCTTCAGCCGCTCGTGCGAGACCAGCGTCAGACCGGGGAAGCTGTCGTCGAGGAGGGCCGACGCCTCCGGGTTCGCGGAGCGGACCTCCTCGGCCGCCGTCGCGCCCTCGATCACCAGCTCGTCCAGGAGCCCCGCCAGGACCTCCGCGAAGGACGGGACCCCGGCGCGGAACGCCAGATCCACCACGCGCGGACCCGCCGGGACCGGCATTCCGGCGTCGCACACGAGCACCCCGTCCCCGTGCCCCAACTCCGCGAGCGCGCCCGCGAGATGACGGTTCAGGATTCCGGACCTCTTCACAGCGCCGCGACCTCCTCCGCCGTCGGGTACGACTCCTGGGCACCGGCCCGGGTGACCGCGACCGCACCCACCCGCGCCGCGTACGCCGCCGCCTCCGGCAGCGCCGCGCCCTGGCCCAGACGCCAGGCGAGCGCCGCCGTGAACGCGTCGCCCGCACCGGTCGTGTCGACCGCGTCGACCCTCACCGACGGCACCCGCGTCACCGAACCGTCCGCCGCGACCAGCGCGCCCCGCTCGCCCAGCGTCACCACGACCGAGCGCGGCCCGAGCGCGAGCAGCGCCTCGGCCCGCTCCTCGGGCGAGGCGTCCGGCGCCCCGCCCGCGATGACCCGCGCCTCGTGCTCGTTCACGATCAGCGGGTCGCAGGCCGCGAGCACCTCGGCGGGCAGCGGCACCGGCGGGGACGGGTTCAGGACGAACCGGGTGCCGGACGGCAGGCTCCGTACGACCTCCACGACCGTCTCCAGCGGGATCTCCAACTGCGCCGAGACCACCCGGGAGGCGCGCAGCAGCTCCGCCGCCGAGCGGACGTCCTGCGGCGTCAGCCGCCCGTTGGCACCCGGCGACACCACGATGCTGTTGTCCCCCGAGGGGTCCACGGTGATCAGCGCGACCCCGGTGGGCGCACCGCCGACCAGGACCCCCGCGTTGTCGACCCCGGCCTCCCGCTGCGTGTCCAGCAGCAGCCGCCCGTGCGCGTCGTCGCCGACCCGCGCCAGCAGGGCCGTACGGGCTCCGAGCCGCGCGGCGGCCACCGCCTGGTTGGCGCCCTTGCCGCCCGGGTGGACGACCAGGTCGGAGCCGAGCACGGTCTCCCCGGCCGAGGGCCTGCGCTCCACCCCGATGACCAGGTCGGCGTTGGCCGATCCCACGACCAGGAGGTCGTAGTCGTACATGAGCTGTCTCCCTAGGAATGGCACGGATGCCATGGATGCCGGTGGGTCCCGGTGGACCCCGCCGGCGGTCGGAACAGGTGCCGCGGGGGTGGGCGGCGCCGTCCCGCACGACGCGCCGCCCACCCCCGTGACGAGGACACGTGCCTGGTCAGCCGGTGAACTCGGCGACGTTGTCCTTGGTGACGACCTTGACCGGGACCTTCACCGTGGTGTCGATCTTCTCGCCCTTGGCGGCCTTGACCGCGTTCTCCACGGCCAGCTTGCCCAGCAGCTTCGGCTGCTGCGCCACCGAGGCGAGGAGAGTGCCCTCCTTGACGGCGGTCAGGCCGTCCGGGGTGCCGTCGAAGCCGACGACCTTGACCGACTTGCCCGCCTTGCCGCCGAGGGCCTTGATCGCGCCGAGCGCCATCTCGTCGTTCTGCGCGAAGACGCCGGTCACGTCGGGGTGGGCCTGGAGCAGGTTGGTGGTGACGTCGAGGCCCTTGGTGCGGTCGAAGTCGGCCGGCTGCGAGGCGACGACCTTGATGCCCGGGTAGGCCTTCAGGCCCTCGGTGAAGCCCTTGCCGCGCTCGTTGGCGGCCGAGGTGCCGGTCACGCCCTGGAGGACCAGGATGGAGCCCTTGCCGCCGAGCGCCTCGGCGATCGTCTTGGCGGCGAGCTTGCCGCCCTCGACGTTGTCGGAGGCGACGGTGGTGACGACCTCGGCCTTGTTGACCGTGCGGTCGGCGGCGACGACCGGGATCTTCGCGTTGTTGGCGGCCTTGACGGCCGGGCCCGCGGCGTCGGAGTCCACCGGGTTGACGATGATCGACTTCACGTTCTGGCTGGTGAAGTTCTGGATCTGGTTGGCCTGCTGGGAGGCGTCGTTCTGGGCGTCGGTGACGGTGAGGGAGACGCCTTCCTTGTCGGCCTCGGCCTGCGCGCCGTCCTTCAGCTGCACGAAGAAGGGGTTGTTGAGGGTGGAGACCGACAGGCCCACCTTCGTACCGGAGGAACCGGACGAGCCCGAGTCGCAGGCGGTGACGGTGAGGGCGAGCGTGGCGGCGGCGGCCACGGCGACCGCGAGGTGCTTGGTACGCATGGTGTTCTTCCTTGCGGGTGAGGGTGATCCCGGAGAACGGGAGGTGGGGGCGTGGGGGCCGGTGGGGGGTGTGGGGGTGTGGGGGGAATCCGTATGGGGGCCCGGTCGGGCGGGTCCGGGGGTCCGGTCAGGCGCGTCGGCGCAGGGTGTCCACGAGGACGGCGAGCGCGATGACGACACCGATGACCACCTGCTGCCAGAAGGCGGAGACCGAGAGCAGGTTGAGGCCGTTGCGGAGGACCGCGAGGATCAGCGCGCCGATGAGCGTGCCCGACGCCTTGCCGACGCCGCCGGAGAGGCTGGCGCCGCCGATCACGACCGCGGCGATGGCGTCCAGCTCGTATCCGTACGCCGCCTGCGGCTGGGCCGAGGCCAGCCGGGAGGCGAGGACGATGCCCGCGACGGCGGCGAAGCCACCGGCCAGGGCGTAGATGACGAGCTTCTGGCGCTTGACGCGGATGCCGGAGAGCCGGGCCGCTTCCTCGTTGCCGCCGATCGCGTACATCGTGCGGCCGATGTAGGTGCGGTTGAGGATTACGGCGGTGATCAGGCCCATCGCGATCATCACCAGGACCGGAACCGGCAGCCAGCCGCCGAGGGTGGTGCCCAGCCGGGAGATCGAGTCGGGGAAGGCGATGGGGCTGCCCTGGGAGATCACCAGGGCCAGACCGCGGCCGATCGACAGCATGGCGAGGGTCGCGATGAAGGGCGGCAGCTTGCCGAAGGAGACGAGCGCGCCGCTGACCAGACCGCAGGCGATGCCGGTGCCGAGGGCGAGCAGGACCGAGATCCAGACCGGCAGGCCCATGGTGGTGGCGGTGTAGGCGAGGACGGTGGCCGACAGGGCGGCGACCGAGCCGACCGACAGGTCGATGCCGGCCGAGACGATCACGAAGGTGACGCCGAAGGCCAGGATCGCGGTGACGGCCGCCTGCACGCCGATGTTGAGAAGGTTCTGGGTGGCGAGGAAGTCCCCGGAGAGGAACGACATCACCACGGCCAGGACGACCAGCGCGGTCAGCGCGCCGTTGTCGAGGAGCATGCGGCGCAGCACGTGGGCCTTGCCCGTGTCCGTACTGCTCTTGAGCGTGTCAGTGGCCACGGGAGACCTCTTCATCCTTTACTGCGGTGTCCGTTGTCGCTGCGGCGCTGACGGCCAGCGCCATGACGGCGTCCTGCGTCGCGTCGTGCGCGGCGAGTTCGCCCGCGATCCGGCCCTGGGACATGACCAGGACGCGGTCGCTCATACCCAGGACCTCGGGGAGGTCGCTGGAGATCATCAGAACGGCGTGACCGGAGGCGGTCAGCTCGTTGATCAGCTGGTAGATCTCGACCTTGGCGCCCACGTCGATGCCGCGGGTCGGCTCGTCGAGGATCAGCACCTTGGTGTCGGCGAGCAGCCACTTGCCGATGACGACCTTCTGCTGGTTGCCGCCGGAGAGGGTGCCCACGCGCTGGTGCAGTCCGGCCATCCGGACCTTCAGCTGCCGGGAGATCCGGTCGGCGGCCTCGCGCTGCCCGGCCCGGTCGACGAAACCGGCGCGGCTCGCCCGGCCGAGGGTGACCAGGCCGAGGTTCTCCTGCACGGTGGCGTCGAGCACCAGGCCCTGGCCCTTGCGGTCCTCGGGGACCAGGCCGATCCCGGCGTCCATGGCCGCGTTGACGTCACCCGGGCGCAGCGGACGGCCCTGGACCTCGACGGTGCCGGAGTCGTAGGGGTCGGCGCCGAAGACGGCGCGGACGACCTCGGTCCGGCCGGCGCCGACGAGCCCGGCGAGGCCGACGACCTCACCGGCCCGCACCTCGAAGCCGACGTCGTGGAAGGTGCCGGTGCGGGTGAGCCCGGCGACCTTGAGCAGCGGCGCCCCGGTCTCCCCGCGTTCGCGCGGGTACTGCTGGTCGATGCTCCGGCCGACCATCAGCCGCACCAGTTCGTCCTCGGGGGTGCTCGCCGGGACCTGGTCGACGCTGCGGCCGTCGCGCAGGACGGTGACGCGGTCGCCGAGGGCGGCGATCTCCTCCAGGTGGTGGGTGATGAAGACGATGCCGACGCCTTCCTCGCGCAGCCTGCGCACGATCCGGAAGAGCTTGTCGACCTCTTCGGTGGTCAGGACGGCGGTGGGCTCGTCCATGATCAGCACCCGGGCGTCCAGGCTCAGGGCCTTGGCGATCTCGACCATCTGGAGCCGGGCGATGCCCAGTTCGCGTACCGGGGTGCGCGGGTCGACGTCGACGCCGACCCGGGTCAGGAGCGCGGCGGCGTCGGCCTCCATCCGCTTGCGGTCGATGAGACCGAAGCGGCGGGGCTGGCGGCCCAGGAAGATGTTCTCGGCGACGGTCAGGTCGGGAACGAGGTTGAACTCCTGGTAGATCGTGGCGATTCCGAGGCGCTCGGAGTCCTGCGCGCCCTGGATGCGCACTTCCTGGCCGCCGACGGTGATCCGCCCGGCGTCGGGCCGGTAGGCGCCGGAGAGCATCTTGATGAGGGTGCTCTTGCCCGCGCCGTTCTCGCCGAGCAGGACGTGCACCTCGCCCCGGCGCAGGTCGAAGTCGACGCTGTCGAGCGCCACCACGCCGGGAAAGGTCTTGCGGATGCCTTCGATGCGCAGCAACTCGTCCGGGTTGCTCACGGCGTGCTCCTTCGCGGGGATGAGGGCCGCGCGGTGGGGGAGTGCGCGGCGGACGGTTCGCCGCAGGAGCGGCGTACGACGAGACGGGCGGGGAGGGTGACGGACCGGGCGGTCCGTCCTTCGACGCGATCGACGAGCGCGCGTACGGCGGACCGGCCGAGTTCGGCGGTCGGCTGGGAGATCGCGGTGATCGCCGGATCGGTGTGCGTGAACCAGGGGATGTCGTCGAACGCGGCGAGCGCGATGTCGTCCGGGATCCGCAGTCCGCGCGCCCTGATGGCGTCCAGCGCGCCGAGCGCCATCAGGTTGTCGGCGGCGAAGACCACCTCGGGCGGCTCGGCCAGGTCGAGGAACCGCTCGGTGGCCCGGCGTCCGCTCTCGGCCTGGAAGTCGCCCTGGCCCGTGTAGGCGTCGGGGAGCGGGAGCCCGTACTCGCCGAGGGCGGCGCGGAAGGCCTCCACGCGTTCGCTGCCCGTGGTGGTCGCCGCCGGGCCCGCGATGATCGCGAGCCGGCGGTGGCCGAGGGCGTGCAGATGGGCGACGAGGTCGTGCACGGCGGCCCGTCCGTCGGCGCGTACGACGGGGACGTCGACGCCCGGGATCCAGCGGTCGACGAAGACCATGGGGGTGCCTTCGCGGGCCGCGTTCAGCATGAGCGGGGAGCCGCCGTCGGTGGGGGAGACGAGCAGCCCGTCTATCCGCCGGTCGAGCAGGGTCCGCACATGGTGGTCCTGGAGGTCGGGCCGCTCGTCGGCGTTGCCGATGATCACGCTGTAGCCGAGCGCGCGGGCCTCCTCCTCGACCGAGCGGGCCAGGTCGGCGAAGTACGGGTTCACCACGTCGCTGATGACCAGGCCGAGGGTGCGGGTCTCATCGGTGCGCAGGGACCGGGCGACGACGTTCGGCCGGTAGCCCAGCTCCTCGACGGCGGCCCGTACCCGGGTGCGCGCGTCGGCACTGACCGACGGGTGGTCGTTGAGGACGCGGGAGACCGTCGCGACGGACACGCCCGCCGCGGCGGCGACGTCCTTGATGCTCGCCATCGCCGGAAACACCTCCTTGTGAGTCCGTTCGCACAGATCGCCGTGGAATCGTTTACACGGGCGATATGGAGGATTGGAATCGATTACACGGGGATGAATCAAGGGTGAATGGGCGGTCGAGACCTGATTGTGACCTGATGTGAGGGTGTCCGCTCAGATGAGCGAGTCCGGTGAGGGCGCGGAAACGCCCCGGGTGGTGGGCTGGGCCGTGCCTTGTGGATCTGCCGGGCTCCACGGCGCCCGGCATGATCCGGAAGGGGCACTCTAGGCCGCTTGCCGCAACGAGGGCCCCGCGTTCGCGGTACGCCCCTGTCGTGTCCGCCGGGCTCCCCGACGCGCCCGTGCGACCTTGCCGCTTACTCAGGCTTCGAACCCGCCGAGGGCTTCGAACCCGCCGAGCAGCACGGAGAGGAACAGCCCGGATGACGCGGTCTCAGGGGACGTCCGGCGGCAGGTCCGTGAGGCATCGGCTGGTCGCCCTGTGGGCGGCCCTGCTGGGCCTGGTCGGCGCGGTCCTCGTCGGCATGGGACCCCGCGCGTCCGCGCAGGGCGACTGGGACTGCCTCGGCGGGCCCGAGACCCGCATCGGCTACCTCTTCGAGGCCGAAGGCTCGGGCTCGGCGCCGTACGACATCGCCCGGATCGACTACACCACCGGCGCCGCGACCATCGTCGGCGGCACCCCGGTCCCGGTGGACGCGGTCGGCTTCAACACCCTCGACGGTTACTACTACGGCGTGGCCGGCGGCAATCAGATCGTCCGGATCGACAGCTCGGGGAACACCACCCAGGTCGGCACCTCCAGCGGCACCGTCTACACCAGCGGCGACTTCGACCCGAACGGGCATCTGTGGCTGCTCGGCAACATCCTCCCCGGCAACTGGGCCGAGATCGACCTGGTGCCGGGCTCGCCGACGTACGGGCAGACGCTCGCCTTCGGCACCGTCACCTACCCCAGCAACCAGTACCGCGCCCTCGGCGACTGGACCTATATGACCGGCCCCGCGGGCACCGGTCTCTACGGCGTCGTCGACATGGTGGGCCAGCGCCTGCCGAACATCCTGTTCTTCAACCCGGCCACCCGCACCTACACCGTCATCGGCGAGGTCGCCGGGATGCCCGTCGGCATCGGCGGGGTCGACACCCGGGGCAGCTTCACCGACGGCACCTACCTGTACGTGTACACGTTCACCTCCGGAGTGATCTACCGGGTCGACTTCACCACCCTGGTCGGCACCCCCCTCCCGGTGAACCCGGGCGCGATCACCTTCGGCGACGGCGCCCAGTGCGCGGCGGCGCCGTCGAGCACCGTCAACGTCGTCAAGGAGGTCAAGGGCCGCAACACCCCGCTCGACCAGTTCCGGGCCGGGCTGAAGGACTCCGGCGGCAACGAGGCCGGCGGGGTCACCACCTCCGGCTCCGAGACCCGCGCCGAGTCCGGTCCGCTGTCCGTCGCCTCGGCCCAGACGTACCAGCTGTTCGACCGGCCGGCCGACGGCACCCTGCCACCGGAGCCCGGTCTCTACGACACCTCCGCCACCTGCGTCGACGACGCCACCGGCGCCAACGTGCCGCTGACCGGCGGCGCCGGGTCCTGGTCGCTCACCCTCTCCCGGCTGAGCGCCGACTACACCTGCACGGTGACCAACGCGGCCCGCGGCACCGGCGGCATCGACCTGGTCAAGAAGGCGGACCCGCAGGTCGCGACGGCGGTCGGACAGACCGTCACCTACACCCTGACCGTACGCAACACCGGCACCACCTCGGTCCACGACCTCGGCCTGACCGACTCCCAGCAGACCGGCACCTTCCCCTGCGACCTGCCCGCCGAGGGCCTGCTCCCCGGGCACGAGGCCACCTGCGCGACCTACACCCACACCGTCACCCAGACCGACATCGACAACGGCTCCATCACCAACACCGCCCAGGCGAGCGGCACCGACAACCTGGGCCACCCGGTCGGCGCGAGCGACTCGGCGCGCGTGGACACCGTGCAGCCCTCGCCGGAGATCGGACTGGCCAAGTCCGTCTCCCCGGAGACCGTCACGGCCGCCGGGCAGGAAGTCGCCTACACCTACCGCGTCACCAACACGGGCCGGACGGAACTGCACGGCGTGACGATCGCCGAGCACGGTTTCACCGGCACCGACGGCGCCCCGTCGGCCACCTGCGAGCAGACCACGCTCGCCCCGGGCGCATCGACCGACTGCACGGCGACGTACACGGTGACCCAGGCCGACATCGACGCGGGCGGCATCGACAACACGGCCACCGCCCGAGCGGTCGACA
This sequence comes from Streptomyces sp. CBMA291, assembly GCF_014596525.1. Classification (GTDB taxonomy): domain Bacteria; phylum Actinomycetota; class Actinomycetes; order Streptomycetales; family Streptomycetaceae; genus Streptomyces. The sequence goes on from NZ_MSJP01000110.1 coordinate 111,900, forward strand.
CCCTCGGCGACGAAGCCGACTCCGCGCCCTCGTCCGCCCACGTCACCGCCACCCGCACCCCGGCGATCGTCCTCGACAAGGCGGCCGCCCCCACCACGGTGGACAGCGCGGGCACCCCGGTCACGTACACCTTCACCCTCGCCAACACCGGCAACACCACGGTCACCAACGCCGATCTGGTGGAGACGGAGTTCAGCGGCCACGGCCAGCCCGGCCCGCTCGTCTGCCCGCCCGGCTCCGACCGCACCCTCGCCCCCGGCGAGAAGCTCGTCTGCACCGTCACCTACGAGGTCACCCAGTCCGACATCGACCAGGGCGGCGTGGACAACACCGCGCACGCCACCGCCTGGCAGAACGGCGCCGAGGTCCGCAGCGGCGACGTCCAGGCGCACGTCGCCGCGGACCGCACCGCGGAACTCAGCCTGATCAAGCAGGCCAGGCCGGACGAGAGCGCGGACTTCACCGTCGGCCGTGTGATCACGTACAGCTTCCAGGTGCGCAACACCGGCAACACCAGTGTGAGCGGCATCGCCCTCGTCGAGACCGACTTCACCGGCCAAGGCACCGCGCCCGACATCGTCTGCCCCGGGGAACCCGACCCGCTGGCCCCCGGTGAAGCCGTGGTCTGCCAGGGCACGTACACCCTCACCCAGGCCGATATCGACCAGGGCACGGTGTCCAACACCGCGCACGCCACCGGAACGGCCGCGGGCGGGGCCACCGTCGTCTCGAACGACGCCTCGCAGACCCTCGTCGGCGCGCCCGGCTCCGCCCTGGCGGTGGAGAAGTCGGCGCAACCCGCCACCGTCACCTCCGCCGACGACACCGTGACGTACACCTTCCACGTCACCAACACCGGGGAGACCACCCTCACGGGCGTGCAGATCATCGAGACCCACTTCACGGGCACCGGGACGCCCTCGCCGATCACCTGCGCGCAGATCACGCTCGCGCCCGGCGAGTCGACGGACTGCACGGGGACGTACGAGGTGACCCAGGCGGACATCGACGGGGGAGGCGTCACCAACAGCGCCGTCGCCTCGGCTACCGTCCCCGGCGGGGAGACGACCTTCTCCGACGTCAGCACCGTCACCGTCGACGCCACGGCCGCGGGCTCCCTCAGCCTCCAGAAGAAGGCCGACCCGGACGTGGTGACCGGGGCGGGCGACACGATCAGCTACCACTACACCGTGCGCAACACGGGCGCCGTCACCGTCCACGGCGTCGGCGTCACGGACTCCGCCTTCTCCGGCACCGGCACCCCGCCGTCCGTGACCTGCCCCGGCGGGCCGCTCGCGCCCGGGGAGGAGACCGAGTGCACGGCCACCTACGTGGTGACCCAGGCGGACGTCACGGCGGGCGAGGTCACCAACACCGCGACCGCGAGCGCCGCCCGCGCCGACACCGGAGCCGCCGTCACCTCCAACGAGGAGAGCGCCAGGGTCCGGGTCGCCGCCTCCTCGCTCGCCCTGACGAAGTCCGTGTCCCCGGAGACGGCGACCGTCGGCGACCAGGTCACGTACACGTACACGGTGACGAACACCGGGGAGACGGCCCTGACCGGCCTCTCGGTCACCGACACCGCGTTCAGCGGCACGGGCACCCCGCCGGTCGTCGCCTGCCCGGCGACCACGCTCGACGCGGGCGCCTCGGTGACCTGCACGGCCACGTACACCGTCACCTCCGCCGACACCCAGGCGGGCGAGGTCACCAACACGGCGACCGCCACCGCACACAACTCGGCGGGTACGGAGGTCACTTCGGTCCCGTCGAGCGCCGCCCTCACCACCCCCGGTTCCTCGCTCGGTCTGACGAAGTCCGTGTCCCCCGAGACGGCGACCGTCGGCGACCAGGTCACCTACACCTACCTGGTGACGAACACGGGAGACACGACCCTCTCGGGTCTGACGGTCACCGACACCGAGTTCAGCGGCTCCGGCACCCCGCCGTCCGTGATCTGCCCGGCGACCTCCCTCGACCCCGGCATCGCGGTGTCCTGCACGGCGACGTACGTGGTCACGGAGGCGGACGTCACGGCCGGCCAGGTCGCCAACACCGCGAAGGCGACCGCCCAGACCGCTTCGGGAACCCCGATCGACTCGGCGCCGTCGGACGCGGTCTTCACGACCCACCAGCCGCCGACCTCCTCGCTCGCCCTGACGAAGTCCGTGTCCCCGGAGACCGCGCACGCCGGTGACCAGGTCACGTACACGTATGTGGCGACGAACACCGGAGAGACGGCCCTGACCGGTCTTACGGTCGCGGACACCGCGTTCAGCGGCACCGGGACCCCGCCGGTCGTCGCCTGCCCGTCGACCTCGCTCGACCCCGGCGCTTCGGTGACCTGTACGGCGACGTACGTGGTCACCGAGGCGGACGTCACGGCGGGCGAGGTCACCAACACGGCGGCGGCGACGGCGCAGAACCCGACGGGCGCGGAGGTCGAGTCGGCCCCCGCGCACGCCGTCCTCCTCACCCCGCCCTCCTCGCTCGGCCTGACGAAGTCGGTCTCCCCGCAGTCGGCGGTCACCGGCGACGAGGTCACGTACACCTATGTGGTGACCAACACCGGGGAGACCACCCTGACGGGTGTGAGCGTCACCGACACCGCGTTCAGCGGTACGGGCACTCCGCCGTCGGTCTCGTGCCCGGCGACGACCCTCGCCCCGGGCGCCTCGGTGACCTGCACGGCCACCTACACCGTCACCTCGGCCGACGCCGACGCGGGCCAGGTCGCCAACACGGCGGTGGCGACCGCCCGCAACTCCTCGGGTGGAGAGGTCGTTTCGGAGTCCGCGAACGCGGTCCTCACGACGGCCCAACCACCGGTCTCCTCGCTCGGCCTGACGAAGTCGGTCTCCCCGGAGACGGCCACCACGGGTGATCACGTCACGTACACGTATGTGGTCACGAACACCGGGGAGACCACCCTGACGGGTGCGAGCGTCACCGACACCGCGTTCAGCGGCACCGGCATCCCGCCGGCCGTGGACTGCCCGAGCGGCCCGCTCGCCCCCGGCGCCTCGGTGACCTGCACGGCCGTGTACGTGGTCACCCAAGCCGACGCGCAGGCGGGCCAGGTCACCAACACGGCGACGGCGACCGCCCGCAACCCCGCGGGCACGGAGGTCACTTCGGACCCCGCGAACGCGGTCCTCACGACCCATCTGCCCCCGGTCTCCTCGCTCGGTCTGACGAAGACCGTGTCCCCGGAGACGGCGACGGTGGGCGACCAGGTCACGTACACGTACGGGGTGACCAACACCGGGGAGACGAACCTGTCGGCGCTGCGGATCACGGACACCGCGTTCAGCGGCACCGGCACCCCGCCGACGGTGACGTGTCCGGCGACGACCCTGGCCCCGGGCGCGTCGACGACGTGCACGGCGACGTACGTGGTCACGGAGGCGGACGTCACGGCGGGCGAGGTCGCCAACACGGCGAGGGCGACCGCCGAGAACCCCACGGGCGCGGAGGTCACCTCACCTCCCGCCCACGCCACCCTCACCGTCCACGCGCCCCCCGCCTCCTCCCTCGGCCTGACGAAGTCGGTGTCTCCGGAGTCGGCGACGGTCGGTGATCAGGTCACGTACACGTATGTGGCGACGAACACGGGGGAGACGGCGTTGTCGGCTCTGACGGTCGCGGACACGGCGTTCTCGGGTACGGGGACCGCGCCGGTGATCACCTGCCCTTCGACGACCCTGGCCCCGGGGGCTTCGGTGACGTGTACGGCGACGTACGTGGTCACGGAGGCGGATGTCACGGCGGGCGAGGTCACGAACACGGCGTCGGCGACGGCGCGGAACCCTTCGGGCGCCGAGGTGACCTCGGGGTCCGCGAGCGCGGTGCTCACGACTCACGAGCCTCCGGCTTCCTCGCTGGGCCTGACGAAGTCGGTCGCGCCGAGCACGGCGACCGCCGGTGATCAGGCCACGTACACGTATGTGGCCACGAACACCGGGGAGACGGCGCTGTCCGCTCTCGCGGTCGCGGACACGGCGTTCAGCGGGACCGGGACTCCGCCGGTCGTCGGTTGCCCGTCGACGACGCTCGCTCCCGGTGCTTCGGTGACGTGCACGGCGACGTACACCGTCACCGAGGCGGACGTCACGGCGGGGCAGGTGACCAACACGGCGGCGGCGACGGCTCGGAACCCCTCCGGTGCGGAGGTGACCTCGGGGTCGGCGAGCGCGGTGTTCACCACCCATCAGCCTCCGGCTTCATCGCTCGCGCTGAAGAAGACCGTGTCTCCCGAGACGGCGACGGTCGGTGATCAGGTCACGTACACGTACGTGGTGACGAACACCGGGGATACGGCCCTGTCGGCTCTGGCGGTGAAGGACACGGCGTTCAGCGGGACCGGGACTCCGCCGTCGGTGACGTGTCCGACGACGACGCTCGCCCCGGGTGCTTCGGTGACGTGCACGGCGACGTACGTGGTCACCGAGGCGGACGTCACGGCCGGGCAGGTCACCAACACGGCGACGGCGACGGCTCAGGATCCCTCCGGTGCCGAGGTGACCTCGGGATCGGCGAGCGCGGTGTTCACCACCCACCAGCCTCCGGCTTCCTCGCTCGGTCTGACGAAGTCGGTCGCGCCGAGTACGGCGATCGCCGGTGACCAGGTCACGTACACGTATGTGGCCACGAACACCGGGGAGACGGCGCTGTCCGCTCTCGCGGTCGCGGACACCGCGTTCAGCGGGACCGGGACGCCGCCGGTCGTCGGCTGCCCGTCGACGACGCTCGCTCCCGGAGCTTCGGTGACGTGCACGGCGACCTACACCGTCACCGAGGCGGACGTCACGGCCGGGCAGGTCACCAATACGGCGGCGGCGACGGCTCAGGATCCCTCCGGTGCCGAGGTGACCTCGGGATCGGCGAGCGCGGTGTTCACCACCCACCAGCCTCCGGCTTCATCGCTCGCGCTGAAGAAGACCGTGTCCCCGGCGAAGGCCGAAGCCGGTGACCGGGTCACGTACTCCTACGTGGTGACGAACACCGGGGGTACGGCCCTGTCGGCTCTCGCGGTGAAGGACACGGCGTTCTCGGGTACGGGGGCCCCGCCGGTCGTCGACTGTCCGGCGGCGACGCTCGCCCCGGGCGCCTCGGTGACCTGCACGGCGACCTACACCGTCACCGAGGCGGACGCGCAGGCGGGGACGGTGACCAATACCGCCGTCGCCACCGCCGAGACCGCCACGGGTGACGAGGTCTCCTCGGGTCCCGCGAGTGCCGTTCTCACCGTCGGGCAGCCTCAGCCTCCGGTCGACTCGCTCAAGCTGAAGAAGACCGCCGAGGTCACCGACACCAACCACAACCACCGCAACGATCCGGGCGATGTCGTCCACTGGACCCTGACCGTCACCAACACCGGCGACAGCACCCTCCACGACATCCGGATCGACGACCCCGTCGCGGGGCCGGTCACCTGTCCGCCCGCCCCGCTCGCCCCCGGCCAGTCCATGACCTGCGCCGCCCCGCCGTACACCCTCAGGGAGGAGGACGCCGAGCGCGGCCACCTCACCAACACCGCCACCGCCACCGGCGTCAACCCCGTCGGCCGGACCATCACCTCCCCGAAGGCCCAGGTCACCATCCCCGTCCAGCACTCGCCCGGCCCCACGCCGCCGCCCTACGGGGGTGACTACTGACCGGCGGCCCCCGGCTTTGAGAGCCGATGACCAGCGGGGAGACGAACTCGCTGGTCATCGGCCTGTCCAGGGCAGGGATAGGGGCAGGGCAGGGCAGGGCAGAGGCCGGGGTCGGGGTCGGGTCTCGGGAGGCTTGCGGCGTCGGAACCGTCTACGGAATCAGGTCCGGCAGTCCCGATCCGTCGAACACCCCGGCGCGGTCGACCGCGAGGCGGCCCTCCTTGAGGACGGCGTGGATGTTGGCCGGGTCGCCGAGCGCGTCGAGGTCCGTGAGGGGGTCGATGCCGCAGACCACGAGGTCGGCCGCCTTTCCCGCCGTCAGGCTGCCCGTCACCTCGGCGACGCCGCAGAGTTCGGCGGCATCGGCGGTCCCGGCCCGGATCGCCTGGAGCGGGGTCATGCCGCCGATCCGGGCGAGCAGCCCGAGTTCCCGCAGGTTCCTCCCGTGCGGCGCGGTCAGGCCCGAGTCCGTGCCCATGGCGACGCGTACCCCGGAGGCGACCGAGCGGGCGAACGCCTCCTGGGCGACGCGGTGCCAGCGTACGGCCTTGGCGTGGACGGCCGGTGACACCCGGGCCGGGTCCGGCTCCGCCATGGTCTCCAGAAGGGTGGGCACGAGGAACTGACCGCGCTCGGCCATCTCCGCGCGCAGTTCGTCGGTCAGGGCGTACCCGTGCTCGATGCTGCGGACCCCGGCGCGGACGGCGGCGGCGATCCCCGGCTCCCCGATCGCGTGGACCGCGACCGGCAGCCCTCCGTGGGCCTCGGCCTCCTCGACGGCCGCGCGGACCATCTCGGGGCGCAGACCGAGCCACTCGGGCTGGTCGTGCGGGGAGGTGACGCCTCCGCTCGCGGCGAGCTTGACGCAGTCGGCGCCCAGGGCGATCAGGGTCCGCACCCGGGTGCGGAGGGCGTCGACGGTGTCGACGACTCCCGGCGGGCTGCCGGGGAAGGCGACGGCGGTTTCGAGCGCGTCGATCCCGGAGGGCAGCCGGAAGTCCGCGTGCCCGGCGGTCTGGCTGAGCATGCTCACCGCCACCAGGAGGCGTGGGCCCGCGATGCGCCGCTCCGCCACCGCCTGCCGGAATCCGGCGTCGATCCCCATCAGGTCGCGGGCCGTCGTCACCCCGTTGTGGAGGGTGGTGCGCAGCCGTTCGAGCACCTTCAGGGTCCGGTAGCTGGCGAGTTCCCCCAGGCCGGTCAGCGGGCTTTCCGCCGGTCCCGGCAGGGCGAAGTGCACATGGGCGTCGATGAAGCCGGGGCAGACGGTACGGCCCCCGAGGCCCACCCGGCGCGCGTCGCGCAGATCGGGATCGTCGGGAAGCCGCCGGGCCGGCCCGCACCAGCGGACGAGGGAGCCGTCGACGACCAGGACGGCGTCCGGTACCGGCGGAGCCCCCGTACCGTCGACGAGCCGGAGGTCGTGCAGGACGACGGGGGTCGGGCTCACGGGGTCCTCCGAGGTCGGATCGGGGGAGGGCGGGTCACGGGGAGTGGGTCGTGGGGGATCGTGGCACACGGCCGGGCCGGGCTTCGGGAGCCTCGGCGCCCGCCGTGGCCCGCGTCGCCGTCATGGCCGTACCGCGTCGGGACCGGCTCGGTGCCGTACGGCCGGGATCGCGGACCGTACCGCTTGGGCGACCGGCTCAGTGCCGTACGGCCAGGATCGCCGTGGTGTCGTCGGCCAGCCCCCGGACGGCGAAGCGCGCGAGGTCGGCGTGGAGGAGGGGCAGGACCCGGTCGGCGGGGCGGAACCGCCAGGAGGCGATCCGATTCTCCAGGGGGTAGAAGTTCCCGGTCGCGTCCCGGGTCTCGCTGACCCCGTCGGTGAAGAGGAGCAGCCGGTCGCCGGGGCCGAAGGGGACCTCGACGATCTCGAACACGTCGTTCTCGATCCCGGCCAGATTCACCGGGAAGGCGGGGGAGGGGATCGGTACGGCGGCGACGGTCCCGCCGTGCTGGACGAGCGGAGCCGGATGGCCGCAGCTGAGGATCCGGGCGACCGGCTCGTCCGTGGGGAGTTCGACGAGAAGCACGGTGGCGAACCGGTCGGCGGCCTCGGACTCGGGGCGCAGCTCGGCGTAGCGCCGCATGGTGGTGTCGAGGCGGCGGGCGATCTCGCCGAGGCCGTCGGCCGTGTACGCGGACTCGCGGAAGGAGCTGAGCAGGAGCGACGCGGCTTCCACCGCGCCCAGCCCCTTGCCCTGGACGTCCCCCACGATGAGCCGGACGCCGTCGTGGGCGGGGAGCGCCTTGTAGAAGTCGCCGCCCACTCGGGCTCCTTGTGCGGAGGCCTCGTACAGCAGATGGAGGTCGACATGGGCGAGCCGGGAGGGCATCGGGCGCAGCAGGGCGCGCTGGGTGGCCTCGGCGATGGCGCCGACCTGCTGGAGCTGGTGTTCGCGGCGCCGGCGCAGGCTGCTGGACCAGGCGGACACCAGGGTCACCAGGAGCAGGGAGAGGAGGGTGGTGGGGATGGCGGAGAGCCCGAAGCCCGTCCGGTCGGCGATCAGGGCGTACGCGGCCACCATGGAGAGCAGGCCGATGCCGAGGGTCGCCATCGGGCCCCAGGCGACCGCGGCGAGGGCCGGGGCGGCGAAGAGGAAGCGGTCGAAGCGGGCCTGGTCGGGGGTGGTGACGTCGAGGGCGACGGAGACGACGATGATCAGGAAGGGCAGCGTCCGGCCGATCGCGTTGACCGTCTCCGATCGCGAGAGAGTGCGCCGGGACATCTTCCTCCTGCCCTGTGCCGTTCTTCCCGGGTCGCGCGGGCGGGGCGTCGGAGCCGCCCGTGCGCGGGGAGATCCTCGTTTGTCCCAGGCAAGCGTACTCAAAACGGAATAAAACGGTGCTTGGCTGGGCGGGGGGCAGTTCCTTGTGGGTGGTCGCCCGGACCACGCCCGGGGCCTGTCGGCCGCGCCCCGGGCCTGGCTTGGTCACGCCCCGGGCCTGCGGGCCCGGGGGAGCGGGCTCGCAGGCTGAGGAAACGGGTAGGGCGTGTGGGGCGTGTGGGGCGCGTCGGTCAGTAGGTCATGGCCGTGGGCTGCGCGTCCGGTCGCATGGCCGCGTCGGTGCCGCCGTCCACGAACAGGGTCGCGCCGGTGGTGAAACGCGCCTCGGGGCGGAGGAACTGGTGGACCCAGAAGGCGATGTCGTCCGCCGTGCCGAAGGTGCCCAGCGGCATCGGCGTGGGGAAGTCGTCGGCGTCCAGGTCCTCGGTGCGGCCCGTGGAGCCGAGCATCAGCGGGGTGACCACCGCGCCCGGGGCGATCGCGTTGAGCAGTACGCCCTCCCTGGCCCACTCCGGGGTGACGGCGGTACGGCGCATCCAGCGGGCCAGCGCGAACTTCGAGGTGGCGTACGCCGAGATGGTCGGGGACTGCTCGGCCAGCTGGGCGGGGGTCGCCTTCTGGGCCTCGCGGGCGTGCTCGCGGGCGGCCGCCTCGTCGCCTGCCAGGAGCAGGTCCACCAGGGTCTGGTCGATCATCGGGACGGTGGTGGAGGAGTTGGAGCCGATCACCACCGCACGACCGGCCTCGGCGCGGGCGAGGGCCGGGCGCAGTCCGTCGAGCAGGGCCGCCGGGCCGAAGTAGTTGATCGACACGACCGCTCCGGCGTCCTTCATCGAGGGGCCGACGCCCGCGACGGCGGCCACGCCGTCCAGGACTCCACCGGACGCCTCGGTGACGGCGGCGACCGCCGCCGCGCGCCCTTCGGGGCTGCCCAGGTCGGCGATGACGTCGGCGTCACGGAGATCGACCCCGATGACGGAATGTCCGGCCTCGCGCAGGACGGCGGCGGTGGCCGCGCCCATTCCCGAGGCGGATCCGGTGACTGCGTAGGTACCCATGGTGTGGGCCTCCTGTGGTGGGGTGCGCCGGTCCGGCGCATGGTGCGGAGTAGACGGGACGACGATCCCCCTCGGCGTCCCGACATTATTCAATCACTGATTGAACGCTGAGTTATTCGTTTGTGTTCCAATATGTCCATGCCGGATGGACCTGATCCCACCCCGCCCCCGCCGTCCGACGGGCAGGGCTCGACCCGTGACCGCCTGCTCGACGCCGCCGAGCGTCTCTTCCTCCGGCGGGGCGTCGACCAGGTCTCCGTGCGCGCCGTCAACGCGGAGGCGGGACTGAACCCGGGAGCCGTGCACTATCACTTCGGTTCCAGGGAAGGTCTGGTCGGCGCCCTGCTTGAGCGTGAGCTGTTCCCGCTGTGGGAGGAGCGCCTCAAGCGCGCCACCGGTCGCCCGGACCGTGACGCCACCCCGCTTCAGCAGGTGGACGCGCTGGTCACCGCCGCCGTCGGGCCCTTCGACGAACTCGTACGGACCGACCGGGGGCGCATGCTGTGCAGGCTGCTCGCCCAGACCCTGCTGGGAGCCGACCGCCCGCTGGCCGGCTCCCAGTGGTCCGGCACCGCGCCCTTCGAGGTCGTTCTCGGCCGGGCCCTGCCCGACCTCGGCGTCCAGGAGGTCGCCGACCGCTGGCGCCTCGTCTTCACCACCCTGCTGACGATCTACGGCCGCCCGCTGGCGCCGGACACCCCCGGCGGGAGCGTGCCCGCCTTCCCCGCGACCGCCACGGTGATCGCCTTCCTCACGGCGGGACTCGCCACGGGGACGGTCGAGGGCTGAGCGGCGCGGGCCCGTGGGTGTAGGCGCCGAGGGCCCGTGGTCAGTGCGGTGGAACGGGTCGACCGCGACCATCTCGCCCCGCTCGCCGTCGGCCCCGGACGCCGTCGGCCCCACTCGCCTTCGGCCCCGGACACGTCCGCTGCCCGGCCGTCACGTTGCATGCCGACCCCGGACTCTCCGAGCCCCGATGCCTCGTCGGACGCGTCCGCGCCGCCGCGCCCCGCCACACCTCCGGACGGCGCACCGACGACACGCGGCCCTCGCGGTCCGCCAGGGGTTCGTCGCCTGAGCCGCCAAACCCACCCGGCGGAACCCGCCCGCCGAACCCACCCGGCGGAACCCGCCCGTCACTCCGTCCCCGTACGGAACACATAGGGACTCACCAGCGCCGTCAGCTCCTCGACCAGTTCCTCGCGCCGGATGGCCGGCCGGTCCAGGATCCAGCGGACGCTGAGCGCCTCCATCGCGGCGACCAGTACCCAGGCGCGGGTGGCGCCGTTCCCCGTCTCCGGAACGCGCCCCGCGAGATACGCGGACCCCAGATCGTGGATGCGGCGCCGGAGATGGTGAACATGCCGCTCGTGATAGCTCGGCGGCACTTCCTCGACCACGACGCGAAGGAGTCGCGAGTCCTGCTCAAGGGCGGAAAGCAGCGCCTCGACCGCGTTGTGCACGAGCCGCTCGGGCGGATCGGCCAGCCGGTCGGCGAGCGAGGCGGCCACCCGGTCCCCGGCCTCCGCCCAGAACCGCTCCATGAGCACGGTGAGGAGTTCTTCCTTGTTCCGGAAGTACTGGTAGAGGGAACCCGGGCTGATACCGGCCGCGTCGGCGACCCGAGTGGTCGCGAACCGCGCGTAACCATCACGCGCCAGGACCATGCGCCCCGCGTCGACGATCCTCTCGACCATCTCCCGCGACCGCTCCTGACGGGGCGTCTTACGCATACGCGAATTGTATGCGAATGATTATTCGCATTACAACGGTGCGATGACGCAGAGCAGCGAGATACGTGCCGCGGGCCCCTTCCCGAGCCGCTTCCGCGAAGCCGAGCGGCGCGGCCGCAGGATCGCCCGTCCGATCTTCCTCTTCACCGACATCGGCAAGGAGGTCGACGACACCCTCATGGAACGGCTGGGGGCGAGTCTCCTCCAGCGTGACGAACTCGGCGCGGCCCTCGCCGAGGCGATGAGCCTGCCCGTAGGGGACCCCGCCCGGGTCACCCACGCCGAGATCGGCAGGGCCCTGCACGCCGCCCCCGACCTCTCCCCCCAACTTCCGCCCAGGTTAAGGGCGTTACTCGACCATGCGACCAACGTCCCCGACTGGGTCGACTGGGACCGGATCGAACGCGGCGCCGCGGTGTTCCGCTCCCTGGGCCGCAACAGCGGCGACGTCCTCGGCCTCCTCTCCCTCGTCGGCGGCTACCGCTTCGGCGGACCGGCCGACCTGCTGGTCCGCACCGGAGGCATGGGCGGGGCGCGGACCCTGCGTCGCCTCGCCGAGACGACCAAGTGGTCGCACGCCGTCACCCGTCCCGGCGGTCTGCGGCCGGGCGCCGAGGGCTGGCGGCTCACCGTCCACGTACGGATCATGCACGCCCTGGTGAACACCCGCTTCGCGCCCGGCTGGGACAGCGCCCGCTGGGGCCTCCCCGTCAACCAGGCCGACCAGGCGGCCACGCTCGGCCTCTTCGACGCGACCGTGATCGTCGGCTGTCTGGGACTCGGCGTCCGGCTGACCCGCCGGCAGCGGGACGACTTCATGCATCTGTGGCGGTACGTCGGTCAACTGATGGGCGTCGCCCCGGAGTGGCTCACCGACGACGAGGACGTCCGGCACCGCTGGAACTACCACATCCTGCTGTCCGCCCCCGGGCAGACCCAGGCCGGCCGGGACCTCGCCCGGCTGACCATGGACGCCCAGGGCCGACTGAACCACGGCCACCCGAACCCCACCGTCGAACGCCTCCACCAACGCTACGAGTACGCACGCCAGATGAGCCTCCTCACCGCCTTCCTGGGCCTCACCGGCATGCGCGACCTGGGCCTGCGCCCCCGCGTCCCCTGGGCCCTGGCCCTCTCCCTCACCGGCAACACCCTCCGCTACCGCCTCCTCGGCACCCTCCCCGGCGCCCGCGCCCGCCTCGAAGCCCAGGGCGCCCGCGCCCAGGACCGCCACCTGGCAGCCCTGTTCCCCGACGGCCCGGCGGGGGTGGCGGGGTTGCCGGAAGTGGGGTGAGGGAGCGGGGTGGCGCGGTTGCCGGAGGCGAGGTAGGGGGGCGGGGCGCCGCGCCCCCGCGACCGCCGAGGGTTCCGTCCCCGTCCCCCACGGGTAGGAACCCGCCCCGGACCCGCCAGGGCCTCGTTCCGTCACTCCGTCGAGCGAAGGGTTCCCCGCATGGCCGACACCGTTCCCCCGGAAAGAACCGACGGACCCGCCTTCCCGGACAGACCGCCCGCCTCCTCGGACAGACCGCCCGCCTTCCCCGCCGAGCCCGCCTTCCCTGGCGGCCCCGCCTTCCCCGGCAGACCGCCCGCCTTCCCCGGCAGACCGCCCGCCTTCCCCGACCGCCCCGCCTCCCCCGGCGGGCGCGTCGAGTTCGGGCCCGGTGTGCTTCCCGCCGATTCCCGTTTCGTCAACGACGATCTGCTTCCCGTGCCCGTGGCCGGGCGGCGCTGGACCACGTACAACTTCGCCGCCCTCTGGGTCGGCATGGCCCACAACATCCCCTCCTGGATGCTCGCCTCCGGTCTCGTCGCGCTCGGCATGGACTGGCGGCAGGCGGTGCTCACCATCGCCCTCGCCAATGTCCTCGTCCTGCTGCCGATGCTGCTCACCGGGCACGCCGGGCCCAAGTACGGCATCCCCTTCCCGGTCCTCGCCCGTGCCTCCTTCGGGCTGCGCGGGGCGAACCTGCCCGCGCTCGTCCGCGCGGGTGTCGCCTGCGCCTGGTTCGGCATCCAGACCTGGATCGGCGGCCAGGGCGTCTTCATCCTGCTGGACAAGGCGTTCGGCGGCGGCTGGGCGAACGCGGAGGTGATCGGAGGCGAGCCCTGGACGCTCTGGCTCTGCTTCGTCCTCTTCTGGGGCCTCGAACTCGCCGTCATCCACCAGGGCATGGAGGCCCTGCGCCGCTTCGAGAACTGGGCCGCGCCCTTCGTCATCGTCGGCGCGCTCGTCCTGCTCGCCTGGGTCGCCGTCAAGGCGGGCGGCCTCGGGCCGTTGCTCGGCCAACCGTCCAGGCTGGGCTGGGGCGCCGACTTCTGGCCGGTCTTCTTCCCCGCCCTCATGGGGATGATCGCCTTCTGGGCGACGCTCAGCCTCAACATCCCCGACTTCACCCGCTTCGGCGCGGGCCAGCGCTCCCAGGCCCTCGGTCAGGCCCTCGGACTGCCCACCACCATGACGCTCTTCGCGCTGCTCTCGGTGCTCGTCACCTCAGGGTCGCAGGCCGTGTACGGGGCTCCCGTCTGGGACCCGGTGGCGCTCGCCGCCCGTACGGACAACGTCTTCGGGCTGGTCTTCGCCCTGGTGACCGTACTGGTCGCGACCCTGTCGGTGAACCTCGCCGCCAACGTCGTCTCCCCGGCGTACGACCTCGCCCATCTCGCCCCCCGGCTGATCGGCTTCCGCACCGGCGCGCTGATCACCGGGGTCGTCGGCGTGCTCATCATGCCGTGGAAGCTGACCGCCACCCCCGAGCTGTACATCTTCACCTGGCTCGGGCTCGTCGGCGGACTGCTCGGCACGGTGGCCGGCATCCTCATCGCCGACTACTGGCTCGTCCGCCGGACCGTCCTCGACCTGGAGGGCCTCTACCGGGCCGACGGACCCTACTGGTACCGGGGCGGCTGGAACCCGGTGGCGGTCCTCGCCTTCCTGGCCGGCGGGGTCCTCGCGGTGGGCGGCTCCCACTCGGCACCGGGCACCGGACCCTTCCCCGAGGACGGGCTCATCCCCTTCCTCAAGCCGCTCGCCGACTACGGCTGGGCCGTGGGGATGGCCGCCTCCCTGCTCCTCTACACCCTGCTCATGCGGCGCGCCCCGCACGCCCGAGGGCCCCGGTGACCACTACGGGACCCGGGCGGTCCACTCCTCGGTGGCGAACTTCGTCCGCACCAGCTCCTCGGCGCGGGCCAGTTCCTCCGCCGTGACGTCCCCGGTGGTCAGCCCGTAACGGTCGTGGAAGGAGGCGATCATGTTCTCGATCACCTGCTCCCGGGCGAGTCCGGTCTGCCGACGCAGCGGGTCCACCCGCTTCTTGGCGCTCCTGGTGCCCTTGTCGGACATCTTCTCCCGGCCGATGCGCAGCACTTCCAGCATCTTGTCGGCGTCGATGTCGTACGACATGGTCACGTGGTGCAGGACCGCCCCGGGCCCGCCGTCCGTGCCGACCACCCGCTTCTGCGCCGCGCCCGCGATCTTCCCGGCCTCGGTCGCGATGTCGTTGAGCGGCTGGTACCACGCCTTGATCCCCATGTCGCCGAGCGCGCCCAGGACCCAGTCGTCCAGATAGGCGTAACTGTCGGCGAAGGACAGGCCCGAGACCAGGGACTCCGGTACGGAGAGGGAGTAGGTGATCGTGCTCATGGGCTCCACGAACATGGCCCCGCCGCCGGAGATGCGGCGCACCACGGTCATCCCGTGCCGGGCGGCCCCCTCGGGGTCCACCTCGTTGCGCAGCGACTGGAAGCTGCCGATGACCACGGCGGGGGAGGCCCACTCCCAGACCCGGAGAGTGGGCGCCCGCCGTCCGGCGGCCACCTCGGCGGTGAGGACCTCGTCGAGCGCCATGTGCAGGGCGGGGGCCTGAGGGCCCGCGTGCACCAGCTGCCAGTCGTAGTCGCTCCACTCGGTCGCGTGGGCCAGGGCCCGCCGGACGGCGATGCCGACGCCTTCCGCGGTCAGCCCGAACATGACGGTCGACTCGGGCAGGGCCGCCGTGATCCGGGCCGCGAGACCCGTCGCGTCCGTGGCGGAGGGGGCGCCTTCCAGAGCGCCGTTGATCGCGAGGATCGCCTCGTCGGGCTCCAGGAAGAAGTCCCCGGCGACCCGTACGTTCCGCAGGACGCCGTCCTCCACGTCCAGATCCACGACGACGAGCTTGCCGCCGGGCGCCTTGTACTCACCGTGCACCGTTTCGTTCCCTTCCGGCGTGTGGCCGGGATCCGGGACCTCGCGGCCCTCGGCCCCGGACAGACCTGCGCGTTCTCTGCATCGCACTCTAGTACTCCGGCGCAGGCCGACCCGGAGCCGAGAGGCCCGTCGACGCGGGCGGACGCGGGGAGGCCGTGGACGGTGACGTGGCCCGCGCCGGGAGGCCGTGGACCGTGACGCGGAACACCGGCCCGTACGGAACCGTCCCGCCGGTAAAGGGTGAACTCGTCCCAAAGGTACTGCCCGGGGAAACGGAGGGTGACGAATGCAACGGTCCGGTTGTCAGACCTCCGTGCTTAGCTGGGGGCATGATCGATGAGTTCCCCGAGTACGTCCTGGACGTTCCCGTCGCCGAGGTCGAGGAGGCTGTCCGCGAGGCGGCCGCCGCCGAGATCATGCCGCGTTTCCGGCAGCTCGCCGCGGAGGAGATCGTCGAGAAGAACGGACCGCACGACCTGGTCACCGTCGCCGACCGGGCCGCCGAGGCCCACCTCACCACCGCCCTGACCGCGCTGCTGCCCGGCTCCGTGGTCGTCGGCGAGGAAGCGGTACACGCCGACCCCGCCGTCTACGAGGCGCTGCGCGGCGACGCCCCCGTGTGGATCGTCGACCCCGTCGACGGCACCCGGCAGTTCGTCCACGGCGACCCCGGATTCTGCACCCTCGTGGCCCTCGCCCGGCACGGCGAGCTGATCGCCTCCTGGACCTACGCCCCCGCCCTCGAAGAGTGCGCCGTCGCCGTCCGGGGCCGGGGCGCCACGCTCAACGGACAGCCGCTGCGCTCCGGTTCGCCCGCTCCCGGCGCCACCCTGGAAGTCGCCACCTCCCACCCCGACTACACCACCCCCGAACAGAAGCGGGCCCTGCTCGGCCTGGTCGCCGAGGGAGTGAGCCCCCGCCCCTGCGGCTCGGCGGGACTGGAGTACCTGGCCGTGGCGCGCGGCGCGCTCGACGCCACCGCCTTCTCCTGGGAGTACGCCTGGGACCACGCGGCCGGACTCCTCCTCGTCACCGAGGCGGGCGGCGCGCACACCACGGTCGCGGGCGAGCCGTTCCGCGTCACCGGGGGGAACGCCCTGCCGTTCACGGCCGCCCGGGACACGGCCACCGCCGAGCGGATACGAGCCCTCCTCGGGACGCTCTGAGCCGGGTCGCTCCCGGTCGGGCCCCCGGACCGGGGCGCCCTGAGCCGGGCCTCCGGACCGGGGTGCCCTGAGCCGGGCCTCCGGACCGGGGTGCCCTGAGCCGGGCCTCCGGACCGGGGTGCCCAGAGTCGGGGTGCTCCGGGCCGGGGCGCTCAGGGAAGGACGCGCCCACCGGCCTATCCTGGGAGCCATGGCCATCGGCTGACGAAGGAGCCCGAAGGTGCCGAAGGTGACGTCCATGCTCGATGCCGTCGTCGTGGGAGCGGGGCCGAACGGGCTGACCGCCGCCGTCGAACTCGCCCGCCGAGGCCACTCCGTGGCCGTCTTCGAGGCGAAGTCCACCATCGGCGGCGGTGCCAGGACCGAGGAACTCACCCTCCCCGGCTTCCGGCACGACCCCTGCTCCGCCGTGCACCCGCTCGGCATCGGCTCACCCGTCTTCCGGACGATGCCGCTGGAGCGGTACGGACTCCACTGGCTCCACCCCGAACTGCCCATGGCCCACCCCTGGGACGACGGGACCGCCGCCGTCCTCTCCCGCTCCGTCGCCGAGACCGCCGCCTCCTTCGGGCCGCGCGACGCCGGCGCGTACCGCAGACTCGTCACCCCCTACCTCGGCAAGTGGGACACCCTCGCCCGGGACTTCATGCAGCTGCCGCTCACGGCCCTGCCCCGCGACCCCGTCACCCTCGCCCGCTTCGGGCTCACCGGGCTGCCGCCCGCCACCTGGCTGATGCGCCGCTTCCACGACGAGAAGGCCCGCGCCCTCTTCGCCGGTCTCGTCGGCCATGTCATCGCCCCGCTCGACGGCTTCGCCACGGGCGCCGTCGGCCTGGTCTTCGCCCTCGCCGCCCACGCCGCCGGCTGGCCCCTGCCCCGGGGCGGCTCCCAGTCGATCTCCGACGCCCTCGCCGGATACCTCAAGGACCTCGGCGGCGCCGTGCACACCGACTTCGAGGTCAAACGGCTCGACGACCTGCCCCCGGCCCGCGCCTACGTCTTCGACACCTCGCCGAGGGCCCTCGCCAGGATCGCAGGGTTCGGCGGCCACTACGACCACTACCGCTACGGCGCCGCCGCCTTCAAGATCGATTACGCCCTGGACGGCCCCGTGCCGTGGACCTCGGCGGAAGCCCGCCGCGCCGGAACCGTCCAGATCGGCCCCACCGCCGGAGAGATCGGCACCGCCCTGCGCCAGGCATCCTCCGGCACCGCCCCCGACACCCCCTTCCTCATCACCGCGCAGCCCAGCCTCGTCGACCCCTCCCGCGCCCCCGAGGGCAAGCACGTCTTCTGGGCGTACGGGCATGTCCCCAACGGCTGGACCGGAGACCTCACCGAGGCCATCGAGCGCCAGATCGAGCGCTTCGCCCCCGGCTTCCGCGACCGCGTCCTCGCCCGCGCCACCGCCGGACCGCCCCAGCTCGCCGCCCACAACGCCAACTACATCGGCGGCGACATCGCCTGCGGCGCCGCCCGGGGACTCCAGCTCCTGCTGCGCCCCACCCTCTCCGTCCGCCCCTACGCCACCCCGCACCCGGCGGTCTTCCTCTGCTCCGCCGCCACTCCGCCAGGGCCCGGCGTACACGGCATGTCCGGGCACAACGCGGCCAAGGCGGTCTGGCGCCGCCTGCGGAAAATAGACTGAGGCCATGGCCAAGTACTTCGACGTGCACCCCGAGAACCCCCAGCCGCGCACCATCGGCACGGTGGCAGACAGCATCAGGAACGGAGCGCTCGTCGCGTACCCGACGGACTCCTGCTACGCGCTCGGCAGCCGCCTCGGCAGCCGGGACGGCATCAGCCGCATCCGCACCATCCGGCACCTCGACGACCGGCACCACTTCACGCTGATGTGCCAGAACTTCGCCCAGCTGGGCCAGCTCGTCCAGATCGACAACGACGTCTTCCGCGCGGTCAAGGCGGCCACCCCGGGCCCCTACACCTTCATCCTGCCCGCGACGAAGGAGGTGCCCCGCCAGCTCCTGCACCCCAAGAAGAAGACCGTCGGCGTCCGCATCCCCGACCATGTCGTCACGCAGGCACTCCTCGCCGAACTCGGCGAACCGCTGCTCTCCAGCACCCTGCTCCTGCCCGACGAGGCGGAACCGCTCACCCAGGGCTGGGAGATCAAGGAACGGCTCGACCATCAGGTGGACGCCGTACTCGACTCCGGCGATTGTGGAACCGAACCCACCACCGTCGTCGACTTCTCCAGTGGCGAGCCCGAGATTCTGCGCCGCGGGGCCGGAGACACCACGCGGTTCGAATAGCAGGGAGCGCCGGTACGCCCGACCGCGTACCGCCAGGTGATCGTCTGCCGTCCGAGCGAGGCACGGCACGACAACGGGGGAGTTCCCTTTCATGACCATGCGCCGCCCGCACGTACCCGCCCTGTCCGCCGTCGCACTGGCGTGCGGGCTTGCCTTGACGGGCTGCTCCGGCCCCACGACGACCGGTTCGGCGAGCGGCACCTCGACCGTCTCCGACACGCCTTCGGCCACGGCGCCCTCGGCCACCGGGTCGGCGACCACCGAGCCGTCCGCCGAGGCGCCGTCCGCCACCGCACCGTCCGCCGAGGCGCCGTCCGGCACCCCCACGGCGGGCGGCACCCCGTCCGGTGACCCCGGCCCCGACGCCGCCGTCAGCGGAGCCACCGGGCCCTGCCGCACCGCGGGGCTCGGCTTCGAGATCGCGCCCGGCAGCGGCGCCCAGTCGGTCGGCGAGGAAGGCGCGGTCATCGTCCGGCTCGTCAACAAGGGCAGCGCGCCCTGCACCCT
This sequence comes from Streptomyces sp. CBMA291, assembly GCF_014596525.1. Classification (GTDB taxonomy): domain Bacteria; phylum Actinomycetota; class Actinomycetes; order Streptomycetales; family Streptomycetaceae; genus Streptomyces. Next base: position 131,278 of record NZ_MSJP01000110.1, read on the forward strand.
CAAGGGTTATCCGGGCGTCGACCTCGTCGGCGCCACCACCTGGTCCCTGCCCCGCCAGACCTCCCAGAAGCCCGGACTCGTCACCCTCAAGCCCGGCGCCCGCACCACCTTCACCATCACCTACCAGTCGTACGGCGGCGAGGGCGCCGAACTCACCCCCGGGAGCCTCGTCGTCACCCCGCCGGGAGAGACCCACCCCACCAAGCTGACCTGGGACTTCTCCTCGGTTCTGCTCCAGGACGGAGCCACCCACCCCGGCTCGTACGTCGGCCCCGTCGGCGGGAACTGACCCGGCGGCCCCGAGGCCCCCTCGATCACCCCGGCGTCCGCCCCGTCACCCCGGCGTCCGCCCTGGTGGTCCCCGGCCGTCCCCGGTCTCCGCCTCCGGTCGGCCCTCCGCCCCGGAGGCGGACGCCCATGTCGTTTTTCCGCCAGCCCCGGCGCCGCCCGTCGCCGATGCTTGACCCATGCACACCGACACCGAGCGCTGCGTCCGGGCCGTCCAGTCCAAGGACGCCCGGTTCGACGGCGTGTTCTTCACCGCCGTCCGGACCACCCGGATCTACTGCCGCCCCAGCTGCCCGGTCGTCCCGCCCAAGCCCGAGAACATGGAGTTCCACCCCAGCTCCGCCTCCTGCCAGCGGGCCGGATTCCGTGCCTGCAAGCGGTGCCGCCCCGACACCACCCCCGGCTCGCCCGAGTGGAACGTCCGCGCCGACGCCGTCGCCCGCGCCGTCCGGCTCATCCAGGACGGTGTGGTCGACCGGGAGGGCGTCCCCGGACTCGCCCGGCGGCTCGGCTGGTCCACCCGCCAGATCGAACGCCAGCTCCTCGCCGAACTGGGAGCGGGACCCCTCGCCCTGGCCCGCGCCCAGCGCGCCCAGACCGCCCGGACCCTCATCGAGACCACCGCCATGCCCCTGGGCGAGATCGCCTTCGCGGCCGGCTTCGCCTCGATCCGCACCTTCAACGACACCGTCCGCGAGGTCTTCGCCCTCACCCCCGGCGAACTCCGCGCCCGCGCGCCCCGCCCGACCGCGCCCACGGGAGCCCGTGGAACCACCACGGCCACCGGGGCCACCGGAACCACAGGCCCCTCCGGAACCACAGGCCCCTCCGGAACCACAGGCCCCTCCGGAACCACAGGCCCCTCCGGGATCTCCCGGGCCGGTGTCCAAGGCGCGATCTCCCTCCGGCTGCCCTTCCGCGCCCCGCTCGAACCCTCCAACCTCTTCGGCCACCTCGCCGCGACCGCCGTCCCCGGCGTCGAGGAGTGGCGCGACGGCGCCTACCGCCGGACGCTGAGCCTCCCGTACGGGCACGGCATCGTCGCCCTCGCCCCGCGCCCCGACCACATCGCCTGCCGCCTCTCCCTCACCGACCCCCGCGACCTCACCCACGCCGTCAGCCGCTGCCGCAGACTCCTCGACCTCGACGCCGACCCCGTGGCCGTCGACGAACGGCTGCGCGCCGATCCGCTGCTCGCCCCCGTCGTCGACACCGCGCCGGGGCGCCGGGTGCCCGGCACCGTCGACCCCGCCGAGTTCGCCGTACGGGCCGTCCTCGGCCAGCAGGTCTCCACCGCCGCCGCCCGCACCCACGCCGCCCGGCTCGTCACCGCGTACGGAACCCCCGTCGACGACCCCGAGGGCGGCCTCACCCACCTCTTCCCCGGGCCCGAGGCCCTCGCCGCGCTCGACCCCGAGGCCCTCGCCCTGCCCCGCAGCCGCCGCACCACCCTGCTGACCCTGGTCAGGGCCCTCGCGGACGGCTCCCTCGGCCTCGGTCCCGCGGAGGACCGCGAGGAGACCCGGGCCCGGCTGCGCGCCCTGCCCGGCTTCGGTCCCTGGACCACCGAGATCATCGCCATGCGGGCCCTCGGCGACCCCGACGCCTTTCTCCCCGGGGACCTCGGCATCCGCCGCGCCGCCCAAGGCCTCGGCCTCCCCGACACCCCGGCCGCCCTCACCGCCCGCGCGGCCCACTGGCGCCCCTGGCGCGCCTACGCCGTCCAGTACCTGTGGGCGACCGACGACCATCCGATCAACCTCCTGCCCACCGAAGGAGCCTGAACCGCCATGGCCCCCACCGTCCGGCACACCGTCATCGACAGCCCGTACGAGCCGCTGACCCTCGTCGCCGTCGACGGCGTCCTCAGCCGCCTCCACATGACCGGCCAGCGCCACCGCCCGCCCGAGGAGACCTTCGGCGAGCCCGACCCGCGCCCCTTCACCGAGGCCATCCGTCAACTGGACGCCTACTTCGCGGGCGACCTCACCGAGTTCGACCTGCCCCTGCACCTGGTCGGCACCGAGTTCCAGCTCCGCGTCTGGGCCGAGCTGTGCCGCATCCCGTACGGGGAGACCCGTACCTACGGGGAACTCGCCGCGCTCCTGGGCAACCCCGCCGCCTCCCGGGCCGTCGGCCTCGCCAACGGCAAGAACCCGGTCGGGGTGATCGTCCCCTGCCATCGGGTGATCGGCGCGGGCGGGGGACTCACCGGCTACGGCGGCGGGCTCGACCGCAAGCAGCGACTGCTGGCCTTCGAGACGGGCCGCGACGACACGCTCTTCTGATCCGGCATCAGGGCCGACCCGGTACCAGAGCCGACCCGGCCGACCCGGTATCAGGGCCGACCCGGGTACCAGGGCCGACCCTGATACCCGGGCGCTGCCCGTGCCGGGCTCCGTACCGCCCCTCACTCCTCGCTCTTCGGCGGTCCGTCCTCCGGCGTACGGCCCGGCCCCGCCCGCCCGGGACCCGGCCGCCCCGGGCCCGTCCCGCGGCCCGGGGTCTGTTCGGTCAACGCCTCCCCGACCAGCGTCCGCACCGCGTCCCGCAGCCCGTGCAGGGCGTGGTGCCGTGCCGGGCCCGCTCCCGGGTCCTCCCGCAGTTCCTTGACGAGGGCGAAGCACAGCACCAGCATCACCACCACGAACGGCAGCGCCACCAGGATCGTCGCCGTCTGGAGCGAGTTCAGACCGCCCGCCACCAGGAGCACCGCCGCCACCGCCGCCATCAGGACGCCCCAGGTCACCACCAGCCAGGTCGGCGGGTTCAGCGAGCCCCGGCTCGTCAGCGACCCCATCACCAGGGAGGCCGAGTCCGCGCTGGTGATGAAGTACGTCATGACCAGGATGATCGCGATGACCGAGGTGACCGTGCCGATCGGCAGCGCCTTCAGCATCGCGAACAGCGAGGCTTCCGCCCCGTCCTTCACCGCCGACGCCAGATCGGCCGCGCCCGTGGACTCCAGCCGGATCGCCGTTCCGCCCATCACGCAGAACCACACCATCGTCGCGCCCGACGGCACGAGCAGCACGCCCACCAGGAACTCCCGGATCGTCCGGCCGCGCGAGATCCGGGCGATGAAGGTGCCGACGAAGGGCGCCCAGGACAGCCACCACGCCCAGTAGAAGATCGTCCACGCGCCCAGCCAGCCCTGGTCGGAGAAGGCCCCGGTACGGCTCGCCATCGGCAGCAGCTGGTCGAGATAGCCGCCCACCGAGGCGGGGATGGTGTCCAGGATGTAGACGGTCGGCCCGAGCAGGAAGACGAACAGCATCAGACAGGCGGCCAGGGCGACGTTCATGGTGGAGAGCCACTTGACGCCCTTGTGCAGCCCGGAGAACGCCGACAGGACGAAAGCCGCCGAGAGCGCCACGATCACGACCAGCTGGGTGGCCGTGGAGTTGGCCACGTTCATCGTCAGGTTCAGCCCCTCGGCGACCTGGAGGGCACCGAGCCCCAGACTCGTCGCCGTCCCGAACACCGTCGCGAAGACCGCGAGCAGGTCGATGGCCTTGCCCGGCCAGGACAGCGCCCGGCGCTCGCCCATCAGCGGAACGAACGCGGAACTCAGCCGGTTGCCCCGGCCCTTGCGGAAGCCCGCGTACGCGAGCGCCAGACCGGCCACGCCGTAGATCGCCCACGGGGTCAGCGTCCAGTGGAAGAACGAGTACTCCAACGCCGTCCGGGCCGCGTCGCCGGTGCCCGCCGTGACCCCGCTGGCCGGGGGAGGGCTCAGGAAGTGGGTGAGCGGCTCCCCGACGCCGTAGAACATCAGACCGATGCCCATGCCCGCGCTGAACATCATCGCGATCCAGGCCAACGTGGTGAACTCGGGCTCCGAGTCGTCCGCGCCCAGTCTGATCCGGCCGAAGCGGCTCAGCGCGATCACCACGCACAACACCAGGAAGGTGTCGGCGGCCACCACGAACAGCCAGGCGAAGTTGGCGAGGACCCAGCGCAGGGCCGCGGACGAGGCGCTGTCGAAGGAATCACCGCCCAGGGCCGCCCAGGCGACGGCCGCGACGACGGCCCCCACCCCGATGGCGATGACCTTGCCGTCGGGCGCGTATCGCTCCCTTGGCTCCTGTTCGATCGGTTCCGTACTCATGCGACCCCACTATGGTCTGAAATATCGTTACATCTGGGGGTGGCACGCCGTCCGACGCTGCGGATAGGGTCGGCCACGGCGCGACTGCACGTTCGAAAGCAAGGGATTCAAGGTGACGGACGGAGCAGTATCTCGGGATGCCCACGTGCTCGTGGCGGCCGACAAGTTCAAGGGTTCGCTCACGGCCGTGCAGGTCGCGGAGCGGGTCACGGCGGGACTCCGACGGGTCGTCCCCGGGCTCTCCGTGGAAGCCCTGCCCGTCGCCGACGGCGGCGACGGCACCGTCGCGGCGGCCGTGGCGGCCGGGTTCGAGCGCCGGGAACTCCAGGTGACGGGACCCGTCGGAGAGCCGGTCACCGCGGCCTTCGCGCTGCGCGGCACCACCGCCGTCGTCGAGATGGCGGAGGCCTCGGGCCTCCAGCGCCTCCCGGACGGCGTCCTCGCCCCGCTCACCGCCACCACCCACGGCTCCGGTGAACTGCTCGCGGCGGCGCTCGACGCGGGCGCCACCACCCTCGTCTTCGGCGTCGGCGGCAGCGCCACCACCGACGGCGGCGCGGGCATGCTCACCGCCCTCGGCGCCCGCCTCCTCGACGCGGACGGCGCGCCCGTCGGCCCCGGCGGCGCGGCCCTCGCCCGGCTGGCCTCCGCCGACCTCTCCGGACTCGACCCCCGGCTCACGACGGTCGATCTGATCCTCGCCGGCGACGTCGACAACCCGCTGACCGGGCCCAAGGGCGCCGCCGCCGTCTACGGGCCGCAGAAGGGCGCCACCCCGGACGACGTCCGCACCCTGGACGCGGCCCTCGCCCACTACGCCACCGTCCTGGAGACGGCCATCGGCCCCCGGGCCGCCGAGGCGGCCCTGGCCCCCGGCGCGGGCGGCGCGGGCGGCATCGGCTACGGCGCCCTCATCCTCGGCGCGAGCTTCCGCCCCGGCATCGAGCTGATGCTGGACGTCCTCGGCTTCGCCCCCGCCCTGGAGCGCGCGACCCTGGTCGTCACCGGGGAGGGCTCCCTCGACGAGCAGACCCTGCACGGCAAGGCCCCGGCGGGCGTCGCGGCGGCGGCGCGCGCGGCGGGCAAGGAGGTCGTCGCGGTCTGCGGCCGTCTGGCCCTCCCGCCGGAGGCCCTGGGCGCGGCGGGCATCCGCCGGGCCTACCCCCTCGCGGCCCTGGAACCGGACCCGGCCGCCTCCATGGCGAACGCGGGCCCGCTCCTGGAGGAGACGGCGGCGGCCATCGCACGCGACTTCCTGGTGGCGGGGTAGGGGCGCGGGCGGGACACCGGGGGCGGGCGGGCCCTCAGAGGGAGGCTCCCCAGAGGGCAGGCACCTCGCCCGGCCCGGCTGCCCGGCCCACCCGCCTGGCCCGGCTGCCCGGCCCACCCGCCCGGCCCGGCCGCCCGGGTGGGGGCACCTCGCCCCTGGGTGGGGCCCTGCCCTTTCCGTACGCCCACCGCTCCCGTACGCGTACACCTGCCCCACCCGTCACACGCCACGCGCCTTTGCGGGCGCCCCGGGCGCCCGCCGCCCGCGCACACGCCTCCCGGGCGCTCCCCCCCCGTACGTCCGCCACCGGCCGCACACGCGTCACGGTCGTCACACCCGCGAAACATCCCGGTGCCAAGCTCGTCGGATGAACGTACCGACCGACTCTCCCTCCGCCCCGGCCACCGGCCCGGCCATCGCCCCGGCCCCGGCCCCGGTCACCGGCACGGACGCGGCCACAGACCCCGGCACCGGCACCGGTATCGCCATCACCACCGCCACCGGCCCCACCCCCGTCCTGCGTCTCACCCCCGACGAGATCCGTCGGCACTCCGGTGGCGGGCTCGCCGCTCTCCTCGTCGACGCGGTGGACGACGGGGCCTCCGTGGGCTTCCTCGCGCCCCTGGACACCGCCACGGCCGCGTCCTGGTGGCGCGGGGCCGCCGACGAGGCCGCGGAGGGGAGCAGGGAGGTCTGGGTGGCGCCGGGCCCGGACGGGAGCCTCGCCGGTGTCGTCACCCTGGTGCGCGGCGGGACGGCCAACGGGCGGCACCGGGGCGAGGTCTCCCGGCTGCTCGTCCACCGGTCCGCGCGCGGCCGTGGCCTGGCCAGGACCCTGCTCGCCGCCGCCGAGGCGCACGCCACCGCCACCGGGCTCACCCTCCTGGTCCTGGACACGCGGACGGACAGCCCGGCCGAGCGCCTCTACCAGGGCACGGGCTGGACCGCCGCAGGGACGATCCCGGACTTCGCCGCCGACCCGACGGGCGTCCTGCGCGCCACCACGCTGTACTACAAGCGCCTCGGCTGACCTCGGGCACCGGGCAAGCGGGCAGCGGGAAACCGGGAGCGGGAAACCGGGCAGCGGGAACCAGGCATACGAAAAGGCCCCGGAGGCGATGTCCGCCTCCGGGGCCTTCTCGTATGTCCCTACATCCGTACGTCCGCTACGGGAGCTGTGCCGCCCGCGCCTCCCGGCTCTCGCGCCGGTTGCCGCGGAAGGTGTTCACCCGCCGGGCGGTCGCGAAGAGCGGGATCACCGCGCCCATCACGACCTGGAGCGCACAGCCGGTCTGGAGCAGGAACGCGCCCGCCGGAGCGTCGAACGCCCAGGCGGCCAGCATGCCCATCGCGCCGACGATCCAGCTGAGCATCGCCACCGCGAGGATTCCCCGCGGCTTGGGGTACTCGACCCGGCTCACCATCAGCCACGCCACACCGATGATCGCGAGGAGCGTCGGGATGAACGGCAGCTCCAGGAGGACGATCGACACCACGGTCAGCGCGCCGAAGGGGCTCGGCATGCCCTGGAACATGCCGTCCTTCATCGTCACGCAGGAGAACCTCGCGAGCCGCAGCACCACCGCGAGGAGCACCACGATCGCGGCGAGGGCCGAGACCTTCTGCTGCGCGTCGTCCGCGACCATTCCGTACACGAGGACGAAATAGGCCGGGGCCAGTCCGAAGCTGATCAGGTCCGACAGGTTGTCCAGCTCGGCGCCCATCGGCGACGAACGCAGCTTACGGGCCACGATGCCGTCGAAGAGGTCGAAGATCGCCGCGCACAGCATCAGGATGACGGCGGTGGCGGCGCTGTTGCGCGCCATGCCGGTCTCGGCGCTGCCCGTCAGATGCGGGATGAGGATTCCGGTGGTGGTGAAGTACACCGCCATGAATCCACACGTGGCGTTACCGAGCGTGAGGGCGTCCGCTATGGACAACCTCAGCGACAACGGCATCTCCTCGGCCTCGTCGGCCGCTTCCTCATCGGTGCCGGCGACCCAGTCGGCGGCCCGTGTGTCGGGATCAATCACGGTCAATGCGAGTCACCCCCGCTGTGGTGGCCTGGCCGACCTCGACGGCGACCTCGACACCCTCCGGGAGGTAGATGTCGACGCGCGAGCCGAAGCGGATCAGACCGATGCGATCACCCTGTTCGACCTTCGTCCCCTGCGGGATGTACGGCACGATGCGGCGGGCGACGGCGCCCGCGATCTGCACCATCTCGATGTCGCCGAGTTCGGTGTCGAAGTGCCAGACAACGCGCTCGTTGTTCTCGCTCTCCTTGTTGAACGCCGGCACGAACCCGCCGGGAACGTGTTCCACGGACGTCACCGTGCCGGCCAGCGGCGCGCGGTTGACGTGGACGTTCAGCGGGCTCATGAAGATGGCGACCCGGGTGCGCCCGTCCTTCCACGGCATGATGCTCTGCACCACGCCGTCGGCGGGGGAGATGACCCGGCCCTGAGCGATCTCGCGCTCGGGGTCGCGGAAGAACCACAGCATGCCGGCCGCGAGCGCGGTGGCCGGCACGGCGATGGCCGCGGCGCGCTTCGACTTGCGGGCGCGCACGAGGCTGAGCGCCGCGGTGGCGACGGTCGGCAGAAGCCACGGCGATGCTCCGCGCGCGAGGCGTACGCCGTTGAGGCTGTCGCGGTGTGCAGAGGTTTGGCTGTGGGGCATGGATGACCTTCGTAGCGGATGATGCCGCGCTGGCAACGGGGGACGGCGGCTTTCCCGCGATGCTATCGGTTGCGGGGCGCAACTGGGTAAGGCAGGAACCGAGTCGACGGCCGGAAGACGAACACAGGGTGTGATCTTCTTCGCGGCCGTAACGACCTAAAACCGACATTCAGCCCTGGATTCGGTACTCCTCAAGGAGTCGGCGGCCAATGATCATTTTCTGGATCTCGGCGGTACCTTCACCGATGAGCAGCATCGGTGCCTCGCGGTAGAGGCGCTCGATCTCGTACTCCTTCGAGAACCCGTAGCCCCCATGGATACGGAAGGCATCCTCGACGACCTCCTTGCAGTACTCGGCGGCGAGGTACTTCGCCATGCCCGCTTCGAGGTCGTTTCGTTCCCCGGAGTCCTTTTTGCGTGCTGCATTCACCATCATGGCATGCGCCGCCTCGACCTTGGTAGCCATCTCGGCGAGCTTGAACTGAATGGCCTGGTGCTGGGCGATCGCCTTGCCGAAAGTGTGACGTTGCTGGGCATAGGAGACACCGAGTTCGAAAGCACGTTGTGCGACCCCGCAGCCACGGGCCGCCACATTCACGCGGCCCACCTCCACGCCGTCCATCATTTGGTAAAACCCTCGGCCGGTGACCCCGCCGAGGACCCGATTGGCCGGAATGCGAAGTCCGTCCATGACCAGCTCGGTCGTGTCGACGCCCTTGTAACCCATCTTGTCGATCTTTCCCGGGATGGTGAGACCGGGGCGGACCTCCCCGAAGCCGGGTTCCTTCTCGACGAGGAAGGTCGTCATCGACTTGTGCGGGGCGGTGCCCTCCGGGTGGCCTTCGTCACTTCGTACGAGCACGGCCACGAGCGAGGAGGTGCCGCCGTTGGTCAGCCACATCTTCTGGCCGTCGAGGACGTACTCCTCGCCGTCCCGCACCGCCTTCGAGGTGATGGCCGACACGTCCGAGCCGAGCCCCGGCTCCGACATCGAGAACGCGCCACGCGTCTCGCCCGCCGCCATCCGGGGCAGGAAGTACTCCTTCTGCTCCGGCGTGCCGTGCTGCTTCAGCATGTACGCCACGATGAAGTGCGTGTTGATGATGCCGGAGACCGACATCCACCCCCGCGCGATCTCCTCCACGCAGAGCGCGTAGGTGAGCAGCGACTCGCCCAGACCCCCGTACTCCTCGGGAATCATCAGACCGAAGACGCCCAGCTCCTTGAGCCCGTCGACGATCTGCTGCGGGTACTCGTCACGGTGTTCGAGGTCCGTCGCGACCGGCAGGATCTCCTTGTCGACGAAGTCCCGGACGGTGGCGAGGATCTCCTGCTGGACATCGGTCAGACCGTGGGTCTGGGCGAGACGCGCCATGGCTTACTTCTCCGGCTTCTTGGAGGGCTCGACGAGTTCGGGACGGCCGGGCTGCTCCCCGCCGCGTTCCTTGATGTACGTCTCGGTGGGGACCATCACCTTGCGGCGGAAGACGCACACCAGGGTGCCGTCCTGCTTGTAGCCCTTGGTCTCGACGTGGACGATGCCGCGGTCGTTCCTCGACTTCGACGGGGTCTTGCCGAGGACCGTGGTCTCGCCGTAGACGGTGTCGCCGTGGAAGGTCGGCGCCACGTGCCGCAGCGACTCGATCTCCAGGTTGGCGATGGCCTTGCCGGAGACGTCCGGCACGGACATGCCGAGCAGCAGCGAGTAGACGTAGTTGCCGACGACGACGTTCCTGCCGAAGTCCGTCGTGTTCTCGGCGTAGTTCGCGTCCAGGTGCAGCGGGTGGTGGTTCATCGTCAGCAGGCAGAAAAGGTGGTCGTCGTACTCCGTGACCGTCTTTCCCGGCCAGTGCTTGTAGACGGCACCGACTTCGAACTCCTCATAGGTACGGCCGAACTGCATCGGGATCAGGCCTCCGGGATCTGGAAGGTGCCGGTGCGCCGCAGACCGGCGGCGCGACCCTTGCCGGAGACGACCAGGGCCATCTTGCGGGAGGCCTCGTCGATCATCTCGTCTCCGAGCATCGCGGAGCCCTTCTTCCCGCCGGCCTCGGAGGTGTGGTAGTCGTACGCGTCCAGGATCAGCTCGGCGCGGTCGTAGTCCTCCTGTGAGGGCGAGAAGATCTCGTTCGCGGCGGCGACCTGGTCCGGGTGGAGCACCCACTTGCCGTCGAAGCCCAGGGCCGCGGCGCGCCCCGCGACCGCCCGGTATCCCTCCTGGTTGCGGATCTGGAGGTAGGGGCCGTCGATCGCCTGGAGGTTGTTGGCGCGGGCGGCCATCAGGATGCTCATCAGGATGTGGTGGTACGCGTCCGCCGGGTAGCCGGGCGGCTGCTCGCCCACGACCAGCGACTTCATGTTGATGGAGGCCATGAAGTCGGCCGGGCCGAAGATGATGGTCTCGACGCGCGGGGAGGCCTGCGCGATCGCGTTGACGTGGGTGAGGCCCTGCGCGTTCTCGATCTGCGCCTCGATGCCGATCCGGCCGACCTCGAAGCCCATCGTCTTCTCGATCTGGGTCAGCAGGAGGTCGAGCGCCACGATCTGCTGGGCGTCCTGCACCTTCGGCAGCATGATGCAGTCGAGGTTCTGGCCGGCGCCCTCGACGACCGTGACGACGTCCCGGTACGTCCAGTGGGTCGTCCAGTCGTTCACCCGGACCACCCGGGTCTTGCCGGTCCAGTCGCCCTCGTTGAGGAACTTCACGATGGTGTGCCGGGCCTCCGGCTTGGCCAGCGGGGCGCAGGCGTCCTCCAGGTCGAGGAAGACCTGGTCGGCCGCGAGGCCCTGGGCCTTCTCCAGGAACCGGGGGTTGGAGCCGGGGACCGCCAGGCAGGACCGGCGGGGGCGAAGCCGGTTCACGGGGGAAGCGGCGCTGGTCATACGAGGACCTCCGTACTTTCAAGGGGGCTGAGCTTGTTCGCTTTCCGGATCTCGTCGACGATACGACCGATGATCTCCGTGATGCCGAAGTCCTTCGGGGTGAAGACGGCGGCCACACCCGCCCGCCGCAGCTCCGCGGCGTCGGCGCCGGGGATGATCCCGCCGACGATGACCGGCACGTCCGCCGCGCCCGCCGCGCGGAGGCGGCCGAGGACGTCGGGGACCAGCGCGGTGTGCGAGCCGGAGAGGATCGACAGGCCCACGCAGTGCACGTCCTCGGCGAGGGCGGCGGCCACGATCTCCTCGGGGGTCAGCCGGATGCCCTGGTAGACCACCTCGAAACCGGCGTCCCGGGCGCGGACCGCGATCTGTTCGGCGCCGTTGGAGTGCCCGTCGAGACCCGGCTTGCCCACGAGCAGCCGCAGCCGTCCGCAGCCCAGCTCCTCTGCGGTCCCGGCCACCTTCCGGCGGACCTCGGCCAGCGGGGTGCCCGGCTCCGCGGTCACCGCGACCGGGGCGGAGGAGACGCCGGTGGGCGCCCGGTACTCGCCGAACACCTCGCGCAGGGCCCCGGCCCACTCGCCGGTCGTGACACCGGCGCGGGCGCACTCCAGGGTGGCCTCCATGAGGTTGTCCGTGCCCCGGGCGGCCTCCTTGAGCATGTCCAGGGCCTGCTGGGTGGTGGGGTAGACGAACGGGTCGCCGTTGCCCTGCCGGTCGGTGGACTCCTGCCGTTCGGCGCGCCAGCGGCCGACGGCGGCGACGACCTGGGCCTCGACCGCCGGGTCGACGGTCATGATGGCGGTGTCCAGGTCGGCGGTGAGGGGGTTCTCCTCCGTCGACTCGAAGATGTTGACGCCGATGATCTTCTCTTCGCCCGTCTCGATCCGGGCGCGCCGCTCGGCGTGCGAGGAGACGAGCCGGGACTTGAGGTAGCCGGACTCGACGGCGGCCATCGCGCCGCCCATCTCCTGGATGCGGTCGATCTCGGCCAGGCACTCCTCGACGAGGGCGTCGACCTTGGCCTCGACGACGTGCGAACCGGCGAAGATGTCCTCGTATTCGAGCAGGTCGGACTCGTGGGCCAGGACCTGCTGGATGCGCAGCGACCACTGCTGGTCCCAGGGCCGGGGCAGGCCCAGCGCCTCGTTCCAGGCGGGCAGCTGCACGGCCCGCGCGCGGGCGTCCTTGGAGAGGGTGACGGCCAGCATCTCCAGGACGATCCGCTGGACGTTGTTCTCCGGCTGCGCCTCGGTCAGGCCGAGCGAGTTGACCTGGACGCCGTAGCGGAAGCGGCGCTGCCGGGCGTCCTCGATGCCGTACCGCTCCCGGGTGATCTCGTCCCAGATGCGGCCGAAGGCGCGCATCTTGCACATCTCCTCGATGAAGCGGACGCCCGCGTTCACGAAGAAGGAGATACGGGCGACGACCTCGCCGAAGCGTTCCTCGGGGACCTGGCCGGAGTCGCGGACCGCGTCGAGCACGGCGATCGCGGTGGACATCGCGTACGAGATCTCCTGGACGGGGGTGGCCCCGGCCTCCTGGAGGTGGTAGCTACAGATGTTGATCGGGTTCCACTTCGGCATGTGGTTCACCGTGTAGGCGATCATGTCGGTGGTGAGGCGGAGCGAGGGGCCGGGCGGGAAGACGTGCGTCCCGCGCGACAGGTACTCCTTCACGATGTCGTTCTGGGTGGTGCCCTGGAGCAGGGTGGTGTCCGCGCCCTGCTCCTCGGCGACCACCTGGTAGAGCGCCAGGAGCCACATCGCCGTGGCGTTGATGGTCATCGAGGTGTTCATCCGCTCCAGGGGGATGTCCTGGAACAGGCGTCGCATGTCGCCGAGGTGCGAGACGGGGACGCCGACCCGGCCGACCTCGCCGCGGGCGAGGACGTGGTCGGGGTCGTAGCCGGTCTGGGTCGGCAGGTCGAAGGCGACCGAGAGTCCGGTCTGGCCCTTGGCGAGATTGCGCCGGTACAGCTCGTTGGACGCCTCGGCGGTCGAGTGGCCGGCGTAGGTCCGCATGAGCCACGGCCGGTCCTTCTGGCGCTCAGTCATCTGTGCTCCCGGGCTCAGATGGTGCGGAAACGGTTGATGGCGTCGAGGTGCCGGGCGCGCGTCTCGGGGTCGCGGACGCCGAGGCCCTCCTCGGGGGCGAGCGCGAGGACGCCGACCTTGCCCTGGTGCAGGTTGCGGTGCACGTCGTAGGCGGCCTGGCCGGTCTCCGCGAGGGGGTAGACCTTCGACAGGGTGGGGTGGATCCTGCCCTTGGCGACCAGGCGGTTGGCCTCCCACGCCTCGCGGTAGTTGGCGAAGTGCGAGCCGACGATCTTCTTGAGCGACATCCACAGGTACCGGTTGTCGTACTCGTGGTGGTAGCCGGAGGTGGAGGCGCAGGTGACGATGGTGCCGCCCTTGCGGGTGACGTACACGGAGGCGCCGAAGGTCTCCCTGCCCGGGTGCTCGAAGACGATGTCGACGTCCTCGCCGCCGGTCAGTTCGCGGATGTCCTTGCCGAAGCGCTTCCACTCGCGCGGGTCCTGCTCGTGCTCGTTCTTCCAGAAGGCGTAGCCCTCGGCGTTGCGGTCGATGACCGCCTCGGCGCCCATCGCGCGGCAGAGGTCGGCCTTCTCGGGGGAGGAGACGACGCAGATCGGGTTGGCCCCGCCGGCGAGGGCGAACTGGGTGGCGTACGAGCCGAGTCCGCCGCTCGCGCCCCAGATGAGGACGTTGTCGCCCTGCTTCATCCCGGCGCCGTTGCGGGAGACCAGCTGACGGTAGGCGGTGGAGTTGACGAGGCCGGGGGCGGCCGCCTCCTCCCAGCTCAGATGGTCCGGCTTGGGCATCAGCTGGTTCGACTTGACCAGCGCGATCTCGGCGAGCCCGCCGAAGTTGGTCTCGAAGCCCCAGATGCGCTGCTCGGGGTCGAGCATCGTGTCGTTGTGCCCGTCGGAGGACTCCAGCTCGACGGAGAGGCAGTGCGCGACGACCTCGTCGCCGGGCTGCCAGGCGTTGACGCCGGGACCGGTACGCAGGACGACGCCCGCGAGGTCGGAGCCGATGACGTGGTAGGGCAGGTCGTGGCGCTTGGCGAGGTCGGAGAGCCTGCCGTACCGCTCAAGGAAGCCGAAGGTGGACATCGGCTCGAAGATCGAGGTCCACACCGAGTTGTAGTTGACCGAGCTGGCCATGACGGCGACGAGCGCCTCGCCGGGACCGAGTTCCGGCAGCGGGACCTGGTCCAGGTGGAGGGAGTCGCGCGGGTCCTTGTCGCGGGTGGCGAGCCCGTCGAACATCTCCGTCTCGTCCTTGTGGACCGTGACGGCGCGGTACGAGTCGGGGAGCGGGATGTTCGCGAAGTCGGCGGACGTCGAGTCCGGCGACTGGATCGCGGCCAGGATTTCCTTCACGGGTTGCCTCCGGCGGTGAGCGTCCGGGGGAGGACGCCTGAGGGGTACGGCGGGGGAGTCTGCTGCTGTGGAGGTGTGCCGTCGGTTCGGCTCGGCGGTGCGGATGGCGCGGCGCCTGGTGGGCGCGGGGTGCCTGTGACGCAGGCGTCCGGGCGCGCGGGCGTTCTCGCTCGCGGGGACAGCCGTCGCACGAGGTGGTCTCTGTGCTCCGGCCGCCCGGACGACTTCAACGTATGGCACGCCGTGTCACCTGACAAGGCACTGCGTGCCAAGAATTCCTCTCAGATGAAAAATAGTGCCGACAGATGAGCGATGATCGATCGAATGGCTCCCCGAACCCCCTCCGACCTGCACAAATGTAAAAAGGGCCGCACCCGGATCCGGGTGCGGCCCACAGTGTGGAGAGGGGTCAGGCGGTGCCGAGCGCCTGCTGAATGGTGCGCATGACCTCGTCGAGCGGCGCGTCCGTACGCGCCACGGCGACCACCACGTCACCGCTCGCGGAGGCCCGGACCGAAGGCGGGGCCTCGCCCGGGGAGGCCGGGGAGAGGAACGGGGCCGGGACGGCGGACCCGCCGGCCGAGGGTGTGGCAGGGGCCGTACGCCCCGCGCCTATGCCCGTGCCGAAGGCGACCCGGACGATCGCGAAGGCATGGTCGAGCTGGGCCTCCACGTCGCCTTCGCCGCCCGCCCGCAGCCACCGCCGCAGCACATGGTTGTGGGCCGTGACCACCGCCGACGCGGCCACCTCCGCGAGCAGCGGATCGTCATTGCCGTCGTGGTGGTCCCGCTCGTCGAAATGCCCGAGGAGATAGCGGGTGAACAGCCGCTCGTAGCGGGCCACCGAGGCGATCTCCCGCTCCCGCAGCGTCGGCACCTCGCGGGTGAGCCGGTAGCGCGCCACCGAGACCGAGGGCGAACCCGCGTACATCTTCATGACTTCCTTGATGCCCCGGCACACCGTGTCGAGCGGGTGCTCGTGCGGCGGCGCCGCGTTCAGCACCGCCTCCGCCCGCACCAGCGTGTCGTCGTGATCGGGGAAGATCGCCTCTTCCTTGGAGCGGAAGTGGCGGAAGAAGGTCCGCCGGGCGACCCCGGCCGTGGCCGCGATCTCGTCGACCGTCGTGGCCTCGTACCCCTTGGTGGCGAACAGCTCCATCGCGGCGGCGGCCAGCTCCCGGCGCATCTTGAGCCGCTGCGCGGCGGCACGGGTCCCCGCGGCGCTCTCCGGAGCGTCGGACGAAGAGGTGGCACGGGGTGTCTTCACGGCCTTGGGCATGGTCCGAACGTACTGCATCACAGGGGGAGTGTGCCCAGGTGGGGGCGGCCGGACCCCTGGGGCGCCAAGGGGCCCCCGGAGGCCCGGCAGAGCGCCCCAGCCGACCGCTCCCGGCTCAGCGCCGGGCATACTCGCGGAAGCCGCGCCCCGTCTTGCGGCCCAGGCAGCCCGCCGCCACCAGATGTTCGAGCAGCGGGGCGGGCGCGAGACCCGGATCGCGGAACTCGCGGTGCAGCACCTGCTCGATCGCGAGCGACACGTCCAGACCCACCACGTCGAGCAGTTCGAACGGCCCCATCGGGTAGCCGCCGCCCAGCTTCATCGCCGCGTCGATGTCGTCCAGGGTCGCGTAGTGGTCCTGGACCATCTTGACCGCGTTGTTCAGATACGGGAACAGCAGCGCGTTCACGATGAAACCGGCCCGGTCGCCGCAGTCCACCGGGTGCTTGCGGACGGCCGCCGTCACCTCGCGGACCGTGGCGTGCGCCTCGTCGCAGGTCAGCACCGTACGGACGATCTCGACCAGCTTCATCGCCGGCGCCGGGTTGAAGAAGTGCATGCCGACGACGTCCTGCGGGCGCGTGGTGGCGCGGGCGCAGGCCACGACCGGAAGCGAGGAGGTGGTGGTGGCGAGCACCGCGCCCGGCTTGCAGACCCGGTCGAGCCGCGAGAACAGCTCCTGCTTCACCGCCAGGTCCTCGGCGACCGCCTCGACCGCGAGGTCGACCTCCGCGAAGGCGTCCAGGGTGTCCGCCGGGGTGATCAGGGCCAGCGCCGCGTCCCGCGCCTCGCCCGTCATCCTGCCCTTGTCGACCGAGCGGGCCAGCGACTTCGCGATCCGCGCCTTGGCCGTGTCCGCCTTCTCCCGCGAGCGGGCGGCGAGGACCACCGCGTATCCCGCCTTGGCGAAGACCTCCGCGATCCCGGAGGCCATGGTGCCGGAACCGGCCACGCCCACCGAGCGGACCTCGCGGCCCGTGACGGCCTCCGTCGCGCCGAGCGGGGTCAGCGCGTCCCGCACGACCTCGCCGGAGCCGGGCGCCGCGTACGTGTAGAAGCCGCGACCGGACTTGCGGCCGGTCAGCCCCGCCTCGCTGAGCTGGCGGAGGATCGGGGCGGGGGCGTGCAGCCGGTCGCGCGAGTCGGCGTACATGGCTTCGAGGACGGTACGGGCGGTGTCGACGCCGATCAGGTCGAGCAGCGCGAGCGGGCCCATCGGAAGCCCGCAGCCCAGCCGCATCGCCGCGTCGATGTCCTCGCGTGAGGCGTACTTCGCCTCGTACATGGCGGCGGCCTGGTTCAGATAGCCGAAGAGCAGCCCGTCCGCGATGAAACCGGCCCGGTCGCCCACCGCCACCGGCTCCTTGCCGAGGTCGAGGGCGAGCCGGGTGACGGAGTCCACCGCCTTCGGGTCGGTCAGCACCGAGGACACCACCTCGACCAGCCTCATCGCCTGGACCGGGGTGAAGAAGTGCAGACCGAGGACGCGCTCGGGGTGCGCCGAGTCGGCGGCCAGCCGGGTGACGGAGAGCGCGTTGGTGCCGGTGGCCAGGACGGTGTCGGGCCGCACGATGCCGTCGAGCGCCCGCAGGACCTGCTGCTTCGCCTCGTACGACTCGGGGACGACCTCGATCACGAGATCGGCCCCGGCCGCCGCCTGGAGGTCGGAGAAGGTACGGAACCGGGCGAGGGCGTCCCGCCGCTCCTCCTCGGTGATCCGCCCGCGCGCCACGGAACGGGCGGTGGAGGTCTCCAGGGCGGCGGTGGCACGGGCGGCGGCGGTCTCGCTGATGTCGATGCCGACGACCTCGCGACCGGACCGGACGAGGACGTCGGCGATACCGGTGCCCATGGTGCCGAGGCCGACGACGGCGATGGTGGAGAGAGGGGTGTCCATCAGGGGACTCCTGGGAGGAAGAGTGACGACTGAGGGCAGTGCGCTGAGGGCGGCGCTCGAAGAGCCGGTGCGCCGAGGGCGGTGCGCCGGGATCGGTGCGCCGACGTCGGTGCGTCGACGTCGGTGCGCTGAACGGCCGTGCGCGTGAAGTAGGGAACGCGCGAAGCAGGGAACGCGCGGGAGAGGGAAAGAGCGGGCCCGCCTCGGAATGCGAGGTCACTCCGTTCCGCATACGAGGTCGCCCTTCGAAAACGAAGGCGATCACGGAGAGCGGGGGAGAGGGCCGGGGAAAAGGAGCGACGGACTCTGTCCCGGAGCCGCGTCGAGAACTGCCGAACCGACGAACGCCCACGACGGCTGCGTCACCAGGCCGTTGTGAGAAGCGCGGGGGTGCCCCGCTCACCTGAGATTAACCGGCGGGTAACGAGCGCGCCAGTCCCGGAAGTCGGGGAAAATGTGATCTGGATCGCGGATAGGCTCCCGCGCATGGAGAACGCCGAGGATCCCGAATTCCGCTCGATGATCGATCGATTGCGGGACGAGATCGAGAATGCCGAAGGCGCGGTTCCCGAGACGTTCACGGAACTCGCCGCGACCGCCGATCCCGAGGAACTCCACCGGGTGCTCACCGCCCCCGGACAGCCGCTCTGGGCCCGCGAGATCGCCGCCTTCCGGCTCGGACTCCTCGGCGACGCCCGCGCCTTCGAGGCGCTCGTCCTCCTCCTCAACCACCGCGACCCCGAGCGCTGTGTCTCCGCCGCCCACGCCCTGACCCGGCTCGGCGACCCGCGCACCGCACGCGCCGCGGCCGCCCTCGCCACCAACGAACTCCGCGCCGCCTACGCCCTGCTGCCGGTCCGGCTCCTCGCGGAACTCCGCGCCCCCGAAGCCGTACCGGCCCTCCTCGCCGTCCTGGAACGGCG
Organism: Streptomyces sp. CBMA291; assembly: GCF_014596525.1. Taxonomy (GTDB): domain Bacteria; phylum Actinomycetota; class Actinomycetes; order Streptomycetales; family Streptomycetaceae; genus Streptomyces. The sequence goes on from NZ_MSJP01000110.1 coordinate 150,020, forward strand.
GCTGGCCCCCGGGGACCCGCACGGGCGGGTGGCCCTGGCCTGCGTCGAGGGCCTCGGCACGCTCGGCGACCCCCGGGCCAGGACCGCCCTCGAAGCGGCCCTCCCGCACCCGGGGCTCGGCGCCGCCGCCGCGCGCTCCCTCGCCCTGCTCGACGCCACGGCTCAGCGCGGCTGACCGAGGAAACCGTGCAAGGCGGCCCCGACGGCACCGGGCTCCCGGGTGCCGGGCCGCCCCGCCGCCTTCCCCGGCTCCTTCGCCGCGCCCGACGCCGGCAGCGGCTCCGGCTCCGGCAGGGCCGGACAGACCGCGTCGGCCTCGCCGCCGTCCCCCGCGCGCGGGACCTCCCCGGTGGCGAGGTAGGCGGCCAGATACGCGTCGAGGCAGTCGTTCCCGCCGAGGGTCACCCCGTGGTTCTCGCCGCCCTCCTCGACGACCAGGGCGGAGTCGCGCAGCAGCCGGTGCATCAGGGCCCCGCCCTCGTAGGGCGTCGCCGCGTCCTCCGTGGCCTGGAAGACGAGGACCGGCGGCACCCGGTCGTTGGCGACGTCGCGCGGGGTCAGCGACTCCACCGGCCAGAACGCGCACGGAGCGTTGTACCAGGCGTTGTTCCAGGTGGAGAAGGGGGCCTTGGCGTACGCCTCCCAGTTGTCCCTGCGCCAGACGTTCCAGTCCCGGGGCCAGGGCGCGTCCCGGCACTGCACCGCCGTGTAGACCGAGTAGCCGTTGTCGGCGGCAGGTCCGGACGCCCCGTACCGCTCGTACGCCTCCGTCAGCGCGGCCGTGTCCTCCTCGCGGACGTACGCGGCGAACGCCCGCGCGAGGCGGGGCCAGTAGCCGTTGTAGTACCCGCCGGGCAGGAAGGTGTCCTCCAGTTCCGCCGGGCCGACCTTGCCGCCCGCCGGGTTCTCGCGCAGGGCGTCGCGCATCCGGTACCAGGCCGCCTCCACCGCCGCCGGGTCCGTGCCGAGCCGGTACACGGAGTCGTGCCGGGCGATCCAGGCCATGAAGGCCTTGTGGTGGGCGTCGAAGGCGTAGTCCTGCGCGAGGTTGTCGTCGTACCAGACCCCGTGCGGGTTCACCACGGAGTCCAGGACCATCCGCCGCACCCGCTCGGGGAAGAGCCGGGCGTAGACGGCGCCCAGATAGGTGCCGTACGAGTAGCCCAGATAGGTGAGCTTCGGCGCGCCGACCGCCCGCCGGATGACGTCCATGTCCCGAGCGGCGCTCACGGTGTCGATGTACGGCAGCACATCCCGGTACTTCTCGCCGCAGGCGCGCGCGAAGGACCGGGCCCGTTCGATCTGGACCCGCTCCGCCTCGGCCCCGCGCGGCACCGAGTCCGGGCGGACCGGTGCGAAGTGGCCGGGCTCGCAGTCGAGCGCGGGCTCGCTCCTGCCCACCCCGCGTGGGTCGAAACCGATCACGTCGTACTGGGCGGCCACCTCCGGCGGCAGCGCGGACGCCACGTGCCCCGCGAGACCGCGCCCGCTGCCGCCGGGCCCGCCGGGGTTCACCAGCAGCGGGCCCTGGAAGGCCGTCGCCGTGTGCGGGACCCGGGTGAGGGCGAGCGTGACGGTCCGCCCGGCCGGTGCGGCGTGGTCGAGCGGCACCTTCAGGGAGCCGCACTGGAGTCTCGGGTACGCCGTGGTGCCGCAGGCGGTCCAGGAGAGGGAGACGAGGGAGGAGGGCGGGCGGGGGGCCGGCCCGGCGGCGCCCACGGGGGCGGCGGGCAGCACCGTGACCGTCCCGGCGACCAGCGCTCCGGCGGCGATCAGCATTCCTGCGCGTGGGGTCATAGGGCGTCCGTGCCCCGAACGGGCCGCGACAGGACCCGCCGGGGCCAGAGTTGACCCGAAAGGAGGGAGCCCGCCGGGTGGCCCCGCCGTGGAACCGCGTCCCGCGCAGGGGGCCGCCGAGACCTCCTGGACGGGGAGCAGCCGAGGCCTCCCACTCGGACGCCGCCGGTGCCTTCCGCTCGGACGCCCGCCGGGGCCTTCCGCTCAGAGAAGCGTGAGCTGCTCGGGGATCGCCGCCCTTTCCGGCTCCTCCGGTACGGGGATCCGCCGGGCCCCTCCGTGGCGCGTGGGCCCGATGCCGAACTCGGCCGCCAACTCGTGCACCTGACGGGTGATCCGGCGCTGGTACCAGGTCGGCGCGTAGGCCCCGGCCGCGTACATCCGCTCGTACCGGCTCACCAGACCCGGGTGGTGCTCCCGCAGCCACCGCATGAACCACTCGCGTGCGCCGGGCCGCAGATGCAGGACCAGCGGGGTGACCGAACTCGCCCCGGCTTCGGCGATCGCGCGGACGGTGGCGCGCAGCTGCTCGGGCCGGTCGCCGAGGAAGGGCACGACGGGCGCCATCAGGACCGCGCAGTCGATGCCGTGCGCGCCGAGCGTCCGGACGACGTCGAGCCTGCGCTGCGGGGAGGGCGTGCCCGGTTCGACCGTGCGCCACAGCTCCCGGTCGGTGAAGCCGACGGAGACGGAGATGCCGACCTCGGTGACCCGGGCCGCCTGGGTGAGCAGCTCCAGGTCGCGCAGGATCAGCGTGCCCTTGGTGAGGATCGAGAAGGGGTTGGCGTGGTCGCGCAGCGCGGTGAGGATGCCGGGCATCAAACCGTACCGGCCCTCGGCCCTCTGGTAGCAGTCGACATTGGTGCCCATGGCGATGTGCGCGCCCTGCCAGCGGGCGGAGGCGAGCTGGCGGGCGAGCACCTCGGGCGCGTTCACCTTGACGACGATCTGGGAGTCGAAGCCGATCCCGGTGTCGAGGTCCAGATAGGAGTGGCTCTTGCGGGCGAAGCAGTAGACGCACGCGTGCGTGCAGCCCCGGTACGGATTGACCGTCCATTCGAACGGCATCCGGGAGGCGCCGGGCACCCGGTTGAGGACCGAGCGGGCCCGTACCTCGTGGAAGGTGATGCCTCGGAATTCGGGTGTGTCGAAGGTTCTGGTGGTGACCGCCTCCGTGCCGAACAGGGCGGTGTCGGCGGGAGCGGCGGGGCTGTCGCCCAGATGGTCCCAGCGCATGGGCGCCTCCTCGGTGGTCCTCGGTTCGGGGTCGACCGTCCGGCCGGAGGCTCCGGGGCGACCGTTCGGCCAGAATAGAACATCTGTTCCCATGATCGCCGCAACCCGGATTTCGCGCGTCGGAGCCCGCGTGGTTCGCTTGGCCTCTGCGCCCGGGGAACCCGCGGGCGAGGAACCACGAGCTGGAGGAAGTCAATGGCGCAGGTCGAGGCCACCACCGAACGGATCGTCGCGGCGGACGCGGAGACGGTGTTCGACGCGCTGGCCGACTACAGCGGCACCCGCGCGAAGCTGCTCCCCGAGCACTTCAGCGAGTACGAGGTGCGCGAGGGCGGCGACGGCGCGGGCACCCTCGTCCACTGGAAGCTCCAGGCCACCAGCAAGCGCGTCCGCGACTGCCTCCTGGAGGTCACCGAGCCCACCGAAGGGCAGCTGGCCGAGAAGGACCGCAACTCCTCCATGGTCACCACCTGGACCGTGACCCCCGCGGGCGAGGGCAGGTCCCGGGTCGTCGTCACCACCGTCTGGAACGGTGCCGGAGGCATCGGCGGCTTCTTCGAGCGCACCTTCGCGCCCAAGGGCCTCGGCCGTATCTACGACGCCGTCCTCGACAAGCTGGCGGCCGAGGTCGAGAAGTAGGACCCGGAGAGTTCGTCGAGACGCGACGCCCGGAGCGTTCACCGAGAAGTAACGCCCGGAGCGTTCACCGATTCGAGTGGATCGCCCGCACCCCCGTTACCGGCGCCCCCGCGCGCCAGGGGGCGCGGGCTCTCCCGTAAACGCGCTGATGAGCGCCCCAAGTGCGCTCCGGCATAAGGACGTTCACCCACCCGGACCTCCCCGAGCCCCTCCCGTCACCCGCGCTCCCCGCCGCTCGCCCTCGGCGAAGAATGACGCGGCGCAGACGCCGTGACGAGGGGAGCAGACACGTGGGTGTGATCACCACGGTGAAGGACGTCCAGGGCACACCGCCGCCCGTCGGCCCCGCCCCGCCACCCGGCTCGGGCCCCGGGCCCGGCCTCGGCCCCGGCGCGCTCGAACCCCGCCGCGTCCGGCTGGTCTTCTGCGGCCTCATGCTCGCGATGCTCCTCGCCGCGCTTGAGCAGATGATCGTCGCCACCGCCCTGCCGAAGATCGTCGGCGAACTCCAGGGCCTGGACCGGATGTCCTGGGCGATCACCGCCTACCTGCTGACCTCCACCATCGGCCTGCCCGTCTACGGCAAGCTCGGCGACCTCCTCGGCCGCAAGGGCGTCTTCCTCTTCGCCATCGTCGTCTTCGTCATCGGCTCCGCCCTGGCCGGCTGGTCCCGCACCATGGACCAGCTCATCGCCTTCCGGGCGATCCAGGGCGTCGGCGCGGGCGGCCTCATGATCGGCGTCCAGGCGATCATCGCCGACATCGTCCCCGCCCGGGACCGAGGCCGCTACATGGGCCTCATCGGCGCCGCCTTCGGTCTCGCCTCCGTCGCCGGACCCCTGCTCGGCGGCTTCTTCACCGACCATGTCTCCTGGCGCTGGTGCTTCTACTTCAACGTGCCCTTCGGGCTGGTGACCCTCGCCGTCGTCGCCGCCGTCCTCAAACTCCCCAGACCCGCCGCCCGCGCCCGCTTCGACGTGCTCGGCGCCCTCCTCCTCGCCGCCGCCTCCACCTGCCTGGTCCTGCTCACCAGCTGGGGCGGCACCGAGTACGCCTGGGGCTCCCGGGTCGTCATCGGCCTCGCCTGCGGCGCCGTCGGAGCCGCCCTGCTCTTCCTCGCCGTCGAACGCCACGCCCCCGAGCCGCTCATCCCGCTCCGCTTCTTCCGCGACTCCGTCTTCACCGTCACCGCGCTCGTCGGCGCCGTCATCGGTGTCGCGCTCTTCGGCGCCGCCAGCTACCTCCCCAGCTTCCTCCAGATGGTGGAGGGCGCCAGCGCGACCGAATCCGGACTCCTGATGCTGCCGTTCATGGGCGGCATCGTGGTCTCCTCCGTCCTCTCCGGCCAGCTCATCAGCCGCACCGGCTGCTACAAGGCCCACCCGGTGATCGGCGCGGCCACCGCCGCCCTCGGCATGTGGCTGCTCTCCCGCATGGACGCCGACACCCCACGCCTCCAGTACAGCCTGTGGCAGGCGATCCTCGGCACCGGCATCGGCCTCGTCATGCCGGTCCTGGTCCTCGCCGTGCAGAACTCCGTACGCCCCGCCGACCTCGGCACCGCCACCAGCGCCCACAACTACTTCCGGCAGATCGGCGGCAGCGTCGGCGCCGCCGTCTTCGGCACCCTCTTCGCCTCCCGGCTCGACGCGGCCCTCGGCGACCGCCTCGCCGCCCTCGCCCCCACCGGTGCCACCCTGCCGCCCGCCGCCTCGATCACCCCGCAGACCGTGCGCACCCTGCCGCCCGCGCTGCGCGAGGCGTACGTCCAGGCGTACGCGGACGCGATGCCGCGCATCTTCCTCTACCTCGTGCCGGTCCTCGTGCTCGGCCTCGTCCTGACCTTCCTGCTCAAGGAGAAACCGCTGGTGTCCCACCACAGCCCCGCCACCGAGGCCCCCGGAGCCGACCTCGGCGGCGCCCCGACCGTGCCGCACGCCCGGCCCGCCGCCCCCGTGCCCCCGCCGTCCGCCGGGTTCCCCGTCTGCGGCACCGTCCGGCACCACGACGGCAGCCGCGTCCCCCGGGCCGCCCTGACCCTCGTCGACGTCCAGGGCCGCCAGGTGGGGCGCGGGGCCAGCGGCGAGGACGGGCGATACGCGCTGAGCGCCCCCGGCGGCGGCGCGTACGTCCTCATCGCGGCGGCCGGAGGCCACCAGCCCCAGGCCGTCTCGGTCACCGTCGGCGACCGGCCCGTCGAACTCGACGTCGTCCTCGGCGGCGCCGGACGGCTCGCGGGCAGCGTCCTCACCGCCGACGGCATGCCCGTACCGGACGCCTCCGTCACCCTCACCGACGTACGCGGCGAGGTCGTCGCCGCCACCCGCAGCGGACGCGAGGGCGGCTACGTCATCAGCGAGCTGGTCGCGGGCGAGTACACGCTCGCCGCCAGCGCCCCCGCCTTCCGGCCCGCCGCGCTGCCGGTGAGCGTCCAGTCCTCCCGCGAGACCCGCCAGGACATCGAGCTGGCGGGCGGCGCCGTCCTGCGCGGCACCGTCAGGGCCGGTGGCGGGCGGCCCGTCGAGGACGCCCGTGTCACCCTGCTCGACGCGGCGGGGAACGTCGTCGACACCCTCACCACCGGCGCCGACGGCACGTTCCGCTTCGTGGACCTGTCCTCGGGCGAGTACACCGTCATCGCCGCCGGTTACCCGCCCGTCGCCACCGTCCTGCGGATGGCCGGCGGAGGCCGCACCGAACGCGACCTCCAGCTCGGCCACCACGACTGAGCGGCCCCGGACGGGGCTGCCGGGGCCCGGTCCGGCTCGCGAACCGGCGCTCGGGCCCCCGGGGCGGGGTGCGAACCGGTCCGCGAACCGGCGCCCCTGCGAGCCGCGAGCCGGGCCGTGAACCGGGCTTCGGGCCGGGCTTCGGGCCGGGTCAGGAGGTGGTCGACGCCTTGCGCAGGGTGTTGATGCAGGAGCCGATCGCCTCCTGGAGGGCTTCGAGGCGCTGGAGCATGTCGTCCTCGAAGATCTCCTCTTCGAGGACCTCGTCGAGCGTCAGCTCCTCGAAGACCTTCGTCGCCTTCTGCAAGCTGTTGTAGAACTTCGTCCTGCGCTCCTGGACCCGCAGCTCAGGGTCCTCCTCCACCGCCTTGGCGACCAGGCCCTTCACCGTGTCGTACGCCTCACCGGCCCACTCGCCCGCCTCCTCCGAGTCGTCGAGTTCGTCGATGAGCGACAGATGCCGCTCGGCCTCGGCCCGCAGCTCGGCCGGCGCCGCCACGGTCTGCCCGGCCGGCGTCTTGATCTGGCCGTTCTCGACGATCTGGCGCACGTAGCCGATCCGGTCGGCGGCCTTCGCCTCGCTCGCGACCGCCTTCTTCAGATCGTCGGTGCGCGCGATGGCACGGGCCATCTCGGTCTGGAGCGCCGGGTCCTCCTTCATCCGGTCGAGCAGCGCACCGCGCGCCGCCTCGGCCGTCCCCGGGTCCGCCAGGATCGCCGCCCGCAGCGCCGTCGGGTTCTCGGCGACCTCCAGGGCCTTCGTCGGCCGGATGCCCTCCGCCTCGGCCGCAGCGCTGATCGCCTGGCCGCGCACCGATGTGGCGCTGTTGCGGGAGACGTAGTACGACAGCCAGACGTCCGCGTCCGGCAGCTCGACGTCCTCGCCCGGGACCAGCACCTCGAACTGCGGGACCAGACCGTCGTCCGCCGCCATGTCCCAGGCCTTGTAGTAGCGCATCACCCGCTCCGGCGAGCACCCCGCGAGCCCCGCGAACGCCTTCGCGGAGACCTTCGTCCGGGCCGTGCCCTCGGCGGGCTGGCCGCCGGGCCGGACGCTGCGCGCCACCTTGAGGGCGAAGGTCCAGCCGCCGGTGCGCGCGTACACGCCGAAATCGTGGGCGTCACGGACGACGACGGGGTCGAGATCGTCCGCCGAGGGGGTCTCCTCGGCGTCCTCGTCCTCGCCCTCGGGCTCGTTCTCGGCCGTGGTGGGCTCGGTCTCGGGCTCGGTCTCGGACGTGGCGGTCTCGGGGGCCGGGGTCGCCTGCGGCTCGGGCTGCTGCACCCAGAAGTCGCCCGGCTCCTCCGTCACGGGAGGCGCGGCGTCGGCGGACACGGGGACGGCGGGGACGGCGGCGGGGGAGAGGTCGGACGGGTCGAGGGCGATGGTCACCGAGAGCGCTCCGGAAGGTCGGTTGCGAGAAACTGCGGCCGACAGCCTATACGCACCCCTTGACGGCGATTCGTCCGATTGTGGACAACCGAACGTCGGAAAATCGTCTTGGCAAGGCCTCGCAGGCCCCTCACCACCCGGGAGAGACGGACTTCACGGACATCCGGAACCGCGGGGGCGGCCCGTACCCGCGTTCCGGCGGGCGTCGGCGGCCCGCTTCAACGAGGGTTATCCACAGGGGTGGTGGGGTCGCCGGGCGGCGCGTACGGTGCCAGACATGAAGATCCTCATCAGCGCCGACATGGAGGGCGCGACCGGTGTGACCTGGCCCGCCGACGTGCTGCCCGGCACGCCCCAGTGGGAGCGGTGCCGCGCCCTGTTCACCTCCGATGTGAACGCCGCCGTGCTCGGCTTCATCGACGGCGGCGCCGACGAGGTCCTCATCAACGAAGCGCACTGGTCCATGCGGAACCTGCTCCTGGAGCGGCTCGACGAGCGCGCCGAGATGCTCACCGGACGGCACAAGTCCCTCTCCATGGTCGAGGGCGTGCAGCACGGGGACGTCGACGGCATCGCCTTCGTCGGCTACCACACCGGAGCCGGTACCGAGGGCGTCCTCGCCCACACCTACCTGGCCAACTCCATCACCGGCGTCTGGCTGAACGGCGAGCGAGCGAGCGAGGGCCTGCTCAACGCCCATGTGGTCGCCGAGTACGGGGTCCCCGTCGTCCTCGTCACCGGAGACGACCTCACCTGCGAGGACGCCCTGGGATACGCGCCGGAGGCCCCCAAGGTCGCCGTCAAGGACTACGTCTCGCGGTATGCGGCGGTCTGCCGGACCCCGGCCAGAACCGCCGCCGACATCCGGGCGGCCGCCCGGACCGGCGCCGCGCTCGCCGTCCGCCACGAGCCGGTCAGGGGCGGGCCCTTCACCGTGGAGCTGGAATTCGACGCCGAGCACCTGGGAGCGGCCGCCACGGTGGTTCCCGGCACGGTGCGGAGCGGCGAGCGCCGCGTCTCCTACACCAGCGAGACGATGTACGAGGCAATCAGGACGTTCAAGGCGGTCACGACCATCGTCTCGGCCGCGGTGGAGGAGCAGTATGGCTGAGGAGGTCCGCGGACCGGACACGACAGCGCTCGACGAGGTGGTCGCCTTCACCTCCGAGCTGATCCGCATCGACACCACCAACCGGGGCGGCGGCGACTGCCGGGAGCGGCCCGCCGCCGAGTACGTCGCCGAGCGGCTCGCCGCCGCCGGAATCGAACCCACCCTCCTGGAGCGGACCCCCGGCCGTGCCAACGTGGTGGCGCGCATCCCCGGCACCGACCCCTCGGCCGACGCGCTCCTCGTCCACGGACACCTCGACGTGGTCCCCGCCGACCCCGCCGAGTGGACCGTCCACCCCTTCTCCGGCGAGGTCCGCGACGGGGTCGTCTGGGGACGCGGCGCCGTCGACATGAAGAACATGGACGCGATGGTCCTCGCCGTCGTCCGGGGCTGGGCCCGGCAGGGCGTCCGGCCGCGCCGGGACATCGTCCTCGCCTACACCGCCGACGAGGAGGCCAGCGCCGAGGACGGCTCGGGCTTCCTCGCCGACCGCCACGCCGACCTCTTCGAGGGCTGTACGGAGGGCATCAGCGAGTCCGGGGCGTTCAGCTTCCACCCGGAGCCCGGCACCACCCTGTACCCGATCGGGGCGGGGGAGCGGGGCACCGCCTGGCTCAAGCTGACCGCCCACGGCAGAGCGGGACACGGCTCCAAGGTGAACACGGCCAACGCCGTCACCCGCCTCGCCGAGGCCATCGCCCGGATCGGCGCGCACACCTGGCCGGTCCGCCTCACCGCCACCGTCCGCGCCGCCCTCACCGAACTCGCCTCGGTGTACGGCATCGACACCGACCCCCGGGCGCCCGACTTCGACGTGGACCTGTTCCTCGACAAGCTCGGTCCCGCAGCCGCCCTCGTCGAGCCGACCGTCCGCAACAGCACCAACCCGACGATGCTCGACGCGGGCTACAAGGTGAACGTCATCCCGGGCCAGGCCGTCGCCTACGTCGACGGACGGACGCTGCCCGGCACCGACGAGGAGTTCGCCGCGACCATGGACCTGCTCACCGGGCCGCATGTGGAGTGGGAGTTCCACCACCGGGAGGCGGCCCTCGAAGCCCCCGTCGACTCGCCGACCTTCGCCAGGCTGCGCGCCGCCGTCGAGCGCTTCGACCCCGACGGACGCGTGCTGCCCTTCACGATGTCCGGCGGCACCGACGCCAAGCAGTTCTCCCGGCTCGGCATCACCGGCTACGGCTTCTCGCCGCTCCGGCTGCCCCCGGGGCTCGACTACGGAGCCCTGTTCCACGGCGTCGACGAACGGGTCCCCGTGGACGCCCTGCACTTCGGCGTCCGCGTCCTCGACCACTACCTGAGATCGGCTTAGGCCGTCTCTTCCGGATCTCGCCGGGCGGCGCGGGCCAGTCAGGATCCGGAAGAGACGGCCCAGGACCCTCACCCGACTTCCCGGGACCACGGCGGCCGCACCCCGGCCCGCACGGCTCCGGGGCGGGACCGTGCCGGCCAGACCCTGGCCGGCACGGAGAACCACCGGGCGAACCACCCGGAAACCGGCCCGGGAACCCACCGGGCGAACCCACGAGAGAACCGACAAGGGGGAGGACCGCATGGCCACGACCAGGGTCACGGCCGCCTACGGCAGCTGGCCGTCACCGGTCGACGCGGCACTCGCGGCGGCGCACGACGGACGGCCCGATCACCTCGGCGCCGTCGGCGACGAGCTGTGGTGGACCGCACCGCGCCCCGCAGAGGGCGGCCGCCGCGCCCTCGTGCGACGGCGCGCCGACGGCACGGAGGAGAGCGCACTGCCCGCCCCGTGGAACGTACGCAGCCGCGTGATCGAGTACGGCGGGCAGCCCTGGGCGGCGGCGGAGCGGCCCGACGGGGGACCGCTCGTCGTCTTCTGCCACTTCCCCGACCAGCGGCTGTACGTCCACGAGCCCGACGCCGCACCCGGCACCGGGCCCCGGCCCCTGACCCCCGTCTCGGCGACCGGCGGCGGACTGCGCTGGGCCGACCCGGTGGTCCACCTCGACCGGGGCGAGGTGTGGTGCGTCCTGGAGGAGTTCACCGGCCCGGCGCCGACCGATGTGCGCCGGGTCCTCGCCGCCGTCCCGCTCGACGGCTCGGCCGCCGAGGACCGCACCGCCGTACGGGAGCTGTCCGACGGACGGCACCGCTTCGTCACCGGGCCCCGGCTCTCCCCGGACGGCCGCCGGGCCGCGTGGATCGCCTGGGACCACCCCCGGATGCCCTGGGACGGCACCGAGGTCCTCCTCTCCGAGGTCGGCCCCGACGGCACCTTCCGGGACGCCAGGACCGTCGCGGGCGGGCCCGCCGAGTCGATCCCGCAGGTCGACTGGGACGCGGCCGGACGACTGCTGTTCGTCAGCGACCGCACCGGCTGGTGGAACCTCTACCGGGCCGCCGTCGAAGCGGACGGCGGCCTCGGCGCACCGGCCGCGCTCTGCCCCAGGAGCGAGGAGTTCGGCGGCCCGCTGTGGACGGTCGGCTCCCGCTGGTTCACCCCCCTGGAGAGCGGCCTGATCGCCGTCGTCCACGGCGGGGGCACCACCGCGCTCGGCATCCTCGACCCCGGGCGCGGCACCCTCGCCGACGCCGCCGGACCCTGGACCGCCTGGTCGCCGACGCTCGCCGCGCACGGCACCCGGGTGGCCGGGATCGCCGCCGGACCGCGCGGCTCCGCCGAACTCGTCGAGCTGGACACCCGTACCGGCCGCGCCCGGGTGATCGGCGCCGGGCACACCGACGCCGTCGACCCCGCCCTGTACGCCGAGCCCCGGCTCCGTACCTTCACCGGCCCCGGCGGGCGGGAGATCCACGCCAAGATCCACCCGCCCCACCACCCCGGGTTCACCGCACCCGAGGGGGAGCTGCCGCCCTATGTGATCTGGGCGCACGGCGGCCCCACCGGCCGCTCCCCGCTCGCCCTCGACCTGGAGATCACCTACTTCACCTCCCGGGGCATCGGCGTCGCCGACGTCGACTACGGCGGCTCCACCGGCTACGGCCGGGAGTACCGGGAGCGGCTCCGTGAGCAGTGGGGCGTCGTCGACGTCGAGGACTGCGCGGCCGTCGCCGCCGCCCTCGCCGCCGAGGGCACCGCCGATCCGGCCCGGCTCGCCGTGCGCGGCGGCAGCGCGGGCGGCTGGACGACCGCCGCCTCGCTCGTCGCCACCGATGTCTACGCCTGCGGCACGATCATCTACCCCGTCCTCGACCTGCGGGGCTGGGCGACCGACGAGACCCACGACTTCGAGTCCCGGTATCTCGACGGCCTCATCGGACCGATCGACGAGGTGCCCGCGCGCTACAAGGAGCGCTCCCCGATCGAGCACATCGACCGGATCACCGCGCCGTTCCTCCTGCTCCAGGGCCTCGACGACGTCATCTGCCCGCCCGCGCAGGCCGAGCGCTTCCTGGCCCGGATGGCGGGCCGGGGCATCCCGCACGCCTATGTCGCCTTCGAGGGGGAGGGCCACGGCTTCCGCCGGGCGGACACGATGGTCCGCGCCCTGGAGGCCGAACTCTCCCTCTACACCCGCGTCTTCGGCCTCGCGAGAACGGACGTGCCGGAGCTGGAGTACCGGACGTGACGGGGCCGGTACCAGGGATGGGGCCGGGGTCGGGGCCGGGGCCTGGCCTGCCCGGCGGCGGGCTCGTCCGGCCGCCGAGGCTGCGGCCCGGGGCGCGGGTCGCGATCGTCGCCCCGAGCGGACCGGTCCCCGAGGAGCGGTTGAAGGCGGGCCTCGACATCCTGCGGGGCTGGGACCTGGACGCGGTACCCGCCCCGCACGTCCTGGACGTCCACCCCGACCTCGGCTATCTGGCGGGCACCGACCGGGACCGGGCCCGCGATCTGACGGAGGCCTGGTGCGATCCCTCGGTGGACGCCGTGATCTGCGCGCGCGGCGGATACGGGGTCCAGCGCATGGCGGACCTCGTCGACTGGCGGGCGGTGCGGGCGGCGGGACCCAAGGTGTTCGTCGGCTACAGCGACGTGACCGCCCTGCACGAGGCCTTCGCGGTCCGCGCCGGACTGGTCACCCTGCACGGCCCGATGATCGCCGCCGGGACCTTCCTCTCGGATCCGGGCACCCGGGAATCGCTGCGGGCCACCCTGTTCGCGCCCGAGACGGTACGGACGCTCGGTCTGGACACCGCGCGGGCCCTGGCACCGGGCCGGGCCCGGGGGGTGACCCTCGGCGGCTGCGTCAGCATCCTCGCCGCCGACCTCGGCACCCCATGGGCCCGGCCCTCGGCGCGTGGCGGACTGCTGCTCCTGGAGGACGTGGGGGAGGAGCCCTACCGCCTGGACCGGATCCTCACCCAACTGCTGCGCTCGGGGTGGCTCGACGGGGTCGCGGGCATCGGCCTCGGTTCCTGGGCCGAGTGCGGCCCCTACGAGGAGGTGCGGGCGGTGCTCGCCGACCGGCTCGGGGGGCTCGGGGTGCCGGTCGTGGAGGAGATGGGCTTCGGGCACGGCGAGACGGCGCTGACCATGCCGCTCGGGGTGCCCGGAGTGCTCGACGCGGAGGAGGGGACGCTCACCCTCGACGTACCGGCGCTGATCTGAGCCCTTGGGCGCTGGTGACGGGCTGTGCCGCAGAGGGTGTGAGATGTCTGACAAGTCACTCTTTCGGCCCTGCTTATCCTCACGGTGAGGTGTCGTTCGGCTCATTCTGGTCCCACGATGTCGGCCGAGGCGAGGCCGGCGGTAGGGACAGAGGAGAGGGCCGGGAATGAGTCGCAAGGAGAGATCGGGGACATCGGGCGGGGGCAGGTCCGGATGGGCCGAGTACTTCACTCCGGGCCGGATCGTGGTGATCGCGGTCGCGGTCCTCACCCTCGTCTTCATCTTCGAGAACACCCGTGAGGTCAGGATCCGGCTCCTCATCCCCGAGGTGACGATGCCGATCTACATGGCGCTGCTCGCGACGGCGCTGCTCGGCGCGGCCTGTGGCTACTACTTCGGGGCGCGGAGGCGGAAGTGAGACGCCGGGCGGTCGTGGGCGCGGGCGCGGTCCTCGCGCTCGCGGCCGTGGCCGTCAGCTCGGCGGAGGAATCCGCCGCGTCCGACGAGGAGGCGGGAGCCCGCCCGATGCCGGACTTCCTCGACCGGGGCCTGTGGCAGGTCTTCACCGGTCTCGGCCGCCGCACCCGGCTCGACGTGCACGACGTGGGCGGCCGGGACCGGCGGGTGCTCTGGCCGTTGAGTTGGCGGGTCTGCACGCAGTACCCGTCGGCGGGCACGGGCCTTGACCGGCGGACCACGGTGATGATCGGAGTCGTACGCAAGGGCGAGACCTGCCCGCCCCGCGTCCGGACGGCCCGCCGCTGAAACCGGCAGCCCCCGCACCGCCAGGCCGGCACCCCGAGCGCCCCGAATGCCCCGACGGGTCGCTGTGCCGACAGGCCGACACCCCGAGTACCCCGACGGGTCGCCGTGTCGACAGGCCGACACCTTGACGGGCCCCGAAAACCCCCGCCGTTCCCGCCGGCCCCGGGCCTACGCTTGCCCCATGTCCGATGACCAAGGCCGGTTCCTCGTTGCCGGGCCCCGGGTGGGGCTGCGGCCCTTCGCCCCGGAGGACGCGGCGGAGTTCACCGCCCGCGCCCGGGAGAGCCGGGAGCTGCACCGGCCGTGGCTGTTCCCGCCGCGCACGGCGGAGGCGTACGTGCCGTACGCGACGATCCTCGTCGAGGATCCGGCGCGGGCGGGCTTCCTGGTGTGCGAGCGGGGCGCGGACGACGCCATCGCCGGGTTCCTCAACGTGAACAACATCGTCAGGGGCGCCTTCCGCAGCGGAGCCCTCGGGTACGGCGCCTTCGCGCACGCCGCAGGGCGCGGGCTGTTCACCGAGGCCCTGGGGCTGCTCCTGGGCTATGCCTTCGGCCCCATGGACCTGCACCGCCTTGAGGCGAACATCCAGCCGGGCAACGCGGCCTCCCGCGCCCTCGTCCGCCGCGCGGGCTTCCGCCTTGAGGGCTTCTCCCCGTCGATGCTGTTCATCGAGGGGGCCTGGCGCGACCACGAACGCTGGGCGATCACGGCCCCGGACCCGGCTCAGGACCCGGCTCCGTCGCTGGCTCCGGGCCCGGCTTCGGCCCCGTAAGGCGGCCCAGGACTCGGCTCCAGACCCGGCCCGGCCCCGTAAGGCGGCGCCCGAAGTCTGCCCCTCAGCGCTTGTAGTTGATCTTCATCGTGTCGAGGTCGGTCACCGTCGAGCGCAGCCCCTTGTACGAGTGCCCCAGCTCCGCGAGCGCCGTCTCCACCCGTTCCTCCGCGAGCGCGCCCGCCATCTCGTCGCCGTCCTCGGAGTCGGAGACGACGACCAGCCGGAACGAGAAGTGCTTCAGGGTCCGGTCGTAGGCGAGCGAGCCCTCCTCCGTGAACTGCATCGCGGTCAGCCCGTGCTCGTCCACCTCGGCGAGCAGCCTGCCCCGGCTCTCCTCCGAAAGGCCGTCGAAGGTGCCGCGCACGATGACCCGGTAGGTGTGCTGCGTGCCCATTCCTCGTACTCCCTGTGCCCTGGTTCCCGGCCGCCGGGTGGCGGGCCGACCGTTCACAGTACGGCGGCCCCGCCCGTGCCGCCCGGAATTTCGAGATCGCCCCGCGTCCCCGCCTTTACCGAAGTCTGACGGGGAGAACCCCTGGTCGGGACGGGCCCTGGCGTGTTCCATGGGTCAATGACGACCGTACGACGTGCCGTACTGACGCTGCCCGGAGCCCCGTTGGGCCCGGACAACCCCCTTCCCGCACTGCGGGCACCCGCCGGAGCCGGGGCCCACGCGGTCGACGCGGGCACCCTCGCGCTGCTCCCGCGCGACATGGCCCGGGGCATAGGGAGGGCGCCCCTGCGCACCCTGCTGCCCACCCCCGTGCGCGACGGCTACGGCCGCGACCGCGCCCCGCTGGACCTCGACACGATCGTGATCGAGAACGACCGCCTCCGGGTGACCGTCCTGCCCGGTCTCGGCGGCCGGGTGCACTCCCTCCACCACAAGCCCACGGGCCGCGAACTCCTCTACCGCAACCCGGTGCTCCAGCCCGCCGCCTTCGCGCTCAACGGGGCCTGGTTCTCCGGCGGCATCGAGTGGAACACGGGCGCCACCGGCCACACCACCCTCTCCTGTTCACCCCTCCACGCGGCGACCGTCCGGGCGCCCGACGGCGGGCCGATGCTCAGGCTCTGGGAGTGGGAACGCCTGCGCGACCTGCCGTTCCAAGTCGACCTCTGGCTCCCCGAGGGCTCCGACTTCCTCTATGCCGGGGTCCGCGTCCGCAACCCCCACGAGCACACCGCCCCCGTCTACTGGTGGTCGAACACCGCCGTACCCGAGGAATGCCGTGTCCTCGCCCCCGCCGACGCGGCCTGGCGGCACGGCTACGAGCGCGGGCTGCGTCGCGTCCCCGTGCCGGTCGCCGAGGACGGCGTCGACCGCTCGCGGCCACGGCACAGCCGCCACGCCGCCGACTGGTTCTACGACCTGCCGGACGGGCGGCGGCGCTGGATCGCCGCGCTCGACCCGGACGGCACCGGACTCGTCCAGACCTCCACCGACGTCCTGCGCGGCCGGAAGCTCTTCGTCTGGGGCACCGGGCCCGGCGGCCGACGCTGGCAGGAGTGGCTGACCGAACCCGGCACACCCGGCTACGCGGAGATCCAGGCCGGACTCGCCCGCACCCAGCTGGAACACCTGGAACTGCCGGGCGGCGGGGAGTTCAGCTGGCTGGAGGCGTACGGACCGCTCGCGGCCGACCCCGCCACCGCGCTCGGCGACGACTGGGCTGCCGCCCGCACCGCCGTGGCGGAGCGGCTCGCCGAGGCACTGCCGAGAGCGACCGTCGACGCCGCGTACACGGCCTGGCGCGAAGCCTCGGCCGACGCCGAACCGGAGGAGGTCCTCGCGTCCGGCTCGGGCTGGGGAGCGCTCGAAGTCCTGCGCGAGGCATACGAGTTGCCCGGTACGCCCTTCCCCGAGTCGACCCTGGGTGCGGAGCAGGCCCCCTGGCGCGAACTGCTCCGCACCGGCGTCCTGCCGCCCCCGGCCCCGGGCGCAGCCCCGTTCGTTCCGCTCGTGGCCCCGCCCTGGCGGGACATGCTGGAGACCGCCCCCGCCGATCCCTCCACCGAGTACCACCTGGGGATCGCCCAGTGGCACGCCGGTGACCGGGCCCAGGCGGTACGGAGCTGGGAACGGGGTCTGAAGGAGGCCGTGGCGCACTGGCCGCTGCTCCGCTGTCTGGCCGTCGCCGACGCGGAGGACGGGCACCCCGGGCGGGCCGCCGAGCGCTTCGCCGAGGCCTTCGGGGATCTGACGGCCGTACCCGTGGACGGGGCGGCGGGGGAGCGGCTCGCCGCAGCGCTCGGCAGGGAGGCGGTCGAGGCGCTGCTGACGGCGGGCCGGACCGACCGGGCCCGTGAGCTGTGGACCCGTATCCCGGAGCGGTCCCGGCGGGTCGGGTCCCTGAGGTTCCTCGAAGCGCGCCTCCTGCTCGCCGAGGGCAGGAAGGAGGAGGCGCGCGCCGTCTTCGACGCGGGATTCGAGGTCGCGGACCTGCGGGAGGGTGCGGAAATCCTCGGTGAGGTCTGGTCCCGGCTCACCGAGGAACCCCTGCCGTACGCCTACGAGTTCCGCATGCGGCCGAGCTGAGCCGAGCCGCCGCATCGCGACGGCCCGCCGGGTGGACGACCCGCCGGGCGGGCGTGAGGCGAGCCGGTCGGCCTGGGACGGCTCAGGGCACCCGGCACAGGATCTCGCCGTGCGGGACCATGAACCAGGCGTCCTCCCGGGTGCCCCACTCCCGCCAGGCCTCCGAGATCGACGCCAGTTCGGCCGCCGTCGCGTGGCCGCCGGAGACCGCCAGGTCCGCGTAGCCGGAGGCGGTCGTCCGGTCCGCCCACAGGCCGCTCCACCAGGCACGCTCGTCGGGTGTGGCGAAGCACCAGGTGCCTGCCGTCGTCGTCACTTCGGTGAAGCCGGCTTCCCTGGCCCAGGCGAACAGGCGCCGCCCGGCGTCCGGTTCGCCGCCGTTGTCCCGGGCGACCCGGTGGTAGAGGTCCCGCCAGTCGTCCAGGGCGGGCGGTTCGGGGTACCAGGCGAAGGCCCCGTAGTCGCTGTCGCGGGCGGCGACGACACCGCCGGGACGGCAGACCCGCCGCATCTCGCGCAGCGCCCGCACCGGGTCGCCGACGTGCTGGAGCACCTGATGGGCGTGGACGACGTCGAAGGAGTCGTCGGGGAAGTCGAGCGCGTGGACGTCGGCTACCGCGAACTCGACGTTACCGAGGCCCCGTTCGTCCGCCACCGCTCGGGCCTTCGCCAGGACGCTCTCGGCCGCGTCGACCCCCGTCACCCGGCCGGGTGCGACGAGCGCCGCCAGATCGGCGGTGATGGTGCCGGGCCCGCAGCCCACGTCCAGGACGTCAAGGCCCGCGCGCAGTTCGGGCAGCAGATAGGCGGCGGAGTTCGCGGCGGTCCGCCAACTGTGCGAGCGCAGGACCGACTCGTGATGGCCATGGGTGTAGACGGCGGTCTCGTGTGCGGAGGCATGCGTCATGGAATCGACTCCCTTGGTGTGGGTGCGTGCCCTCACCGTACGCATCCATGCCGAATAATGAGATACACGTCTTGGAATATGGACCATGTGTGGAGCGGATCAGCCGAACAGCAGCTTCCTGTAACGGAGTTCGTCGAGCAGAACACCGCCCGTCTCCTCCGTGGCGACCGTCCCGTCCGGCCGCCACCCGGCCGCCTCGTAGAACCGTCGGGCCCGCGCGTTCCCGGCCGGCACCCATAGCGCCGCCGTGCGGAATCCGTCCTGGGCGAGTGCCCGCGCGGACTCCGCGAGCAGAGCGCGGCCCACGCCCCGGCCCCACACCTCCGGCAGGGCGTACAGGGCCGCGACCTCGGCCGTCGTCCCGGGGGCGAACTCCTCGCCGGGCCAGGCCCGGAAGCAGACGAAGCCGACCACCCGGCCGCCTCCGTCCGTCGCGAGCAGGACCCGGGGCCGGTCCGGAGCCCCGAGGCGCGTCCGCCACCGGGCGGCGCGTTCCGCCACGTCCAGGGAGGCCAGATACGGGCCGGGGAGCAGCTCGCGGTAGGCGGCGCGCCAGGACAGGACGTGCACGGCGGCGATCCCGGCCGCGTCCTCCGGAAACGCCTCACGGATCACGACGGGGGCGGCGGCGGGGGCGGCGCCCGGGGTGGCTGTCGGAGAGGGAACCGGGTCGGCTGCCGGGGTGGGAGTCGGGTCGGCTGCCGGGGTGCTCGCCCCTTCCGGGCCGGGCCGGGGCGCCGGTCCGGGCCCCAGGGCGGGTGCGGGGTCCGGGGCCGGTACGTGCGCGGGTCTCGTCATGCGCCATTGTCGGCCCGGCGGGGCCCCGGCGCCTCCGTGTTTCCCGGGTTCCCGCACGACCTGACGAACCCGCGTATGACGGCACCGTGAACAAGCCACCCCCGGCGGCCCGCCGCCCCTAGGATCGGCCGCGCCGCCGTCCGGCGGAGTGTCGCTTCCCGTCCGAGGAGTCCCGTGCCGCACTCGCCCGCGCCAGCCCGTCGTGCCCTGCTCAAACTGCTCGCGGCCGGTCCCGCGGCCACCGCTCTCGGCGGGCTCGCCACCGCCTCGCCCGCCCTCGCCTCACCCGCACGCACCACCACCGCGCCCACCCTCGCCGGGCCCGCCGCGCCCGGGATAGTCAAGGCGCTGCCGACCGAGTACTTCACCGTACGGGGCACCAACGCCGAGGCCCGGTTCGACGCCTTCGGCGACACCGGCTTCCTCACCCCCGGCGACCGTTTCTTCGTCCGCAACCACACCTCCACCCCCGTCCTCGACGCCGCCGACTGGCGGCTGACCCTCTGGGGCGACGGGCTCCACGGGCGCGCTCCCGTGCACTTCACCTACGGGCAGCTCCGCGACCTGCCGTCCGTCACCCGTACGGCCCTGATCGAGTGCGCCGGGAACGGCCGCAGCCTCTACGCGACCCAGCAGGGCGAGGCGGTCGCGGGCACCGCCTGGACCCTCGGTGCCGTCGGAGCCGCCCGCTGGCGCGGTGTCCGCCTCTCCGACGTGCTCCGCCGCGCCGGGATCGCCCGCGACGCCGTCGCCCTCCAGCCGCGCGGTCTCGACGACCCGTACGTCTCCGGCGGCGTCGACTACGGCCGGGTCCGCCGCCCGCTGCCGGTCGCCAAGGCCTTCGACGACGTGATCCTCGCGTACGAGATGAACGGCGAGCCCCTGCCGTACGACCACGGCCACCCCGTCCGGCTCGTCGTGCCCTCCTGGGTCGGCATCGCCTCGATCAAGTGGCTCGGCGACATCGAGGTCTCCACCCGTCCATTGGTCTCGCCCTGGTCCACCGACTGGTACCGGCTGTTCGGCGCCGCCCACCCGGAGGGCGGCAGCGAACCGATCACCCGTCAAACCCTCAAGTCCGCCTACCAGTTGCCCTTCGGCGCCACCCTGGAGGCCGGGCGCGCCCACCGGCTCACCGGCCGCGCCTGGTCCGCCCTGGCCCCCGTCCGCTCCGTAGAGGTCTCCACCGACGGAGGCGCCCACTGGCGCCACGCCCGGCTCCACGACACCCCTCGCGGGGGCGGCTGGGTCCGCTGGTCCGTCCCCTGGCACCCGCGCCGGACCGGCCCCGTCACCCTGCTCTCCCGTACCACCGACACCGCGGGCAACACCCAGCCCGAGCGGGCCGTCCACAACACACAGGGGTACCTCTTCAACGCGGTCGTACGGCACCCGGTCACCGTCGTCTGACCGCCTCGCGGTCCGCGCCGTGAACCGCCCCACGACCTGCCTCGTGAGCCGTGCAGCGAAGCCGCCCCGCATCCGCCCCGCATCCGCCCCGAACCCGTCCCGCGTGTCGCCCGAAGCGACGCCTCGAACGGCGGAATCCGGTGAACCTTCGTATAAAGGGCACGGGAGGTGCCGTCCCGGCGCCCCCCGTGCGCTCAGGAGGTACGGGACATGCGGCAGACGGCTCCGGACGGGCGTGGTCCGGTGTACCACGGCCCTCCCGGCCCCGACCCGAGTCTGCCCGTCCTGCCGGGGCTCGCCGCCCTCCTCGCCGACTCGGCGCGGCGGACGGACCCCGAGCCGCCCGGCGGCGGGCCCGTCCTGCGCGAGGCCGCCGCCGGCTACTGGTGGCGCCGGGGCCTGCGTACCCACCCCGAGGACGTGGCCGCCGCCCCCGGCGCCCCCGTCCTGCTGCTCGCCCTGCTCGCCGCGCACGGCGGCGACCTCCTGCTGCCCCGACCCTGTCCCGTCTGGTGGACCCCGCAGGCCCGGCTCCTCGGCCACCCCGCCTACCACGTGCCCACCCCCGCCGAATGCGGCGGCGTCCCCGACCCGTACGCCCTCCTGGAGACCGTCCGCCGGGTCCGGGCCGAGGGCGGCACCCCACGCGTCCTGCTGCTCTCCGCCGTCGACGACCCCACCGGCACCGTCGCCCCGCCCGAGAGCGTCCGCGAGGCCTGCGAGGCGGCCGTCGCCGAAGGGCTCCACGTCATCAGCGACGAGACCTGGCGCGACACCCTCCACCACCCCGAGGAGGACGTCTTCCTCGGCCCCGCCGAGATGTGCCCGGACGACGTCACCGTCCTCGTCGACCTCGGCGGCTCCCTCACCCCCGCCGCCTGGCCCTGTGCCGTCGCCCGCTTCCCGCCCACCGACCCCTCCCGCGCCGACCGCTGGGCCGACCGCAGGGCCCGGGTCCTCGACGTGCTCACGCTCCTCGGCGCCGTGGTCCCCGGGCCCGTGGCCCCCGCCGCCGCGCACGCCCTCGACGAGCCCGGGGACGTCGCCCGCCGGGCCCGCCGGGCCGCCGCCCTCCACGGAGCCCTCGCCGCCGCCGCCCACCGCGCCGTCCTCGCCTCGGGCGCCTTCGCCAGGCCCCCGAGGGCCGGACGCCACCTCTACGCCGACCTCGGCCCACTCCGTGCCGGTCTCGCCGCCCGTGGCGTCACCGACTCCCTGGAACTGGAGGACCACCTCACCGGCAGGCTCGGCGCCCCGGCCACCGGCGGTCACCGGCTCGGCGACGAACTCGGCGCGCTGCGCGTCCGGTTCGGCACCGGCATGTTCCTGGGCGCCACGGAGGAGGAGCGGGCCGGGACGCTCGCGGCGGACGACCCGACGGCCCTCCCGCACGTCGCCCGGAACCTCGCGGAGTTCGGAGCGGCCCTGGAGGAACTCGGGTGACACCGCCCAAGACCCGCCGGCCCTCCGGAGGAACTCGGGCGATACGACCAAGGGGCCCGTCGGCTTCCCGGAGGGGCCCGGGTGAAACCGACCGGGGTCCGCCACCGCCCCATGAGGGACCCGGGCGACACCGCCCAAGATCCGCCACCACCCCCGGAGGAACTCGGGCGGTACCGCAGAGCACCCGCCGACTGCCCAAGGGGCCCAGGTGACACCGACCAAGGCCCACCCCGACCTCCACCCCCGCCCCGCGCGGGACCCGGGCGGCCCCGCCGAGGGCCCGCCACCACCCCCGCCGAGGGCCCGCCACCACCCCCGCAGGCCGCGCAGAACGGAGTCCGCAGATGACCGAACGCACGGCAGACCCCGCGCGGGCCCCCCAACCCCCGCACCGGAACGGCCCGGTGGCCCCGGCGCCCGCCCTCAAACCCCTCGGGCGGCTGCGTACGGACTGGCCCCGGACCTTCGCCGACCGGCTCACCGCCCCGCTCCCCGGCGTCCGGGCCCTCGCCCGGCTCGCCAGGGAAGGCGCCGTACGCCCCCGCCCCGAAGGGCTCAGCGACATCCCCCTGCTCCCCTTCGAACCCGGGCCGCTGCCCCTCGCCGGACCCGGCACCCTCGCCTTCACCTGGGCCGGGCACGCGAGTTGGCTGCTGCGCATCGGCGGTCTCGCCGTCCTCACCGACCCCGTCTGGTCCCGCCGCATCCTCGGCACTCCCGCCCGGCTCACCCCCGTCGGCGTCCGCTGGGAGGACCTGCCGCCCGTCGACGCCGTGGTCATCAGCCACAACCACTTCGACCACCTCGACGCACCGACCCTGAAACGGCTGCCCCGGCACACCCCGGTCTTCGTCCCGGCCGGACTCGGCCGCTGGTTCACCCGCCGCCGCTTCACCCGCGTCACCGAACTCGACTGGTGGGAAGCGGCCGAACTCGACGGCGTACGCTTCGACTTCGTCCCCGCCCACCACTGGTCCAAGCGCACCCTCCTGGACACCTGCCGTTCCCTGTGGGGCGGTTGGGTGCTCACCGACGGCGCCGAGCACCGCGTCTACTTCGCCGGGGACACCGGATACGGCCACTGGTTCGCCGAGATCGGCCGCCGCCACCCCGGCATCGATCTCGCGCTGCTCCCCATCGGGGCCTACGACCCCCGGTGGTGGCTCAGCGACGTCCACACCGACCCGGAGGAAGCCGTCCGCGCCCACCGGGACCTCGGCGCCCGGCGGATGGCGCCGATGCACTGGGCCACCTTCGTCCTGTCCTCGGAGCCCGTCCTCGAACCCCTCACCCGGGTCAGGGCCGCCTGGGAGAAGGCCGGACTGCCCCGTGAGGACCTGTGGGACCTCCCGGTCGGCGGCTCACGGGTGCTCGTGCCCTGAGAGACCGGCCGCCTTCGGCCGCCGCACCCGCCGCCACAGCGTGGGCGCCGCGCCGACCAGCACCGTCAGGCCCACCGCCGCCACGACCCCCTGCCACGGCTCGGGGAAGAGCGAACCGCCCAGGATGCCGATCAGCTGGTACGTCGCCGCCCACGCCAGACAGGCCGCGATGTCGCCCCGTACGAAGTGCCGCAGCGGCATCCGGGACAGCAGACAGGCCAGCATGACCGGGATCCGCCCGGCCGGCACGAGCCGGGACAGGACGAGCACCGACACCCGATGGCTTTCGAGCCGTTCCTGCGCGTGCGCGAGCCGCTCCGGCGTCACCCGGCCGCGCAGCGCCTCCAGCCACCGCGAGCCGTTGCGGGAGCGGACCCCGCGCTGTCCGAGCCAGTAGAGGACCGCGTCGCCGAGACAGGCCGCGAAGGCCGCCACGAGGAAGACGAAGAGCAGGGAGAACGGCGAACTCTGATGGAAGGCGACCACGG
The DNA here is from genome assembly GCF_014596525.1 of Streptomyces sp. CBMA291. Lineage (GTDB taxonomy): Bacteria > Actinomycetota > Actinomycetes > Streptomycetales > Streptomycetaceae > Streptomyces. Next base: position 173,993 of record NZ_MSJP01000110.1, read on the forward strand.
CGGCCGAGCTGACGAGCGCGCCCGTCGGCACCACCGGCACCAGCGCGCCCAGCGACACCAGCAGGAACAGCGAGGGATACCCCACCGCCTGCTGCGTCGACTCGGGCGGCAGCTCCCGCACGGCCATCGCCATCCGGGTGAACCCGTCGATCACCGGGCGACCTCCGGGCGCACCCGCTCGCCATGGCCGAGCCGGTGCACCACCACCTTGGGCGCGAGCCGCGCCGCATGCCGTACGAACTCGTCACCCGGCGCGTGGAACTCGTGCGGCCGCACTCCGTCGAGCCCGATCGGCCAGTACGTGCCGTAGTGCACCGGGACCGCCGCCGCCGGGGAAAGCTCGGCGAGCACCTGCGCCGCCCGGCCCGCGTCCAGATGCCCATGGCCCAGATACGGACCCCAGCCGCCCACCGGAAGCAGGGCCACGTCCACCGGGCCCACCGCCTCCGCCATCCCGTCGAAGCGCCCGGTGTCCCCGGCGAAGTACGTCCGCGCCTCGCCCTCGACGACATAGCCGAGCGCGGGCGCCCGGTGCCGGCCCATCGGCAGCCGCCGCCCGTCGTGGAGCGCCGGGACGGCCCGTACCGTCACGCCCTCCACCGTCACCGTCCCGCCCTCCGCCACCTCGGTCAGCCGGAGCCCGCGACCGCCGAGCCTGCGCAGCCCCGGCACGGCGTCCGGGGCGCCACGCGGCACGATCAGCCGGGTGCCGGGCGCGAGCCGGGCGAGCGAGGGCAGGTGCAGATGGTCGGAGTGCAGATGCGAGACGAGCACGGCGTCGGCGCGGGCGGCCTCGGGCGGCGGGGCCGCGCCGCGCCGCCGCCGCAGGTGCGCGAGGCGCCGGGCGAACAGCGGGTCGGTGAGGAAGCGGACCCCGGAGTCCTCGACCGTGCAGGTCGCATGACCCCACCAGGTGACCTCCACCGGCATGCCGCCTTCCGCTTCCTTCGTGACCGCGGACGCCGTCCATTGTGCCCGGCATCGCTCCATGACTCCCTGTCGAGGGTAATTGTCCCTGCCGGGTGCCGGAGGATGTTCGCCCGTCCCGGACGGCAGTAGGGTCGGGCCATGGACGACGTTCGGGTGGCGGCGATCGCCAGCCTCACCCCGCTTGAGGAACTCGACAGCGAGCCCTTCCTGGTCGATACGCGCGGCCAGCACGCGGTGTGTGCCCGCTGGGCGCGCGACCAGGGGTACGTGGTCGCCCGCCAGCTGCTGTTCTACGGCTTCCGGCCCGATCACGCGGCGCTCTGGGCGGATGTGGAGGCGGGCGCGGTCGACCTCTTCGTCGCCGCCAGCGAGCGGGCCCTCGCCCGCGCGGTGACCTCCGTGCCCGGCTTCCGCGCCGAGTGCGAGCGGCGCGGGGTGCGGGTGGAGACCGTATCGCCCGACGAGCCCGCGTACGACGCGGCGGCGAAGGCGGGGGTGCACCGACGGCTCTCGATGCCGACGGCGGGGTACGACGGGAACTGACGCGGAGGGAATCCGACGCGGACGGGAACCGAGCCGAGGCGGGGGAGGGGAACCAAGGCGGGGGAGGGGTGCGACGGGGCCCGAAGCCGGTGCCGCCCGAGGCGGCGGACCTGTCGCCCACCACACCGCGCTCCCCATCACCACCTTCCGCCACAGCCCCCACTTCCGTCCCGCTCCCGACGGCGACCTGACACATCCGGGTCCGCCCGAAAGTCCCCGCCCCCCTCACCCACCGTGGGCGTTGTGACACGCTTGGGTCAGGAAACGGGCGAAAGGTGAAGAGGGCGTGGGCGACGGGCGATGGGGTGGCGCCGACCGCTGGCGGTCCGCGGGCAGCGCGCTGGCACGGGTGAGTGTGGTGTGGGCGGTGTCCACGCTCACGATGCTCGTCCTCGCCGGGGTGCTCCCGGACTTCCGGCTCCAGTCGGCCGACGGCGACAGTTTCACCCGGACCGCGCTCACCGCCGCCGGAGCGGCCGGCGTCTTCGGACTGCTCGGCGCGCTGGTCTGGCCGCTGATCGTCCGGGCGCTGCTGCTCGTTCCCGCGCTCGTGCTCGGCCTGCTCGTGTTCTTCCTCAACGGTTCGCTGCTGCTCATCGCGCTCTGGCTGATCCCCGACGGGCGCGGCACGGCCAACCCCGAGACCGCCGTCCTGGTCGCCGCCGCCATGTCCGCCGTGGCCTCCGCCACCTCCACCGCGCTCGCCGTCCGCGACGACGACGCCTACCGCCGCCGCCTCTACCGGCTGACCGGCCGGACCCGCCCCCGGGACGAGGAGGGCGCGCCGGAGGAGCCCCCGGGCACGGTCTTCCTCCAGCTCGACGGCGTCGGCCACCGCGTCCTGTGCGAAGCCGTCGACTCCGGTCTGATGCCGACCGTCGCGGGCATGCTCGACGCCGGACACCGGCTGACCCCCTGGCGCACCGACTGGTCGAGCCAGACCGGCGCCAGCCAGCTCGGCATCCTGCACGGCTCCAACGAGGACGTGCCCGCCTTCCGCTGGTACGAGAAGGACACCGGCCGTCTCATGGTGTCGAACCGGCCCGCCTCCGCCGTGGAACTCCAGCGCCGGGCCATCCGCCGCACCGGCGACGACGGACTCCTCGCCTTCGACGGCGCCTCCAGGGGCAACCTGTTCAGCGGCGGCGCCGACCAGCTCGCGCTCGTCCTGTCGATGGCAGCGAGGCGCGGTCCCCGTACCCGCTCGCGCGCCGGATACTTCGCGTACTTCTCCGACCCGGCCAACGCCGTCCGTACCGCCGGATCGTTCGTCGCCGAGTGCCTGCGCGAGATGGCCCAGTCGACCCGGTCGCTCCTGCGCCGGGAGACCCCCAGGGTCTCGCGCGGCGGCACCTACCCGTTCGTGCGCGCCTTCGCCACGGTCCTGGAACGGGACGTGGTGGTCTCCGCCGTGATGGGCGACATGCTCGCCGGACGGACCGCCGTCTACGCCGACCTGGTCGCCTACGACGAGGTGGCGCACCACTCGGGCCCGCACAGCCGGGACACCGATCAGGTCCTCCGCAGGCTCGACCGCTCGGTCGGGCTCATCGCCACGGTCGCCGAGCACGCCCCCCGCCCGTACCGGATCGTGCTTCTCTCCGACCATGGGCAGAGCCCCGGCGCGACCTTCGAGCGGGCTTACGGGCTGACGCTGAAGGACCTGGTCAGGGCCGGGTGCGGGCTGCCGGTGCCGCGTCGGGTACGGCGGACCCGCAGCGGCTCGGAGGCGCGGGACGCGGCCAGGGACGCACTGCGCCTCGCGCTGCACCGGCCCGTCGACGAGACCGGCGAGTCGGCGCGCGAGCTGCCCGCCCGGCCCTCGGATCCGGTGGTCCTCGCCTCGGGGAACCTGGGCCTGATCTCCTTCCCCGACGTGCCGCACCGGATGACCCGGGAGGAGATCGACCGGCGCCATCCGGCGCTGCTGCGGACCCTGGCCCACCATCCGGGGATCGGTTTCGTGCTGGTGGCCAGCGCCGAGCACGGTTCGGTGGTGCTCGCGGGGGACGGGACGGAGGTGCCGGTCGCACGGCTCGACGACACCGGTCCGCTGGCCGTCTTCGGACCGGGCGCGGCCGACGCGGTACGGCGGACCGACGGTTTCCCGCATGTCGCGGACGTCATGGTGAACTCCATGCACGATCCGGAGACCGGCGCCGTGCACGCCTTCGAGGAGCAGATCGGCTCCCACGGCGGACTCGGCGGCGAGCAGTCCCGGCCCTTCCTCCTCGCGCCGCCCGAGCTGTCGCCCGCGGTGGCCCCGGGGGAGGAGCTGGTGGGCGCCGAGCAGGTGCACCGGGTCCTGCGGCGCTGGCTGCGGGAGAGCGAGGAATCCCCGGGCTCGCTGGAGAATCCGCCGTCCACCAGTGAAGCGGAATCACTTCTTCCGGTTGACGGAGTGCTCCCGCAGGACAAAAAGCACTGATTTGGCCGCGTGTTCGTCCTGGGCGGACGATGGTCCGGAATGTACGACGGAAGGCGCACCACCCGATGAGCACGGCCCCCACCACGCCGAGGAGCGGACCAGCGGACAGCGTGGCCGCCGGGACCCCCGGTCCCGGCACGGAGCACCCCTCCGGCCCCGGCTCCGAGAGCCGGCACGCCCGGCGCTTCGGGCTGCCCATCGCGATCGCGCTGGTCACCGGCAACATCATCGGCGGCGGGATCTTCCTGCTGCCCGCCTCCGTCGCCCGCTACGGCACGATCAGCCTGGTCGCCTTCGGCATCCTCACCGTCGGCGCGATCGCCCTCGCCCTCGTCTTCGGCCGCCTCGCCAACCGCCACCCGCAGACCGGCGGCCCGTACGTCTACGCCCGCGAGGCCTTCGGCGACTTCGCCGGTTTCCTCGCCGCCTGGGCGTACTGGGCCACCACCTGGGTCTCCAACGCGGCGCTCGCCGTCGCCGCCGTCGGCTACCTCGACGTGCTGATCCCCCTACACGGCTCCAAGACCGCCACCATCTGCGCCGCGCTCGTCCTCCAGTGGCTCCCCGCCCTCGCGAACCTGGCGGGCACCCGATACGTCGGCGCCGTGCAGATCGTCTCCACCGTGCTCAAGTTCGTCCCGCTGCTGCTCGTCGCCATCGGCGGGTTCTTCACCTTCGACAGCGCCAACCTCGGGCCCTTCCACGCCGAGGGCCACAGCGCCGTCGGCGCGGTCTCCGCCGCCGCCGCGATCCTGCTCTTCAGCTATCTGGGCGTCGAGTCCGCCGCCGTCAGCGCGGGCGAGGTCCGCGACCCGCGCCGGAACGTCGGCCGCGCCACCGTCCTCGGCACCCTCGCCGCCGCCTTCCTCTACCTCCTCACCACCCTCTCCGTCTTCGGGACCGTCCCGCACGAGCGGCTCGTCACCACGGACGCGCCCTTCACGGACTCCGTCAACCTGATGTTCGGCGGCTCCTGGGGTGGTACGGCCGTCGCCTGCATGGCCCTCGTCTCCATGGTCGGCGCCCTCAACGGCTGGACCCTGCTCAGCGCCCAGACCCCCTACGCGGCGGCGCGGGACGGACTCTTCCCGAAGGTCTTCACCCGCAAGCGGCGCGGAGTGCCCACGGTCGGCGTCGTCGTGACCGTCGTCCTCGCCTCGCTGCTTACCGTCTACAACTACACCTCGGGCACCCAACGGGTCTTCGAGTCCCTGGTCCTCATCACGACCTTCACCGCCACCGTCCCCTATCTGCTCTCCGCCGCCGCACAGCTCTACTTCCTGCTCTCCGGCCACTCCGAGCGGGTCGACCGCGCCCGTCTGATCCGTGACATCGTCCTCGCCCTCACCGCCTTCGGCTTCTCCCTCTGGCTGGTCGCGGGCTCCGGCCACACCGCCGTCTACCAGGGCGTCCTGTTCCTCTTCGCGGGCGTCCCCGTCTACGCCTGGATGGCCGCCCGCAGGCGACGCGCGGGGGAGACGGGCGCGGGGGAGTAGCGGGACGGGCGTGCCCACCGGGACGAGGACCCGGAGCGGATCCGGAGCCGTCTCGGAGCGGATCCGACGCACGCTCGGCGCGGACTCGGCGCGGAGCCGGAACCGTGGCCCGTACGGCTCGGACCACGCCGTGGCCCTGACCTGAGGATTCACCGGATCGAGTGAATATGGGCCTCCGGCCGTAGGCCGGTCGGGCGTATCTGCGGGACGGGATGTAGGCCCGCCGCCCGCAGGGGGCAGTACGCATCTCCGTGAGCCCCGCTTCCGGACCGCCCGCCGCGCCCGCCCCCTTCGCGCCCGGCACCCTCGCCTTCGTCAGCCAGAGCGGCGCCCTCGGCTTCGGCGCCGCCAGCCTCGCCCTGGAGCGGGGACTGCGCCCCGGCTGGGTGGTCAGCACCGGAAACGACGCCGACG
>NZ_MSJP01000111.1 GCF_014596525.1 Streptomyces sp. CBMA291
GGTCGTCGAACGCACCAACGCCTGGATCCACGGCTTCCGGCGCCTACGGATCCGCTGGGACATCCGCGACGACATCCACGAAGCCTTCCTGAAACTCGCCTGCTGCGTGATCACCTACAGACGAGTCCAGGCATTGTGTTAGCTCCTCTAAGGACACATCGGCTTTCGCCCGGGCCCATTCGTCATCGAACGACACGCGTCCCCCTGCGGTTGTCGGTCTTCTGTACGAGTGACCGACGAGGTTATCAAGGGTGGCGACCAGGTTGTGGTGCGGAGGTGGCGCAAGGCGCGGGGAAAGCTCTAGACAACAACAAAGCCCCAGGTCCCTGACCTGGGGCTTTACAGAAGAGCGGATGACGGGAATCGAACCCGCGCTATAAGCTTGGGAAGCTCATGTTCTACCATTAAACTACATCCGCGCAGCGGCTGCCGGGTGATCCGTGCCGCATCGTTGCACACTGTACCCCATGCGCCACTTGAGGCGAAGCTCGTGGTTTTTCGGGTGCGGAGTGCCTTCTGGAGGGTGTCCTGTTGATCCCCTAATGTGTCTTCTCGTCCACCGCATGTGTAGGGGAAGGGACTTGATGGGTTCGATGGAGCGCACCGTCGTCCGTTGTGCCGAAGGGCACGTTTTCAGTACCGCTTCGTTTCCGCTTCAGCAGCTCGGGGCCGGGCGGATCGGGCCGGGGCGGTTGATCCGGTGTCCTCGGTGTGCGCGGCTGCGGCATGCCGTGCCGGTGGAGGCCGCGCGGCGCTGACGGGGGTGTCGGGGCGCGGACGCCTGCCGATTGGGGCAGGTCCGCGCCCTCTGCGTATCGTGGGGGCGTGCTTCTCTCAGACAAGGACATCCGGGCCGAGATCGATGCCGGACGGGTGCGCATCGACCCGTACGACGAATCCATGGTGCAGCCCTCGAGCATCGACGTGAGGCTTGACCGCTTCTTCCGGGTGTTCGAGAACCACCGCTACCCCCACATCGACCCCGCCGTCGAGCAGCTCGACCTCACCCGTGAGGTGGAGCCGGAGGGGGACGAGGCGTTCATCCTGCACCCCGGCGAGTTCGTGCTCGCCTCCACCTACGAGGTCATCTCCCTCCCCGACGACATCGCGTCGCGGCTGGAGGGCAAGAGCTCCCTCGGGCGCCTCGGGCTGGTCACCCACTCGACCGCCGGGTTCATCGACCCGGGTTTCTCCGGGCACGTGACCCTGGAGCTGTCGAATCTGGCCACCCTGCCGATCAAGCTCTGGCCCGGTATGAAGATCGGGCAGCTGTGTCTGTTCCGGCTCAGCTCGCCGGCCGAGTTCCCCTACGGGAGCGAGCGCTACGGCTCCCGGTACCAGGGCCAGCGGGGGCCGACGGCCTCCCGTTCCTTCTTGAATTTCCATCGGACCCAGGTATGAGGCGGACGCAGGCATGAGTGAGGTACGCGAGAACCTGACGTACGAGGGGTTCGGTCACGCGGTCCGCGAGCTGGCGCAGGCCATCGCCGACGACGGCTACGAGCCCGACATCGTGCTCTCCATCGCCCGCGGCGGCGTCTTCGTCGCCGGTGGTCTGGCCTACGCCCTGGACTGCAAGAACATCCACCTGGTGAACGTCGAGTTCTACACCGGTGTGGGCACCACCCTGGAGATGCCGGTCATGCTGGCGCCGGTGCCCAACGCGATCGACTTCTCCGACAAGAAGGTCCTGATCGCCGACGACGTCGCCGACACCGGCAAGACCCTCAAGCTGGTCCACGACTTCTGCGTCGACCATGTCGCCGAGGTCCGCTCCGCCGTCGTCTACGAGAAGTCCCACTCCCTCGTGAAGTGCGAGTACGTGTGGAAGAAGACCGACGACTGGATCAACTTCCCCTGGTCGGTCGAGCCGCCCGTCGTCAAGCGCGCCGGCCAGGTCCTCGACGCCTGAGCCGTACCGTACGTCTGCGCCGTGTGCGTGTGCGTGTGCGTGTGCGTGTGCGTGTGCGAAAAGGCCCCCGCCCATGAAGGCGGGGGCCTTTTCGTGTGTCCGCGTGGGCCTACAGCGTGCCCAGCTTGATCAGGCTCAGCAGCGCCACCAGCTGGATCGCCGACGCGCCCAGCGCCTTCGGCCACGGCAGGTCGTGCGAGCGGCCGACCATCAGGGTGAAGAGCGCCCCCGCCGCCAGCCAGGTCGCCCAGCCGATGACCTGCACCAGGCCGTTCTCGCCGCCCAGGAAGAGCGCGAAGAGCAGGCGCGGGGCGTCCGTGATCGACATGATCAGCATGGAGAGGCCCACCGTCGGCTGCCAGGCGCCGTCGCCGCCAAGCTGGCGGGCCAGCGTGTGGGTGACCGCGCCCAGGATGAGCCCGCCGATGACGAAGCCGATGGCGGTCATCAGGACGTACGGGACCGCCGTCGACAGCGTCGCGTTGATCGCTTCCTCGCGCGCCTTGTCGAAGCCGAAGATCGCGAGGAGCCCGTAGAGGAAGGTGACGACGAGCGCCGGACCCCAGACGGCGTGGTCCCTCATCCGGAGGAACGTGTCCGCCGGGCGCAGCACGATGCCGCTCAGCAGGCCCTGCCAGGGGAGCCGGGGGCCGATGGGGACGGGTTCGGGGTGCGGCGCCGCCTGCCCGTAGGGGTCGTCGACGCTGAACATCTGGGTGTGGCCGGGATTGTTCGCCGTGGCGGCATGGGGGTGCTGGGGCTGCCCGTAGGGGTCCCCGAAGTACTCGGGCTCGTCGTAGGACTGCGGGGGGCGTTGCCGACCCTGATTCCCGTAGTGGCCCTGCTGCGGGTAGTGGCCGGGGTCGCCGGGGTTCCCGTAGTGGCCGGGGTGGCCGGGGTTGCCGTAGTTCCCCTGGTTCCCCTGGTTCCCTTGGGCCCCCTGGTTTCCGGGGTTCCCGTAGGGCTGCGGGGGGCGGCCCTGGTTTCCGTAACCCTGGCCCTGCTGCCCCTGCCCCTGGTTTCCGTAGCCCTGCCCCTGGCCCTGCTGCCTCTGCCCCTGGCCCTGTCTCGGGGACGGGCCCCGGTTCTGGTCCTGTGGGGGCCACTGTTGCTGCGGGTACGGCGGCGGGGGCGCCTCGTATCCCTGGGGCGCCTGCCGCGGTTGTCGCGGGTCGCGGTTGTCCCGGCCGCGTCCGTTCCTGAATCCAGCCACGTCCTCGAACGTACCCGCTCCTTCCGCTCCTGTGCGCTCCGGCCTCGGGTTGCCACGGAGCTGTGACATCCCCTAAGGGGGTTCTCAGGGGCTTCCCGGACATACGGGATACGGGACCCCGGAGGAACGCGCGAAGGGCCGCCCCGCGCGTTCGCGGGACGGCCCTCCTCGGGTCCGGAAGCCGGAAGGTCCGAAGAGTCCGAAGGCTCAGGCGGCCGGTTCGGGCTCCGGCTCGTTCTGCTCCGACGGCTCCGGGTCGAGCGGCGTCTTCACCGACTCCAGGAGCAGCTGGGCGACGTCCACGACGGTGACGGACTCCTTCGCCTTGCCCTCGTTCTTCTTGCCGTTCACCGAGTCCGTGAGCATGACCAGGCAGAACGGGCAGGCGGTGGAGACGATGTCCGGGTTGAGGGAGAGGGCCTCGTCGACGCGCTCGTTGTTGATGCGCTTGCCGATCCGCTCCTCCATCCACATCCGGGCACCACCGGCGCCGCAGCAGAAGCCGCGCTCCTTGTGGCGGTGCATCTCCTGCTGGCGAAGACCGGGGACGGCGGACATGATCTCGCGCGGCGGCGTGTAGACCTTGTTGTGCCGGCCCAGGTAGCAGGGGTCGTGGTAGGTGATGAGGCCGTCCACCGGGGTCACCGGGATCAGCTTGCCCTCGTCGATGAGGTGCTGGAGCAGCTGGGTGTGGTGGATGACCTCGTACTCGCCGCCGAGCTGCGGGTACTCGTTGGCGATGGTGTTGAAGCAGTGCGGGCAGGTCGAGACGATCTTCTTGGCCGACTTCGGCTTCCTCGTCGACTCGTCCTCGTCATCCTCGCCGAACGCCATGTTCAGGATGGCCACGTTCTCCTGGCCGAGCTGCTGGAACAGCGGCTCGTTGCCCAGACGGCGGGGGGAGTCGCCGGTGCACTTCTCCTCGCCGCCCATGATCGCGAACTTGACGCCCGCGATGTGCAGCAGCTCGGCGAAGGCCTTGGTGGTCTTCTTGGCGCGGTCTTCGAGGGCGCCCGCGCAGCCGACCCAGTAGAGGTAGTCGACCTCGGTGAGGTCCTCGATGTCCTTGCCGACGATCGGGACCTCGAAGTCGACCTCCTTGGTCCACTCGACGCGCTGCTTCTTGGCCAGACCCCAGGGGTTGCCCTTCTTCTCCAGGTTCTTGAGCATCGTGCCCGCCTCGGACGGGAACGCGGACTCGATCATCACCTGGTAGCGGCGCATGTCGACGATGTGGTCGATGTGCTCGATGTCGACCGGGCACTGCTCGACGCAGGCGCCGCAGGTGGTGCAGGACCACAGGACGTCCGGGTCGATGACGCCGTTCTCTTCCGCCGTGCCGACGAGGGGGCGCTCGGCCTCGGCGAGGGCGGCCGCCGGGACGTCCTTGAGCTGCTCCTCCGTGGCCTTCTCGTTGCCCTCCATGTCCTTGCCGCCGCCCGCGAGCAGATACGGCGCCTTGGCGTGCGCGTGGTCGCGCAGCGACATGATCAGGAGCTTGGGGGAGAGGGGCTTGCCGGTGTTCCAGGCGGGGCACTGCGACTGGCAGCGGCCGCACTCGGTGCAGGTGGAGAAGTCGAGGAGGCCCTTCCAGGAGAACTGCTCGACCTGGGAGACGCCGAAGACGGCGTCCTCCGCCGGGTCCTCCCAGTCGATCTCCTGGCCGCCCGTGGTCATCGGCTGGAGCGCGCCGAGCGCGGTGGAGCCGTCGGCCTCGCGCTTGAACCAGATGTTGGGGAAGCCGAGGAAACGGTGCCAGGCGACGCCCATGTTGGTGTTGAGCGAGACGACGATCATCCAGATGAACGAGGTGCTGATCTTCACCATGGCGGTGAAGTAGATCAGCGTCTGGAGGGTGCCGAGGCCCAGTCCCTTGAAGGCGAGGACCAGCGGGTACGAGGCGAAGTACGCGGCTTCGTAGCCCTCGACGTGGTGGATCGCGCCTTCGAGGCCGCGCAGCACGTAGATCGCGAGGCCGATGGTGAGGATGACGTACTCGACGAAGTACGCCTGGCCCGCCTTGGAACCGGCGAAGCGCGACTTGCGGCCGGCCCGGCCCGGGAGGCTCAGGAGGCGGATGGCGATGAGCACGGCGATGCCGAGGATCGTCATCACGCCGATGAACTCGATGTACAGCTCGAACGGCAGGAAGCCGCCGATGACCGGCAGGGTCCAGTCGGCCTGGAAGAGCTGGCCGAAGGCCTGGGCCAGGGTGGGCGGCAGGGTCAGGAAGCCGACGGCGACGAACCAGTGGGCGAAACCGACGATGCCCCAGCGGTTCATGCGCGTGTGGCCGAGGAACTCCCGGACGAGCGTCACGCTCCGCTGGTAGGGATTGTCGGTCCTGGTGCCCGCCGGGACGGGCTGTCCCAGCTTGAAGTACCGGACGAACTGGCCGATGGCGCGAGCGAGCAGGGCAACGCCGACCACGGTCAGGGTCAGCGACACAATGATCGCGGCGAGTTGCATGAAGGGCTCCTCGGGCGGGCCTACTAAGCGGTAACTTATGGAGTCCGTGCAGAGATTACCCGTTCGGGGCCCCGTGCTGTAGCGGCATTCGCGGTGATCTGTATCGCTCAGGCAAACCTTGCCGCGCGCCGCCTGCGGACTGCTGGAAGCGTACGCGCCAGGATGGTCAGGTCCATCCCCAGCCAGTGGTGGTCCACATAGTCCAGATCGAGCAGCGCGCGCTCCTCCCACGGCAGCTCCGACCGGCCGCTGATCTGCCACGGACCGGTGAGCCCCGGGCGTACGGAGAGCCTGCGGCGCCCCTCGCCCGCGCACTCGCGGTGGGTCGGCGCGAGCGGACACGGCCCGACCAGGGACATCCGTCCCGTGACCACGTGCAGCAGCAGCGGCAGCGAGGCCAGCGGGCCCCGGGTGCGGAAGGTCAGCAGGGTGAAGGGCCGCCCGCCGAGACCGGCCACCGTGCGACGGCGCAGGACGCCCGCGCCGGGGGTCGGCGAGCCGAGCGCGAGCGAGAGGGTGATGCCCGCCATGACCGGTGACAGCACGGTCAGGAGGGCGAGCCCGCCCAGGACGTCGAACGTGCGCTTGGCCGTCATTCCCCCACACCCTTCGGAGCGTCGAATGAGGTCGGGACCCGGGCCCCTCGGACCGGAACCGGGGTCGTGGGACCCGGGCGCCGGGGCCCCGGGCCTGGAATCATGGGATTTTCGTGGGATATGGCTGCTTTGCCCCATGTGGGGCAATGGACTCTCTCACGGGGCGCCCGCCGGAGGCCGGAGCGACGCGCTCCGGGGTGTCGCCCGGCCGCTCCCGGGTGGTGGCGGACCGGCCCCGGGCGGCGGCGGGCCGATCCCGGGCGGTTTCGGGCCGCTCTGAGTGGCCGAGCGGGCGAAGAGTTGAGTCGACCACGCTCAGGTCTGTTGACTCCGGCAGGGGTCTGGTGCATCCTTGAGTCAGTTCCACTCAAGTCAGTCAGCTGGAGGAATCGAAATGGCACGTGCGGTCGGCATCGACCTGGGCACGACTAACTCCGTCGTCAGCGTTCTCGAAGGCGGCGAGCCCACCGTCATCACCAACGCCGAGGGCGCCAGGACCACGCCGTCCGTCGTCGCCTTCGCGAAGAACGGCGAGGTGCTCGTCGGCGAGGTGGCCAAGCGTCAGGCCGTCACCAACGTCGACAGGACCATCCGGTCGGTCAAGCGCCACATGGGCACCGACTGGAAGATCGACATCGACAGCAAGAGCTTCAACCCGCAGCAGATGAGCGCCTTCATCCTGCAGAAGCTCAAGCGCGACGCCGAGGCCTACCTGGGCGAGAAGGTCGTCGACGCGGTCATCACCGTCCCGGCGTACTTCAACGACTCCGAGCGTCAGGCCACCAAGGAGGCCGGCGAGATCGCGGGCCTCAACGTCCTGCGCATCGTCAACGAGCCGACCGCCGCCGCCCTGGCGTACGGCCTCGACAAGGACGACCAGACGATCCTCGTCTTCGACCTCGGTGGCGGCACCTTCGACGTGTCCCTCCTGGAGATCGGCGACGGCGTCGTCGAGGTGAAGGCCACCAACGGTGACAACCACCTCGGTGGCGACGACTGGGACCAGCGCGTCGTCGACTACCTGGTGACGCAGTTCCAGAACGGCCACGGCGTGGACCTGGCCAAGGACAAGATGGCTCTCCAGCGTCTCCGCGAAGCCGCGGAGAAGGCGAAGATCGAGCTTTCGTCCTCGACCGAGACCACGATCAACCTGCCCTACATCACGGCCTCCGCCGAGGGCCCGCTGCACCTGGACGAGAAGCTCACGCGCGCCCAGTTCCAGCAGCTGACCTCGGACCTGCTGGACCGCTGCAAGGTGCCGTTCCACAACGTCGTCAAGGACGCGGGCATCGCCCTCTCCGAGATCGACCACGTCGTCCTCGTCGGCGGCTCGACCCGTATGCCGGCCGTCGCCGAGCTGGTCAAGGAGCTGACCGGTGGCCGCGAGGCCAACAAGGGCGTCAACCCGGACGAGGTCGTCGCCATCGGCGCCGCGCTCCAGGCCGGTGTCCTCAAGGGTGAGGTCAAGGACGTCCTGCTCCTCGACGTGACCCCGCTGTCCCTCGGCATCGAGACCAAGGGCGGCATCATGACCAAGCTCATCGAGCGCAACACCACGATCCCGACCAAGCGGTCCGAGATCTTCACCACGGCCGAGGACAACCAGCCGTCCGTGCAGATCCAGGTCTACCAGGGCGAGCGCGAGATCGCGGCGTACAACAAGAAGCTCGGCATGTTCGAGCTGACCGGCCTTCCGCCGGCCCCGCGCGGCGTCCCGCAGATCGAGGTCGCCTTCGACATCGACGCCAACGGCATCATGCACGTGACCGCGAAGGACCTGGGCACGGGCAAGGAGCAGAAGATGACCGTCACCGGCGGCTCCTCGCTGCCGAAGGACGAGGTCGACCGGATGCGCCAGGAGGCCGAGCAGTACGCGGACGAGGACCACCGTCGCCGCGAGGCCGCCGAGTCCCGCAACCAGGGCGAGCAGCTCGTCTACCAGACGGAGAAGTTCCTCAAGGACAACGAGGACAAGGTCCCCAGTGACGTCAAGACCGAGGTCGAGGCGGCCGTCGCCGAGCTGAAGGAGAAGCTCAAGGGCGAGGACGCCGCCGAGATCCGGACCGCCACCGAGAAGGTCGCGGCCGTCTCCCAGAAGCTCGGCCAGGCGCTGTACGCCGACGCCCAGGGCGCCCAGGCCGCCGGTGGCGACGCCGCCGGTCAGGCCAAGGCGGACGACGACGTCGTCGACGCCGAGATCGTCGACGAGGACAAGCCGAAGGGTGGCGCTGTCTGATGTCGGAGGAGACCCCGGGCTTCGACGAGAAGCCCGACGTCCCCGCCGACGGCACGCCCGAGGAGACCGAGACCGCCGCTGCCGCCGACAAGGCGGACGGGGCGGCCCCGGCCGGGGACGCTACGGACGTAGCACTGCTGGCGCAGCTGGACCAGGCCCGTACGGCGCTCGACGAGCGCACCGCGGACCTCCAGCGGCTCCAGGCCGAGTACCAGAACTACCGCCGCCGCGTGGAGCGCGACCGGGTCGCCGTCAAGGAGACCGCCGTCGCGAACCTGCTGTCCGAGCTCCTTCCGGTGCTCGACGACGTCGGCCGGGCCCGTGAACACGGCGAGCTGGTGGGCGGGTTCAAGTCGGTGGCCGAATCGATGGAGACCGTCGTCGCCAAGATGGGTCTCCAGCAGTTCGGCAAGGAGGGCGAGCCCTTCGACCCGACGATCCACGAGGCCCTGATGCACTCGTACGCGCCGGACGTCACGGAGACGACGTGCGTGGCGATCCTTCAGCCGGGGTACCGGATCGGCGAGCGGACCATCCGGCCCGCCCGCGTGGCCGTCGCCGAGCCCCAGCCGGGCGCGGCACCGGCCAAGGACGACGCGAAGTCGTCCGCCGACGAGGAGAGCGGTGCCCCCGACGAGGGGTGACGCACCGCTCCCGACGGAGGTGGTCACCGGGACCCCGGTGACCACCTCCGCAAGGACGAACACCGGAGAAGTCCGGAAGGAGGGACGTCGATGAGCACGAAGGACTTCGTCGAGAAGGACTACTACAAGGTCCTCGGCGTCCCCAAGGACGCCACCGATGCCGAGATCAAGAAGGCGTACCGGAAGCTCGCCCGCGAGAACCACCCGGACGCCAACAAGGGCGACGCCAAGGCCGAGGAGCGCTTCAAGGAGATCTCCGAGGCGAACGACGTCCTCGGCGACCCCAAGAAGCGCAAGGAGTACGACGAGGCCCGCGCCCTCTTCGGGAACGGCGGCTTCCGGGCCGGCGCGCCCGGGGCCGGAGGCTCGTTCAACTTCGACCTGGGCGACCTCTTCGGGGGAGCCCAGGGCGGCGCCGGCGGGTTCGGCGGTGGCGGCATCGGGGACGTCTTCGGCGGTCTGTTCAACCGGGGCGGCGGCGCGGGTCCCCGCACCCAGCCCCGGCGCGGCCAGGACATCGAGTCCGAGGTGACGCTCAGCTTCACCGAGGCCATCGAGGGCGCCACCGTGCCGCTGCGGATGTCCAGCCAGCAGCCGTGCACGGCCTGTTCGGGCACCGGCGACAAGAACGGCACGCCCCGGGTGTGCCCGACCTGTGTCGGCACCGGGCAGGTCTCGCGCGGCAGCGGCGGCGGTTTCTCGCTCACCGATCCCTGCGTGGACTGCAAGGGCCGCGGGCTGATCGCGGAGAACCCGTGCGAGGTCTGCAAGGGCAGCGGGCGCGCCAAGTCCTCGCGGACCATGCAGGTCCGCATCCCGGCGGGCGTCAGCGACAACCAGAAGATCAGACTGCGCGGCAAGGGAACACCCGGCGAGCGCGGCGGGCCCAACGGCGATCTGTACGTCGTGGTGCACGTCGACACCCACCCGGTCTTCGGCCGCAAGGACGACAACCTCACCGTCACCGTGCCGGTCTCCTTCGCGGAGGCGGCGCTCGGCGGCGAGGTGAAGGTGCCGACGCTCGGCGGCCCCCCGGTCACCCTCAAGCTGCCCGCGGGCACGCCGAACGGGCGGACCATGCGGGCCCGGGGCAAGGGCGCGGTCCGCAAGGACGGCACCCGGGGCGACCTCCTCGTGACCGTCGAGGTCGCGGTGCCGAGGGAGCTGGACGACAAGGCACGCGAGGCCCTGGAGACCTACCGCGAGGCGACCGCCTCGGAGGACCCCCGGGCGGAGCTGTTCCAGGCGGCGAAGGGAGCGTGACCCGATGGACGGACGCCGACGCAATCCGTACGAACTGACCGACGAGTCGCCGGTGTACGTCATCTCGGTGGCGGCCCAGCTCTCCGGTCTGCATCCGCAGACCCTGCGTCAGTACGACCGGCTCGGTCTGGTCTCGCCGGACCGCACGGCCGGCCGGGGCAGGCGCTACTCGGCCCGTGACATCGAGCTGCTCCGTCAGGTGCAGCAGCTGTCGCAGGACGAGGGCATCAACCTGGCCGGGATCAAGCGGATCATCGAGCTGGAGAACCAGGTCGCGGCGCTCCAGAGCCGGATCGCGGAGCTGTCGGCCGCGGTCGACGGCGCGGCGGCGGCGATGCGCCAGCGGGAGGCCCAGGTGCACGCCTCGTACCGGCGCGATCTGGTGCCGTACCAGGATGTGCAGCACACGAGCGCGCTGGTGGTCTGGCGTCCCAAGCGGGGCGAGTAGCAGGTGTGAGGGCCGAGGCCCCTTCCCTTCGGGGGAGGGGCCTCGTGCCGTTCCCGGGGCCGTTCCAGGAAGGCGCCCGGGGCCCGGTGCGGTCAGCCGTCCTGCTGGTCGAGGATGCCCGACTGGGCGATGAGATAGCCGAGTTGGGCCCGGCTGCCGCTGCCGAGGGTGGCGGCGAGCTTGGCGATGTGGGCGCGGCAGGTGCGGACGTTCATGCCGAGACGGCGGGCGATGGCCTCGTCCACGTGCCCCGCGACGAGGAGTTTGGCGATGGAGCGCTGGACGCCGCCGATGCCGTCCACGGAGGGGCTGTAGGGGATCTCCTCCTCCCAGGGGACGCCATGCAGCCAGAACTGGTCGAAGACGCCGACGAGATAGCGCACCAGGCCCTCGTGGCGCAGTTCCAGGGCGACTTGGCGGTCGCTGCGGGCGGGCACGAAGGCGACCTTGCGGTCGACGATGATCAGCCGGTCGACGATCTCTTCCAGGGTGCGCAGTTCGAGCCCGTAGGGGGCGACCCGTTCGACGTAGGCGAGGGTGGCCGGATGGTGGCGGGCGGTGTGCTGGTAGAGCGTGCGCATCCGGACGCCCCGGTCGAGCAGGGGTTCGAGCCGGCGCAGGGCGGCTTCCAGGGTCTCGGGGCGGCGGCCACTGCCCGGCTGGATGGTGAGCAGCTCGGTGGTGCACTCGTTGATGACGCGGTCGAGGGTGGCGTTGATGACGCTGAGGCCCTCAAGGACGGTGATGGCCTGGGTGGAGGAGGGGTCCTGGGAGTGGATGGCCATGAACGGCTCGAACGCGTCGGCCAGGTCGAGGGCGTGCTGCCGCCGGACCTGTATCTCCTGTTCGATGGGGTGGACGAGCTGGTTGAGCGCGATCGAGGGCGGAACCGGGTAGAGCCATTCGGTGTCGTCCGGGTGGGGGTGCAGGAGGGACAGTTCCCTCAGGCAGGGGGCCGCCTGGGCGTCGGCGCGGGTGATGCGGCCGGTGCGGAGGGCGCTCGCGTAGAGCTCCCGCCCCACGTCGCATAGTTCACCGTGACTGTGGTTATGGCCGGACTCGTCGTCTTCTTGCCTCATTTGCACCCCCCTCAGGGTCATGAATTACAGGAACATGATGCCCGGGTTGGCTGGTGAAAAGGGTCGGGAGTAAGCCATCGTCTTACTCGCGGGGGGGAGGTAGTGATCAAAAGAGGTGGAGATCGGCCATGACCAGGATGGTTCGTGCACTTGGCGCCATAGCCGTTGCGGCGGTTGCTCTCGGCGCACTCGCCGTCGGGGAGCCCTCGTGGGAGCGCCCGGCGCACTACGTGGCCGGACCGGGCGAGCCCTCGTGGGAGAGCACTCCGGCGCACGACACGTGGGCCGGACCGGGCGAACCCTCGTGGGAGTCCGCTCCCCGGGACGTCGTCGTGCTCGCCGTTCGTCCCGAGCCGTCCTGGGAGATCGCCCCCAGGGGCGCGGGAGCGTGACTCTTCCACAGGACGACCCCAGGTTCCGCCGGGAGATGGCCACGGCCTACCGGTCCGGTTGGCACTTCGTCGACCTCGCCACGGCCATCCCCCACCGTGGCGACGCGTTGAAGGTCACCCTCTTCGGGGAGCCCGTCATCGTGGCGCGGGAGCAGGACGAGGACGTCCGCGCGTACCGCTGTCTGCGTCGCCCCCGAGGAGCCCCGCAGCCCATCCGCTGTGCCATCCGGTACGGCATGATCTTCGTCAATCTCGACCAGCGGGACCACCAGCTGATCGAGCCCGAGACCATCACCGCCACCCCCCGCAGTGCCTGAGCGATTCCCCCGTCGTTGTAGATCGCTCAGGTACTTCCCCCACACAGCGGCGCCATCGCGGACCTGAAACGCGATGGCGCCGCTGTGCTGCGCCCGTACGGCTCCGGCGGTACGGGCGCTTCGGCGTGCCCGTACGGCCGGGGCCGCGGGTCTCCCGGCGTGCGGGGCCCGTCCGGAGCGGGGCCCGTCCGGAGCGGGGCCCGTCCGGAGCGGGGACCCCGTCCGGAGCGGGGACCGGCCCCCGGCGTTCAGGCGCGGCCCATCGCCCGGGTGAGGGTGATCTCGATGACCACCCGGTCGGGGTTGGGCTCCGGCGTGCGCCCGTAGCGTTCGGCGTAGCGCGCGACGGCGTCCGCGACCGCCTCCGGCTCGGTGCGCAGCCGGGCGACGCCCTCCAGGGTGGCCCAGCGCCCCTTGTCGACCTGGCAGACCGCGACCCGCGCCCCGGCTTCGCCCGCGGCCCGTACATGGGCGGCCTTGCGGCTCTTCCTGTTGGTGATGACCCGGGCGAACCCGTTCTCCGGGTCGTAGGTGACGCCGACGGCCACGACGTGCGGGGTGCCGTCCGGGCGCGGGGTCGTCAGGGTGCAGATGTGGTACTCGCGCCAGAAGCTGAGGTACGAGTCGGAGGGGTTCCTCGGGTCTGTGGCCATGCCCGGAAACTACCGGAAGTCCGGTGGCCGATTCCCGCGTACGACACCCTCCGGCTGCCGGGCAGATAACTTGAGCAGACTCCACTCAACTTTGTGTACCCTGGAAGGGTCATAAGAGGAGAGGACCACCGGAACCCAGGAGGAGCACGCACGTGGACGCCGAACTGACCAACCGGAGCCGGGACGCGATCAACGCGGCGAGCAGCCGCGCCGTGTCGGCGGGGCACGCCGATCTCACCCCCGCCCATCTGCTGCTCGCGCTGCTGACCGGTCAGGACAACGAGAACGTCGTCGACCTGCTCGCGGCGGTCGAGGCCGACCAGGCGGTCGTGCGCGCCGGTGCGGAGCGGCTGCTCGCCGCCCTGCCCAGCGTCACGGGCTCCACGGTCGCGCCCCCGCAGCCCAGCCGCGAGTTCCTCGCGGTCGTCGCCGAGGCCGACCGGCGGGCCAGGGAGCTGGGCGACGAGTACCTGTCCACCGAGCACCTTCTGATCGCCGTCGCCGCCAAGGGCGGACGGGCCGGTGAGATCCTCGACGAGCAGGGCGCGAGCGCATCGAAGCTGCTCGACGCGTTCGAGAAGAGCAGGGGAGGACGCCGGGTGACCACACCCGACCCGGAAGGGCAGTACAAGGCGCTGGAGAAGTTCGGCACGGACTTCACCGCCGCCGCGCGCGAGGGCAAGCTGGACCCGGTCATCGGCCGCGACCACGAGATCCGGCGGGTCGTCCAGGTGCTCTCCCGCCGCACCAAGAACAACCCGGTCCTCATCGGTGAGCCCGGCGTCGGCAAGACCGCCGTCGTCGAGGGGCTCGCTCAGCGGATCGTGAAGGGCGACGTCCCGGAGTCGCTGAAGAACAAGCGGCTCGTCTCGCTCGACCTCGGCGCGATGGTCGCGGGCGCGAAGTACCGGGGCGAGTTCGAGGAGCGCCTGAAGACCGTCCTCTCCGAGATCAAGGAGAGCGACGGCCAGATCATCACCTTCATCGACGAACTGCACACGGTCGTCGGCGCGGGCGCGGGCGGCGACTCCGCCATGGACGCGGGCAACATGCTCAAGCCCATGCTGGCCCGCGGCGAGCTGCGGATGGTCGGCGCGACCACCCTCGACGAGTACCGCGAGCGGATCGAGAAGGACCCGGCCCTGGAGCGCCGCTTCCAGCAGGTCCTGGTCGCCGAGCCGACCGTCGAGGACACCGTCGCCATCCTGCGCGGACTCAAGGGGCGTTACGAGGCCCACCACAAGGTGCAGATCAACGACTCCGCCCTGGTGGCCGCCGCGACCCTGTCCGACCGGTACATCACCTCCCGTTTCCTCCCCGACAAGGCCATCGACCTCGTCGACGAGGCCGCCTCCCGGCTCCGGATGGAGATCGACTCCTCCCCGGTCGAGATCGACGAGCTCCAGCGCTCCGTGGACCGGCTCCGCATGGAGGAGCTGGCCCTGAAGAACGAGACGGACGCGGCGAGCAAGCAGCGCCTGGAGAAGCTGCGGCGCGACCTCGCCGACCGCGAGGAGGAGCTGCGCGGGCTCACCGCCCGCTGGGAGAAGGAGAAGCAGTCCCTCAACCGCGTCGGCGAGCTGAAGGAGCGCCTCGACGAGGTCAGGGGCCGCGCCGAGCGTGCCCAGCGGGACGGCGACTTCGACACCGCCTCCAAGCTGCTCTACGGCGAGATCCCGGCCCTCGAACGGGAGCTGGCGGAGGCCAGCGAGGCCGAGGCGCAGCAGGAGTCCTCGAAGGCTGCCGACGCCAAGAGCGCCATGGTCAAGGAGGAGGTGGGCCCCGACGACATCGCGGACGTGGTCGGCGCCTGGACCGGCATCCCCGCCGGCCGCCTCCTGGAGGGCGAGACGCAGAAGCTGCTCCGGATGGAGGAGGAGCTGGGCCGCCGTCTGATCGGCCAGTCCGAGGCCGTACGGGCCGTCTCCGACGCCGTGCGCCGTACCCGCGCGGGCATCGCCGACCCCGACCGGCCGACCGGCTCGTTCCTCTTCCTCGGCCCCACCGGCGTCGGCAAGACCGAGCTGGCGAAGGCGCTCGCGGACTTCCTCTTCGACGACGAGCGGGCCATGATCCGCATCGACATGTCGGAGTACGGCGAGAAGCACAGCGTCGCCCGGCTGGTCGGCGCGCCGCCCGGCTACGTCGGCTACGAGGAGGGCGGCCAGCTCACCGAGGCCGTCCGCCGCCGCCCGTACAGCGTGGTGCTGCTCGACGAGGTGGAGAAGGCGCACCCGGAGGTCTTCGACGTCCTGCTCCAGGTCCTCGACGACGGCCGGCTCACCGACGGCCAGGGCCGTACGGTCGACTTCCGCAACACCATCCTGATCCTCACCTCCAACCTGGGCAGCCAGTTCCTGGTGGACCCGGCCACTCCGGAGGACGTGAAGAAGCAGCAGGTCCTGGAGGTCGTCCGGGCGAGCTTCAAGCCCGAGTTCCTCAACCGGCTCGACGATCTGGTGGTCTTCGCCGCCCTCGACCGGGCCGAGCTGGGCCGGATCGCCCGGCTCCAGACCGACCGGCTCGCCCGGCGGCTCGCCGACCGGCGCCTCACCCTGGAGGTCACCCCGGAGGCCCTGGAGTGGCTGGCCGACGAGGGCAACGACCCCGCGTACGGCGCCCGGCCGCTGCGCCGCCTCGTCCAGACGGCGATCGGCGACCGGCTGGCCCGGGAGATCCTGGCGGGCGGGATCACGGACGGCGACACGATCCGGGTGGACCGCGCGGAGGACGGCCTGACGGTCGGCCCGGTGCGGTGACCTGCCGGGGACGGCTCCGGCCGGCCGGTTCCTGACCGGGTGCTCGGACGCGGTGACCCTCCGCGTCCGGGCACCCGGATCTTGTCAGCCCGCAGCGGATCGCGGCGGCGGGGCTTGCCATGGACCGCCCGGCATGGGGGAGGATGGCGAGCATCCGTACGAAGGGAAATTCACGGTGAGCATCGACCCGTCCTCGATTCCGAATTTCGGGGGCCAGCCCCAGCCTCAGGCCGCAGGACCGGCGGGCCCCGTCGTCCCCGACCAGGACCTCGTCAAGCAGCTCCTTGAGCAGATGGAGCTGAAGTACGTCGTCGACGACGAGGGCGACCTCGCGGCGCCGTGGGAGGAATTCCGCACGTACTTCATGTTCCGCGGCGAGGACGAGCAGCAGGTCTTCTCGGTGCGGACGTTCTACGACCGTCCGCACTCGGCCGACGACCGCGCGCGGATCCTCGACGCGATCGACGACTGGAACCGCCGCACCCTGTGGCCCAAGGTCTACACCCACCTGCACGAGGAGGAGGACGGCTCCGCCACCCTCCGCCTCATCGGCGAGGCGCAGATGCTGATCGGCACCGGCGTCTCCCTGGAGCACTTCGTGTCCTCCACGGTCAGCTGGGTCCGCGCCTCCATCGAGTTCGACAAGTGGATCGTCGAGCAGTTCGGTCTGGAGAGCCCGGAGGAGAAGACCGCGGGCGAAGACGAGGCCTGAGCCTCCCGCACCCGCGCCCTCGGATCGCCGTACGCGCGATCCGTGGGGTGCCCGCCTTCACCGGCACCCGAAGCCCGGCCAGGGCCGTGATCAGCAGGATCGCGGCCCGCGGCCGGGCTTTCGCCGTGCGCTCCCCGTCACGCATCGGGACGCACCCGACATGGTGCTGACGACGGCCCTGCACGCGGAGCGCACCGAGGAGAGCCTCACGACGGCGTCCCGGCTCTTCCTCGCGCTGATGAAGCACGACGACGGAGCCCGGTCGCTCCTGTCGGCGCTTCCGGAGGTCTTCCCCTGGGTGAGGCATCTCGACGACGAAGAGATGCGCGCGTTCACCGTGGAGCTTCCGGAAGGGCTTTCCGATGCCGCGGAACCGGGTGCCGGGGAAGCCGTGCACCGCACGCTCGTCTCCTGGCGGGCGACGGCTCGCATCAACTCCGATCCGGATCGGCCCAGGGAAGCGCTGCGGCCTCTCGACGGGGATTACCTGGGTGCGGTCGAGGTGAGCGGGTGAGCCCGAAGAAGGGCGATCGCGTCAGCGTGCCACCAGGTCACAAGCGGTGGCCGCGTGCGCTGTCCGGTCAGCCCTGAGACATCGACCGTCGTTCTGGTCCACGCGTCCACTCGGCACCGGAAGGACACTGAACAGCTCGTCCCTCCCGTGCGGCACGGGGCCGGCCGAAAGGCCGGACCCCACGCCCGTATGTCCATCCGGCTCGCTCTCAGCGGGCCAGCCGGCCGAGGCGCTCGACCGCCTCCTGCAATACGTCCTTCCGCTTGCAGAAGGCGAAGCGGACGAAGGGGCCTCCGGCCTCCTGGTCGTCGTAGAAGACGGCGTTGGGGATGGCGACGACCCCGGCGCGCTCGGGCAGGGAGCGGCAGAAGGCGAAGCCGTCGTCGGTGCCGAGCGGGCGGATGTCGGTGGTGACGAAGTAGGTTCCCGCCGGGCGGTAGACCTCGAACCCGGCGGCGGCGAGGCCCTCGCTCAGCAGGTCCCGCTTGGCGGCGAGGTCGGCGCGCAGCCCGTCGAAGTAGGCGGCGGGAAGCCGCAGCGCCTCGGCGACGGCGTACTGGAACGGCCCGCCGGAGACATAGGTCAGGAACTGCTTGGCGGAGCGGACGGCGGTGGTGAGCGCGGGGCTCGCGGTGGTCCAGCCGACCTTCCAGCCGGTGAACGAGAACGTCTTGCCGGCCGACCCGATGGTGACGGTCCGCTCCCGCATCCCGGGCAGGCTCGCGATCGGGATGTGGACGGTGTCGTCGTAGACCAGGTGCTCGTAGACCTCGTCGGTGACGACGAGCAGGTCCCGCTCGACGGCCAGCTCGGCGATCGCGGTCAGCTCGGCCCGGGTGAGGACGGTGCCGGTGGGGTTGTGCGGCGTGTTGAGGAGGATCAGCCGGGTCCGGTCGGTGACGGCGGCACGCAGTTCGTCGAGGTCGAGGACGTAGGCGCCCTCGCGGGGGCGGAGCGTGACGGGGACCCTGGTCCCGCCCGCGAGCGCGATGCAGGCGGCGTACGAGTCGTAGTACGGCTCCAGGGCGATCACCTCGTCCCCCGGCTCGACGAGGGCGAGCAGCGACGCCGCGATGGCCTCGGTGGCGCCCGTCGTGACCAGGACCTCGGTGTCGGGGTCGTACGCGAGGCCGTACCGCTCGTGCTGGTGGTCGGCGATCGCGGTGCGCAGCTCGGGGACGCCGGGACCGGGCGGGTACTGGTTGCCCCGGCCGTCCCGCAGCGCGCGGACGGCCGCCTCCCGAACCTCCTCGGGCCCGTCGGTGTCGGGGAAGCCCTGGCCGAGGTTGATGGCCCCGGTCCGGGTGGCGAGCGCGGACATCTCGGCGAAGATGGTGGTGCCGAAGGGGGCCAGACGTCGGTTCAGCAACGGTCGTTTCATACGGTTCATCCTGGAGCCAAGCTCTGGACTTGCTCAAGTGCGCTTCGGCGGGGAGCCCGCCGGGCATCTCCCTCGCACAGAAGAACGGGGGATTAGTCGTGGGAATCTTCATTGCCGTCATGGGGGGTGTGGTCCTCGTCGGTTTCGTCGCCGCCGCCAGGGAGCGGCGGGCTTACGCCCGGCGCGTCCGGAAGCTGCGCGGGTACGGCGGGCGGCCGGTGCAGCGGGGCGGGAGCGGGCGCGGGAGCGGGCGCCGGTCGACGAAGCGGCGCGGCGGAAGCTCCGACGGGGGCGGCGGCTGGCTCGGCGGCGACAGCGGGGGCGGGCATTCCTGCGGGGGCGGGCACTCCTGCGGCGGCGGAAGCTCCTGCGGTTCCGGCGGCTGCGGGGGTGGCTGCGGCGGGAGTTGAGCGGGGTGCGGGGGCGACTGCGGGGGCGGCTCATCGGCCGCCCAGGGTTGAACAGTTGAACTGTGGGGACCCCTAAGGAGTTGGAAAACACGGCAAGTTGGGCAAAACCGCTGCGAGTTGAACGGCGTCCGTGGTTCTCTCGCTCCTGACAGAAACAGCCCTCGGACCGTGTGTGGACCCGAGCCGGCGATTCCCCACTCCCGGAGAAATTCCTTCTCCGGGGCGCCCCCGGCCCACCCGTCAAACCGTGTTTGCGGAGCCGACCCATGCTCACCACCCTGAAGACCTCCTACACCGACACCCGCGCGGCCGATCTGGCCTGGGCGCTCGGACGTGAACCGCTGCCCGCCCTGGCCGTGCTCGATCTCGAACTGGCGGGTGTAACCCTCCAGTTGAGGCTGCTCGGCGCCTCACATCAGGTCCTCCTCGAAGAGGAGGGCCGCACCTGTTCGGAGACCGTCGCCTGCATGCCCGGCAGCAGTACCCCGCTGCCGCTCGGCGTCTCCAAGCGCGTCGGCGCGTGGGAATACGAGTTCGCCGCCCGCGTGGAGACCCTCTCGCCCGGCTCCTTCGCGGGCCGGGCGCAGGAGTTACTCGCGCTCGTCGCCGACCATCCCCATGGGCTCGCGGGAACCTTCCCCGGCTCCCCCCACGCCTTCACCGCGATGCTGGCGCAGCGTCACGAAGGGCAGGTGCGCTGGCGGACCTGGCACGCCTACCCGCAGGAAGGGCAGTTGGTGGTGACCAGGACCCGGATCGGCGCCCGTATGCCCGCGACACTCTGATGCGCCCCCGAAAGCCCCAGATGCACTCGTGTGGGTGACGAAGGGTGCCAGGATAGTGACGTAGCGTTACGGTCATGATCGAGCCGACCGTGACCACGCCCTCCACGAGGGTGCGGCGGGCGCCCGTGCGGCGGCCCGAGCCCCCGCGCGGCGCGGTGCGGTTCCCGGTCCTCGCGGTCGTCTTCGTCTGCGCCGCCTGCGGCCTGGTCTACGAACTCGAACTCGTCGCGCTCGCCTCCTACTTGATCGGCGACTCGGTCACCCAGGCCTCCGTCGTACTCTCCGTGATGGTCTTCGCCATGGGGGTGGGCTCGCTCCTCGCCAAGCGGCTGCGCTGCCGCGCCGCCGTCGGCTTCGGCCTGGTGGAGGCGGCGCTCGCGCTCGTCGGCGGCTGCTCGGCGATGGTGCTCTACGCGGCCTTCGCCTGGCTCGGCGAAGCGCGGTACGTCCTCGTGGCGTTCTCGCTCGCCATCGGGGTGCTCATCGGGGCCGAGATCCCGCTGCTCATGTCCCTCATCCAGCGGGCCGGAAGCCCGGAGGGACGGCAGGGCCGCGCGGGCCGCACCTGGCGCCCCGGCCGGGCCGGGCGCCTGGGCGGGGCGGGGCGAACGGCGGGGGCGGGGCGGCCGGGCGGGGCCGGGCGCGGTGGCCGGGCCGGGCGGAAGGCGTCCTCGGCGGAGCAGGACGCGGCGGGCACCGTCGCCGACCTCTTCGCCGCCGACTACGTCGGCGCGCTGGTCGGCGGTCTCGCCTTCCCCTTCCTGCTGCTGCCCTGGCTCGGGCAGCTCACCGCCGCCCTCGTCACCGGGGCCGTCAACACGGTCGCGGGCGGCGGGCTCGTCCTCTGGGTCTTCCGCCGGGACCTCACCACCCGCTCCCGGGCCCTGCTCGTCGCCGTGAGCGTGGGGGTCCTCGCCGTCCTCGCCACCGCCACCGTCCTCGTCGCCGACTTCGAACAGGCCGCCCGCCGCGCGGTCTACGGCGACCGGGTCCGGGTCGCCCTCCACACCGGCCTCCAGGAAGTGGTGGTCACCGGTGGCGCCGACGAACCGCCCGATCTCTTCCTCGACGGACGGCTGCGGGTCGCGGGCCAGGACGAGTACCGCTACCACGAAGCCCTCGTCCACCCCGCGATGAACGGCCCCCACGCCCGCGTCCTGATCGTCGGCGGCGGCGACGGCATGGCCGCCCGCGAAGTCCTGCGCTACCCGGACGTGCGCGCGGTCACCCTCGTCGAACTCGACCCGGGCGTCGTCCGGCTCGCCGCCACCGATCCGGCACTCGTCCGGCTCAACGCGCACGCCTTCCGCGACCCCCGCGTCCGCGTCGTCCACGCCGATGCCTTCGGCTGGCTCCGAGGCTCCGCCGCGCGTGTGCAGGAACGGTACGACGTGGTGATCTCCGATCTGCCCGACCCCGGCATCACCCCCAGCACCAAGCTGTACTCGGAGGAGTTCTACGGCCTCGCGGCCCAACTGCTCACCCCCTCCGGACGGCTCGTCGTGCACGCCGGATCCGTCGCCGACCGGCCCCGCACCTACTGGACCGTCGAGGCCACCCTGCGCGCGGCGGGCTTCGCCGTCAGCCCGTACAGCGCCGCCGGACGCACCCCCGGCTTCGCGGCGGGCCCCGACCGCCCCGACCGAGCCGAGCGCGCCGCCGGGTCCGGCCGGAGCCCCGGCGACTGGGGCTTCCTCCTGGCCGTCCCCGCCCGGCCCGGCGACCCGCCGCCCCCGCTCGGACTCGCCGTCGACGCGCCCCGGCTCCGCTCCCTCGGCCCCGGCGGCCTCACCGCCGCCGCCCGCCGCGCCGAACGGGCCAGAGGCACGCCGCTGCCGCCGTCGACCCTGGTGCACCCCCGGTACGGCGGGTGAGGGGGGCTCTCCCGGGCCGGTACGGGGCTCCGGACGGGCCCCGTACCGCCCGGGGCGGACAAACAGGCGACGTCAGGCCCCGCGCTGAGTAGGCTCGGCTTCCATGGAGCATGAGGTGTTCGTTCCGGTCCCGGCCGAGGTCCTGCGCGTGACGCTCACCGACCCCGACCGGGTGGTGCGCTGCGTCCCCGGCCTCCAGCGGGACGCCGACGCGCAGGCGGGCCCCCTCACGGGCCGGCTCAGGGTGCGGATCGGCGGCAACACCATCACCTACCGGGGCACCCTGACGATCGCCGAGCGGGACGGCGCGGTCGTCTACGAGGGCCAGGGCACCGAGGCCCGGGGCAAGGGCACCGCCGCCGGGACCCTCACCCTCGCCCTCGCCCCGGCGGACGGCGGCACCCGACTGCGCGTCACCGGCACCCTGACCGCCGAGGGCCGCCTCGCCGAAGCCACCCCGGACGCCCGCTCCACGACGGCCGCCCGCCTGCTGAACCGTTTCGTGGAGGCGGCGACGGCGATGTCGGAGGGTGCGGCGAAGCCGGGAGGGTCGGAAGGGGCGGGAGTGGCTGCCGGGGGAGTGTCCGGTGGGGGAGCGGCCGATGAGGGAGTGGCCGGTTCCGGTGGGCGCCCTGACGGCGACTCCTTCGCAGGGTCCGATGCGCGCGATGTCGGCGCTGACGGCTCTGACGCTGTCGATGCCGGGGCTGACGGCGTCGATGTCGGCTCTGACGGCGTTGACGACGGTGCTGTTGGCGTCGCGAACGGTGCTGATGGTGCTGATGGTGCCGCTGACGAAACTGACGAAACTGACGGAGCCGACGGAGCCGACGGAGCCGACAGAGCCGCCGGAGCCGACCATGTCGGCGAGGGCTCGGACGACACCGACCGCGCAGACACCCCCGCCTCCGACCCTGCCCCTGCCCCCGACCCCGACTCCACTCCCGGCTCCGTCTTCGACGCCCCCGTCCCGCCCTCCTCCCTCGATCCGCTCCTCGGTGAGGACTTCGGCGGGGCCTCCCTGGAGTTCCCCTCTCCGCCGCCCGCCGCCGAGGCGGCCCACGCGCGCCGGACGATGATCGGCCGGAGCGCCGAGGAGGTCGACCACGCCCCGCCGCGCGGCCGGTACGCCCCCGTGCCCGCGCCGGAGACGGGCAGCGCCGGGGCCGCCCTGCGCTGGATCGCGCCCGCCGCCGTCCTCGCCCTGGCCTCCGCCGTCGTCATCGGCCGGGCCCTGCGCCGCCGCCGCTGACCCGGACCGGGATACGCCGGGGGCGGCGCGGCTCCGGACCTGGATACGCCGGACGGCACGGCGCGGGCGACGCCGGGGCCCCCGGAGCGGGGCTTCCCCCTCCGGGCCCCCGCACGATTAGGGTCGGGGGGTGAGCATGCAGACGCGTTTGACGGCGGGCGACGCCGAGTTGACCATCAACCCCGAGCACGGCGGCCGGATCGAGAGCCTGCGGATCGGCGGCACCGAGGTGCTGCGCCAGGGCGAACGGTTCGGAAGCTTCCCGATGGTGCCCTGGTGCGGGCGGACCGAGAACGGGCGCTTCCGCGACGGCGCGACCGTCCATCAGCTGCCGGTCAACGCGCCCCCGCACGCCATCCACGGCACCGTCCGCGACCTGGCCTGGAAGACGGCGCGGAGCTCCGCGACCGAGACCGTCCTCACCTGCGAGCTGGACGACCCCTGGCCGTACCGGGGCCGGGTCACCCAGATTTTCGAGCTGGCCGAGGACTCCCTCACCCTGACGTTCGGGGTGGAGACGTACGAGGACTCCTTCCCGGCCCAGGCGGGCTGGCACCCCTGGTTCCTGCGCAACCTCGGGCAGGGCGGCCAGGACGTGTCCCTCGGCTTCGACCCCGCCTGGCAGGAGGAGCGCGGCGAGAACCACCTGCCCACCAGGCGCCGTATCGACCCGCTCCCCGGCCCCTGGGACGACTGCTTCGGGATGCCCGACGGAGTCGACGTCACCCTCACCTGGCCGGAGGAGCTGGAGCTGCGGGTCACCAGCCGCACCCCCTGGGTCGTGGTCTACGACGAACAGCGGGAGGCCGTCTGCGTGGAGCCGCAGTCCGGTCCCCCGAACGGCCTCAACACCCACCCGCGTCTGGTCACCCCGATCGACCCGCTGGAGGTCGCGAGCACCTGGCGCTGGCGTCGGCTCTGAGCAGCGCCCTCTAAGCTCGGGGCATGACTGACGTACGCGCTGAGCTGCTCCAGCAGATCAAGGACAAGGCCGTGGTGCACGGCAAGGTGACCCTCTCCTCGGGTCTGGAAGCCGACTACTACATCGACCTGCGCCGGATCACGCTGGACGGCGAGGCCGCGCCGATGGTGGGTCAGGTCATGCTCGACCTCACGGCCGACCTGGACTTCGACTGCGTCGGCGGGCTGACCCTGGGCGCCGACCCGGTGGCCACCTCGATGCTGCACGCCTCCGCCGCGCGCGGACAGCGCCTCGACGCCTTCGTCGTCCGCAAGGCGCAGAAGGCGCACGGCATGCAGCGCCGGATCGAGGGCACCGACGTCAAGGGCCGTCGCTGCCTGGTCGTCGAGGACACCTCGACCACGGGCGGTTCGCCGCTGACCGCCGTCGAGGCGGTCCGTGAGGCCGGGGGCGAGGTCGTGGCCGTGGCGACGATCGTGGACCGGGGCGCCGCCGACGCGATCGCGGGCGCGGGCCTGACGTACCTCACCGGCTACCGGCTGGGCGATCTCGGCCTGGGCTGACGGCCGAGGACCCGGGCCGATGGCCTGGGCTAACGGCGGAGAAGTGGTGACTTAGGTCCCGGACCCTCCCGAGGGTGATCCTGACCTGCGGTTTTGTCCAAGGGCGGGGTGTTTCACGTGAAACACCCCGCCCTTTGGCGTACGGGCCCGTGGGAGCCCGTACAAGAGTCTGGAAGGATGGGGGTGACGATGACGTCGCCCCCAGGTCAGGGACAGCAGTAGCACACACCCCGCACATCACAAGGAGCGGACGAATGCCCATCGCAACCCCCGAGGTCTACAACGAGATGCTCGACCGGGCGAAGGCAGGCAAGTTCGCCTACCCGGCCATCAACGTGACCTCGTCCCAGACCCTGCACGCCGCCCTCCGTGGCTTCGCGGAGGCCGAGAGCGACGGCATCATCCAGATCTCGACCGGTGGAGCCGAGTTCCTGGGCGGCCAGTACAACAAGGACATGGTCACGGGCGCCGTCGCCCTGGCCGAGTTCGCGCACATCGTCGCCGCGAAGTACGACATCACGGTCGCGCTGCACACCGACCACTGCCCGAAGGACAAGCTGGACGGCTACGTGCGTCCGCTGCTCGACGTCTCCGCCGAGCGCGTGGCCCGTGGCGAGAACCCGCTGTTCCAGTCGCACATGTGGGACGGCTCCGCCGAGACCCTCGCGGACAACCTGGCCATCGGCCAGGAGCTGCTCGCGAAGGCCGCCGCCGCCAAGATCATCCTTGAGGTCGAGATCACCCCGACCGGCGGCGAGGAGGACGGCGTCAGCCACGAGATCAACGACGAGCTGTACACCACCGTCGACGACGCCATCCGCACCGCCGAGGCCCTCGGCCTGGGCGAGAAGGGCCGCTACCTGCTGGCCGCGTCCTTCGGCAACGTCCACGGCGTCTACAAGCCGGGCAACGTCGTGCTCCGCCCCGAGCTGCTCAAGGACCTCCAGGCGGGCGTCGGGGCCAAGTACGGCAAGGCCGACCCGTTCGACTTCGTCTTCCACGGCGGCTCGGGCTCCACGGCCGAGGAGATCGCCACCGCCCTTGAGAACGGCGTCGTGAAGATGAACCTCGACACCGACACCCAGTACGCCTTCACCCGTCCGGTCGTGGACCACGTGTTCCGCAACTACGACGGCGTCCTGAAGGTCGACGGCGAGGTCGGCACCAAGTCGACCTACGACCCGCGCACCTGGGGCAAGCTGGCCGAGGCCGGCATGGCCGCCCGTGTGACCGAGGCGTGCGCCGCGCTGCGCTCGACCGGCACCAAGCTGAAGTAATCACCAAGCAGACAGGGCGCGGTGAGCGTCTGAGCGAAGGGCCCGGCACCGAGAGGCGCCGGGCCCTTCGTGTGCCGACAGGCGCGTCGACAGGGAGGGACGGCATGTACGACTTCGACCGGAAAGTGGACCGGCACGGGACCTGGTCGGTCCAATGGGACGGGATCGAGGACCGCTTCGGCGTCTCCGACCTGCTCCCCTTCACCATCTCCGACATGGACTTCGCCTCGCCGCCGGAGGTCCTCGCGGCCCTGCGCGAGCGGATCGACCACGGGGTCTTCGGCTACACGGACTGGCGGCTCGGCGCGTTCCGGGAGGCGATACGCCACTGGTACGCGAGCCGCCACGACACCGCAATCGACGTCGACGCCCTGGTCTACGCGCCCTCCGTGCTCAACCAGCTCTCCCAGCTGCTCCGGATGTGGACCGGGCCCGGCGACGGCGTGGTCGTGCACACCCCCACGTACGACGGCTTCCGCAAGGCGGTCACCGGGCTCGGGCGCGAGCTGCGGGGCGTCCCGGTCGGTGACATGGCGGCCCTGGAACGGGAGCTGGCCCGGCCGGACAGCCGGATGCTGCTGCTCTGCTCCCCGCACAACCCGACCGGCCGGGTGTGGACCGAGGAGGAACTGACCGCGTTCGCCCGGCTGGCCGAGCGGCACGGGGTGGCCGTCGTCAGCGACGAGATACACGCCGACCTGACCGCCGAGGGCCACCGGCACATCCCCTGGGCCAGGATCGCCGAGCCCGGTCGGGGCCGCCGCTGGGCCCTGATCACCTCGGGCACCAAGGCCTTCAACTTCCCCGCGCTCTCCGGCTCGTACGGGCTCCTCGGCGACCCCGACGAGCGCACCGCCTTCGTCCGGCGGATGGAGACCGGGGAGGGCCTCGCCTCGCCCGCCGTCCTCTCGCTGACCGCGCACATCGCCGCGTACCGGCAGGGCGCCCCCTGGCTCGACGCCCTGCGCGGCTATGTCGCAGGGACGATGGAATCGCTCGGGGAGCGGCTGGCCGAGGGACTGCCCGGGGTCGTCTGGGAGCCGCCGCAGGCCGGATACCTGGCCTGGATCGACCTCCGGCCCCTCGGCATCGACGAAGCCAGGCTCCAGGAGGAACTGGTGGCCGTGGAGAAGGTCGCGATCATGCCGGGCGGGGTCTACGGCACCCCCGGCTTCGTCCGCCTGAACGTGGGCTGCCCCCGAGAGAAGGCGGAACGTGGCGCGGACGCCCTGATCAGGGCGGCGAACAGACTGAGGACCGGTTGAGGGCTTGGGGTGAGGGGAGGCCGGGGGCCGGGTGAGGGCTTGGGACACGGGGAGGCCGGAGACCGGCTGAGGGCCTGGGGCGAGAGCAGGCTGCGGGCCGGTTGAGGGCTTGGGGCGCGGGTGAGGCTGCGGGCCTGGGGTGCAGGGGAGGCCGGGGGCCGTCGGAGGGGCGCTCGGGACCTCCGTGGCCATCGCGCCCGACGGCACCGTGGTGGCGGGTTCCCACGCCCTCTAGGAACCGGACGGGTTCGTCTACCGGCCGGGCGAGACCAAGGTCGTACGACAGTGCGAATTCCCCGACACCCCGACTCCCCGACCGCAGCGGGCAACGTCGCGTACAAGGTCGCCTACGCGGGCGACGCCACGCACGTGGGCGCTGCCCCCTCGCGGGGCCCGCACCGACACCGGCACCGGCACCGCCCCGTTCGCCGATTCGGCGGGCGGGGCGGTGCCGTTCGCGGGACCATGCCGTCATGGGCGATCGGGACGTACGGATGGCGTCGAAGGCCGGGCGGTGGATCGTCTTCACCACCGTCCTCGGCTCGGGGATGGCCCTGCTCGACTCCACCGTCGTCAACGTGGCCCTGCCGCACATCGGCGCCGATCTGGGCGCCGACCTCGCCGTCCTCCAGTGGACCGTCAACGCCTACATGCTGACCCTGGCCGGGCTCATCCTCCTCGGCGGCTCCCTCGGCGACCGCTACGGACGGCGCCGGGTCTTCGTGATCGGCGTGGTGTGGTTCGCGCTGGCCTCGCTGCTGTGCGGGCTCGCCCCGAACGCCGGGGTCCTGATCGCCGCCCGCGCCCTCCAAGGAGTCGGCGGGGCGCTGCTCACCCCCGGCTCGCTCGCGCTGATCCAGGCGAGCTTCCACGAGGACGACCGGGCCAGGGCGGTCGGCCTGTGGTCCGGCTTCGGGGGCGTGGGGGCGGCCATCGGGCCCTTCGTCGGCGGCTGGCTGGTCGACGGACCCGGCTGGCGCTGGGTTTTCCTCCTCAACGTGCCGCTCGCCGCCCTCTGCGTCCCGGTCGCCCTGCGGCACGTACCGGAATCGCGGGGCGGGCGCGGGACCGGCGCGGAGGGCCGGTTCGACGTGCTCGGCGCGGTCCTCGGCGCGGCGGCCCTCGCCCTGGTGACCTACGCCCTGATCGGCGCCGCCTGGTGGGCGGGGGCCGCCGGAGTGCTGGTCGGCGCCGGGTTCGTCGCGGTGGAGCGGCGGCGCGGCGAGGCGGCGATGGCTCCGCCGTCGATCTTCGCCTCGCGCATGTTCACGGCGGTCAACCTGGTCACGCTCTGTGTGTACGCGGCGTTCGGCGGGTTCTTCTTCCTCGCGGCGCTCCAGCTCCAGGTGGTCTCGGGCTACTCGGCGCTCGCGGCGGGCACCGCCCTGCTCCCGACGACCGTCCTCATGCTGCTCCTCTCGGCCCGCTCGGGGGAGCTGGGGGAGCGGATCGGGCCCCGCATCCCGCTCACGGTGGGGCCGCTGCTCTGCGCGGCGGGGATGCTCCTGATGCTGCGGGTCGGCGAGCACGCCGCGTACCTCACGGACGTGCTGCCCGCGCTCCTGGTGCTGGGGCTCGGCATGACGACCCTGGTGGCGCCGCTGACCGCGACGGTCCTGGCCTCGGTGGACGTCTCCCGGGCGGGGCTCGCGAGCGGCATCAACAACGCGGCGGCACGGGCGGCGGGCCTGATCGCGGTGGCCGCGCTGCCGCTGCTGGCCGGGATGGGCCCGGAGGCGTACCGCTCGGCGGCGGAGTTCGGGGCGACCTTCCGGCGGGCGATGCCGATGTGCGCGGGGATCCTCGTCCTCGGCGCGGTCCTGGCCTGGACGACGATGCGGACCCCGCCCCGGGCCGACTGCCACCCGGACTGCAAGGTGCACTGCGGGGTGACGTCCCCGCCCCTGGACCCGGGGGAGCGGGACGCGACGACATGAGGGGGCGGGGCCTCACGGTGGGCGCGCCCGCTTCCGAGGGGCCCGCGCTCCGGTGCGTACGGGCCCGGTGCTCCGGCGCGCACAGTCCCCGCCTCCCCGCGCGTACGTCCCCGCCTCCCCGCGCGTACAGTCCCAGCCTTCCCGGCCACCGCGCCCCACCCCCCTCGGCCACTGAGGCAGACTGGCCCCATGGCCATCCACGAGAACCTGCTGGGGGGACCGGCCCCCACCCACCTGCCCGACGATCCGGGTCCGCGCGAGCTGCTCGCGAGCGGCGCCGCTCCGGCGGACGTCGCAGCGAAGTACCCGACCTCCTCGCTCGCCTGGGCCCGGCTCGCGGACGACGCGTACGAGCGCGGCGCGGTCGTCGAGTCGTACGCCTACGCCCGTACGGGCTACCACCGCGGCCTCGACGCGCTGCGCCGCAACGGCTGGAAGGGCCACGGCCCGGTGCCGTGGGAGCACGAGCC
Source organism: Streptomyces sp. CBMA291 (assembly GCF_014596525.1). GTDB lineage: Bacteria > Actinomycetota > Actinomycetes > Streptomycetales > Streptomycetaceae > Streptomyces. Next base: position 29,344 of record NZ_MSJP01000111.1, read on the forward strand.
GAACCGGGGCTTCCTGCGCGCCCTGCACGCGCTCGCCCGCGCCGCGGGGGAGATCGGCGAGAAGGAGGAGCACGAGCGCTGCTCGACCTTCCTGCGGGACTCCTCGGAGACCGCAGCCGAGACCCTCGGCTGACTCCGCACCGCCCCTGACGTGCACCGGTTCCCCCTGTTTCGAGGGACGGGGGGAACCGGACAGACTCTCCGCGCCTTTCGAGGCTGTTCGACACGGCCGGTACGATCCCCGGGACCGCAGGACCGAACACGCCGGTACCGAGGCACTCTTCCTCTTCCCCCCCACGCCGGCCGACGCAGGGGAGAAGTTGCCGTGGCCAAGCGCGCCGTACCCGCAGGACGAGGCCGAACGGCCGGCGGTCGTGGCGGCGGCAGACGCTGGAGCCCCACGCGCCGCGGTCGTCTCCTGGCGACCACGCTGGCCCTGACCACCGTGGTCCTGAGCGTGGGAACCGCCGTCTCCCACTGCGCGGGCCCGGCGGAGGACGCCAAGGCCGCGCACGCCCCGCCGCAGGGGCCGGTTCCCCCGGAGCCCGCGACCACCACGACGAAGCCGGCACCGAAGCCGGAGCGGACGGCGAACCCGACGGCGAAGGCGACCACGAAGCCGCCGACCACCCCGCCCGTCGTGCCCCGGTCCGGCTCCGGGACGTTCACCACCGCGCGCGCGTCCGGCGCGCCCGTCGGCCACAGCGGGTCGCTGCGCCGCTACGAGGTGCAGGTGGAGGAGGGCGTCGATCTCGACGCACGGGAGACGGCGGCCGAGATCCAGCGCATCCTGGACCATCCGCGCAGCTGGGCCGCGCACGGCAAGGGCCGGTTCCAACTGGTCTCGGAGGACGCCGACTTCGTCGTACGGATAGCCACCCCGGACACGGCGGACAAGCTCTGCGGGGAGCAGGGACTCGACACCCAGGGCGAGCTGAACTGCGAGACCACCGACGGGGTGGTGGTGAACCTGAAGCGCTGGATGCTCGGCTCGCCCACCTTCGCGGGCACGGCCGCCGAGTACCGGCATCTGATCGTCAACCACGAGGTCGGGCACGAGATAGGCATCCGTCGCCACCTGGGCTGCCCGGGTCCGGGCAGACCCGCGCCCGCGATGATGCAGCAGATCAAGGGACTGGACGGCTGCCGCTCCAACGCCTTCCCGTACGCGGAGGACGGGAGCTACATCTCAGGGCCGATCGTGTCATGATGCGCTTGGGACGGTGTGCGATGGAGCACACGTTCCGAGGGGACCGGGGCTCCCGTGCCGCGGCGACGAAGGCGAAGAGCGCGAACGACGCGAACAGCGTGCCTCACGCGAACGGCGTGGACCACGCGAGCGGCGAGAACGACGCGAACCGGCACAGTCGACGCGGGCACGGTGGAGCGGACCGCTACCCGGTCGTATGTATCGAGGAGACAGAGATGTCCACCTTCCCCGATGCCGGAGCCGGTTCGGTCGCAGACGACCCGAACCTCGACTTCGCCGGCACCACGCCGTACGAGGACTACGTCCAGGCCGATGTCCTCACCCACCTCCAGCACCTCCGCTCGGACGACCCCGGCGAGATGGTCTTCCTGGTCACCACCCAGGTCATGGAGCTGTGGTTCACGGTCATCGTGCACGAATGGGAGACCGCGGGCCGCGCCCTGCGCGAGGACCGCGTGTCCGTCGCGCAGGACGCCCTCAAGCGCTCGGTGCGCGAGCTGGAGGCCCTGAACCACTCCTGGCGCCCGCTCTCCCAGCTCACCCCCGGCCAGTTCAACGCCTACCGTGGCGCGCTCGGCGAGGGCTCCGGCTTCCAGTCCGCGATGTACCGGCGGATGGAGTTCCTCCTGGGCGAGAAGTCCTCGTCCATGCTCGTCCCGCACCGGGGCGCGCCCCGCGTCCACGCCGAGCTGGAGAAGGCACTGCACCAGCCCAGCCTGTACGACGAGGTCCTCGGCCTCCTCGCCCGGCGCGGTCTGCCCGTACCGGCCGAGGTCCTCGCCCGTGACCTCGCGCGGCGATACGAGCCGTCCGCCGGGGTCGAGGAGGTCTGGGCGGCGATATACGCGGACCCCGAGGGCAACGAGGAGCTGATCCGGCTCGGCGAGGCCCTGAGCGACGTCGCCGAACTGGTCTGGCGATGGCGCAACGACCATCTGGTGGCGACCCGGCGCGCGATGGGCGCGAAGACCGGCACCGGCGGTTCGGCGGGGGTGGCCTGGCTGGAGAAGCGGGCCCAGAAGAACGTGTTCCCCGAGCTGTGGACGGCGCGCAGCCATGTCTGACCCGCTGAGGGACCGAGCCCTCGAACTCGACGCCGCCGACGTCCTCGCCAAGCACCGCGAGCGTTTCGTCCTCGACGAGGACACCGTCTACCTGGACGGCAACTCGCTGGGCGCGCTGCCCGCGCACGTACCGGCGCGGATGGCCGACGTCCTCACCCGCGAGTGGGGCGAGCTGCGCATCCGCTCCTGGGGCGAGTCCGGCTGGTGGACCGCGCCGGAGCGGGTCGGCGACCGGATCGCACCGATCGTGGGCGCCGCCGCCGGGCAGCTCGTGGTGGGCGACTCGACCAGCGTGAACGTCTTCAAGGCGGTCGTCGCCGCCGCCCGGCTCGCCGGGGAGGGACGGGACGAGATCCTCGTCGACGCGACGACCTTTCCCACGGACGGGTACATCGCCCGGTCGGCCGCCCGGCTGACCGGACACCGGATCGTGCCGGTCGAACCGGGCCGGATGCCCGAGGCGGCCGGTCCCCGGACCGCCGCCGCGCTCGTCAACCACGTCGACTACCGCTCCGGCAGGCTCCACGACCTGCCGGGGATCACCGCCGCCCTGCACGGGGCGGGCGCGCTCGCCGTCTGGGACCTCTGCCACAGCGCGGGCGCCCTGCCCGTCGGGCTCGACGCCCACGAGGTGGACCTGGCGGTCGGCTGCACGTACAAGTACCTGAACGGCGGGCCGGGCGCGCCCGCCTTCCTGTACGTCGCCGAGCGGCACCAGGCCGCCTTCGACTCGCCGCTGCCCGGCTGGAACTCGCATGCCGACCCGTTCGCCATGACTCCCGGGTACGAGGCGGCGGCGGGCGCGGTACGGGGCCGGGTGGGGACGCCCGACATCCTCTCCCTGCTCGCCCTCGAATCGGCGCTCGACGTCTGGGACGGGGTGGCGATCGAGGACGTACGGGCCAAGTCCCTCGCCCTGACCGACTTCTTCCTGGAGTGCGTCCGGGCGTACGTGCCGGAGGGCCGGGTCGTCCCGGTGACGCCGGAGGCGCACGGGGAGCGGGGCAGCCAGACCGCGCTGGCCTGCGCGGACGCGCCCGCAGTGATGGCGGAGCTGATCCGGCGCGGGGTGGTGGGCGATCTGCGCCGCCCGGACGTGCTGCGGTTCGGCTTCACTCCGCTGTACGTCGGCTTCGCGGACGCGGAGCGGGCGGCGCGGGTGCTCGCGGAGGTCGTGGCGGGTGCGGGGGCCGGGGAGACCGTGGCCGGCCGGGACTCCGCGGCGGGCGTGGAGTCCGGGGAGGTCGTGGCGGACCTCGGCCACTGAGCCGTACGGTCCGCCGGTCCTTCGATCTGCGGGGGCGGGGTACTGGTACCGTCCCCGCAGGTCAGGCCAAGTCGGCCCCGTACCGGAGAGGTTGGAACAGCATGCCGGACCCCGCCGCCCGCGGTGCCGCCGAAGAGGCGTCCGTCCTGTCGCACCCGGCCGTCGCCCCGGACGCCTCCGCGCCCTACGGCGACCACCCGGACCAGGTGATCGACTTCTACGCCCCCCGGGACGGGCGGACCTCGGCGCCGCTCGTCGTCGCCCTGCACGGCGGTGCCTGGCGGGCGCGGTTCGACCGAGGGCATCTGACGCCGTTCGTGGACTTCCTGGCCCGCCGGGGCTTCGCGGTGGCCAGCGTCGAGTACCGGCGCGGCGGCGGCATCCCCCGGCAGGGCGGTACGGCTCCGGCCGCCGGGCGCTGGCCGGAGACCTTCGACGACGTGGCCGCCGCGCTCGACGCCCTGCCGGAACTGGCCGCCGCGCATCTGCCGCAGGCGGACCCGGACCGGATGGTGCTCACCGGGCACTCGGCAGGCGGGCAGCTCGCCCTGTGGGCCGCCGCCCGGCACGTCCTGCCGGCCGGTTCCCCGTGGCGGCTGCCCGGACCGGCGCCGCTGCGCGGGGTGGTGGCCCTCGCCCCCATCGCCCACTTCGGCCGGGCCGTCGAACTCGGCGTGTGCGGCGACGCGGTCACCGAACTGCTCGGCGGCCCCGACGCCCCCGCCGGACGGGCGGCGGCCACCGACCCCTCGGTCCTGCTGCCGACGGGGATCGCGACCACGGTCGTCCAGGGCAGGGACGACGTCGACGTGCCCCTCGCGGTCGCCGAGGCGTTCGCGGAGGCGGCGGAACGAGCGGGCGAGACGGTCGGCCTGACCCTCCTGGAAGACGTCGGCCACTTCCCCCTGATCGACCCGGCGGCCGACGCGTGCGCGGTGGTGGCGGAGGAGATCGCCCAACTGGCCTGGTGAGGACGGCGGATTACGGGGCGGGGACTGTTTCGGCAGGTCAGGACTGTGCCGGGCCCCTAGGGGAGGGGGCCCGTAGTACTCAGGGGGGACCCTTGAGGATCCGTATCCAGCGGGACGACCCGGCTTCCGGCGCCCCCGTACGGTGGTTCGCGTGACCCAGACACGGAGCCCCGAGACCAGCCGCAGCCCCGAGATCCGCCTCGTGCAGGCGGCCCTCGGCGGGCTGCGCCAGGAACTCTTCCACGACGTCCTCGCCTACCGGCCGCTGCCGCGCATGGACACCGGCACCGGACCCGCGCGGTTCCTCCCGAAGCGGATACGGGAGTACGCCGGGCTGGTCCCGCACGCGTTCGTCGTGCTCTGCGCGGTGTTCGTCTTCGCGGTCGGCTACGAGCGGATCTACTACTCCTTCGGCCTGCCGTCGTTCGTGGTGGTCGGCGTCCCGGCGGCGCTCGTGCTGCTCACCCTGGTCCGCCCGGTCCTCGCCTTCTGGGCCTCGCTGGGCTCGTCCGTCTTCGTCGGCTACCTCGGCGGCTTCGTCTCCGGCTGGCCCTGGTCGCCGAACACCTTCGCCGCCCATCTGGTCATCCTCGGGGTGGTCGCCGCCCGCACCCGGCCGCGTACCGCCGTCTGGATGTGGATCCTGACGGCCTGCCACGGGGTCTTCTTCGAGCTGTTCCTCGGCATGGGCAGCACCTCCGACACCGTCCCCGTGATCTTCGGCTCGGCGCTCGTCCTGCTCACCGTCACCGTCTTCCAGGTGCGCAGGCAGGCCGACCGGGAGGTCATCGCGGAGCGGACCGTGACCGCCGAGGAGCGCTCCAAGCGGACCCTCCTGGAGGAGCGCACCACCATCGCCCGCGAGCTGCACGACGTCGTCGCCCACCACATGTCGGTGGTCGCGATCCAGGCGGAGGCCGCGCCCTACCGGGTCGACAACCCGCCGCCGGAGCTGGAGCAGGCCTTCCGCACGATCCGGGAGAACGCCGTCGCCGCGCTCACCGAACTGCGCCGCATCCTCGGCGTCGTCCGTGCCGAGGACTACGAGGCCCCCGAGGCCCCACAGCCGACCCTCACCGATCTGGAGGCGCTCGTGGCCAATGTGCGCGAGGCCGGGCTCGTCGTCGACAAGACGGTCACCGGCGCCATACGGGAGCTGCCGCAGGGCGTGGAACTGTCCGCGTACCGGATCGTCCAGGAGGCCCTGTCGAACGTGCTGCGGCACGCGCCGGGCGCGGCGGCGAAGGTCGAGGTGAGCTATGTCCTCGGCGGCCTCGGCCTGCGGGTGGCCAACGGCCCGGCCAGGGGCCTGGTGAAGCCCTCGCCGGGCGCGGGGCACGGCATCACCGGCATGCGGGAACGTGTCACGATGCTGGGCGGGGAGATGACGGCCGAGGCCACCGGGGACGGCGGCTACGAGGTGACGGCCTTCGTGCCCGTGAGCCGTGAGGAGGCCGACCGTTGATCCGGGTACTGATCGTCGACGACCAGGTGATGATCCGTGAGGGCTTCTCCGTGCTGCTCGGCGCCATGCCGGACATCTCGGTCGTCGGAGAGGCGGTCAACGGCCGCGAGGCCATCGAGCAGGTCGCCGTGCTCCGCCCCGACGTGGTCCTGATGGACATCCGGATGCCCGAACTGAACGGCATCGACGCCACCCGGGAGATCGTCGCCGCCGACGCGGACGCGAAGGTGCTGGTCCTGACCACCTTCGACCTGGACGAATACGTCTACCAGGCCCTGCGCGCGGGCGCCTCGGGCTTCCTCCTCAAGGACGCCTCGGCCCGCCAGCTCGCCGACGGCGTCCGGGTGGTCGCGGCAGGCGAGGCCCTCCTGGCCCCGACCGTGACGAAACGCCTGATCACCGAGTTCGCGAAGACCCCGACAGGCCACCGCGCCCCGGCCCAGGCCCGGATCGGCGAACTGACCGAACGGGAGACGGAGGTCCTGGTCCTGATCGCCCAGGGCCTGTCGAACGCGGAGATCGCCGACCACCTCGTCGTGGCCGAGTCCACCATCAAGACCCACGTCAGCCGCATCCTGGTCAAACTGGCCCTCCGCGACCGCACCCAGGCAGCGGTCTTCGCGTATGAGGCGGGGTTGGTGCGGGCCGGGGGGTAGGGGGGTAGGGGGGTAGGTGGGCCGGAAGACCGGACGGCCCGACGGCCCGACGGCCGGATGGCCCGACGGCCGGACGACCGGATCCGTCCGACACCCCGTCAAGCCCCCGCCCCCGAGCCTCCCCTCCCAGTAGCGTCCGCTCATGGACGCGCGTGAAGAAGCCGGTACGGGTGATGTCTCCCGGGTGTACGACCCCTGGTCGAGTGGGTTCGTGGCCGATCCCTATCCCTCCTACGCCGAGTTGCGGGCGGCAGGGCGGGTGCACTGGTTCGGGGCGAGTCGGCAGTGGCTGGTGCCGGGGCACGCGGATGTGTCGGCGCTGCTCAGGGACCGGCGGCTCGGGCGGACGTATACGCATCGGTTCGGGCACGAGGAGTTCGGGCGGACGCCGCCGCCCGCCGCGTACGAGCCGTTCCACACGCTCAACGACCACGGGCTGCTCGATCTGGAGGGGGCGGACCACGAGCGGATCCGGCGGCTGGTGTCGAAGGCGTTCACGCCGAGGACCGTGGAGAACCTGGCCCCGACGATCCGGCGGCTCGCCGCCGGGCTGGTCGGGCGGCTGGTCGCGGAGGGCGGCGGCGACCTTCAGGGCATGGTGGCGGAGCCGCTGCCGGTGGCCGTGATCGCCGAGATGCTCGGCGTCCCCGAGGACGACGAGGAGCGCGGGCGGCTGCGCCCCTGGTCGGCGGCGATCTGCGGGATGTACGAGCTGAACCCCTCGGAGAGCACGGCCCGGCAGGCGGTGCAGGCGGCGGTGGAGTTCTCCTTCTACCTGCGGGACCTGATCGCCCGGCGGCGCCGGGAACCGGGCGACGACCTGCTGTCGTCCCTGATCGCGGTGGAGGACCTGACCGAGCAGGAAGTGGTCTCCACCTGCGTCCTCCTCCTGAACGCGGGCCACGAGGCCACCGTCAACGCCACCGTCAACGGCTGGTGGACGCTCTTCCGGGAGGACGTACGGCCCGATCCCCAGAAGTTGTCCACAGCTGTGGATGAACTTCTGCGCTACGACACCCCGCTTCAGATGTTCGAGCGGTGGGTCCTCGACGACATCGACCTCGGCGGCACCGTGATCCCCCGCGGCTCCGAGGTCGCCCTGCTCTTCGGCTCCGCCAACCGGGACCCGGCCCGGTTCGGCCCCACCGCCGACCGGCTCGACCTGACACGGTCCGACAATCCGCACATCTCCTTCGGCGCGGGCATCCACTACTGCCTCGGCGCCCCGCTCGCCCGTCTGGAACTCACCGTGGTCTTCGCCGAGCTGCTGCGGCAGGCCCCCGGGCTGCGCCTCGTCGCGGAGCCGGTCCGCCGCCCCGGCTATGTCATCAGGGGATTCGAGGAACTGCTGGTGGAGGTCTGAGCCCCACCCGGGCGGGGGCCCCGCCCGGGCGGCCCCGTCCGGCCCCTCCCGAACCGGTACTTCCGCCCGACTCGGCTGATATTCTGCGGCGCTTGACGGATTGTCATCTCGGGAGGGCACGTGCAGATCACGCTTCGTCTGGTGGACACGGACGTGGACGAGCTGGAGGAGCTGGAGGAATGGCTCCGCTCGGAGCGCGAGCTGCGGCACGTGCAGATCAGCCGTGAGTACGAGCCCACCGCCCCCGGCGAGATGGGCGTGCTCGCGGACTGTCTCCAGTTCGTCGTCGACGCGGGTCTGATCGGCGTCCTCGCCCAGTCCCTCGTCGACTACTGGCGCTCGCGGGGCGCGAACCGCGACGAGGACGAGAAGCCCGCGCTCCGCATCGAGCGCACCGACGCCCCCGACGGCACCCGGACGGTCGTCGTCGAAGCCCGAGACCTGGACGCCGCCGAGGCCGTCCTCCGTGAACTCCCGCGCACCTTCGAGTAGCCGATGGAGGAGAAGCCGCCCTCCCCGGGCAGATCGCGGGCCGTCCTCATCGCCTCCGGTCTCTTCGCCGACCAGGGGTTCGCCGATCTCGACTCGGTCGCCCGTACGGCGGCCGAGGTGGAGAAGCGGCTGACCGAGCCCGCCGTATGGGGCATCGACCAGGGCAACTCCCGGGTCATCGAGGCCCACGGCTGGACCTCGGCGAGCCTCCTCAACTACGTCGCGAGGGAGTCGCGGGACGCCGTCGACTGCTTCGTCCTCTACTTCGCGGGCCATGGCGTCAAGGACAAGAAGACCGGGAAGCTGCTGCTCCCGCTGCACGGCTCCACCCCCGGCATAGCGGGTTCCATGCTGGAGTTCGGCGAGCTGTTGCGGGAGGTCGGCAAGGGCCCCGCCAAGATGAAGATCGTCCTGGTCGACTGCTGCCACGCGGGACTCGCCCTGGGCGAGCTGCCGTTCGAGCAGCATGTCGCGGACGGGGCGCCCGAGGGCTGCTACGTCATCGCCGCCTGCGAGGCCAACCGCGCCGCCAAGGCACCCGTGGGCGAGGAGTTCACCGCCTTCGGCAAGGCACTGATCGGCGCCCTCCGCCGGGGCGGCCCCCCTGACCAGGAGTTCTGGAGTCCGCAGCGGCTCTTCGAGGAGATCGCGGCCCGGATGACCGGAGAGGGCCACTTCGCGCCGGTCTCCAACGCCGCCCGGGTCGGCGACCGCCCCTGGCTGAAGAACCTGGCCCACCGGCCCGTCTTCGCACCCGCCGCTCTGCCCGGACCCGCGTCGGGGGAGAGCGGCGGGCGGTCCGCCCCGGTGCCCACCGGCATCCGCCATCTGGGCCCCGACCCGGTGCCGCTGCCCGACCCCTTCGTCGGCAGGGACGGGCTCCTCGTCAAGGCGCGCAGGATGGTCGGGATCGGCGAGGTCCTTTCGGTGACCGGGCGCGAGCAGGTGGGGAAGTCCACGCTGATCGCCGCCCTGGTGACGGAGAAGGAACTGTCCGGGCGGCTTCCGCTGGCACCCGTGGTGCTGGAGATCGAGCCCAACTCGGCGGCCGAGAGCCCGCTGCTCGAAGCCATCGCGCGGGCCCTGCACCAGACCCTCGACGACAGCGAACTCTCCGCGACCCTCACCCCCCGCACGGACAGCCTGCTCGGCCTCGTCCTGCCCCGGCAGGTCAAGGGCCGCAGCCTGGTCCTCGTCATCAAGGGGTCCCGGGTCGACTTCGAGCGGCCCGAACTCGCGGCGGAACTGGACGAACTGCTCGCCCAGGACGTCTTCAGGCGGGCCGCGATCATCGTGGAGACCACCGACCCCTTCACGGGCGACAGACGCCCCGGGAAGTGGCTCGGCGTGGATCCGCTGGACGAGTCCGGCGCCCGGGACCTCCTCCGCGCCAGGCTCGCCGAGCACAAGCTCTTCGCCGACCTGGAAGCACTGGAGATGGTGGGCTATGTCGACGCGGCGCACCGGCCCGGGATCATCGACCTCGCCGTCCGGCTCGTCGCGCGGCAGCAGCAGTGGAGCAGCTTCGAGAACTTTCTCGCGGACATCGACACCGGCTCCGATGCGGCGCGGGAAGTGACCGCCAAGGCGGTCGACGACGCCCTGGTGGAGGCCGCGTCGCCGGTCATCCACCTCGCGCTCGAACGGACCTGGTCGACGGTGGGGACGGCGGAACAGAGCCGGGGGGAGGCGCTGCTCGCGGTCTGGGGCATCGTCGACGAACTCCCCGTGCCCGTCACCGTCCTCCAGGACCTCGGGCTGCCGATGCCGGTCCTCAAGGCGCTCTTCGAGGAGAACATCCTCGTCCCCGCGAGTCCGCCGGCCGACGCGGGCCCTGCGGACCGGAGGAAGTATCTCCAGGTCAGCCCGGTGAGCCGGGAGGCGCTTCGGGCGGAGCTGCTGCGCGTCGTGCGGACGGCGGGCGACGCGGCCCTGCGGGACCTCGACCGGGGGCTGACCGACGCGGCCAGACTCCTCGGCTCCGCCGTGCTCCCGGACGGCCGGGGGGACGGGCGCGGGGACGGCGGGACGGACGGGGCGCCGGAGGCCCTGTCGGCGGGCGCGTCGGACGGGGTGCCGCCCGCCGTCGAGGTGCTGCTCAGGGCGACGGGCTGGCTGGACCTGTACGTGCCCGACGCGCTGGTGGGCCTGCGCCGTCAGCTCGGTCTGTACGCCAACAGCCAGCGCACGGAAGCGCTCATGCTCTCGGTGGCGCAGACGATCGACACCGCCGCCCTCGCCGAACTCCCGCCGCCCCGGGAGGCCGACCGGGGCCCCGCCACCACCCGGGAAACCCCGGAGGCACCGGACGCACCGGAGACCTCGGAGACCTCGGAGACCTCGGACGGCCCGGAAACCCCGGACGCACCGGAGGCCGCAGGGGCCCCTGAGGCCCCCGTCACCCCGGCATCCCACGAGGACACCCCCGTCCACACCTGGGCCTGGACCGGTGAGTTGTACACGGCGGCCGGGCGGCTCAACGTCGCCTCCCGGGTCCCCGCGCGGGAGCCGAACGCGGGCACGGTGTTCCTCGCCGTCTTCGAGCACGCCGTCTCCCTTCTTGAGGGTTCCGTGGGAGAGGCGCCCTGGCAGGTGCTGCGCGCGGTCGACCAGTGCGCCTTCCGGGGCGCGCGGCGGCTGCGGGTCCTGCCCGGTGTCGTCCGGGCCAGGGTGCGGCTCGTGGAGCGGCTCGCGGCGCACTACGGCGGGCCGGTGGACGGTGTCCGGCTCAATCATCTGATCTGGTCGGTCTCCTGGTCCCTGAACACGGTCGCCGCCCAGCTCGCCGCCCAGGACCGGACGGGCGCGGGTGCCACGCTCCGGCTGGCCGAGCAGCTGATCGAGGCGCTGCCGCCCGCGCCCGACGACCGGGCCCGGCAGACCAGGAACTGGCTCGACTACCGCCTCGCGCGGGTGCGGCACCTCTGCGCGCCGACGGCGGAGGCGCGGCGCGCGGCGCTGTCGCGGGCGTACGGGCTGGCGCGGGAGAACACCCTGCTCGCCGTCGGCACGCCGGAACGTCTCCAGCAGTGGACGCGCCACCTTCTGGTCGGCATGTACGGGTACGCGCAGGAGACCGGGGAGGACCGGGAGCGGCTTGAGCTGGCCCGGGACGCCCTGACGGTCCTTGAGGAGGTCTGGGGCCCCCGGTCGGAGTGGGAGGTGCTGCTGCTCACGGAGGTCGCCGGGTTCCTGCGCCGGGTGCACGCCCGGCACGCCGACTCGGAGCTTCAGTACGAGGGGGCCAGGGAGGTCCTGGCGCTGCTGCGGGCCGAGGAGCAGCCGGCCGGGGGCGGTCCGGAGACGCTGACCGCGATGAGCGCGGACCATCTGACGGAACTCGCGGCGGCGTACGGCTTCCTGGCGTACGTGCAGCGGGAGCGGAACGAGCAGCCGGCGGCCCGGCAGAGCCTGCGGCACGGCGTCCAGATCGCGCAGCGGGCGGCGCACGGGCTGCCTTCGGCGTACGCGTACCGGACGTGGCTGCGGCTGCTGCGCACCACACAGGCCTGGTTCGGTGCCGGGCGTGGGCAGGCGCTGCTCTCGGAGCACGCGAAGGCGGTCGAGGAGATCCGGGGCTGGCTGGCGAGCGGGCAGGAGGTCCGGTACGGCAACCGGACGATGGCGCAGCTCGACCTGTGGTGTCTGGACAGCGACTGGCAGAAGGAGGGCAGCCTGCCGGTCGCGGTGAAGACGCAGGCCGTGCGCGGCGGCTGGGACACCGGCCGGAACCCGAACCAGGTGCGGGCGGACAAGGTCCACCGGGACCGGTGGGCGGCGCTCCAGTGGCACGAACGGCTCTACGGCCCGACGTGGGCGCTGTACGAGGCGCGGTTCGGGATCAAGCGGGAGTACCAGCGCTGGAGCGCGATCTACGCGAAGCGTCCGAAGGAGGTCGACCACCGTCCGGTGTGGGAGCTGCTGGACGGGGCGGCGGAGCAGTTCCCCGGGAACCTGGGCGTGATGCGGGCCCGTGCCTTCTACCACCGGTACATCTGGGAGTACGAGAAGGCCGCGCGGCTGCATGCCGAGACGGCGCGGCAGGAGACGGACGGGGACCGGTTCCGGCAGGGTCTGGTGGACGCGGCGGAATGCCTGCTCAGCCATGCGCTGTACGCCGAGGGGCTGACGGAGGGGGAGCGCGGCGAGGCGCTCGTCGAGGCCTCGGAGCGGCTGGAGGAGGTCGCGGGGCTGCACTCGCAGACCGACCGGGTGGCGCTGCTGACCGCGCGGGTCGCCCTGGAGCTGGGCCGTCCGGTGGACTGGAGCCTGGCGGACGCCAAGTACGCCGACATGATCGGTGACGACTTCGTCCGCAGCGCGGGTCCCTATCTCGACGAGCGGGGGGACCGGCCCGCTCCGGAGCAGGGCGCGGGGGGTGAGGACGAGGCCCGGGAGTGGGAGAAGGCGATGGACCCCGGGCAGGCGTTCGCCCTCGACGACCTGATGGAGAACCACTTCGCCGACGCCGATGTCCTGAAGTCGGTGGGGAGCCTGTATCTGCGCAGGTCGGTGCTGGGCGCGGAGCGGGACCGGGCGGACGCGCTGGACAGCGCGTGGCGGGCGTACCGCTGCTTCGACGGGAGCCGGGTGATGGAGGAGTCGGCCGGTACGGAGAAGGTCGACACGTCGTTTCTGCGGGGGCAGACCATCACGTGGGCGGCGGAACTGGCGTCGGCGGAGCCGTTCGCGGGGAAGCCGAGGCCGCACCGGGGCTGGCTCCACGAGGCGGAGCGCTGCCTCCAGTCGGCCCGGGACCGCAGCGCGGGCGGCTTCCACGAGGTGATCTGCGCATGGGAACGCCGCCTGAGGGACGCACGGGCGGAACTGCGGGGGCGGTAGCCGGGGAGGCTCCGAGACGGGTCCGGACGCCGACGCCGCCTGGGGCCTCGGGCCCCGGGCTTTGGGCTTTGGCCCCTGGGCCTCGGCCCGGCCCCGGGCCCTGGCCCTGGCCTCGGCCCCCGGGCCTGGCTCCCGGCCCCGGCTCCTGGCCTCGGCCCCCGGGCCCGGCTCCCGGCCTCGGCCCCCGGGCTTTGGGCTTCGCCCCGGGCCCAGGGCCTCGGGCTTTGGGCCCTGGGCCTCGGCCCCGCCCCGGCCCCCGGCTTCGCCCAGGGCTTCGGGCTTCAGGCCTCGCCTCGGGCCACGGGCTTTGGCCCCTGGGCCTTGGCGGCCCCGGCCCCGGCTGGACATCCGGCCCTGATGGGCCTGCGGTCCGGCAGTGCCCTGGCCCCGGTGGGTCTCCGGCCCCGGTGGGCCTGCGGCCCGGCAGGCCCCGGCCCCGATGGGCCTCAGGCCCCGGCAGACCCCCGGCCCGCAGACCCCAGGCCCCGGCGGACCTACGGTCCGGCAGGGCCCCGGCCCCGATGGGCCTTCGGCCCGCAGACCCCAGGCCCCCGCAGACCCCAGGCCCCCGCAGACCCCCGGCCCGCCCCCCCCAGACCGTCGGCCCCCACCCCACCCCACCCCCCACCCCTCAGCCGGTCAGGTCCCGGTGGCGGAGGCCCGTCAGGCCTGCTGCTGTCAGTGCGGCGGCGAGGGCGGTGAGGGTGAGGACCGGGGGCCAGTTCATGTCCTGGCCGGGGAGCTTCGGGAGATGGCCGTACGGGGAGAGGTCGAGGACGGTCTGCGGGAGGCCGAGGGCGGGGCCGACCCAGCCCAGGGCCAGGCAGATTCCGGCGGCGCCCCAGGCGGCTCGGGCGGTGCGCGGGGAGGCGCCCCAGAGGAGGACGGCGAGCCCCGCGAGGGTCCACACGGCGGGCAGCTGGACGAGCGCGGCGCCGAGCAGGGGGCCGGGGTCGTGCCCGTACGACAGGGTGAGGCCGAGGCCGCCGAGGGCGAGGATCAGGGCGGAGCCGCCGAAGGCGATGACGAGGTGTCCGGCGGCCCAGCGGAGCCGTCCGAGGGGATGGGCGAGGAGGGGTTCGGCCCGTCCCGAGGTCTCCTCGCCGTGCGCGCGCAGCACCGAGCCGACCGCGAAGAGGGCCGCGACCATCCCGAGGAGGGAGACGAGGGTGGCGAGGAAGGCGCTGGTCAGGGCGGTCTGGCCGCCCATGCGGGCGAAGATCTCGCGGGTGCGGGCGTTGCCGCCGACCAGCTCCGCCGCGCCTTCGGCCATGCCGCCGAAGACGAGCCCGGCGAGCAGGAAGCCGAGGGACCAGCCGAGGAGCGAGCCGCGCTGGAGCCGCAGCGCGAGCGCGCCGGCCGAGCCGAGCCGCCCGTCGGCGGGGCCCGGCCGGGTGGGGAGGAAGCTCGCGCCGAGGTCGCGCCGGGCGGTCAGCGCGTACGCGGCGCAGGTCTGGAGGAGGACGGCGGCGAGCGGCAGGAGCAGCACCCACCAGCGTTCCCCGGCGTAGGGGCGGACGTGTCCGGCCCAGCCGAGGGGGGAGAGCCAGGTGAGGACGGAGGAGCCGTCGGGGGTACGGGCGTCGCCCGCCGCGCGCAGGGCGAAGGCGAGGCCGAGGGCGGCGCCGGTGAGGCCCTTGGCGAGCCGGGCGCTCTCGGTGAGCTGGGCGGCGAGGGCGGCGGTGGTGGCGAGGACCATGCCGGTGGCGCCGGTCGCGAGGCCGAGGGCGAGGGCTCCGGCGAGGCCCTGCCGGGCGAGGCTCGCGGTGATGAGGAGCGCGATGGCGCCGTTGACGGCGAGGGCGGTGAGGAGGGCTGCGGTGAGCGGGGCGCGGCGGCCGACGGCCCCGGCGGAGAGCATCTCCTGACGTCCGGTCTCCTCCTCCTCGCGGGTGTGCCGGATGACGGTGAGGAGGCTCGCGAGGGCGGCGAGGACGGCGGCGAAGACGCCGAACCGCCAGGCGACGAGCCCGCCGAGGGAGTCGTCGAGGACGGGCCCGTAGAAGGCGCGCAGCGAACCGTTGGCGTTCATGGCGGCGGCGGCCGAGGCGCGGTCGGCGGCGGTGGGGTAGACGTCGGCGAGGGCGCCGGGTCCGACGGCGACGAGCCCGCCGGTGACGAAGACCCACAGGGGGAGGCCGAGCCGCCCTCGGCGCAGGGCGAGCCAGGTGAGGGTGCCGGTGCCGGTGAGGGCTCCGGTGCGGCTGGGGGTGCGGCCGGGGGGCCGGGAGCTTCGGGGGAGGACGGTGCTCATCGCTCGGCCTCGCCTTCGGGCGCGTAGTGGCGGAGGAACAGTTCCTCCAGGGTCGGCGGGGCGCTGGTGAGGCTCCGGACGCCGGAGGCGGTGAGGGCGCGCAGGACGGCGTCGAGCCGGTGGGTGTCGGTCTGGAGGTGGACCCGGTGGCCGGTGACGCGCAGGTCGTGGACGCCGGGGAGGCTGTCGAGGCCCTGCGGCGGGCCGTCGAGTTCGGCGGTGACGGTGGTGCGGGTGAGGTGGCGGAGTTCGGCGAGCGAGCCGGATTCCACGGTGCGGCCCTTGCGGACGATGCTGACCCGGTCGCAGAGGGCTTCGACCTCGCTGAGCAGATGGCTGGAGAGGAGGACGGTCCGGCCCTGGTCGCGGGCTTCCCTGACGCAGTCGCGGAAGACCTCCTCCATCAGCGGGTCGAGGCCGCTGGTGGGTTCGTCGAGGACGAGGAGTTCGGCGTCGGAGGCGAAGGCGGCGACGAGGGCGACCTTCTGCCGGTTGCCCTTGGAGTAGGCGCGGCCCTTCTTGGTGGGGTCGAGTTCGAAGCGGGCGACGAGGGCGGCGCGGCGGGCCGGGTCGAGCCCGCCTCTGAGCCGTCCGAAGAGGTCGATGACCTCGCCGCCGGAGAGGTTGCGCCAGAGGGTGACGTCGCCGGGGACGTACGCGATCCGGCGGTGCAGGGCCACGGCGTCCCGCCAGGGGTCCGCGCCGAGGAGCCGGGCGGTGCCGGAGTCGGGGCGCAGGAGTCCGAGGAGGACGCGGATGGCGGTGGACTTCCCGGCGCCGTTGGGGCCGAGGAAGCCGTGGACCTCGCCGGTGGGGACGGTGAGGTCGAGGCCGTCGAGCGCGTGGGTGCGCCCGAAGGACTTGTGCAGTCCGGCGACGCTGATTGCCTTCGTCATGTTTCGGAACGTACGCTACTTTCACAAAGTTGTGAAGTTAAGGAAGCGTATAAAGTCTGTGTCGAGGACCGGACGAGGGAGACGATGACCGGCATGAGCACCAGGGAAGCCGAGGAGACGGCCGGGGACACGGGGCCGAGCGCCGCCGGAGCCGGTACGGACGCGGGCGTGGGCGTGGACGTGGGTACGGAGCCGGGCTCGGGCGTGGACGTGGGTACGGAGCCGGACTCGGGTGCGGGCGCAGGCGCGGGCGGCGGTGCGGAGCCGGGTGCGGGCGGCGGTGCGGGTGCCGTCGACGACGAGGCCGTCTCCCGTTTCGTCGAGCGTTTCGCCGCCGAGCTGACCGAGGCGGGCATGCAGCGCATGGCCGCACGGGTCTTCGCCGCGCTCCTCGCCTCCGAGACGGCGTCGATGACCTCGGCGGAGCTGGCCGAGCGGCTGCGGATCAGCCCCGCTGCCGTCTCCGGCGCGATCCGCTATCTCAGCCAGGTGAGCATGGTCAGCCGCGAGCGCGACCCCGGCACCCGGCGCGACCGGTACGTCCTCCACAACGAACTCTGGTACGAGACCTTCACCCGCCGCGACCAGGTCCTGACCCGCTGGGAGAAGGTCCTGCGCGAGGGCGCGGCGACCCTGGGCCCCGGGACGGCGGCGGGGGCGCGGACCGCCGAGACGGCCGAGTTCTTCGCCTTCCTCCAGCACGAGATGCTGTCGGTCATGGACCGCTGGGCGGCCCACAAGAAGACGAGGAACGCGCCCACCCCGTAGGCCCCACCCGTAGGCCGTTTCCCGTAAGCCACTCCGCAAGGAAACGACCTACGGGAAGTGACCTACGAGAAACGGCCTACGGCGCCGCCCCCGGCAAGGTCAGCCCCCACGCCCCCGCCCCCACCGTCCAGGTGCGGCGGCGGACCGGGCCCTTCACCCGGCCGTCGGCGCGGTAGCGGAAGTCCGGCCCGGTGACCGTGAGGACCTGGGCGGTCACCTGCGAGGGCGGGGCGGCCATCGGGTGCAGGGTCACCTCGGCGGCGCCGCCCGTCGTGCGGACCGTGAGCCCTTCCATCGGGGTGCCGGTGTCGGCGAGCCGTACCCCGTCCGCCTCCACCCGCAGCCGGTGGGTGCGGACCGCGAGGGCCGTCGGGGCGGGTCTGACCAGGGTGCGGACCAGGGTCCGGCAGGTGTCCCAGACCGAGGGCGCGCCCGGGGCGGCCACGGGCGCGGCGGGGACGAGCAGCTCGCCGAGGACGATCCCGCCGGCGTCGTCCGCGAGCAGGTCGAGCCGCCGTACGGAGCCGTCAAGGACCGCCCGCGCGGCGGCGGGCGTGGCCCGGGGCACGCCGAGCGCGTGGGCGACCGCGAGCCCGTCGGGAGCGCCGATGGGAATGAGCGAGAGAGCCGCTCCCGCGGGCTCCCGCTCGCGGTGCAGCAGCGTCACCGCGCGCAGCAGCGACCGGTCGTCGCCGAGCACCACGGGACGCCGGGAACCGCGCCTGGCCAGGGCCCGGGAGAACTCCTCCGGGCCGTCCGGCAGGCAGATCTTCGCCTCGGCGCCGGCGCACAGCACATCCTTCGCGATCCGCACGGACTCGCCGTCCGATCGCCGGGCGACCGGGTCGACGATGACCAGCAGCTGGTCGTGATCCGACACCTCGGTCCTTCCTCGGGTAGCATCTTTGTGCAAGAGCCCCTTGCGCTATTGCGCCAGGGGCTTCGTCTATTCCGGGGCACACCGGTGAGGCGGGCCTCGGCCCCTGACCTTGGACATGCCCCACCCGGAAGGGGTGTACGCCTGTGCCCGCACTTGTGCTGCTCGGTGCTCAGTGGGGTGACGAGGGCAAGGGAAAGGCCACCGACCTGCTCGGTGGATCCGTTGACTATGTAGTGCGCTACCAGGGCGGCAACAACGCCGGCCACACCGTCGTCGTCGGCGACCAGAAGTACGCGCTGCACCTGCTCCCTTCCGGAATCCTCTCCCCGGGGTGCACCCCGGTGATCGGAAACGGCGTCGTCGTGGACCCAGCGGTCCTGCTCTCCGAGCTGAGCGGGCTGAACGAGCGTGGAGTCGACACCTCCAAGCTTCTGATCAGCGGTAACGCTCACCTGATCACTCCGTACAACGTCACGCTCGACAAGGTGACGGAACGGTTCCTCGGAAAGCGCAAGATCGGCACGACGGGCCGGGGTATCGGCCCGACCTACGCCGACAAGATCAACCGCGTCGGCATCCGGGTTCAGGACCTCTACGACGAGTCGATCCTCTCGCAGAAGGTCGAGGCGGCGCTGGAGGGCAAGAACCAGCTGCTCGCCAAGCTCTACAACCGGCGTTCGATCGACGCCGCGCAGATCGTCGAGGAGATGCTCCAGTACGCGGAGCAGATCAAGCCGTTCGTGGCCGACACGACGCTGATCCTCAACAACGCGCTCGACGAGGACAAGGTCGTGCTCTTCGAGGGCGGCCAGGGCACCCTGCTCGACGTCGACCACGGCACGTACCCCTTCGTCACCTCCTCGAACCCGACGGCGGGCGGCGCCTGCACGGGCGCGGGCGTGGGCCCGACGAAGATCAGCCGGGTCATCGGCATCCTCAAGGCGTACACGACCCGTGTCGGCGCCGGTCCGTTCCCGACGGAGCTGCTCGACGCGGACGGCGAGGCGCTGCGCCGGATCGGTGGCGAGCGCGGTGTCACCACCGGCCGTGACCGTCGCTGTGGCTGGTTCGACGCGGTCATCGCGCGCTACGCGACCCGGGTCAACGGCCTGACGGACTTCTTCCTCACCAAGCTCGACGTGCTCACCGGCTGGGAGCAGATCCCGGTCTGCGTCGCGTACGAGATCGACGGCAAGCGCGTCGAGGAGCTGCCCTACTCGCAGACCGACTTCCACCACGCGAAGCCGATCTACGAGATGCTGCCGGGCTGGTCCGAGGACATCACCAAGGCCAAGACCTTCGCCGACCTGCCGAAGAACGCGCAGGCGTACGTGAAGGCCCTGGAGGAGATGTCGGGTGCCCCGATCTCCGCGATCGGCGTCGGCCCCGGCCGCACCGAGACCATCGAGATCAACTCCTTCCTGTAAGGAGCGTGCTCGCGCTTCGTCCGGCCGGACGAAGCGCCGGCGCGACCGCGCGTACGAAGGGCTCGCGCCTCCCGGTTCTCCGGGGGCGCGGGCCCTTCGCGCCGTCTCCGGGGGTGTGCGGCGGGTCGCCCGCGCCTGGCCGATTCCGGCCGCAGAGATCAATTACGGCCAGCCTTTCCGGAATGACTCCTTCTCCGGAACTCCGCCACCTAGGCTCCCCAATCGGTCGGGGCTGTTCCGGAAACAGTCCCGTGGAACCGGAGGGGAACCATGGCCGAGCTGGATCTTGGACAGGCTTCGAACTGGGACGAGGGCGAGTACCACGGCAAGGTCAAGTTGGTCTCCAACGACGTCCGGCCCGGGTCCGGTGAGCAGAACGTCGCGGTCATCTCCCCGAACAGCGTCGAGATCCGCATGAACTCGAACTTCTCCTCGTCGCAGGAGATGGACAAGGTCTACTTCACGACCCACCACGGCAGCACCAAGAAGGTCGTCGGCATTCTCGACTCGGACGGCAACCTGTACATCGCCGGAAAGGTCATCACCGACCAGAAGGACCTGTCGCTCTAGTACTCCTCCTGGAGCGGTATTCCTCCGGGAGCGGTACTCCTGCGGGAGTGAGCGGTACGAAAGCGGTCCGGACATCCGGGCCGCCTTCTCCGTGCGCCCGTGCCGGTACCGGTCGTGACCCGTGTCGATACCGGTCGTGATATGCGCGGGCGCTATATAATCAAAGCCGGTTGGGCCCCCTATCGTCGGGAGGCCAGTACATGCTCAGCAACAAGCCCGAATTGATCTGGCAAGGTCGCGTCCAGCTCGGCGACGAGCCCGGTGTGTACGGCGACGCGAGTTACTCCGGTCTCACCGTGGATCTCCCGCTGACCCTGGAGAAGACCGACCCCGCCGGACCCGACACCACCACGCTCCGGCTGCGGACCAAGGGCGTCGAGACCTACGCCGGATATCCCGGGCATCTGATCACGGTCGTGCTCTACGCGCCGCTGCCCGGACAGCCGTACCACTTCCAGGAGGTGGTCCTGGCCAGTACGCGGATGACGAGCGCCGACCACGACCGGGTGGACCTCGCGGTGAATCTGGCCGGTCAGCTCCTGCCCGCACGGGTGAGCGTCCGCGTCCATGTGGACACCGAGGTACCGCCGGGGCTCTACGACGACTTCGTCGTCCGGAAACTGCTCAACAGATCACCGAACTACGTCTTCGTCGCCTCCCTGGGATTCCACGCCTGAACCCGCCCGAAGACATCGGAGCCGCCCGGTGAACCAGCCCCCGCCCCTCCCGCTGAAAAGCCCGGCGAGCCCCCCGACGGAAAGCCCGACGGAAAGCCCGACGGAAGGCCCGACGGAAGGCCCGAAGAAAAGCCCGCCGGAAGGCCCGACCGCCCTGGTGCACAGCCACGGCACCTCCTGGCACGACGGCGGGGTCGCCCTGCTCCTGCCCGGCGGCGGAATCGTCGCGCTCGCCTCGGAGCGCGTCGGCGAGCGGCGCAAGCACAGCTGGGATTCCCGGCTCGCCTACCGCCACCTGCGTTCCTTTCCCGCGTACCGGCCCTATTTCGGCACCCCGGGTGACCAATGCGTGGACAACTCCGGAGGGCTGGTCCGGGAGGATCACCATCTGCATCACGCGGCGGGCACCTTCTACGGCTCCGGATTCCGCGAAGCCGCCGTGCTCGTCGTCGACGGACAGGGATACCGGGGCGACCGGCTCGTCACCACCTCCCTCTGGCACGGCACCCCCGAAGGACTGACCCTGGTGGAGGAAAGGGCCGCCCCCTCCGGGATCTTCGCCGCCGAATCGGTCGGGCACTTCTACACGGCGGTCGGCGCCCTCGCCGGAATGGGCGGACTGCACGACGAGGGCAAGACCATGGCCCTCGCCTCCTACGGGCGCCCCTCCCGCTTCCTCGACCTGCTCCGCCGCCACGCGGGCACCGAGGAGGACGGCGGCTACCGGGTCGACCCCCGGTTCACCTCGGTCGTCCTCGCCAACACCATCGGACGCCGGGACTTCGGCTGGCCCCCGCCCCCACCGCACGACCAGGTCCTCTGGGACGAGTTCGTCGCCGCCCGCGCCCGCCCGCCGGAAGTCGGCCGCTTCGACCGGGACGACATGGACATCGCGTACGCCGGCCAGGTCATCCTGGAGGAGATCCTGCTCGGTCTCGCCGGGCGCGCCCACCGGCTCACCGGCAGCCCCCGGCTCTGTCTGGCGGGCGGGGTGGCGCTGAACTGCGTCGCCAACGGGCGGATCGTCAGGGACGGCCCCTTCGCCGAGGTGTTCATCGTGCCCGCGCCCGGCGACGACGGACAGGCCATCGGCAAGCTCCTGCACGAGGCGCGCCGCCGGGGACTGCCTGCGGACGCCGTGATGCGCACCGCCTACTACGGCCCTCCGTACCCGGAAAGCGCGGTCGAGGCGGCCATCCGGAGCCTCGGGGAGTCCGTCGAGCACACCCGGATGGACGAGGCGGAGCTGCTGCCGGAGACGGCGGGACGGCTCGCCGAAGGGCAGGTGATCGGCTGGTGGCAGGGCCGCTCGGAGCTGGGCCCCCGGGCGCTCGGCCACCGCAGCATCCTGGCCGACCCCCGCCGCCCCGCCATGCGCGCGTACGTCAACACCCGGGTGAAGGACCGCGAGTGGTTCCGGCCACTGGCGCCGATGGTGATCGAGGAGCGCGCCGGGGAGTTCTTCGAACCGGCCGGACCCAGTCCCTTCATGGCCCTCGCGGTCACCGTACGGCCGGAGAAACGATGGCTGATTCCCGCCGTGACCCATGTCGACGGCAGCGCCCGGGTGCAGACCGTCCGCGCGGACCAGGACGAGCGGTGCGAGCGGCTGCTGCGCCGGTTCGACGAGCGGGCGGGCGTCCCCGTCCTCCTGAACACCTCGTTCAACCGGCGGGAGGAACCCCTGGTCGAGACCCCTGCCGACGCCTGCCGCGCCTTCCTCGCCATGCGGCTCGACGCGCTCGTCCTGGGCGATCATCTGCTGGTCAGACGACCCGGGCCAGCTCCCTCGTGTCGACGTGGTCCCGCACCAGGTCCCGCTGGAGCAGGGACCACGCCGTGAGCTGCTCCCTCGTGACCGTGCTCAGGACCAGCTCGTCGGTGTCGGTGCCGACGGACAGGTCCGTGCCGTCGGGGAAGAAGATCCCGCTGCGCCCCAGGTAGACCGTGCCGTCCTGATCGACTCCGTGCCGGTTGCAGAAGACGCTGACCACCTGGTTCTCCAGGGCCCTGGCCCGGTGGATGACCCGGAGGTAGTCGACGGAGACGGTCGACGGGCTCAGCACCAGGTTCACCCCCGCGCGGGCGGCTTCGCGGACCGGCAGCGGGTCGGCGATGTCCATGCAGATCTGCACGGTGCTCGAAAGTCCGCCGATGTCGACCACCCGGTGCGGGCGCCGACCCGGCTGGAAGAGGTCCCGCTCGGGACCGAAGAGCCGGACCTTGTCGTGTGCGGCGAGTATCTCGCCGTCGGTGATCACCAGGGCGCGGTTGACCTTCCGCCCTCCGAGGTCGACGGGGAGGCTGCCGACGAACCGGAGCCGCTGCGTGGCGGAGACCTCGGCCAGGGGCCCGAGGAGGCGCCGGAGGTCGTCCGGAGCGGGGAAGACGAGGGGAAGATCCCGGTAGCTGCCGAGGAAGAACTCCGGCAGCGTGATGATCGCATCGGTGACGCCCCCGACGGCGGACCGGATGAACCGGATGTTCTCGGGGGCGGAGCGGTCCTGGGGTGCGTACTGGAGCAATCCGACAGAAAGGAGCATTCAGAAGGTCTCGGGTGATCGGCGGACAATTCAGTCAAGCGTACAGGTCCGGCCCCGAGGCGCGGTGATCGACGACAGCGGGTTTCGGACAGGGTGCGGGCGCTGCCCGGGGGTGCGGGTGCGGGTGCGGTCGCCGTACGGACGGGGGTGTGGACTCACTCCGCGCGGTCGCGGTCGCCGTCCGGGGCCCGACGGACGTGTCACTGGCCGGTGGCCCGATGGACGTGTCACCGTCCGGTGGCTCGACGGACGCGGCATCGCCCGGTGGCTCGACGGGCGCGGTGTCGTCCGGTGGCTCGACGGGCGGGGTGCCGTCCGGTCGGTCACCGCACCGCCTCGGTCAGGGCGGTCAGCAGCGCGTCGACGGCCGCCGGGTAGGCGTGGGCGGCGGGGGTCGCGTAGCCGACGACGAGGGGGGCGGGGTCGGGGCGCTCCTCGCCGCGCAGATAGCGGTCGAGCGTGGTGAGCGCGATGCCGTGCCGCCGTAGCGCGGCGGCGGTCTTCCGCTGGTCGGTGCGGTGCGGCGGCGGTTCGAGGAGGACGTGGAGTCCGGCCGCGATGCCGGTGACACGGGCCTCGGGGAGGCGCTCGGCGACGGCGGCGACGAGCGTGTCCCGGCGTTGGCGGTACGAGCGGCGGCGGGCGCGCAGATACCGGTCGAAGGCGCCGGTGGTCAGCAGGTCGGCCAGGGCGAGCTGTTCGAGTGTCGGGGTCTGCCGGTCGGCGAGGCGCTTCGCCTCGACCAGCGGTTCGAGCAGCCGGGGCGGGCAGGCGATCCAGCCGAGCCGGACGGAGGGGCCGAGCGACTTGCTGGTGCTGCCGACGTAGGCGACGCGGTCGGGACGGCGGGCCTGGAGCGCGGCGACCGGCCTGCGGTCGTAGCGGAACTCGCCGTCGTAGTCGTCCTCGACGATCCACCCGTCCTGGGCGTCGGCCCAGGCGAGGAGCCGGGCGCGGCGCTCCGGGGACATGCTGACGCCGAGCGGGAACTGATGGGCGGGAGTGCAGAGCACGACGTGGGCGCCGCCGGTCTCGGCCGGTGCCACGAGCGGCCCGTCCTGGTCCACCGGCAGGTCGAGGACGGTGAGACCGGCGGTACGGGCGATCTCGACGTGTTCCGGCATGGCGGGGTTCTCCATGCCGATCCTCGCGGCTCCGGTCCCGGCGAGTACGCGGGTCAGCAGATGGAAGGCCTGGGTGAAGCCCGAGCAGATCACCAGGTGGGCGGGGTCGACCCGGACGCCCCGGACCCGGCCGAGGTATCCGGCGAGGGCGGAGCGCAGCTCGGGGCGTCCGCGCGGATCGCCGTAGCCGAGGGCCTCGACGGGGGCCTCCAGAACGGCGCGGCGCAGGGCGCGGGCCCACTCCTGGCGGGGAAAGGCGGACAGGTCGGGGCGGCCGGGACCGAGGTCGTGCCGGGCCGCCGGGGGCCGGACGGCGGCCTGCCCGTACGGGTCCCCGGAAGGCCCGGTCGGCGCGGCGGCGCCCGCGACCCTGGTCCCGGCCCGGGTACGGGCGGTGAGCCAGCCTTCGGCGATCAGCTGCTCGTAGGCCTGGCTGACCGTGCCGCGGGCGAGACCGAGATCGGCGGCGAGTTCCCGGCTGGCGGGCAGACGGGTGCCGGGCGGCAGACGGCCCTGCTGGACGGCGGCGCGCAGCGCGTCCTCGACGGCCTGCCGCCGCGAGCCGCGCCGACCGGGCGGGCCGATGTCGACGAGGAGATCGAGCCCGTGCGCCGCACGCATGGATTGGTCCAGTCCCATGGCCCCAGTTTGGCCCACGGGCGTGGGCCATTGGCCTCGTAGCGTGAGTGGATGAGTGATCGACGAGGGGGGTGGGGGTGGGTGCGGGGGCCGGTGCGGGGGCCGACGCGGAAGCTGGTGCGAAGGCCGGCGCGGGGGCTGGTGTGCCCACCCCGTCCGCCTCACCCACCCCATCCACCTACTCCCGCACCCACCCGAGAACAACCCGAAGGACGAAGGACCCCATGCGTATCTTCCTGGCCGGTGCCACCGGTGCCATCGGACGTCTGCTGCTGCCCCTGCTCCAGGAGGCCGGACATCAGGTGACCGGCGCGTCCCGTGACCCCCGGGGTGCTGCCTGGCTGCGTGACCAGGGTGCCGAGGCGGTCCAGGTGGACGTCTTCGACCGGGACGCCCTCGCGGACGCCGTCGGCGCGGCGGCGCCGGAGGCGATCGTCCACCAGCTGACCGCGCTCGCGGGCGGGAGCATCGCAGACAACGCGCGGATCCGGCGCGAAGGCACCCGGAACCTCGTGGACGCCGCGCACCGTGCGGGCGTCCGCCGGATCGTCGCCCAGTCGATCAGCTGGGCGTACGAGCCCGGCGACACCCCGGCAGCCGAGTCGACCCCCTTGGACCTCGGCGCGGGCGAACCGAGGGCCACCACCATCGCCGGTGTCCACGCCCTGGAGCAGGCGGTGGCCGAACTGCCGGAGCATGTGATCCTCCGCTACGGCACCCTGCACGGGCCCGGCACCTGGTACGAGCCGAACGGCCCGGTCGCGCGGCAACTCATGGACCTGGCGCTTCCGGCGGACGACACGGTGACGTCCTTCCTGCACGTCGCGGACGCGGCACGGGCCGCGCTCGCCGCCCTCGACTGGCCGACCGGCACCGTCAACATCGTGGACGGCGAGCCCGCCCCGGCACACGCGTGGATCCCGCTCCTGGCGGCGAAGTCCGACACCCCCGCCCCCCGGCCCACACGCGGGCGCCCCGGCTGGGCGCGCGGCGCGGACGACACGCTCGCCCGTACGACGTACGACTGGCGGCCCACCGAGGGAACCTGGCGCGACTGCTTCGGCGCGAGGGGTGCCTGAGACCAGGGACGGGCCTACGGCACGGCCCCACCTCCGGGACCGTGCCGGGGGCGGGGCCGAAGGTCACGAGAGGGTCAGGGGGTGCACATGACCAGGGCGCGGCTCTGGCCGCTGTGCGCGCGGACCGTCCAGGTGTTCGGGTTCTGGGGGTCGGGGGTGTTGAGTTCGACGTCGTCGTCGACGCTGCCGAAGCTGTCGGTACGCAGGCGGGCGTCCTGGCCGCCACCGGCGAGCTGTGTGCCCTGGGGGCAGCTCGCGCGGACTTGCCGGCCGTCCGTGGACCAGTCGGAGGCGACGACCACGGGTACGGGCGCGCTCGGGGCGCACAGGGCGAAGGAGCGCACCGCTCCGCTGTGGGCCTGGGTCATCCAGGTGTTCGTGCTGTTGGGGTCGGGGGCGTTCGCCTCGATGCCGTCGCTGAGCGCGCCGAAGGCGTTGGTGTCGAGGCGGGCGTCCTGGCCGCCGCCGACCAGGCCGTAGCCGCTCGGGCAGGTCGCCTTCGCGATCCACCCCCTCTGCGACCAGTCGGAGACGACGACCTTCAGTGCGGGGGCTCCGGTCGCGCACAGGGCCAGGGCGCGCGCCTGGCCCTTCTTGGCCTGGGCGGACCAGGTGTCGGGAGTGTTCGCATCGGGGGCGTTCAGCTCGATGTCGTCGTCGACGTCTCCGGAGACCATGGTCTCCAGGCGGGCGTCCTCGCCACCACCGATCAGGTGCGTGCCCGCAGGACAGGTCGCCGTGGCGATCCAGTGGTCCTGGGGCCAGTCGGAGGCGACGACCACGGGTACGGGCGCGTCCTTGGCGCACAGGGCGAAGGAGCGCACGGATCCGCTCTTGGCCTGGGTCATCCAGGTGTTCGTGCTGTTGGGGTCGGGGGCGTTGGCCTCGATGCCGTCGCTGAGCGCGCCGAAGGCGTTGGTGTCGAGGCGGGCGTCCTGGCCGCCGCCGACCAGGCCGTAGCCGCTCGGGCAGGTCGCCTTCGCGATCCATCCGCCCTGCGACCAGTCGGAGACGACGACTTTCACCGCCGGGGTGCTCTCCGCCGCCGCCGATGGCATCCCCGGCACCATGGCACCTGCCGCGAGCAGTCCTGCGAGGACGAGACGGGTCCTACCCGGCATATGAATCCTTCCGTGTGACCCGAAAGCCACTGCGAACGTCGGAAACTCCCGACGAATGCTGCTCTCGAATTTTCCGCCAAAGCACGGCAGTTGACCCGAACCACCCTTTCGGGTGACGGGTCGAGCAGCCCGGCCCCATGCCGTCGCGCACGGTCCTTCGCTCCCGTCCGGGCGGTCGGGCGGGAGCCCCAACGAAGCTTCCACAGGGGCGAGTTGTCGGAAAAGGGCGGCCTAGTCCCGTACGAACTCCGAAGGCTCCCCGTCCGCGGTCATCCCGTAGATCTGGAGTCGTTCCTCGCCCTTCCAGCGGACCAGGCGGAGGTTGCTGGAGCCGTTCTCGGCGCAGTCGGGGTCCCAGTGGGCCGGGTCTCGGGTTTCCGGGCCGATGACGATCAGGGTGCCCGCGCCCGCGACGACGGCGGTGGAGGCGCAGTCGACGTCCTCCGTCAGGTAGTCGCCCTGGCTGTCGGTGCGCGGGTACGACTGCTCGAAGCGGACCAGGGGCGCGCCGATCGGGCCCTGCGTGACGCTTACCCGGTAGGACCATCGGTCCGGTTCGGGCTGGGTGAGGGTCTCGGGGGCCACCTTCCACGTGCCGACGAACGCGGCGGGGATGACGGAGGGCCCCGCCGCGGCCCGCTGGAAGGTGGCCTTGGCGACGCCGGAACTCCACTCGACGGCGTCATGGGTGCGCAGCCGCAGCGTCTGGCGGGCGGCCGGGGTGCAGCGCTCGGCCGGGACGCTGACGGTCACCTCCGCGTCCCCGAGGACGAGTTCGCCTTCGGTGGCGGAGAGCAGCACCGCCCGGCCCATGCACAGCGTCTCGCCCGTCACCTGCGCGTAGACGACGCTTCTGGTGCCCGTCGCGCCCTGCGCGACCTCGATCCTGCTGGTCGCGTACGGGGCCTGCGCCGAGCCCTCCAGGACGCCTTCCCAGGCGCCGAGGAAGGCCGCGGGGACGATCCCGGCGGGCCGCCCGGAGCCACCACCGGAGCCACCGCCGGGACCGGAGCCGGGACCGGTGCTGGTGTCGGGGCCGGTGCCGGGCCAGAGTGTGTACGCGAGTCCCGCCCCCGCCGCGATCGCCAGCGCCGCCACGGCCGAGACCAGGGCGGTACGGCCCCGGCGCCCGACCCTCCGCCGGGGCGCGGTGACCTCGGCGCCCGCGCGGCCGGAGCCTGTGCCGGAGCCGGAGCCGGAGCCGGAGCCGGAGCCGGAGCCGGAGCCGGAGCCGGAGCCGGAGCCTGTGCCGGAGCCGGATTCGGAGCCGGAGCCGGAGCCGGACGCGGGCTCCGGGTCCGTACCGCCCGGCCCCGTACCGACCGAGTCCGTACCGACCGAGTCCGTACCGACCGAGTCCGCCGCAGCGCCCGCCGAAGAACCCCCGCCCCCGTACGACGCCGGCACCGCGTCCCGTACCTCGTCCTCCACACCCATTCCCACGTCCATCCCCGCCGTCACCGGTTCCGCGTCCAGGAGGCGGGCCGCGTGGCGGCCCAGGCGGGCCAGGATGTTCGCCGGGAGCCAGGGGTCGGGGACGGGCAGGGTCTCGGCGATCTCTGCGGCGGTCGGGCGGGCCGTCGGGTCCTTGGCGAGGCAGGCGCGGATCAGACCGGTCAGTTCGGGCGGGAGCCCGGTCAGGTCGGGCTCGTCGTGGGCGATGCGGAACATGGTGGCGTGGACGCCGCTCTCGGCGGTCCCGAAGGGGGCCCGTCCGGTCGCCGCGTACACCAGGACCGAGCCCAGGCAGAAGATGTCGGACGAGGGGCCGATGGCGGTGGCGCGGACCTGTTCGGGGGACATGAAGCCGGGGGAGCCGACGACCGCGCCCGTCGTGGTGAGTCCGCCGCCGTCGCCCGCCGTGTCGACCGCGCGGGCGATGCCGAAGTCGATGATCCGGGGCCCGTCGACGGTCAGAAGGACGTTCGACGGCTTCAGGTCGCGGTGGACGAGCCCGGCGGCGTGGATGTGGTCGAGGGCGCGGGCGAGTCCGGAGGCCAGCGCCTTGACGGTGGCCGGGGGCAGCGGCCCGGTCTCGTCGCCGACGACCGTCCGCAGCGAGGGCCCGGGGACGTAGCCGATGGCGACCCAGGGCGCGTCCGCCTCGGTGTCGGAGCCGAGGACGGGCGCGGTGCCGGTGCCGCCGACCCGCTCCAGGGCGCCGACCTCGCGGGCGAACCGGCGCCGGAACTCCTCCTGCGCGGCCAGCTCCGCGTGCACCACCTTGACCGCGACCGCCCGTCCACCGGCCGAGCGCGCCAGGAAGACCCGGCCCATCCCGCCGACCCCGAGACGGCCGAGGAGGCGGAACGGGCCGATGACGACCGGGTCTTGGGGGTGCAATGGGTCCACGTCGACCGAGCATGCCAGACGGGGGCCCGGCCGACCCCATGGTCCCGACGGAGTGTCAGTCCTCACCCCTCCCCGCAGATCCGCAGCCCCTTGGGGGTCGCGCACGGCAGGTGGCCGTGGGTGCGGATGACGTCCTGGCCGCTGCCCCGGCTCAGATACGTGAGGAAACTGGAGGTCAGCGAGTCGGCGGGCGGCTGGCCCCAGGTGTAGGCGTACTCGATCTCCCGGTACGGGTACGGGGACGCGCCGATCTCGTCGAGGGAGGCGCGCCGCCCGTCGATGGCGACCCGGTGCAGTCCCTTGAACCCGCTGCCGGAGCGCAGTTCGGTGTAGCCGAGGGCGCCGGGGAGCCGGGCGACGGTGGACAGGACCTGTTCCGTGGAGTCGAGTTCGCAGCGGATCACCGGCGATTCGGTGTCGTCGCTGTGGACGCAGTCGCGGGAGGAGTTCGCGGGCTCGTTGCGGCCGAGGACCCGGCGCTGGAAGACCTCCCGCGTACCGGAGTTGGCGTCCCGGCTGACCAGCAGGACCTTCTGGTCGAGGCTCGGGATCAGCTCCTTCCAGTTGGTGATGTCACCCCGGTAGAGCCGCCGGATCTGGTCCAGGGTGAGGGTGTCGACGGGGATGTCGTCGTTGAGGACGAGGGTGAAGAGGGAGACGGCGACCATGCTCTCCCGCAGCTGCGGGTAGCCGTCGGGCTTGCGCCCGTCGGAGAGGGCGACGACGGCGGGGGAGCCCGCCGTGGCCCGCGCCCCCGCCTCGGCGAGTTCCCGGATCCCGGCGGTCGAGCCGTGCGCCGAGACCTGGATCGTCGAGCCGGGGCAGTCGTGTTCGTACTTCGTGGCCAGTTCCCGTACGACGGGCCGGAAGGCGGTGGAGCCGGTGACGGTGAGGGTGCCCCGGGCGCAGCCGATGGGCGGCGGTTCCTGCTCGCGGACGATGATCGCGGCGAGGGCGACGACGCAGACGGTGAGGACGACGGTGACCGTCCGGGCGACCCGGCTGAAGACGGGCGGCTTGTCGTCGGGGGTGGTGCTGTGGTTGACGTGGACGTACCCCTCGTCGATGTTCCCCTCGACGTTGACGGGGCTGCCGATGGGCCCGCCGGTCAGGAGGACGAGCAGCTTGTAGTGGGAACCCCGGTTGAGGGGGACCTTCGGGAGGTGGACGGAGGTGTCGCCCTCGGCGGGTCCGGTCCAGGTGACGGGGAAGTGGCTGAGGAGCCGGGGGTGCTCGGGCGCGGTGACGACGACCGCCTTGACCCGGCGCCCGGTGAACTCGACGGTCAGCCCGTTGGTGCCGCCGTCCGTGTAGTGGTCGGCGGTGAGGGCCAGGGCGCCGTCGTTCTCGATCCTGAGCAGCACGAGGGTGGCGTCGACGAGGTCGGGGCTGGCGTCGAAGAAGCCGCGCCGGACGGTGGTGCCGGAGCCGGTGAGGGCGCGCCCCGACGCGCCGTCACCGATCGAGGTGTCCAGTTGGACGCGGTAGCCGATCCGCCGCTGGTGCGGCACCCGGCGTTCGTACCAGACGGCGGCGACGGAGACGAGGACGCCGAGGAGTGCGGTGCCCACGGCGATGAGATTCTCAGCGGTAAGCCATTCCACCCGCGCGACGGTACGGACGCGTGTGCGAGTACGGGGGTGGGGCGGGTCCTGGCCACCTGAAGTTCGCCGTTCCGCCAGCGGGAGCCCCGGCTTCCCCAGGCGGGCGAGCAGAGGTTGCCGGGCCCCGGGACCCTGGGTGTAATGGCCACGAGGGGGAGTTCCGGCTGAGGAGAACCCCATGCGTGTCGTCGAAGTGACCGCCTACGGCGGACCCGAGGTCCTCCGGATGGCCCGCCGTCCCGAGCCCGAGGCGGGGGAGGTCCCGGGGCGCGTACGCGTGCGCCTGAAGGCGACTTCGGTGAACCAGGCGGACCTGAAGATCCGCTCCGGTCGCTTCGCCGCCGCCATCGGCGGGCTCGCCCCGCCCTTCATCCTCGGCTTCGACTTCGCCGGGCGGCTTCTCGACTCGGTCCCGGGGCTCCCCGAAGGGACCAGGGTGGCCGGTTTCATCCCCTGGCTGGACGAGCTGACCGGCGAGGGCGCCTACGCGGAGGTCATCCGGGTCGACCCGTCCTGGCTCGCCCCCGTCCCCGACGAGGTGGACTTCCCCACCGCCGCCTCGGTGCCGCTCTCCTCCCTGACCGCCGCCCAGGCGGTCGACCTTCTGGAGCTTCCCGCCGGGTCCCCGGTGCTGATCACCGGGGCGAGCGGGGTGGTGGGCCGCTTCGCCCTCCAGCACGCGGCGGCGGCGGGGCTCCGGGTGGCCGTCCTCGCCGACGAGGGCGACGAGGCGGAACTCGGGCTGCTCGGCGCCGAGGCGGTCGTCACCCGCGGGGCGCCCGAGGAGGTCGTCACCAAGGTCCTCGCCTTCGCCCCCGAGCGCCTGCACGGGATCTTCGACGCGGCACTGATCGGGGACCCGCTGCTGCCCGCGCTCAAGGACGGCGGGATCTTCGTCACCGCCTCCGCCGAACGGTCCCCCGCACCCGAGCGGGAGATCGACGTGAAGGCGGTCCACGGCACCCCGGACGGTCCCCGCCTCAAGCGGATGCTCGAAAAGGTAGCCGCCCGAGAGCTGGCCACCCGGATGGCCGACGTCCTGCCCCTGGAGGAGGTGGCGGAGGCCCACCGGCGCGCGGAGGCGGGCCACCGCCCTGGCCGGATTGTGCTGCTCATCTGAATGCGCTGCGCGCTCCCTCAAGAGAGTGAATTCCCGTTCAGGGCCTGGCGGTTCCCCCGCCGGGCCCCGACTCTTTAGGCCAAGCGGAATCCCGTGTCACAACTTCTGGTCTAGACCTTGACAGGTCCAGACCACTGCGGCTTCGCTGAGTGTTTCCCCCACCCGGACCCCACCCGGAAGGAAGCACGCATGCTGCGCAAGCTGCTCGTCCTCATGGCGGCACTCTGTACGGCCATCGGAATCGCCGCCCTGCTCCCCACAGCGGCGGGCGCGGCGCCCGCCTGTGCAGGCGCCTGGAGTTCCTCCACCGTCTACACCGGCGGCAAGACCGCCTCCTACAACGGCCACAACTGGTTCGCCAAGTGGTGGACGCAGAACGAGCGCCCCGGCGCCTCCGACGTCTGGCGTGACGAGGGCGCCTGCGGCACCGGCGGCGGCGAGGAGGGCGGCGGCACCCCGAACCCGGACTTCGTCGTCTCCGAGGCCCAGTTCAACCAGATGTTCCCGAACCGCAGCTCGTTCTACACGTACAAGGGTCTCGTCGACGCCCTCAAGTCGTACCCGGCCTTCGCCAAGACCGGCACCGACACCGTCCGCAAGCAGGAGGCCGCGGCCTTCCTCGCGAACGTCTCCCACGAGACCGCCGGGCTCTACTACGTCGTCGAGCAGAACACCGCCAACTACCCGCACTACTGCGACAAGTCCCAGCCCTACGGCTGCCCGGCCGGTCAGGCCGCGTACTACGGCCGTGGCCCGATCCAGCTCTCCTGGAACTTCAACTACAAGGCCGCAGGTGACGCCCTCGGCATCGACCTGCTGAACAACCCGAGCCGCGTCGAGACCGACCCGGCCGTCGCCATGCAGACCGGTCTCTGGTACTGGAACACCCAGAACGGCCCCGGCACCATGACCGGCCACAACGCCATGGTCAACGGCGCCGGCTTCGGCGAGACCATCCGCTCCATCAACGGCACCCTGGAGTGCAACGGCGGAAACCCGGCCCAGGTGCAGAGCCGGGTCACCAAGTACCAGCAGTACACCCAGATCCTGGGCGTTCCCGCCGGGAACAACCTGTCCTGCTAGTAGTCCTGCCGGTTCAGTCCTGCCACGTCAGGAAGACGGTCCAGGCGGCGGGCTCCACGGTGAACGTGGGCCCGTCGCCGACCTTCGAGTCCCGCAGGTGGACGGCGTGCGCACAGGTGGCGACCTCTACGCAGTTGCCACCGCTGTCGCTGCTGTACGACGACTTGTGCCAGTCGACGGCCACCTCGATGCAGTTCCCGCCGCTGCTGTCGCTGTAGCTGGACTTGAACCAGTGCAGGGTGTCATTCATCTCCGTACTCCCGCCAACTCCTCGATGAGACCCAACGACTCGCGCGGGTCAAGGGCTTGTGCCCGGATCTTCGCATACCGCTGCATGTAGGTACTGACCTTGCCCACGTCGCTGAGCAGCAGGCTCTCGTCTTGGATTTCCAGATAGACGACTCGGTCGTGGGCCGGTGTCTCCAGCACGTTCATCTCGCCTCGGGCACCCGCGTACTCATCGCGAAGCCCGGCCTCCATCGACAGTACGTGAAGGGTCACGTTCCTCCTTCGCGCGCACTCCGCCAGGTACACCAGCTGCTCGCGCATGATCTCCTCGCTGCCGATCGGGCGCCGGAGGACGGACTCGTCCAGGATCAGCTCGATCTCGCAGACCGGCTTGCGGTCGAACAGCGACTTGCGGTCCATCCGAGCCGCGACCAGCTCCTCCACCCTTTCGTCGGTCGGTACGGGGTGGCCCCCCGCGATCAGCGCTCGCGCGTACGCCTCCGTCTGGAACAGCCCGTGGACGACGTGGTTGGCGTACAGCCAGAGCGCGACCGCCTTCTTCTCGATCGCCGCGTAGTCACGGAACTGCTCGGGCAGCTTCTCCATCCGTACCAGCTCCCGCATCTCTTCGAAGATGCCCGTTCCGTCGGCGAGTACACGTTCGAGCTGGACGAGCATGTCGTCGCTGATCGCGTAGATCAGACGTTCCATCGCACTGATGGCTGCACCCGTGTAGCCGGTCAGTTTTCCGAGCTGCGTCTGAGTAAGTCCCTTTTTCAACCTCAATCGTTTTGCGATCGCCGCCGCCATCCTCGCGGCGGGGCCAATGGTTTCCTTGTGTTCCGCACGTGCCATCGCGACCCCCATCCGAACTCAACTGATCTCAAGTGATCTCAAGCGCTCCCCTGGCAATTCGACTGCGTACGACGTCAGTTGGCGCAGGTCAAGGGGTTGACGACGCGCCTGCGGCAGTCGTGGAAAACGTTAGCGTCGACGCGGGAACATGTCCTCGTGAATGACGAGAATCAGGAAGTGAGCGCGGATTGGATTCCAGCCTCTGGATTCCAACTCCGCAAGGCGGGGGTGCAATTCGACGCCGTTCGAGTCGACGGCGAGGAAGGACGACGGCTCGCGGACTGGATAGAGCTGCTCACCGGGGGCGACCCCGGGCCCGTCGTGGCCGAGGCCAACGGACGGCGCGGGGTCTACTTCCTCGTGCCGCCGGGGTCCACGACCCACAAGGCATGGCCCCGGGGGGTGACACGGTTCAACGCGGGACCCGCCCATGTGAGCTATGTTCCCGTACCGGCGTTGACGGGGAGGACCTGGCCGCTCTCGTGGCGGTGTCTGCCGACCGCCGCCGACCGCTTCGTCCACCCGCTGCTCCTCCGCAGCGTCGTCCGCGAGCTGCTGGTCTGAGCACGCCTTCCCCGGTCCGCCCCACCCCCCCCGGGGGGCGGACCGGGGAAGGCAGGCCGACGGCCGACGGGAGAGGAGCCGGCGGGGGAGGGCCGGGGCGGCACCGGGCGGCCGGGCACCGGCCGGGGAAACAAGGTGTCGCGTTCGCTCCGGTCTCGGTGGACAAGATGGTCATGGCTCGCCCCACCTGCGTTTCCTTACGCTCGGCCCATGACCCCTCACATCGAACCCGACCCGCGGGCGGGCGCCGCCGTCAAGGCCGCCGACCGCGCGCACGTCTTCCACTCGTGGTCCGCCCAGGGCCTGATCGACCCGCTCGCCGTGGCCGGCGCGGAGGGTTCGTACTTCTGGGACTACGACGGCAACCGCTACCTCGACTTCACCAGCGGTCTCGTCTACACCAACATCGGCTACCAGCACCCCAAGGTGGTCGCCGCCATCCAGGAGCAGGCCGGGAAGCTGGCGACCTTCGCCCCCGCCTTCGCCATCGACGTGCGCTCCGAGGCCGCCCGCCTCATCGCCGAGCGCACCCCCGGCGACCTGGACAAGATCTTCTTCACCAACGGCGGCGCCGAGGCCGTCGAGAACGCCGTCCGCATGGCCCGGCTGCACACCGGCCGCGCCAAGGTGCTCTCCGCCTACCGCTCGTACCACGGCGCCACCTCCACCGCGATCAACCTCACGGGCGACCCGCGCCGTTGGCCCTCCGACACCGCCTCCGCCGGAGTCGTGCACTTCTGGGCGCCCTTCCTCTACCGCTCGCCCTTCTACGCGACCACGGAGGCGGAGGAGAGCGCCCGCGCCCTCCAGCACCTGGAGGACACGATCGCCTTCGAGGGTCCCGCGACCATCGCCGCGATCATCCTGGAGACCATCCCCGGCACGGCGGGCATCATGACCCCGCCGCCCGGCTACCTCGCGGGCGTCCGCGAGATCTGCGACAAGTACGGGATCGTCTTCATCCTGGACGAGGTCATGGCGGGCTTCGGCCGCACCGGCAAGTGGTTCGCCGCCGAGCACTTCGACGTCGTGCCCGACCTGATGACCTTCGCCAAGGGCGTCAACTCCGGCTACGTCCCGCTCGGCGGCGTCGCCATCAACGGCGAGATCGCCGCCACCTTCGACCAGCGCCCCTACCCCGGCGGTCTGACATATTCCGGCCACCCGCTGGCCTGCGCCGCCGCCGTCGCGACACTCACGGTGATGGCCGAGGAGAAGGTCGTCGAGCACGCCGCCCACATCGGCGAGACCGTCCTCGGACCGGGCCTGCGCGAGCTGGCCGAGAAGCACCCCTCCGTCGGCGAGGTCCGGGGCATGGGCGTCTTCTGGGCCCTCGACCTGGTCAGGAACAAGGAGACCCGCGAGCCCCTCGTCCCCTACAACGCGGCGGGCGAGGCCAACGCGCCGATGGCCGCCTTCGGCGCGGCGGCGAAGAAGAACGGCCTCTGGCCCTTCGTCAACATGAACCGCACCCACGCGGTTCCCGCCTGCAACGTCTCCGAGGCCGAGGCCAAGGAAGGACTCGCGGCCCTCGACGCGGCCCTGACGGTCGCCGACGAACACACCGTGTAACCACCCCTCGGGTCCCCTCCCCTGGTCTGGACTAGGGTGTCCGGAGCCGGACGGGAGGGGACCGACCACATGGCCGCGCGAGGAGCTGTCACCCGCAACACCCTTCGACAGCAGATCGCGGATGCGCTCCGTGACGAAGTGCTCGCCGGGCGTCTCAAAGCAGGCGAGGAATTCACCGTCAAGCAGATCGCCGACCAGTACGGCGTCTCCGCGACCCCCGTGAGGGAAGCGTTCGTGGACCTCTGCGCGCAGGGGCTGCTCGACTGCGACCAGCACCGGGGCTTCCGCGTCCACCCGTACTCGATCGCCGACTACCGGGGCATGGTCGAAGCCCGCACGCTCGTCGTCGACGGTCTCTTCCGGCGCCACGTCCCCGGGCCCAAGCAGGGCCCCCCGGACGAACCGGACCTCGGCTTCGGCGTCGCGCTCGTCTCCGTCCGGCGCAGGGGCGAGGCCGCCGCCCGCGCCGCCCGCGCCGGGGACCTCGACATCCTCGTCGGCTACGACGTCCGCTACTGGCGCGAGCTGGGCCGCCTCGTCTCCGCCAACGACCACATCGCCGAGTTCCTGCACCGGCTCCGCATCCAGGGCTGGGCCTTCTCCGTGCCCCATCTGCGCGCCGAACGCGACCCGGCCGCCTGGCTGTGGAGCGGCCACGTGGGCCTCGTCGACGCGGTCACCCGGGGCGACGACGTCTCCGCCGCCCAGGTCATACGGGACCACGAGACCCACTGCCTGGCCTGGGCGGAACGACTGGAGGCGCGGGCGGGATGAGCGACGTTCGTCAGGGTCGGCTCCGGGGCGCCTCGGGGGAATCCCGGGGTCGGCTCCGGGGCGCGTCGGGGAGGCGTCAGGGGTTGAGGAGCGGTTCGGTGGGGCAGTTCCCCAGCGGGTGGGCTCCGCCGCCCGCGCCGACTACCCTGGCCGTCCCTGCAACTGACGGAGAGCGAGCCTCCCTTGGCCTGTGACCTGTGGCTTGTCCCCCTCGTCGACGTGCTGTGCCACAGCCCCGACAATCCCTTCGCCGAAGAGATAGCCGCCTACGACGCCGTGCTCAGCGCCTCCGGGCTGCCGACCGTGCCCGTCTACGCGTACATGCCGGGCCTCTCGGGCGACGTCGCCCCGGTGGCCGGATTCGACTACGAGGCCCTGCACTTCCTGCGGCGCGCGTACCTGCTCCAGATGTGCGGGCTGCCCGTCGAACCGGTCGGCGAACTCGGCGGGGACTACGAGCAGCTCCTGGAGATGTTCGAGGCGACCGCCCAGCAATCGCACCTGGTCTGGCACTACGACCACGCCGGCGCGTACGTACCGGTGGACTTCCCCGTCCCGCTCGCCAGCGACGAGCTGCTCGAAGGCGGCGGACCGCTCGGCTCCTCGCACGGGCTCCTGAGGGAGCTGGAGTTCGTCGCGCCCTCGATCGGCATCGACCCGATGAACCCCCCGGCACCGCCCGTCCCGCCGGACCGCCCCACCTCCCTGGAGGAACCGGCCGTCGCGCTCCCGTACGACGACGGTCCCTTCGCCCGCGAGCGCCACGTCTGGCTCGGCCTCCACGCGGCGGCCACCCGCAGCCTCGCCCAGGGCTCGATGATCGTCCTCAGCTGAGGACGAGACGGCACGTACGGGGGCGGACGGCACGGGGCCGGTGCGGGTGCGGGGCCGGGTTTCCGAGCCGAGGAACCCGTACGGGGCCGTCAGCGGGTCTCCGGGGGCCGCTGGCGGGGCAGGTGCGGGCGGGTCAGCGGCGGCATCGTGAAGCGGCTCGGCGGCGGCCCGGTCGCCGGACGGCCCGGCGGCACGTTCGCCGACTGGAGGGCCGGTGGCGCCGGGCCCGAGCGGAACTCGACCATCCAGTCCGCCGTCTCCGCCCGTACCAGCTCCGTCACGTCGTCCGCGAACCGGCGCAGCACCGTCAGACACCGCTCGGCCGCCTCGCTCGCGGTCCCCTCCGTCGGCCCCAGGACCTCCCGGACGCACTCCGTCGCCCAGTCGAACCGGAGCGTCTGGATCCGCCGCTGCACCGCCTGCGCCGTCGCCACGTCCCGCATCCAGCCCGACGTCAGACCGAAGTACCGGTCACAGGCCAGACAGGCGGCGCCGAGCAGCAACGACACATAGCCCCAGCCCGCCGCGCCCCGCGCCACCCCCGTCAGATCGAGCAGCGGCATCGTCGCGCCCGCGATCGCCCCGAGCGCCGTGCCGAGCCGCAGGACCCTGGCCCCCCGGCGCTTCCACACCCGGTCGCACAGGTACCACTCGGCGGTCCGCAGGGCGTGCCCCTCCACCCAGCGGTACAGCTCGTCGAGCCGGTCCGCCGGCTCGCCCCAGTCGCCCAAGGGGAACGGCGTACCGGTCGGATCGCGGTGCACACCTCCCCCGGGAGGTCCCGGCGGCGGCGTATCCGGCTGCTGGCTCACCGGGGGACTCCTCTGTTCAGCGCAGTCTTCGTGATCCTTCTGTGGCGTGCGGTGCACGTGGTGCCCGCCCTTCCTACCGCCGAACGGTGGGCGGCGGGTCCGGAATCTCAGGGTTTCTTCCCGAAAGAGGCTGTTGATCAGGTGCACTGGGCCCTGGTTTCCCACTCGAAAGAGTGATGGAGCGGGTCGGGCAGGGACCACGTAGGCTCGGCGTACCGACATACGGACGTACCGAACCTCAGGAGTGACCGTGATCCCCGGTGGTGGCCAGCCCAACATGCAGCAGCTTCTCCAGCAGGCCCAGAAGATGCAGCAGGACCTCGCCCGCGCCCAGCAGGAACTCGCGGCGACCGAGGTCGAGGGGCAGGCGGGCGGCGGCCTGGTCAAGGCGACCGTGACCGGCTCCGGCGAGCTGCGCGCCCTCGTCATCGACCCCAAGGCGGTCGACCCCGAGGACACCGAGACGCTCGCCGATCTGGTCGTCGCCGCCGTGCAGGCCGCCAACGACAACGCGCAGCAGCTCCAGCAGGCCAAGCTCGGCCCGCTGGCCCAGGGCATGGGCGGCATGCCGGGCCTGGGCTTCTGAGCCCCGACCCCCACCGGGCCTGATTGCCGGGGCCCAGCCCCTCCTGCGGCTCGTTTCCAGCCATTACCGTAAGAAATGACCGTAAGAAGTCATCGGAAGAAGCCGTAAGGCCAAGCCGTAAGAAGACAAGACAGCTCCGGAAAGGCGTTCCGTGTACGAAGGCGTGGTTCAGGACCTCATCGACGAACTGGGCAGGCTGCCCGGCGTCGGTCCCAAGAGCGCGCAGCGGATCGCCTTCCACGTCCTCCAGGCCGAGCCCACGGACGTCCGGCGGCTCGCGCACGCCCTCCTGGAGGTCAAGGAGAAGGTCCGGTTCTGCGCGGTCTGCGGGAACGTGGCCCAGCAGGAGCAGTGCAACATCTGCCGCGACCCGCGCCGCGACCTCACCGTCATCTGCGTGGTCGAGGAACCGAAGGACGTCGTCGCCATCGAGCGGACCCGCGAGTTCCGGGGGCGGTACCACGTCCTCGGCGGCGCGATCAGCCCGATCGAGGGCGTCGGCCCCGACGACCTGCGCATCCGCGAACTGCTCGCCCGGCTCGCGGACGGCACGGTCACCGAGCTGATCCTCGCGACCGATCCGAACCTGGAGGGCGAGGCCACCGCCACCTACCTGGCGCGGATGATCAAGCCCATGGGGCTCAGGGTGACCCGTCTCGCCAGCGGTCTCCCGGTCGGTGGTGACCTGGAGTACGCCGACGAGGTGACCCTCGGCCGTGCCTTCGAGGGCCGAAGGCTGCTAGATGTATGACGACAGGGCCGGCGCGCTCCCAGGGAGGCTCCTCGATGTCTGACCCCACGCTGCACTCCATGACGCAGAACCCCGACGACTTCGCGGTCCAGATCGCCGACTCCATCGAGAGTTTCATCGTGGCGACCACCGAGGTCGCCAAGGGCGACGAGCCGGACAGCGCCGTCCCCTTCCTGCTCCTGGAGATCTCGCAGCTGCTCCTCGCCGGCGGACGGCTCGGCGCGCACGAGGACATCGTCCCCGACGAGCGCTACGAGACGGACACCGGTCCGGAGCCGGACGCCGACGACCTGCGCGAGCGGTTCGCGGTCCTGCTCGACCCGGTCGACGTCTTCTCGGAGGTCTTCGACCCGTACGAGCCCCGCAAGGCGCCCGTACCGGCCCGTATCTCCGACAACCTCGCCGACATCGTCACCGACCTGCGGCACGGGCTCGCCCACTACCGCGCCGGGCGCACCAGCGAGGCCCTCTGGTGGTGGCAGTTCTCCTACTTCTCCAACTGGGGACCCACCGCGTCCGCGACTCTCCGCGCCCTCCAGTCCCTCGTCGCCCACGTACGCCTCGACCAGCCCCTCGCGGCCCTGGACGGGCTCGACACCGACGAGGACCTGACCGAGGACGACCTCGCGGAGGAGGCGGGACGGGTGATGGCGGAGGAGATCGGCGCCCCGCTCGGCCTGGGCACGCTCAAGAGCTGATTTCCCGGCCTGCGCCTGTTTCCGGGCCGTACCCGTTTCGGGTCCGAGCCGGTTGCTGGGCCGTGCCTGTTTCGGGTCCGCGCGGGTTCCCGGGCCGTACCTGTTTCCGGTCCGCGCGGGTTCCGTGCCTGTTTCCGGTCCGCGTGGGTTCCCGGTGCCCGCTCGTTTCCGGTGCCCGCTCGTCTGATCGGCATTTGCTCATTCCGTGAGCGTGAGATCTCAGCATGCGATATCACGCTGGCGTTTTTCGGTCCCTCGTTAGACTGAGCCGATCGCAGCGCCGGCTGCGGCACACACTGATCGAGGAGCGCACGTGGGCCTTGTCGTGCAGAAGTACGGAGGCTCCTCCGTTGCCGATGCCGAAGGCATCAAGCGCGTCGCCAAGCGAATCGTGGACGCCAAGAAGAACGGCCACCAGGTGGTCGTCGTGGTTTCCGCGATGGGCGACACGACGGACGAGTTGATCGATCTCGCCGGACAGGTATCCCCGATTCCTGCCGGGCGTGAATTCGACATGCTGCTGACCGCCGGAGAACGGATCTCCATGGCCCTGCTGGCCATGGCGATCAAAAACCTGGGCCACGAGGCCCAGTCGTTCACGGGCAGCCAAGCCGGAGTCATCACCGACTCGGTCCACAACAAAGCGCGCATCATCGATGTCACGCCGGGCCGTATCCGCACCGCCCTCGACGAGGGCAACATCGCCATCGTCGCCGGCTTCCAGGGCGTGTCCCAGGACAAGAAGGACATCACCACGCTGGGTCGTGGCGGTTCCGACACCACCGCCGTGGCCCTGGCCGCCGCGCTCGACGCCGAGGTCTGCGAGATCTACACGGACGTCGACGGCGTGTTCACCGCCGACCCGCGCGTGGTGAAGAAGGCGAAGAAGATCGACTGGATCTCCTTCGAGGACATGCTGGAGCTGGCCGCGTCCGGCTCCAAGGTGCTGCTGCACCGCTGCGTCGAGTACGCGCGCCGCTACAACATCCCGATCCACGTCCGCTCGTCCTTCTCGGGACTGCGCGGCACCTGGGTCAGCAACGAACCGCAAGGAGCCCAGAAGGTGGAGCAGGCCATCATCTCGGGTGTCGCCCACGACACCTCCGAGGCGAAGATCACCGTCGTCGGCGTGCCGGACAAGCCGGGCGAGGCCGCGGCCATCTTCCGGGCCGTCGCCGACGCCGAGATCAACATCGACATGATCGTGCAGAACGTGTCCGCCGCCGCCACCGGCCTCACGGACATCTCCTTCACCCTCCCCAAGGCCGAGGGCCGCAAGGCCATCGACGCCCTGGAGAAGGCGAAGGACGCGATCGGTTTCGACTCGCTCCGCTACGACGACCAGATCGGCAAGATCTCCCTGGTCGGCGCCGGAATGAAGACCAACCCGGGCGTGACCGCGGACTTCTTCCGCGCGCTCTCCGACGCGGGCGTCAACATCGAGCTGATCTCCACCTCCGAGATCCGCATCTCGGTCGTCACCCGCAGCGACGACGTCAACGAGGCCGTGCGCGCCGTCCACACCGCCTTCGGCCTGGACAGCGACTCGGACGAGGCCGTCGTCTACGGCGGCACCGGGCGCTGACGCACCACCACACGGACACCCCGGGGGCGGGACACGCCCCTTCGTCTCCCCGCGCACGACGGCCGCACAGCCGGTCGGGCGCGGGGAGACGTGCGTCGGGCGCGGGGCGGAGACGTGCGTACGGCCTCGTATGCCCCGTACGTCGGCGTATGCCCTGTACGCGGTCGAGGAAGCCGTCCTGAGCGGCCCTCAGATCGCGGAATCAGGGGCCGAAACTATGAGGGATCTGTGAACGTCCTGTGAGCAATTAGGCGTCAGATCTCTCTTGAACTGCGGCGATGCCGTGTCCGACGATGCTCTTTCCCCCTCCCGCAACCAGCGGCGAACGGGGGACGTCTCTGCGTGCACCCATGGCGGTGGCGCGAAGCACACCGCGAGGGCGGGGCACCGGGGGAGATCGGTAACTTATGGGGACGAACGACTCGCCGCCGAAGACGGACGACGCGCCGTCGAAAAGAGCGCAGGTCCCGTACAACCCTGCCGGGGGGCAGCGTGTCCAACATGCGTGGCTGAGGTACTCGACATCGCGCCCATCGCCCCGCCGCGCGGCGACGGCCTGGCACTGCTCTCCCTGCGGAGCGCCGCCGCCGTCCCCGCCCGCGGCACGGCTGTCGTCCCCGCACGCGGTTCCGCGGGCATCCCGGTGCGCGCCCGCGCGGTCGGCGTCCTTCCGCGCCGCCGTGCGCGCGGCGGCATGCCGGTGATCGCCCCCGTGCCCACCGAACCGCGCCCGGACACCATGGACGGCATCCCCTCGCCCCGTACCAGCGCCGAGGGCTCCACGGTCGCCGGGACCACGGTCGACCACCTCACCGAGACCTACCGCGCCCACTACCGCTCGCTGCTCGGCCTCGCCGCGCTGCTCCTCGACGACACCGCCTCCTGCGAGGACGTCGTCCAGGAGGCGTTCATCCGCGTGCACTCGGCCCGCAAGCGGGTCCGCGAGCCGGAGAAGACCCTCGCCTATCTGCGGCAGACCGTGGTGAACCTCTCCCGGTCCGCCCTGCGCCGCCGCATACTCGGCCTCAAGCTGCTCTCCAAGCCGATGCCCGACATGGCGAGCGCCGAGGAAGGCGCCTACGACCAGCTGGAACGCGAAGACCTCATCAAGGCGATGAAGGGTCTCCAGCGGCGCCAGCGCGAAGTCCTCGCCCTGCGCTACTTCTCCGACATGACGGAGGCCCAGGTCGCCGAGGCGCTCGGAATATCCCTGGGCTCGGTGAAGGCGTACGGTTCCCGGGGCATCGCCGCGCTACGCGTCGCGATGGGAGCGACGTCGTGAGCGGGACCCCCGAGCGGGACGGCGTGCCCGCCGACGCCAGTGAAGAACGTGACGATCCGAGTGGACAGCGCATGGTGAACATCGAGCCCGGCCCAGGCGAGGGCCCCGGCGACGACGAACTCGCGCTCCGGAGGCTGTTCCAGGACGCCGTGGCCGGTATCGAACCGTCCCAGGGCTCCCTCGAACACCTGCGCCGCGCCGTGCCCGCACGCCGCACCCGCAAGCGGCAAGCCCTCGTGGGCGCCGCCGCTGCCGCCGTCCTCCTCGGCACCGCCGTCCCCGCCTTCGTGCACGTCGCCTCCTCCGGGGGCGTCACCGCCGCCGCCGACCCGGTGAACGCGGGCCACGGCCAGGAGGCCCAGGGCGGCACCGGCACCGAGACCGGCATCGTCGGCGGCGGAAGCACCCCGCCTCCCCGGAACGGCACCCCCCAGCAGGGCACGGCCGAGGGCGCGGCGGGCGACCCGCAGCGACCCGGCGGCACCGGCGCCTCCGCCGACCCCCGGCCGTCCCACGGCACGGGCCAGGGCGCGACGCCTCCCTGCGGCTCCGGCCAGCTCGGCGTCAGAGCGGCGGTGAGCGGCGGGATCGACGGCCAGGGCAGGGTGTACGGCACCTTCCGCATCGCCAATGTCTCCGGCAGCCCCTGTGTCGTCTCCGGCAGCGGCTCCGTCGGCTTCGAGGCCCGAGGCGCGGCCGACCCGGGCCGGATCTCCGTGGTCCGGCACACCCCGGGCGACGGCAGCGGACTGCCCGACGGGGGCGCCGCCTCGCTGGTCC
This sequence comes from Streptomyces sp. CBMA291, assembly GCF_014596525.1. GTDB lineage: Bacteria > Actinomycetota > Actinomycetes > Streptomycetales > Streptomycetaceae > Streptomyces. The sequence goes on from NZ_MSJP01000111.1 coordinate 74,132, forward strand.
TGAAGCCGAACGGCAGCTACGAGGTGAAGTTCGTCTGGGTGCCCGAGGCGACCTGCCCCACGGGCGGCGGCTCCAGCCCGAGCCCCACCCCGGTCGAGCCGACCGAGGAAGCGACCACCCCGCCGCCGACCGACCCGCCCACCACCGCCAACCCCGACCCCACCACCGGCGGTGGCAGCGGCGGCGGTACCGGGGGCTCCGGCGGCTCCGGCACCTCAGGAAACGGCGGCGGTACGGGCCCGGGAACCGGCGCGGGCTCCGCGGCGGGCACCGGCGCGGAGGCGGCGGGCACGGCCCCGCAACTGTTCCTCTCCGACGGCCCCGCCGAAGGCAGCGTCCTGATCACCCACACCCCGGCGGCGGGCGGCCCCACCGCCACCACCACCATCCCCGACGCCTGCGCGGGCACGATCTACCGCACGGGGGTCCTGGGAGGGTAGGAGCCGCCGGGCCTGGGGCCTTTACGGGCCCCGGGGCGTGCGCGCCTCCGCCCTACGGGCCCCGGCCTACGATCCTCGGGTGCTCGGGTGCTCGGGTGCTCGGGTGCTCGGGTGCTCGGGTGCTCGGGTGCTCGGGTGCTCGGGACCTGCGGGACTCGCCGCCGGGCCCGGGGCCTACAGGCCGAGGGCCGCGTCGCGGGACGCCTCCGCCTCGCGGCGGACCAGGCGGAACCACATGAAGAGGACGAAGCCCGCGAAGACGAACCACTCGGCGGTGTAGCCGAGGTTCTGGAAGGCCTTCGCGTCCAGACCCGTGCCCGCCGCCGCTGCCGCCGGCACCGGGGTGAGCCCGGCGGGCGAGTCGACGAGGGTGATCCACGCGTCGTAGACGTCGTCCGTGACCACGTTCACCAGAGCCGCCGCACTGATCATGCCCAGCTGTCCGTCGGGCAGCCCACCGGCCGCGCGGACGCCCTTCGTGCCCGGGTTCTCCGAAGCCTGGAGCGCGCCCACCACCGTGACCTCCCCGGTCGGCGGCGCGGGCGCCCGCTCGCCTTCGGGGAGCCAGCCCCGGACGACCGGCAGCGACCGGCCGCCGTCCGTCCGCAGCATCGTCAGGACGTACGAGCCCGTCCGGCCGTCAAGCTCCCGGTCGGGCACGAGGAACTGCTCGCCGAACCGGCCGCGCGCCTCCGCCGACCGGCCCGAGGTCTCCTTGTCCACCGGCAGCAGCTCGTCCAGCGGCGCGGCGGCCGCCGCGCTCGGCGCGGGCCGCTGCTCCGCCTCCCGGTGGGAGTCGACGCGATCCTCGAACTTCCCCATCTGCCAGGTCCCCATGAACACGCAGAACGGGATCGCCAGCAGGACGAAGACGTTGATCCCCCACCAGCGGGGCGTTCTCAGGAACCGGTACACACCCCCACGGTACGCAAGCTGCCTCAGCTCCCCGTCCCCCGGGTCCCCAGGTGCTTCGCGACGAACGCGAGGTCGAGCGCCACCTGCTTGATCCGCTCCTCCACCACGAGCGAGCCGTGCCCCGCGTCGTACCGGTACACCTCGTGCACCGCGCCCCGGGCCGCCAGCCGCTCCACGTAGTTCTCGATCTGCCGGATCGGGCAGCGCGGATCGTTGACCCCGGCCGAGATGTGCACCGGGGCGGTCACCGCGTCCACGTACGTCAGCGGCGACGAGGCCGCCCACCGCTCGGGCACCTCCTCGGGGGACCCGCCGAGCAGCGTCCGGTCCAAGGCCTTCAGGGCCTCCATCTCGTCCTCGTACGCCGTGACGTAGTCCGCGACCGGCACCGCCGCGAGCCCCACCGCCCAGGCGTCCGGCCGGGTGCCGATGCCGAGGAGCGTCAGATAGCCGCCCCAGGAGCCGCCGGCGAGCACGAGCCGCGCCGGATCGGCGAGACCGCTCTCCACCGCCCAGCCGCGCACCGCCTCGATGTCCTCCAGCTCGATCAGGCCGACCCGGTGCTTCAGCGCGTCCGTCCACTCCCGGCCGTACCCCGTCGAGCCCCGGTAGTTGACCCGCACCACCGCGTACCCGTGGTCCACCCAGGCGGCCGGACCCGAGGCGAAGGCGTCGCTGTCGTGCCAGGTCGGACCGCCGTGCACCTCGAAGACCGTGGGGAAGGGGCCCTCGCCCGCCGGGCGCTGCACGAGCGCGTGCACCCTGCCTCCCGGGCCCTCCACCCACACGTCCTCCACCGGCACCGACGGCGGAGCCTTCGGGCCCGGCGGGTCCAGGACGACCCCGCCGGACGTGGAGCGCACCACCGGCGGCTCGGCGGCCGAGGACCACAGGTACTCCACGCTGCCGTCCGGCCGGGCCGTCGCACTCGTCACCGAACCCACCGGGGTCTCCACCTTGACCAGGGCGCCGGTGCCGATCTCGTACCGCCACAGCTCGCTGCGGGCCTCGTAGCCGTGCACGATCAGCAGCCCCGTGCCGTCCGGATACCACTCGGCCGACACGTCACCCGGCAGATCGAGCGCGAGATCGGTCTCGGCGCCCGTCGCCACGTCCCAGAGCACCGGCTCCCAGCGCCCGCGCCGCTGGTGGCCCACGAGCAGCCGGGTGTCGCCCGCCACCGGGGCGAAGCCGAGCACCGAGAGCCCCAGCTCCTCCGTACCGCCCTTGGTGTCGTCCAGCTCCGCGACCACGCTCGCGTCCGAGGCGCGCAGCACTCTCAGCGAGGAGTGCATGGCGTCCTCGTGCTCGGTGTGCTCGATCGCGATCAGCGAACCGTCGTGCGAGAGACCGCCGACCCCGGCCGACTCCCGGTGCCGGTAGATCTCCACCGGGGCGTCCGCCCCCGGCCGCAGCAGATGCACCGTGGAGCCGTCCTCGTCCGTGGAGCGGCCCACCACGAGCGTCCCCTCCCGCCCGATGGCCAGGCCCGCAGGGTAGGACGCGTCGAGACCGGGCACGGCGGGCTCGTCCGGGCCACCGGCGAACGGCTGGCGCATCCACACCCCGAACTCGTCCCCGTCGGTGTCCGCGAACCACCAGATCCAGGCGCCGTCCGGCGACAGCATGCCGTCCGTCGTCCCGTTCGGCCGGTCCGTGACCTGCCGCTGCTCATCCGTCGCCCGGTCCCAGGCGTACAGCTCGTACGTCCCCGTGGCGTTGGACACGAAGAGCGAACGGTCCGGTGCCTCCTCGGCCCACTCGGGCAGGGAGACTCGGGGCGCCCGGAAGCGCCGCTCCCACAGCGGAGTCTGGTCGGTGGATCCGGAGTTCGTGCGCTCAGTCATGACCCCATGATGCTCCGCGCGGCGGACAATCGGGTCGCGTCCCCCTCAACCTGTGGATAACCTCGCCGACATGTACTCTCCGACGCCCGAGGACTGGCACGAGGCCAACCGAGCCCGCTGGGACGAGCGCGTCCCCCTCCACGCCGCCAGCGAGTACTACGACCTGGACTCCTTCCGCGCGGGCAAGGACGCCCTGCGGGACTTCGAGCGCGCGGAGGTCGGCGACGTCACGGGCCGCACCCTGCTGCACCTCCAGTGCCACATCGGCCTCGACACCCTGTCCTGGGCGCGCCGCGGCGCCTCGCAGGTCGTCGGGCTCGACTTCTCCGAGCCCGCCGTGGAGACCGCCCGCTCGCTCGCCGCAGATCTGGGGTACGGGCAGGACCGGGCCGCGTTCGTCGCCGCCGATGTGTACGACGCCGCCCAGGCGGTCCCGGACGACGCGTACGACATCGTCTACACCGGCATAGGGGCGCTGTGCTGGCTGCCCGACATCGAGCGCTGGGCGGAGACCGCCGCCTCGCTCGTCGCGCCGGGCGGCTTCCTCTACGTGGCCGAGTTCCATCCGATCGCCGACTCGCTCGACGACGAGACGGGCAGCCGGGTCGTGCACGACTACTTCGTCCGCGAGCCGTGGGTGGACACCTCGCCCGGCACCTACGCCGATCTGGACGCGGTCACCGTCCACAACCGCAGCGTGGAGTGGGTGCACCCGATCGGCGAGGTCGTCACCGCGATCGCCGGGGCGGGGCTGCGGATCGACTTCCTGCACGAGCACGACGTCTCGCTGATCCCCCGCTACGGGGCGCTCCAGCGCCACGAGGACGACTACTACCGCTTCCCGGTGGACCGGCCCCGTATCCCGCTGATGTACTCGCTGAAGGCGTCCCGGCCGGTCTGAACGGCGGCGCGCGGCGCGGTCCGGCGGATCCGCCCCTCGCCTCCGTCGCCGCCCTCGCCTCCGTCCCCGTCCCGGAGCGTCACCTTGCCCGGCTCGGAGGGACACCCCAGGATGTGCCTTGGGTGATGCAGGGGAGGGCCGGTACATGCGGCGGACAGGGCGCTCGGGGCGCGGGGAGACGGCGGGCACGGTCCTGCTGTGGGGCGAGCCGGTGACCGACGGGCAGCTCGGCGCCGTCGAGGAGGGCTATGCCCGCTGCGGGCCCGAGGAACGGCTGCTGTGGGAACGGCTCTCCGTCTTCGAGGGCGCCTTCTGCCCGGAAGCCGTCCGGAACGTGTGCGGCTTCGGCGATCTGCCGCCGCTCAAGGTCCGCGCGGTCCTCGACCGGCTCGCCCCGCTCGCCCTCCTGCCGGTCGACGACCTGTTCGACGGGGAGCCCGACGTGCCCCGCTACTGGATGCCGCTGCCCATGCGGGCGGTGGGCGCCCGTCGGCTCACCGAGCGCGGCGAGCGCCCCTCGGTCGTCACCCGGCACCGCCGCTGGTGCCTGGAGCTCGCCGACCGGGCGGCGGAGCTGTGGCGGAGCGGCCGGCAGGTCGACGCCCGCGACTTCGCCCTGCGGGCGCTGCCCGATCTGGTCGTGGCCATGGACCCGACGAACGCGTCCCCCTCGCCGGGCCACGAGGCGGCCACCGCCCTCGACACCGCCGTCGCCCTCTGGTTCCTCTGGGCGGCCTGCGGGCGGGTCGCGGAGGGCCGGGTCAGACTGCGGCACGCCCTCAACCTGCACCCGGACCCGCCCCCGGCCCGCGCCCTGTGGCTGGCCGGTTTCCTGGAGTTGGAGTCGGGCCGCTCGGAGGAGGCCGTCCGCCATCTCGGCCGTGCCGAGGAGGCCGCGGCGCTCGACCCGGACGGCGCCCTGGGCGTTCTGGCGCATCTGCGCGGTTCGGTCGCCCTGCACCAGGGGCGTACGCGCGCGGCGGCGGACGCTTTCCGGGAGGCGCTGGACCTGGTGGTGGATCCCGCAGAGTTCGGTCCTTCCCGGCACGGCTGCTGGGTGGGCCTCGCCCTGTCCCTGTGCCGTACGGATCCCGTCGGTGCCCGGGAGGCGCTCGGGGAGGCGGACCGGGAGTACCGGGCCCGTCGGCTCCGGCCGGTCGACGTGTACGCGGAGGCCTGGGCGGACCACGTGCGGGCCGAGCTGGCAGCCTGGGACGGGGACCCGGAGCGCGCCGCGGGTCACGCCCGGCGTGCGCTCCGGGCGCATCTGGGCCTCGGCTGCTCGCTGGGGGCGACCGTGGCGGCGGAACTCCTCGCCCGGATGCGGTCGATCGGCGGCCGGAAGACGACGGCGGCCCGACTCCTGGGCGCGGCCGACCTGTTGCGCACCTCCCTCTTCGAACCGCCCTACCGTTCGGGCCGGTTCGCGGAGTCGGTGCGCTGCCGGGGCGGCGGGGAACTGGGGTCGCTGCGGGACGACCCCGAACTGCGGCACGCCTTCGAAGAGGGTGCCCGGATGGGCCTGTTCACTCTGGCGGACTGCCCGTAGACAACCTGTAGACCGCTTGGCGGACTGGCATTAGGCCGATAATCCGCTGGTCGCGGCGGCGGCACGGAGTTATCCACAGATGTGGTCACGCTCGGTCACGAGCCCGTCCGGCTGTCTACGATGCCGACATGACCGCACTTGTCGTCGTCGCCTTATTCTTCCTGCTCCTCTTCGGGGTCGGCCTGCTGCGGGACTGGCGCCGCTTCGGCAACGCCGTGTACCTGGGCCTGGCCGTCACCTTCCTCGGCATGGGGCTCGTCACCGGGCTCGGCGACGCCCCGCGCGGCGTCGCGGCGGCCGTGATGATCTTCCTGTTGCTCGTGATCTGCATCGGACCCGTCCTGCTCGCCGTCCTGCTCTGCCTGAACGGCGTGAAGATGGTCCGCAAGGAGGGCAGACGCCCGGCCAACCTCCTCTCGCTCCTCGCCGGGCTCGGCATCTTCGGGCTGATGGGCCTCGCGGTCGTCGCGGGCGCCGTCGGTTCGAGGGCCCTGGGCGTGTTCGTCGGCACCTCCCTGCTCGTCCTCGGCTACGTCTCGTTCCTCTTCGTCTGCTTCGTCGGGTACGCCTTCCTGTACGGCCGCATGCGGATCCGCAGGGACGCCGACTTCGTGGTGGTCCTCGGCTCCGGGCTGGCCGGCGGCCACCGGGTGTCCCCGCTGCTGGCGAGCAGGCTGGAGCGGGGACGGCAGGTGTACGAGCTGCTGGCCGCGCGGAGGGGAGCCGACCGCCCGGCGCCCGTCCTGGTCACCTCCGGCGGGCAGGGCCCCGACGAGCGGCTTCCCGAGTCCCACGCGATGGCCGACTACCTGGTCGAGCGCGGTTTCCCCGCCGACGCGCTGATACGCGAGGACCGCTCGCGGACCACCGAGGAGAACCTGCTGTTCAGCAAGGAGCTGATGGAGCGCGCCCGTCCCGGCTCCTCGTGCGTGATCGTCACCAACAACTTCCACGCCTTCCGGGCGGCCCTCATGGCCCGCAAGGCGGGCGTGGACGGGCAGGTGGTGGGCTCGCCCACGGCCGCCTACTTCTGGCCCTCGGCGACGATGCGCGAGTTCGCGGCGGTCTTCCTCCAGCACAAGGCGGTGAACATCGGGATCTGCCTGACCCTGGTCCTGATCGGGGTGATGCTCGGCCTCGCCGCCTGACCGGCGGGCGCGCGGACCCGTACCTACCCTTGAGATACGGAGCACGGACGGAGGCGTCCCATGAGGCAGCGGCACCACTTCCACATCGACTACCTGGGGCACTCGGTCTCCGTCACCGTCCAGACCGGCCACGGCTCCGTCGTCGAGGTCCTCGTCGACGGCAAGGAGACCGCCCAGACCACGACCACGGGCGACCGGCCGGTCACGGTCCCGGTCGAGCTGCCCACCGAACCGCCGACGACGGTGACCGTACGAGCCGCCCCGGGGCCCGGCACACCCCGCTGTCTGCTGCTCGTGGAGGGGGCGGCGGAGCCCCAGGTGATGGCGCCGAGACCGTACTGAGCCCGGGCCGGGCCGGGCCTCCGGGGTTGCCGGGCCGGGACCTCCGGGCCGGGCCCCGTCCTCGTACCCGGGTCAGGAGAGCCAGGCCATCCCGATGACGAGGAAGACGACGAAGGCGATGATCCCGGCGACGGCGGCGGTCTTGCGGGGGCGGCGCCGGGAGATCTCGGCGAGCCGGTCGCCCGCCCCGGCGGGCTTCTCACGCCGCCGTGACGCGGGCGCGGCCACGCCACGCGATGCGGCCCCGCGCCCCTGAACGGCTCCCCGGCCCTGGCCGGCCCGGCGCCCCTGGACGGGCCCGTGCGAGGGGGCCGGTGCCGGTGGAGGCGTGGGCACGGAGGGCGGCAGCGGAGAGGTGGCGGTGGCGGGGACGGGCGGGGGAGCGGGGCGGGAGGGGTGGGTGGGGGAGGGGGGAGGGGGCCCCGGGTGATGGTGCGGAGCATGCGGGCCCGGCTGCGCGGGGACCGGCTGCGAGTAGGCGCGCCAGGCACCGGAGGAGAACCAGTCGGCGATGGACTGGGCGGGGGGCCGCTGCTCGGGCTGCTTGGCGAGCAGGCTCAGCAGATAGCTCTCGAACTCGGGCGGCAGCATCGCGCCGAGATGGGTCGGCGGCACCGGGGCGGTGTCGATGTGCTGGTAGAGCAGGGCGGTCGCGGTGTCGGCCTGGAACGGAGGGCGGCCGGTCAGGAGTTGGTAGAGCACGCAGCCGAGCGAGTAGACGTCGGAGGCGGAGGAGGCGGGCTGGCCGAGGGCCCGCTCGGGCGCCAGGTACATCCCGGTGCCGACGATCTGGCCGGTCGTCGTGAGCGCCCCTGAGGGGTCGTCGACGAACCGGGCGATGCCGAAGTCGGCCAGTTTGACCGTGCCGTCGGCGTCGACCAGCAGATTGCCCGGCTTGATGTCCCGGTGCACGACGCCCTGCCGGTGCGCGGCGGCGAGCCCGGCGGCGGCGTGGGCGGCGATCACGGCGACCCGCTCGGCGGGCAGCACCAGGGGTTCGGCGGGGGTCCCGGCGAGGCTGTCGCCCTCCACCAACTCCATGACGAGGAAGAGTTTTCCGTCCCAGGTGCCGAAGTCGAAGACGCCCACCACGTGCGGGTGGCTCAGCCGGGCGGCCGTCTGGGCCTCAAGGCGGAACCGGTCGCCCGCGGCCGGGTCGGCCACCTGCGCCAGCATCAGCTTCACGGCCACGGACCGGCCGAGCACCTCGTCGGTGGCCTGCCACACCTCGCCCATGCCGCCCCGGCCGATACACACATGGAGTCGATATCGGTCCGCGACCAGCACCGGGAGACCACCCTTTCGACAATCGATCAACGTGGAGGAAGGGACCCAGCCTAGAGCCGCCGGTTCCGCGCCTTCGCCGCGCTCCCCCCGATCACGTCTCGGCCCTGGCTCCGCCCGCCTCCCGGGGTGCCTCCTGGAACGCCTCCGGGCGGGGCAGCAGCAGCGGGGTGGCCAGGCTGAGGAGGCCCACGACGGCGAGGGCGACCCGGGGCCCGGTGGCGGCGGCGAGCAGCCCGGCGAGCGCGGTGAGGACGGCGATGGCGGCCTGCTGGCCGATCGACCAGGCGGACAGGGTGCGGGCGACGAGGTGCCGGGGGGTGCGTTCGAGCCGGTAGGCGGCGAGCACCGGGGTGTACAGGCTCATATGGACGATGATCGCCAGCTCCAGGGCCATCACGGTGACGAGCCCCGCCGTGCCCGGCGGGACGAAGGCGAGCCCCGGCAGCCAGAGGGCCCGCAGGGTGCCGGCGGTCCGCAGGACCCGGCCCCGGCCGTGGCGGGCCACGGTGCGGTGGGCGAGCCGCGAGCCGATGAGACCGCCCAGGCAGGGGGCGGCGAAGGCGAGCCCGTACTGCCAGGGGGAAAAGCCGAGTTGGCGCAGCAGGAGCACGGCGAGGAGCGGTTCGGACGCCATGATCAGACCGGATACGAGCATGTTGTTCAGACAGAGCGTACGCAGGACGGGATCGCGGAGGAGGTGCCGCCAGCCGTCGAGCAGAACGCCGCCCCGGACCGGGCTCGCGGGACTGGCCGGGACCGGGCTTGCGGGGCCAGCCGGGACCGGGCTCGCGGGGCCAGCCGGGACCGGGTTCGCGGCGGGGCGCTCGGGGCTTGTGGGACTAGCGGGGACCGGGCTCGTGGGACTGACCCGGACCGGGCTCGCGGCGGCGCGCGCGGGTGTCTCCTCCCGGCCGCCGAGCGCCGTGAGACAGAGCGCGGAGAGCAGATGGCTGAGCGCGTCGGCGAGGACGGTGACGGCGGGCCCGAAGAGGCCGGTCGCCGCCCCGCCGAGCGGCGGCCCGACCGCGATGGAGCTCCAGTTCGTGGACTCGAAGCGGGCGTTGGCCACGATCAGGTCCTCCGGTGCGACCAGCGTCTTGAGGAAGGCGCCGCTCGCCGCGCCGAAGGCGATCCTGGCGGCGGCGAGCACCACGGAGACCACGAGCAGCTGACCGAACCCGAGCAGCCCGAGGGCGTACGCGACCGGGATCGACGCCAGGGCGGCGAACCGGACGAGGTCCATCGCGATCATGACGGGCCGCTTGCGCCGGAACTCCACCCAGGGCGCGAGCGGCACCGCGATCAGTGCCCCCACCGCAGGCCCCACGGCGGACAGCACGGACACCTCGGCGGGCCCGGCGCCCAGCACGAGGACGGCGATCAGCGGCAGCGCCCCGAACCCGAGCCCCGACCCGTACGCGCTCACGGCGTACGCCCCCCACAGCCAGCCGAACCGGCGCCCGAGCCGCCTTCCGCCCACCGCACCCACCGCGCTCTCCCAGGGTTCTCCATACAATGAACAGGTGACAGGAAGAGCTAATCCAGCGAAGAGAAGCCAGGTCAAACAACCTCAGAGAAAGAGCCACACAACCTCTGGTTGTTTCCTAAGGTGACCTCATGGACCTCGAAGCGGTACGTACTTTCGTCGCCGTCGTGGAGACGGGCCGGTTCCGGAAGGCGGCGGCGGACCTGGCGATCACCCAGCAGGCCGTCTCCAAACGGATCGCCGCGCTGGAGCGCCACCTCGGTGTGCGCCTCTTCGCCCGCGCCCCGGGCGGGGCGGAGCCCACCCTCGACGGACAGGCTTTCCTGCCGCACGCCCGGGAGCTGCTGCGTGTCGCCGACCGGGCCGTCTCCTCCGTACGCATGGACCGCCGCCCCCTGCGCGTGGACGTGATCAACCTGCGCGGCGCGGTTTCGGGGCTGATGCGCGGCTTCCACCGGACATACCCCGAGATCGAGTTGGACGTCCTCACGATGCTCGACATCGACGCGGTGACCACCGCGCTCCGCTCCGGCGCGCTCGACGCGTCCTTCCGTGCCGTCGCCGACCCCACCCGCGTCCTGCCCGAGGACATCGAGTCGGTCCGGATCCTGGACGAACCGCTCCACCTGCTCACCGGCCCGGCCCACGCGCTGGCCCGTGCCCGTTCGGTGACCCTCGCGCAGCTCGCCGACCACCGGATCTGGATGCCGGGCCTCACACCGGGTAGGGAGTGGAGCGCGTACTACGCCGATCTGGTCGCCGAGTTCGGCCTCACCATCGAGGTCACCGGCCCCAACTTCGGCTCCGACGCCCTCCTCGACACCATCGCCGACACCCCGGCCCTGGCCACCTTCATGAGCGAGGGCACCCGCCTGGTCTGGCCGGAAACCCACGGCCTGCGCCGTATCCCGGTGACCGCCCCGACCCCCGTCTACCCCCACTCCCTCCTCTGGCACCGCGACAACCCCCACCCGTCCCTCCCCACCCTCCGCACCCACCTGACCACCACGTCCCCACCTCTCGACGCCCCGGGGACATGGCGTCCGGGGTGGGTGAGGGGGCGCTGAGAGCGCGTACGCGCGGGGGCTCCCGGGAGGTTTCGCGGCGGTGCGACGGCACCGAAGCGACGTACGAAGCCGACTGGAGGCCGACGTTCTCCGGAGCTGAACGGACAGTCCGTGCCGAGTACTTGAGGCATCCCGAACAGGCGTTCAGTACCTGCGTACGCAAGAACGGCTTCCCCGAATACCCGGACCCTGATCCGGCCACGGGTGAGAGGAAGCTGACGGACGAGGAGAAGGCGAAGTACCACACGACCGAGTTCCAGGCCGTCGCACTGAAGTGCACCCCGGCCGCGGTCGCCACAGGCACCGCCGACGGCGCTACGGAGAAGGGGACGAGTCGGGGGTGGTGGGCTCCGCGTGCCTGAGGACGATCACGCGGAGCCCCCTGCCGGACCGCCGAGCGAGGCGCGGACGCTCTGGTGCCCCCTCCACGAACGCGGTCCATGGCCGAAAGCCGATCAGTGCCCCGTCATACGGTCCAACAAGACGAGCGAGATGGCACAGACCGCTATGAGCCCGATCGGCGCAGTGACGGCCAGCAGAACGATCCCAAGCGTCCGCATGAGGCTCCCCCCTGCTTCGGTGAGCGCGTCTCGTACGGGATCTTCACCAGCCATTAGCCCCCCCTTCGGCCGCACCCTACAGGGACGGAACCGGCTGTCGGGGTGGCGGGATGTGAACCCACAATCTCTTCGTCCTGAAGCAACTCTGGGTAGAGCGCCACCTTGGGCTGCTGGGCCTTTCGCCTGCATGGGAGGTCCGCAGACGTTCGCGCTCGTCCGCCGTTGTTCGTGGGCATTGCCACGCAGTTGGATACACACTGCTTGTACTGCCTGCGTTTTGGGGCTCGACTCCGACCCGGTCCCCTGGTCCTGGTTCAGGGGTTCGCCCGTTTGAGTCGGCGCTCCTCGGTGAACTCCTCTTCTGCTTTGCTCGCCCGTAGGCCCGCCCGGGGAGGTGCATCGGCCTCCCGTCGTCCGGAAGGGCGTGGCACGATCGGGTGGTGGCAGACCAGTATGTGCGCTTCCAGTCGGCCACGGCCGACGATCAAGGCCAGTTCAAGGGCGTGTTCGGGTTGGTCAACAACCTGGCCCGCGAAGGACGGCTGACGGCTGAGCAGAATCGGTTCCGAAGCGAGAACAATGCCTGGTACGACGCCGCATATACGGACCCATCCACCGTTGACCCGAGCGTGTACGACCCAGCCGTCAACGCTGGAGCCACGGCTTGGTTCAAGCCTTCGGCTTCCCATCTCATCGAGCGTGTGGCGGGCTACCCGGAGATCCTCGCTGCGCATGGTGTGAACTGCCACGCAGTGAAGTCAACTGACCCCGGGCGGGTGACCTACGAAGACGATGTGCAGATCGTGGTTGTCCCTTACGCACGCTGATGTGGCGGGCGGGCTCCTGTGCAGCTCGCCTGCGGCCCCCACCGCAGCCCATCGGATGTGGTTTCCGGGTCGAGGTGCAGCCGCTGCTCGTCTGCTCGTCTTCGTCAGGCCCGCCCGGCTCGACGTCGTGGCATTGCGCACCGATGTCAGGGCCATCGGAGACCGGGGCTCGCGGCGTTCACGGGGGCACAGGGCGCGCTGGCCCCGGGCCGGGTCGCCGCCCTCTGCACCGTCGCCGCGTGGTCCGGGAGATCCGACAGTCAGCCCTGGGCGAGCCCGCTCGGTCCGGCGAGGCGGAGGCATCAAGATCCGTAAGCCCTGGCGGACCCCCGCCCTGTCGACGCGCTGTACCGAAGCTCTCCGGCAGCAATTCGAAGATCAGGGACGGGACCGGCTCGCTGCCGCCGAGAAGGCGTCTCTTTTCCCGGCAGCTCCGGACCGGCCGGAGAATCCACCTCCAGTGGCTTCCCCTCGGCGCTGTCGAGGAGCAGGGCGAGATCATCCACGGTGCGACGCTGTGCTGGAACCGCTGCTCTGGCGATCGTGAAGTGGATGCCGTCGGCCCTCAGCCGGGCGCGCAGGCTCCTGCCGTCCTGTTCGTCCATCGGAACCCGTCAAATGTCTCGCCGTGACCGCACCGTGGAAGCTGCCGGCCAGACACGTGAACCGAGTATCTGAGAGGTGTGATCCCGTGAAGTCAGCGCCTCACGTCTACACCGTTGAGATACTCGATGCGGAGCGTGTTGATCTCATGACGGTACGTCGTGAGGAAATCTCGAAGGGTCACGAGCTTTCCCCCGTAGGTGTTGAGCTGCCAGGCCATGACGAACTCCGGGGCGTGGGATGAGTATCGGGTCGCCTCTCCGTCCTCGACCAGCCAGAGTCCGCGTTCGTCTTCTGGAGCTGGCGGCCCAGGGTGGTCGCTGATGATCTCAAACATCATGTAGCGCAGCCCGAGGCGGCGAACAAGATCCAGATCAGTCATCCAGGTCGTGCCGCCGTGCCGAGTTGCCATCCAGCTCCCCAGATCGCGGTACACCTCGTGGACGTAGTGGTGAAAGCCTGGCGCACCCCCGGTGCTGTTCGCACACAGCCTGCCCTCGGCGACGGAGCGACTGCCGTCAGGGAAGCGGGCGACGGCTTTGATGCGTGGTTCCCACAGGGTGAGTTCATCCGGCCATCCATAGATGACGGTCTGAATCAGGTCGCAGGGGTTGTAGATCCACAGGACGACGTCGATGTCGCCTGGTTGCTCGGCAACTCGCTCCAGCCATGCCCGGGCGAGCATCTCCCACTCGGGGTTGCCGCCGAGGCTGGTCATGGCCTGATCTACAAAAGAGTGCCACCGACTGGTGATCCGGGGGTTGGCAGAGCCGATGTACTTGAATTGCCCGTCCCCGCGATCATGGCCAGCCAGCATCTGCAGCCAGTCGCGTTCCTCATATGCCCCGTTACCCAGGGCGAACGCTCCGGTGCCCCGATACCCGGTGATCTCCCAATCGGAATTGCCTAGGAGGGTGCCCAGCACTCCCGGGTAAGCCGACTCGACCCTGACGCATCGAACGCGCGCATTGATTTCGCACAGCGCCTCGTACTCGGCCGGGTGCTCCGCACCGTACCCGTCTACTTCCGGAGAGTCCGACAGCGCGCTGCCCCACTCCACGGTGCCGACACCCAGGTACAGGCCGTAGTGCGCGATGACGCTGTCTTTGGCGCTGATGCGTTCAAAGTCGGCAGCAAGAAGGTTGGGCGCGCCGATTTCCGCAGCGATCTGCCGTATGTGTTTCCATCCGCGGTCTCGGTCTTGGGGGCTCGCGTAGAGGTAGATGCCGTGCACCGGTGTGATGTACTGCTCAGGGGACAGTGGAAGCATCGCGACGCGCTCAGCGCTGAGCGTCCCATCGTCATGCACCTGGAGTTCGTAACCGCGAAGATCATGGCTCCAGTCACGGGCCATGTTGCTCACTGGGACGAGTAGTTCGCGCCAGTCGGTCGACACGATGAGGGCGCGGATGCGGTCAGGCGCGACCTGCTTGTCGCGCTGGAGAAGCTCTGCGTACTTTGCGACCTCGTGCAACGCCTCACGGGACGTGGAAGTAGCACGCTTCAACTCGATGATCACCCACAGACCGTGTCGGTCACGAGCAAGGATGTCGATCCAGCCCCTCGTACGGAGCGGCGGGTCGCTCAGCGCAAACTCGCATCGGACGAGGGTCAGTCCTGGTTCGAGAACGTCTAGCTGCTCCGCCAAGAGGTCCCGGAGCTCACGTTCGAGTAGCGCGGTCATGAACGAAGACAGTAGCGGTGCGGGCTGACACCCCAAGGTGGCGGGAGCTCACGATTCGGCCGATCCGCCGGCACGGCGGAGCCATCAGGCGCGGATGAGGTACGTTCGCGGTCGAGTCGACGACTGGTCGTTCGCGAACGTGCAGGTGTGGGTCGGCGCAGCCGAGGCATGTTGCTACTGCTCGACGATCACCTGCTGGGAGACCCCGACCAAGATCTTCTCCCAGATTTCTCCCAAACGATCACCGGAGACGCAGGAAGGGCCTGACCCGCGATGCGGATCAGGCCCTTGACCTGGTGTTTCAGCTGTCGGGGTGGCGGGATTTGAACCCACGACCTCTTCGTCCCGAACGAAGCGCGCTGCCAAGCTGCGCTACACCCCGATGTCGCTGATTCGTTCTTCACGTCCCGGCGACATCGATTACTTTAGCCCACGCGCGCGCTCAGGCGAAATCCGGTTTCGGCGGGGGCTACGCGCGGGCCGTCAGGGTGAGGAGGGTGACCTCGGGCGGGCAGGCGAAGCGGACCGGGGTGAAGCGGCTGGCGCCGCAGCCCGCCGAGACGTGCAGGTAGGAGGTCCGGCCGTCGGCCGTGTGGGTGGAGAGGCCCTTCACCCGGTCGGTGTCGAGGTCGCAGTTGGTGACCAGCGCCCCGTAGAAGGGGACGCACAGCTGCCCGCCGTGGGTGTGTCCGGCGAGGATCAGGTCGTACCCGTCGGCCGTGAAGGCGTCGAGCGCGCGCAGATACGGGGCGTGGACCACGGCCATCGTGAAGTCCGCCTCCGGGTCGGGGCCGCCCGCCACCCGTTCGTACCGGTCGCGCTTGATGTGCGGGTCGTCGAGCCCGGTGAAGGCGAGGTCCGCCTGCGGCAGCTTCAGCCGGCCCCGCGTGTTGGTGAGGTTCACCCAGCCGGCCGCGTCGAACGCGTCCCGGATGCCCTCCCAGGGGTTGTGGACCGCGCCGACGACCGGCTTGTTGCCGTTGAGCCCGTGCCGCCCCTGCACCTTCTCCTTGAGGTAGAGGGCGGGATTGCGCAGCCGGGGCCCGTAGTAGTCGTTGGAGCCGAAGACGTACGCCCCCGGGAACTCCATGAGCGGTCCGAGCGCGTCCAGCAGCTCCGGCACCGCCTCGGGGTCCGAGAGGTTGTCGCCCGTGTTGACCACCAGGTCCGGGCGGAGTCCCGCCAGGGAGTGGAGCCAGGCGCGCTTCTTGCGCTGGCCGCTCACCATGTGGATGTCGGAGACCTGGAGGACCCGCAGGTCGTTCATGCCGGGCGGCAGCACCGGGACCGTCACGCGGCGGAGCCGGAACGAGCGGGCCTCGAAGCCCGCCGCGTAGACGATTCCGGCGGCGGCCGTCGCCGTCAGGCCTGCCGTGATCTTCAGGGGGATGCCGTACCGTGCGCGCATTCCCCCATCGTCGCAGACCCGATGGAGGGAAACGCGCGGGCGGTACGGGTGGGGTACCTGCCACACTTGATCCCATGACCACGCTCAAGGGCAAGCTCCAGGACGACCTCAACGCCGCGATCCGGGAGCGCGACGAACTGCGCTCCTCGACTCTGCGGCTGACCATCACCGCGATCACCAAGGAGGAGGTCGCGGGCACCACCAAGCGCGAACTCTCCGACGACGAGGTGCAGAAGGTGATCGCCAAGGAGGCGAAGAAGCGCCGCGAGGCCGCGGAGGCCTTCGCCAAGGGCGGCCGCCCCGAGTCCGCCGAGCGGGAGAAGGCCGAAGGTCTGCTCCTCGACGCGTACCTGCCCCAGCAGCTCGGCGACGAGGAGCTGGACGGCATCGTCGCGGCGGCCGTCGCGGAGGCGAAGGCGGGCGGCGCCGAGGGCCCGCGTGCCATGGGCGCCGTCATGAAGATCGTGAACCCCAAGGTGGCCGGCCGCGCCGAGGGCGGCCGGGTCGCCGCCTCGGTGAAGAAGCACCTGGCGGGCTGATTCCGCAGGGGGCCTCCGCAGGGCCTTCGTAGGGCGCCTGTCCCGTGGGGGTGATCCCGTAGGGCTTGTTCTGTAGGGGGGCACTCCGTGGGGCGTCTGCCCTGTGAGGGCCACTCCGTAGGGCTTGTCCCGCAGGGGTGGCCCCGTAGGGCGTCTGCCCTGTGAGGGTGGTCCCGTAGGGGCCTGTCCCTCAGGGTCGGCCCAGTGCGGCTCTGCCCCGAGCGGCCCCGACCGCCCCTCGGCCCCCGGGAACAACGGGAACAACGTGTAAGGGCGCCCCACCTCCGTGGGGCGCCCTTACACGTTGTCGGTCATTCCCGTGGCGTCAGTGGTTCCCGCCCCGGTTGCCGTCGGTGCCGTCGCCGTCGCCGAACATGCCCGGCGGGATCGTCATCCCGGGGAACGGGTTCTTCGGCTTCTTGTCGCCCGGCTTGCCGTCGCCCGGCTTGCGCGGCTTGTTGCGGTTCGGGCCCTCCTCGCCGTCCTCCGGCGTCTTCGGCTGCTGGGCGCGCGGCACGGTGACGGCGGCGAAGGACGGGGTCTGGCCGGCGTCCAGCGCGCCCGTCATCGCGATCTTCCAGATCGGACCGGGGAGGCAGCCACCGCAGACCTTGTCGTAGTACTCGCCGCCGATGTTGATGTCGTACATCGACTGCTTCTCGCCGATGTCGTCGCCGACCCAGACGGCGGTGGAGAGGTTCGGGGTGTAGCCGACGAACCAGGCGTCCTTGCGGTCGTTGGTCGTACCGGTCTTGCCCGCGTTGTCACGGTCGCTGAGACCGGCCCGGGTACCCGTGCCGTCCTCGACGACGCCCTTCAGCATCTGGTTGATCGTGTCGGCGGTGCGCTCGCTCATCGCCCGGGTGCACTTGGTGTCCGGCACGTTCAGCTTCTCGCCGGTGGTCGTCTTCACCGACTCGATGGCGATCGGGGTGCAGTAGATGCCCCGGTTGGCGAAGGTCGCGTAGACGGACGCCATGTCGAGCGGGGTGCTCTCCTGTGCGCCGAGGGTGATCGAGGGGAGTTCCTTGACCTTCTTGCCCAGCTCGCGCTCGTACCCGACGTTCTTGGCCATCGTGAGCGTCTCGCAGAGGCCGGCCATCTGCTCCAGCTTGGCGAAGTACGTGTTGATGGACTTGCCGAGGGCGCTGGTCATGTCGAAGGAGCCCTCCTCCGACTTCAGCTCGTTGCCGATCTCCCAGTCGGCGTAGCCCGCGGGCTTGCCGTCGCAGCGGGTGTAGTCGCTCTCCGGGATGTTGATCTTCCACGGGGTGTCGAAGCTCTGCGCCGGGCTCAGGCCCTTCTCCAGCGCCGCCGCGGCCGTGATCGGCTTGAACGTCGAGCCGACCTGGAAGCCGTACGTCGTGCCGCCCATCTTGCTGCCGACGGCCAGGTTCAGCGTGGTCTGGTGCTGCTTCTGGTCCAGGCCGTACGGACGGGACTGGCCCATCGAGAGGATCTTGCCGGAGCCGGGCTGGACCTGAACGACCGACGCGGCGACCGGGTCATCCTTGTTGATCTTCGCGATGGCGGCCTCGTTGGCGGCCGCCTGGGCGCGCGGGGCGAGCGTGGTCTTGACGGTGAGGCCACCGAGGTTCCACAGCTTCTGGCGTTCCTCGGCGGTCTTGCCGAAGACCGGGTCGTTGAGGATCGTCTTGCGGACGTAGTCGCAGAAGAAGCCGGAGCCGTCGACGGCGGTGATGCACCCGTTCTTCGGCGTCTTCACCTTCAGCTTCAGCGGGGTCGCCTTCGCCTCGTCCGCCTCGGCCTGGCTGATGTCCTTCACATCGGCCATCCGCTGGAGGACGATGTTGCGGCGCTTGGTCGCCTCCTGGATGTCGTTGACCGGGTCGTAACGGCTCGGCGACTGCACGAGGCCGGCCATCATCGCCGACTCGGCCAGGGTCAGATCGGCGGCGTGCTTGGAGAAGTACCGCTGGGAGGCGGCCTCGATGCCGTACGCCTGCTGCCCGAAGAACGTGATGTTGAGGTAGTTCTCCAGGATCTTCTTCTTGCCCAGCTCCTCCTCGACCTGGATCGCGAACTTCAGCTCGCGGACCTTGCGGCCGATGGTCTGCTGGGTGGCCTGCGCGACCTTCTCCGGGTCGTCGCCCGCCTCCTCGACGAAGACGTTCTTCACATACTGCTGGGTGAGGGTGGAGGCACCCTCCGAGACGCCGCCCGACTGTGCGTTCTTGTTGATCGCGCGCAGCACGCCCTTGAGGTCGATCGCCCCGTGCTCGTAGAAGCGCCCGTCCTCGATCGCGACGATCGCCTTCTGTACATAGGGGGAGATCTTCGCCAGCGGGACGACCGTCCGGTCCCGCGAGTACACCGTGGCGATCAGACCGCCCTCGGAGTCAAGGATCTTGGTGCGCTGACTCAGCGGAGGTGTCTTCAGATTGGAGGGGATCTCGTCGAACCCCTCGACCGTGCCCTTCGCGGCCAGTCCGAGTGCACCGGCCGCGGGCAGGGCGATGCCCGCCAGCACGGCTCCGGAGAGCACACTGACACCGAGGAACTTGGCGGCCTGCTGGGTCCCGGTCAGACCACCGCCCGAGCGCTTCTTTGCCATGGGGGCAGCCTACGTTCTCATTCGCCGGACACACGTATATGCCTTGGCCTAAGCTACTCACAACTGTCACAGCAGTGAGGTCCCGCATCAAGACCCGGATGTGACATCGGCATGAATTCCCGCGACCCGAAGCGTGGGGGGCTCACGTCCGATTCCGGATCATGCGTCCGACGGTGTCCGAAGTGACCCCGATGAATAAGGTCATATCCAAGTGGTATGTCCGCTATTCCACGCATGTCCTGCGGTCACTCCCCTGGGTGATCTGACGCGCACACATAGTCCGTTCGGGCCATCCAAGATTGGGCCCGAAGGGGGTGTTGCGCTGTGCCCACCTTCCGTAACGTCCCAACTGGCAGCGGTGAATATGCCGCTGTCGCCGTGGGGGAGCCTCGATTCGGGAGAGGACGGCGCCGGTATGGGCTGGGTAGCTGACTGGAGTGCGCAGGCGGCCTGCCGCACTACCGATCCGGATGAACTATTCGTGCAAGGTGCGGCACAGAACAGGGCGAAGGCGGTGTGTACCGGGTGCCCGGTGCGCACCGAGTGCCTCGCCGACGCCCTGGACAACCGGGTGGAGTTCGGCGTGTGGGGCGGTATGACGGAGCGCGAGCGCCGCGCCCTGTTGCGCCGCAGGCCGACGGTCACCTCGTGGCGCCGGCTCCTGGAGACCGCGCGCACCGAGTACGAGCGGGGTGCGGGTCTGCTGCCCGTGGCCATGGAGGACGACGCGACGTACGAGGCGTACGCGGCGGTGAGCTAGACCTTCCCGGGCGCGCGAGCACCCGGTACGCACGGGCTTCAGGGCGCCGAGGCGCCCCAGCGCTCACACCGCGCCGGTCCGCCCGGCCGTGAGGCGCTCACCGATGGCCCGCAACCCGGCGAGGTCGTGCACATCGCCGGGCAGAGCGGCCACTTCGGCCACCGACACCTCGGGGTGGAGTGCGGTGAAACGGTCCCGCGTACGCTGCTCGCGCGCGAGCACACGCATCCGCTCGGCGTGCAGACGCAGTAGTCCGGCGGTGAGCAGCCGTACGTCGATGTCGCAATCGCCTTCGCCACCGGCGTCGTTGTCGCTTCCGCCGTCGCGGACATCGCCGTCCTCGTCGCCCGCGCCCTCGGTGCGGGCGGTTCTGGCGGCGTCTGGTCCGGCGGTCTCCGCGTCGCCTATGAGCGCTCTCTCGGCTTCCGTTCCTTCGGCGGAGTCCGTTCTCCCGACAGGCGTACTACCGGGGTGCGACCCGCCGGTGTCCACGGGGTGCGTCCCGCCGGTGTCGGCGGTGCGTGTGTCTCCGGCGTGCGTGTGCGTGCGGGGGGCGTCCGCGCGACGCGCGTCCGTGTCGTGCTCTGGCGATTCCTGTGCCGGGTCGGCTGTGGGGGCAGCCTCGGGTACGGAAAGTGCGGCGGCGGTGGCGAGTTCGGGCGGCTCGGGGGCGGTGGCCGGGGAGCCACTTCGACGAGTCTTCCCGCCCTCCTGATCCACAATCCGCCCGTCCTCAAGATTTTCCGCGGCGGCCCGCGCCCGCTCGGCCGAGAGCCCGGCGGCGCCGCTGCCGTGCACCCGGTTGAGGACGAGCCCCGCCAGCGGCATCTCCTCGGCGGCCAGCCGCTCCACGAAGTACGCGGCCTCGCGCAGCGCGTCCCGCTCCGGCGTGGCCACCACGAGAAAGGCCGTCCCCGGCGCCTGGAGCAGCTTGTACGTGGCGTCGGCACGCGTCCGGAAACCGCCGAACATCGTGTCCATCGCCGCCACGAACGTCTGTACGTCCTTGAGGAACTGACCCCCCAACAGCTTCCCCAGGGACCCCGTCATCATCGACATCCCGACATTGAGGAACTTCATCCCGGCCCGGCCGCCCACCTTCGCCGGGGCCATCAGGAGCTTGATGAACTTCCCGTCGAGGAAGGACCCCAACCGCTTCGGCGCGTCCAGGAAGTCGAGCGCGGAACGCGACGGCGGCGTGTCCACGATGATCAGGTCCCACTCGTCCCGCGCCCGGAGCTGGCCCAGCTTCTCCATCGCCATGTACTCCTGCGTACCGGCGAACCCGGCCGAAAGAGACTGGTAGAAGGGGTTCTCCAGGATCGCCCGCGCCCGCTCGGGCTCCGCGTGCGCCTCGACGATCTCGTCGAAGGTCCGCTTCATGTCCAGCATCATGGCGTGCAGCTCACCGCCGTCGGAGCCCTTGATCCCCGCCACCCGGCGCGGGGTGTTGTCGAGCGAGTCGATGCCCATCGACTGGGCGAGCCGGCGGGCCGGGTCGATGGTGAGGACGACCACCCGCCGCCCCCGCTCCGCCGCCCGCACGCCGAGCGCCGCGGCGGTGGTCGTCTTGCCGACGCCGCCCGAGCCGCAGCAGACGATGATCCGGGTGCCCCGGTCGTCGAGCATCGGATCGAGCTCCAGGACGGGGGCCGTGTCGAGACCGCTCCCCGCCGAGGGCTTCTGCCCCTCCGTCACGCTCCCACCCCTTGCCTCCGCAGTTCCCTCGCCAGCCGGTAGAGCCCGGCGATGTCCGCCCCGTCCCCCAGGAAGGGCAGCTCGTACGACGGCACGCCGATGCCGTCCAGTGCCTCGCGCTGGGTCCGCTCCAGCTCCACCCGCCGCGCGTGCTCCGTCGCCTGGTCGAGCAGCGGCTCGACCAGCGCCCCGCCGCCCGGGACCCCGGCGGCCGTCAGCGTCCGCCCGATCGCGTCCCGGTGGGCGCCGGACGCGGACCGTACCGCCGACGCGTCGAGGAGGTGCGGCCGGACCATGTTCACCACGACCCGGCCCACCGGCAGCTCGGCCGCCCGCAGCTCGGCGATGCCGTCCGCGGTCTCCTGGACCGGCATCTCCTCAAGGAGGGTCACCAGATGGACGGCCGTCTCCGGGGACTTGAGGACCCGCATGACGGCCTGCGCCTGGTTGTGTATCGGCCCGATCCTGGCCAGCCCCGCCACCTCGTCGTTCACATTGAGGAAGCGGGTGATGCGGCCCGTGGGCGGCGCGTCCATGACCACGTGGTCGTAGGTGTGCCCGCCGTGCTTCTCGCGTCTGCGCACCGCCTCGCAGGCCTTGCCGGTCAGCAGCACGTCCCGGACGCCCGGCGCTATCGTCGTCGCGAAGTCGATCGCGCCGAGTTTCTTCAGAGCCCGCCCGGCACCGCCCAGCTTGTAGAACATCTGGAGGTAGTCGAGGAGCGCGCGCTCGGCGTCGATCGCCAGCGCGTACACCTCGCCGCCGCCCGGCGCGACGGCGATCTTGCGCTCCTCGTACGGAAGGGCTTCCGTCTCGAAGAGCTGTGCGATGCCCTGTCTGCCCTCGACCTCGACGAGGAGAGTCCGCTTCCCCTCCGTCGCGAGGGCGAGGGCGAGGGCGGCGGCGACCGTCGTCTTACCGGTGCCGCCCTTACCGCTGACGACCTGGAGCCTGCTCACGCTTCGAGCCTAACCACTGCCGACGGCACCCAATCAGGAGGCTGCCCCGGAGAAGTCCCCCAGGCGTCCCGTAGGGGCCCGCCTCGGCGGACCGCCCCTCGGCAGCGGATACAGTCGGCTCCATGACCAAGTGGGAGTACGTCACGGTGCCGCTTCTGGTGCACGCGACCAAGCAGATTCTGGACACCTGGGGCGAGGACGGCTGGGAGCTCGTCCAGGTCGTACCCGGGCCGAACAACCCCGAGCAGCTCGTGGCCTACCTCAAGCGGGCCAAGTCGTGAGCGGGGTCGTCGAGGCGAAGCTCGCCGAGCTGGGCCTGACCCTGCCGGAGGTCGTACCGCCGCTGGCCACGTACCAGCCGGCCGTGCGCTCCGGCGCCTATGTCTTCACCTCGGGCCAGCTCCCGATGGTGGGCGGCGAGCTCCAGCTGACCGGCAAGGTCGGCGCCGAGGTCACCGCCGAGGAGGCCAAGCAGCTCGCGGCCACCTGCGCCCTGAACGCGCTCGCGGCCGTGAAGTCGGTCGCCGGTGACCTGGACCGGATCAAGCGGGTCGTGAAGGTCGTCGGCTTCGTCGCCTCCGCCCCCGACTTCACCGGGCAGCCCGGCGTCGTCAACGGCGCCAGCGAGCTGCTCGGCGCGGTCCTCGGCGAGAAGGGCGTGCACGCGCGCAGCGCCGTCGGCGTGGCCGTGCTGCCGCTCGACGCCCCCGTCGAGGTCGAGATCCAGGTGGAGCTGGAGGGCTGACCCTTCCGCCCGCACCCGGGGCCGGTTCTCCTTGGCGGAGAACCGGCCCTCGTGCGTTCGGGCTTCCGCGCCGTCCGTTCTTCGCGCGTGTGCCGCCCCTCGCGCCTTGCGGGCCCGCACACCCCGGTCCTCGCGCCTTGCGGGCCCCGCGTCTCCGGGCCCTGTACGTCTCCGGGCCCCGTACGCCCCGGCCCTCGCGCCTTCCGGCCTTCGTACGCCCCGGCCCTCGTACGTTCCGGCCCTCCTGGTGTCCGGCCCTCGTGCATTCGGGTTCCGGCGCATAGCATCCGGCCATGTCGACGAATGGTCAGCCGCAGCCGCAGCCGCAGCCGCAGCCGCAGCCGCAGCCGCAGCGGTCCGGGCAGCGGCCGGAGCAGCCCGAGCAGCCGGTACAGTCCGGGCGGCCGGGGCCCTCCGGGGAGCCCGCACCGACTCGTCGGGACGAGCGGGCCGACGGTCAGTGGTTCCCGCCGGAGTGGCCCGAACGGATCCGGGCCCTCGCCGCCGGTGACCTCGACCCGGTGACGCCCCGGCGCGCCGCCACCGTCCTGCTCCTGCGGGACGCGGACGCGGGCCCCGAGGTCCACATGCTGCGCCGCCGCACCACCATGGCCTTCGCGGGCGGCGCGTACGCCTATCCCGGCGGTGGCGTCGACCCGCGCGACGAGCAGCCGGTGCGCTGGGCGGGCCCGTCCCTGGAGACCTGGGCGGAGCGGCTCGGGCTCGACGATCCCGCGCAGGCGCAGGCCGTGGTCTGCGCCGCCGTACGCGAGACGTACGAGGAGGCGGGTGTCCTGCTCGCCGGGGAGACCGAGGACGGCGTCGTCGGCGACACGACCGGCGAGGGGTGGGAGCGCGACCGGGAGGCCCTGGTCGCCCGGGAGCTGTCCTTCGCGGACTTCCTGGACCGGCGGGGGCTCGTGCTCCGGTCGGACCTGCTGGGCGCCTGGGCGCGGTGGATCACGCCGGAGTTCGAGCGGCGCCGGTACGACACCTGGTTCTTCGTCGCGGTGCTCCCGGCCGGCCAGCGCACCCGCAACGCCTCCACGGAGGCCGACCGCACGGTGTGGCTCCGCCCGGCGGACGGCGCCGAGGGGTACGACCGGGGCGAGCTGACGATGATGCCGCCGACGATCTCGACCCTGCGGAACCTGGTCCCGTACGGCACGGCGGCGCAGGCGCTCGCCGCCGCCGGTCGGCAGGACCTGGCGCCGGTCCTCGCGCGGGCGCGGCTCGACGGGGACGAGCTGGTCCTGAGCTGGCCTGGGCACGAGGAGTTCACCAAGGTCATCCCGAGGGGAGACGCCCGATGAGCGACGCAGGAGCCCTGCCGGGGCAGCCGCGCGGGGTGGTGGCCTCCGGGCCCGCGACCGCCCGCGCGGTGAACGTCCTGGCGCCGAACCCGTCCGCGATGACCCTGGACGGCACCAACACCTGGCTGCTCTCCGAGCCGGGCTCGGACCTCGCCGTCGTCGTCGACCCCGGTCCGCTGGACGAGGGGCATCTGCGCGGGGTGGTCGCGACCGCCGAGCGCCTCGGCAAGCGGATCGCGCTCACCCTGCTCACCCACGGCCACCCGGACCACGCGGAGGGCGCGGGCCGCTTCGCGGAGCTGACAGGGACGTCCGTACGGGCCCTCGACCCGGCGCTGCGCCTCGGCGAGGAGGGGCTCGGCGCGGGAGAGGTGGTGACGGTCGGCGGTCTGGAACTGCGGGTGGTCGCGACCCCCGGGCACACCTCGGACTCGCTCTCCTTCCATCTGCCCGCCGACGGGGCGGTCCTGACGGGCGATACGGTCCTGGGGCGCGGGACGACGATGGTGGCCCATCCGGACGGGCGGCTCGGCGAGTACCTGGACTCGTTGCGGCGGCTGCGGTCGCTGACGGTCGACGACGGCGTGAACACGGTCCTGCCGGGGCACGGACCGGTCCTGGAGGACGCGCGGGGAGCCCTTGAGTTCTACCTCGCGCACCGGGCGGCCCGGCTCGCGCAGGTCGAGGCGGCCGTGGGGGAGGGGCACCGGACGGCGCCCGAGGTGGTGGCCCGGGTGTACGCGGACGTGGACCGCTCGCTCTGGCCCGCGGCGGAGCTGTCGGTACGGGCACAGCTGGAGTATCTGCGGGGGCACGGCGGAGCGGCGTGAGGGGTGCCTGTACGGCTCCGGGGGCGGGGTCCTGTAGGGCGTACGGGAGGGGTCCGTATCGCTCTGAGGGCCGGGACCGTACCGCTCAGGAGCGGGGGGTCCAGTAGGGCGCGCTCGTCACGATCCTGTCCCGAGGTGGGACCCGGCAGTCCACCTCCTTTGACCTCTGCTTTACGCTCCGCTTACTTCTGTATGTGGATTTTCTGGGGGGAACGCCCGTGTTCGTCTTCGCCATCCTGCTGCTGATAGCCGCAGTGGTGCTCTTCTTCGTGAGCCGGTTCAACGACTCCAAGGGGCTGCGGTTCGGCGCCCTCGGAGCGGCGATCGCGGGTCTCTTCTCGCTGATCGCGAGCATGACGTACGTGATCAGCGCGTACGAGGTCGGCGTCCCGGTCGCCTTCGGCAAGGTCGGCACGCCCATGACCTCGGGCATGCACCTGAAGTCGCCGTTCACCGACGTCACGACCTTCTCCACCCGCCCGGTCGACCTCAACCTCTCCGACAAGGACGTGGTCGAGGTCCGTTCCTCCCAGGGCGGTGTCATGTACGCGGAGGTGACGGTGAAGTGGGCCGTCGTCCCGTCCAAGGCGGTGGAGCTGTACAAGCTCGCGGGCAGTGAGGACGCCATCCAGCAGCGGCTGGTCTTCCCCGACAGCCGGGAGATCGTCCGCAACGTCTTCGCCCGCTACACGAGCGAGCAGGGGTACGCCTCCGACCGCGAGAAGATCAACGCCGAACTCGCCACCCTGATCGAGCAGCGGCTCGCCCCGCGCGGGATCGTCGTCACCACGGTCAACCTGCGCAATGTGAAGCCCTCGGAGGCCCTTCAGGGCCAGATCGACCGCAAGATCCAGCAGCAGCAGGCCACCGAGCGGGCCACCGAGGCCGCGAGGACCGCGAAGGCGGAGGCCGACCGGCGCCGGATCGAGGCGGAGGGCATCGCCCGCGCCAACCGGATCCTGAACGACTCGCTGACCGACAAGGTCCTGATGAACCAGTGCATCGACGCGTTCAAGGAGGCCGCCGCGAAGAACGCGATCTACACCGTGCCCTGCGGGAACGGTACCTCCGCACCGGTGATCGTGGACGGCTCGAAGCGCTGACCACCCCCGCTGCCGGGGCCGACCCTGCCCGGTCGGAGCGCTGATCACACCCGTTTCACGTACGGAAAGGGCCGCCCCGGTCGTCGACCGGGGCGGCCCTTCGCGTACGGCGGTGCCGGCCGCTAGCGCGAGCGCTTCGCGAGGCGCTCCACGTCCAGCAGGATCACGGCGCGGGCCTCAAGGCGCAGCCAGCCGCGCTGGGCGAAGTCGGCGAGCGCCTTGTTGACCGTTTCGCGGGAGGCGCCGACCAGCTGGGCCAGCTCTTCCTGGGTGAGGTCGTGGACGACGTGGATGCCCTCCTCCGACTGCACGCCGAAGCGGCGCGACAGGTCGAGGAGCGCGCGGGCGACACGGCCCGGGACGTCGGAGAAGACCAGGTCGGACATCTGGTCGTTGGTCTTGCGCAGGCGGCGGGCGACCGCGCGCAGCAGCGCGGTGGCCACCTCGGGGCGCGCGTTCAGCCAGGGCTGGAGGTCGCCGTGGCCCAGACCGAGCAGCTTGACCTCGGTCAGCGCGGTCGCGGTCGCGGTGCGCGGGCCCGGGTCGAAGAGGGACAGCTCGCCGATCAGCTCGCCGGGGCCGAGAACGGCCAGCATGTTCTCGCGCCCGTCGGGGGAGGTGCGGTGCAGCTTCACCTTGCCCTCGGTCACCACGTACAGGCGGTCGCCGGGGTCGCCCTCGTGGAAGAGCGCGTCCCCTCGGGCGAGGGTCGCCTCACTCATCGAGGCGCGCAGCTCGGCAGCCTGCTCGTCATCGAGCGCCGCGAAGAGCGGGGCGCGCCGCAGAACGTCGTCCACGAGTTCTCTCCATACTGTCGACCTGCTCAGGGACCTGGGTCCCATGATGCCGGACGTACAAAACAGTGCGATCAATCACAACAAGTTTGACCCACCGAGTCGCCCGTCCGTACGTCAGGGCCCCGATTGGGGTCTGATCGGCCGTGCCCAGGGCGGATGTCGGCGCCGGGACCTAGGCTGGCCAAGTGTCCAACTCGCCGGTGAGAGCGCAGGCCAAGGGGGCTGAAAGAGTGTCGGCCGAAGGTAATTCCGCCGTGGGCGAACACGGCGTGTCGAAGCGGGCAAAAGCCGCTAAACGGAAGGCGGTCGCGCCGGAGCGCACGCCGACACCACCGGCGCGCGCCTCGGCGGGGACGGGCGCCGGGGCGAGTGCCGGGACGGGTACCGGGGCGAAGGGATCGGTGGAGGGCACGGTGGAGGACGCGGTGAAGGACACAGGGGGAGACGCGGTGAAGTCCGGGAGGTCCGGAGCGGCGAAGGCGGTCGCCGGGAAGGCGGCGAAGCCCGTAACCGCGAAGCGCGCGGCCACCGCCTCCGCCAAGTCCAAGGCCACCGCCGCTGCCGCCAAGTCCAAGACCGCCGCGCCCGCCAAGTCCAAGGCCGCCGAGGTCACTGCGCCCGCCAAGTCCAAAGCCCCCGCCAAGGCCGCTGCCAAAGCCCCCGCCCCGGCCAAGTCCGAGGCCGTCGCCAAGCCCGAGTCGCGCCTCGCCATGGTCCGCAGGGCCCGCAGGATCAACCGGGAGCTTGCCGAGGTCTACCCGTACGCCCATCCCGAGCTGGACTTCCGCAACCCCTTCGAGCTGCTCGTCGCCACGGTCCTCTCCGCCCAGACCACCGACCTGCGCGTCAACCAGACCACCCCGGCCCTCTTCGCCGCCTACCCGACCCCCGAGGACCTGGCCGCAGCCGTCCCCGAGGAGGTCGAGGAGCTGATCCGTCCCACCGGCTTCTTCCGCGCCAAGACCAAATCGATCATGGGGCTGGCCGCCGCACTCCGCGACGACTTCGGCGGCGAGGTCCCCGGCCGCCTCGACGACCTGGTCAAACTCCCCGGCGTCGGCCGCAAGACCGCCTTCGTCGTCCTCGGCAACGCCTTCGGGGTCCCCGGCATCACCGTCGACACCCACTTCATGCGGCTCGCCCGCCGCTGGCGGTGGACCGAGTCCGAAGACCCCGTGAAGATCGAGGCCGAGGTCGCCACCATCTTCCCCAAGAGCGACTGGACGATGCTCTCGCACCGGGTGATCTTCCACGGCCGCCGCATCTGCCACGCCCGCAAGCCCGCCTGCGGCGCCTGCCCCATCACCCACCTCTGCCCCTCGTACGGAGAGGGCGAGACCGACCCCGAGAAGGCGAAGAAGCTGCTCAAGTACGAGAAGGGCGGCTTCCCCGGCCAGCGGCTCAACCCGCCGCCCGACTACCCGGGCCGCCCCGCGCTCCCGCTGGGCACGAGCGACTGACCCCGCTCCCGGCGGGCCGCGCCGGGGAACGAACCCGCACACCGATCGCGTTGGGAAACACGGGGGTGCCCATGCCGCGCACTGACGAACAGATCCACGGGCCGGGCAGCGACGGCCTGCTCAGCAGGGACGGGCTGCCCGCCTGGCTCGGCCCCGTCGACCGGGCCGCCCGCACGGTCGAGCCCGAGCAGCTGAGCCGCTTCCTGCCGCCCGCGAGCGGCGCGGGCCGCCAGTCCGCCGTCCTCGTCCTCTTCGGCGAGGGCGAGCACGGGCCCGAACTGCTCCTCATGGAGCGGGCCGGCAGCCTCCGCTCGCACGCGGGGCAGCCCTCCTTCCCCGGCGGCGCCCTCGACCCCGAGGACGGCACCCCCGCCGACGGCGGACTCCTGCGCACCGCCCTGCGCGAGGCCAGGGAGGAGACCGGCCTCGACCCGGCGGGCGTCCAGCTCTTCGGCGTCCTGCCCCGGCTCTACATCCCGGTCAGCGGCTTCGTCGTCACCCCCGTCCTCGGCTGGTGGCGGACCCCCAGCCCCGTCGCCGCCGTCGACCCCGGCGAGACCGCCCGGGTCTTCACCGTCCCCGTGTCGGATCTCACGGACCCCGCGAACCGGGCCACCGCGATCCACCCCAGCGGTCACCAGGGCCCCGCGTTCCTGGTCGCCTCCGCCCTGGTCTGGGGGTTCACCGCCGGAGTGATCGACCGGTTGCTGCACTTCTCCGGCTGGGAGCGGCCCTGGGACCGCACCAAGCAGGTCCCGCTCGACTGGCGGTCATGACAGGCTGAACCCGGCGCGCGGGCCGACCACCCGGCGCCCGCCGCCCCGGCGAACAGGCTGCCCCACCGGCGACCGGAAACGAATCTGCGAGGCATCTGACGGTGAACGTGCTGGACATCCTGCTGCTGCTCGCCGCCGTATGGTTCGCGATCATCGGTTACCGCCAGGGATTCGTCGTCGGCATCCTCTCGGTGATCGGCTTCCTCGGCGGTGGCCTCGTCGCCGTCCTGCTGCTCCCCGTCCTGTGGGACAAGCTGACGGACGACAGCGAGGTCTCCACCACGACGACGGTCGTCTTCGTGATGATCGTCATCGTCTGCGCCTCCGTCGGACAGGCCTTCACCACCCACCTCGGCAACAAACTGCGCCGCCACATCACCTGGTCGCCCGCGCGCGCGCTCGACGCCACGGGCGGCGCCCTGGTCAACGTGGTCGCGATGCTCCTGGTGGCGTGGCTGATCGGCTCCGCGCTCGCCCGCACCTCGATGCCCACCATCGGCAAGGAGGTACGCAAGTCCAAGGTGCTGCTCGGGGTCGAACAGGTGATGCCGTATCAGGCGTCCCGATGGTTCGACGACTTCAGCTCCACCCTGGCCCGCAGCGGCTTCCCCCCGGTCTTCAGCCCCTTCGCCAACGAGCCCATCACCCCCGTCACCCCGCCCGATCCCGCGCTCGCCGCCGGACCCGTCGCGACCAGCGCGCAGCGCTCGATCGTGAAGGTCGTCGGCACCGCGCAGAGCTGCGGCAAGGTCCTCGAAGGCACCGGCTTCGTCTTCGCCGACCGCCGGATCATGACCAACGCGCATGTCGTCGGCGGCGTCGACGAGCCCACCGTCCAGATAGGCGGCACGGGGCGGCTCTACGACGCCAAGGTCGTCCTGTACGACTGGCAGCGCGACATCGCGGTCCTGGACGTGCCGGACCTCAAGGCCACCCCGCTCCCCTTCACCGACGAGGATGCCCGCAGCGGCGACAGCGCGATCGTCGCCGGATTCCCCGAGAACGGCGCGTACGACGTGCGCTCCGCGCGGGTCCGGGGCCGTATCAACGCCGACGGTCCCGACATCTATCGCCGCGGCGATGTCCGCAGGGACGTCTACTCGCTGTACACCACCGTCCGCCAGGGCAACTCGGGCGGACCGCTCCTCACCGAGGACGGCAAGGTGTACGGCGTGATCTTCGCCCGCTCCCTCGACGACCCGAACACCGGCTACGCCCTGACCGCCGACGAGATCCGCGAGGACATCGAGCGGGGCAGGACCGCCGCCCAGCAGGTCGACACCCAGGGCTGCGCCCTGTAGCCAGGGCGCGGGACCCCGGCCGTTGTCCTGTGGATCAGGCAGCGGTCCGGCCGTCAGTCCGTGTCTCTCGGGTGCCGGAGGCGGGCCGAGACCCAGCGGGCCCGGCGGCGCAGGATCCGCGAGATCCCCACCCCCTGCACGGAGTGCGCGCGGCCCTGATCCGGCGGGCCGCCGCCCTCGCGGGAGCCCGGCCCGGAGGCCGAGCGGCGGTTGCGTGCTGTCGTGTCACCGTAGTCGTGCGTCCAGCCCATACCTCGACGTCTGCCCGTGCCCCAAGGTCGGTAACCACCTCGGGGCCCTCCAATTGGAGTATGCGCGCGGCACATGGCCATTCGGCCCAAACCCGTACGGGAAGACCGGAACAGAGGGGCCGTCAGCGGTCCGGCTCGGGGTCCTTCAGCCAGTTGACCAGCTCCGCCGAGAAGGCCGCCGGGTCCTCCTCGTGGGGGAAGTGCCCGAGCCCGTCGAAGAGCCGCCAGCGGTACGGAGCCTCCACGTACTCGCCGGAGCCCGCCGCGCTGCGTGTCCGCATCACCGGGTCGAGCGAACCGTGCAGATGCAGCGTCGGCACCCGGACCGGCCGCTTCATCCGCCGGTTGAACTGGATGCCGTCCGGCCGGGCCAGGGAACGCACCATCCAGCGGTACGGCTCGATCGAGCAGTGCGCCGTCGAGGGGACCAGCATCGCCCGCCGGTACACCTCGATCGCCTCCTCGTCGGCCTCGCGCCGGGGCAGCGGGCCCGACCACTCCCGGATCAGCTCGCCCACCAGGGCCGCGTCGTCCGCGACGAGCTGACGCTCCGGCAGCCACGGCCGCTGGAAACCCCAGACGTGCGAGCCCGCCCGTGACTGCGCGAAGTCGGAGAGCATCGCCGAGCGCCAGCGGCGCGGATGCGGCATCGAGGAGACCACGAGGCGGCGCACCAGCTTGGGCCGCATCACCGCAGCCGTCCAGGCCAGATAGCCGCCCAGATCGTGTCCGACGAGCGCGGCGTCCGGCTCGCCGAGCGAGCGGATCACCCCGGTGACGTCGAGGGCCAGATTGGCGGGGTCGTAGCCCCGGGGGGTGCGGTCGCTGCCGCCGACCCCGCGCAGATCCATCGCGACGGCCCGGAATCCGGCCTCGGCGAGCACCGGCAGTTGGTGGCGCCAGGTCCACCAGAACTGCGGGAAGCCGTGCAGGAGCAGCACCAGCGGGCCGTCACCCATCTCGGCGATGTGGAAGCGGGCGCCGTTGGCGGCCACGTCCCGGTGGGTCCAGGGCCCATCGAGACGTACCGGACCGCCGTTGCTGCTCTCGGGGAGGGTCATACGGAGGAGCGTGCCACAGTGGCGGCCTTGTCCAGCGTCTTGTCCAGCCCCTTGGCCTGCTCGGGACGGGGGTGCGGCTTGACGGTGGAGAGCACGGCGGCGGTCTCCTTGGCCGAGGCGATGGACTTCGTCGGCGGCTTGACCTTCTTGAACTTCATCCACGCGACCACGCCCAGCAGCACCGTCAGTACACAGCTGACGAGGAAGGACAGGAGGAAGCACCAGGCGAGGTTCCAACCGCCGTCGCCGTTGTGCCCGCCGGTCCAGGAGTTGAAGCCGTAAGCCAGGGCGAAACTCAGCATCGGCAGCGAGAACAGCAGCACCACCAGGGCTACGACGCCCAGGATCGCGCCGATCCCGCCCCGCTTGACGTCCTGTCGGACCTCGGCCTTGGCCAGTGCGATCTCGTCGTGCACCAGTGCGGACATCTCGGCGGTCGCCGAGGCGACCAGCTGGCCGAGACTGCGCTCGGCTCCATCGAACGGGTCGCTCATCGTTGCTCCCTTTTCTCCTCTACGGTCCCCTCAGATCATGCCGGACGGTCGGTCCCGTCGCGCGGTGCCCCCGCCACTCGGGCGCGCTCGCGATGTTCGGCGGCCTTCTTCTCGTGGATCGCGGCCATCCGGAGGTGGTGCTCCGGATCGTCCTCCTCGTAGATGTCGGGGACACCGTCCTGGTCCTCGTCGCGCTCCTCCTCGGCGACCAGCTCCCGGTACTTGCGGACCCGGAGTTTCAGCAGGACGGTGGCGAGGAGGGCGGCGATGAGCGAGCCGATGAGGATGGACGTCTTCACCTTGTCGGCGAGGGCGGTGTCCCCCGCGAACGCCAGCTCGTCGATGAGCAGCGAGACGGTGAAGCCGATCCCGGCGAGCGTGGCCAGGGCGAACACGTCAGGCCAGGACAGCTCGGGGTTGAGCTTCGCCCGGGTGAAGCGGGCGGTGAGCCAGGTGCCGCCGAAGATGCCGACGGTCTTGCCGACGACGAGACCGAGCAGCACACCGAGGGTGACCGGCTGGGTGAACACCTCGCGGAGCGCGCCGCCGGAGACGCTCACCCCGGCGGAGAAGAGCGCGAACAGCGGGACGGCGAGACCGGCCGAGACCGGGCGTACGAGGTGTTCGACGCGCTCGCCGGGGGAGCGCTCCTCGCCCTCGCGGGTGGTGCAGCGCAGCATCAGGCCCATGGCGACCCCGGCGATGGTGGCGTGGACGCCGCTGTTGTACATCAGCGCCCAGATGACCAGGGCCAGCGGAACGTACACGTACCAGCCGTGGACGTTCTTGCGGAGCAGCAGCCAGAACAGGGCGAGCCCGAGGACGGCGCCGCCGAGGGCGGCGAAGTTCAGCTCGCTGGTGAAGAAGACCGCGATGATCAGGATCGCGAGGAGGTCGTCGACGACGGCGAGGGTGAGCAGGAAGGCGCGGAGCGCGGAGGGCAGCGAGGTGCCGATGACCGCGAGGACGGCGAGCGCGAAGGCGATGTCGGTGGCGGTGGGGACGGCCCAGCCGTCCAGGGAGCCGTTGCCGAGGGTGTTGATCAGGACGTAGACGAGGGCGGGCACGACCATGCCGCAGATCGCGGCGACGACGGGGAGCGCGGCGGCCTTGGGATCGCGTAGTTCACCCGCCACGAGTTCGCGTTTGAGTTCGACGCCTGCGACGAAGAAGAAGATCGCGAGGAGGCCGTCGGCGGCCCAGTGCTGGACCGACAGGTCGAGCCCGAAGACGGCGGGACCGACGTGGTAGCCGCTGAGGGACTGGTAGCTGTCCTTCAGCGGGCTGTTCGCCCAGACGAGGGCGGCGATGGCGGCGATGAGGAGCAGGACACCGCCGACGGTCTCGGTGCGCAGGGCGCTGGTGAGGCGGCGGTGCTCGGGGAGCGGGAGCCGGCCGAGGAACTTGCGGTCGCCACGGTCGGCACGATCGCCACGGGCGGTGTCATCGGCGGGTTCACGGCGATCATCGCGGGCGGTGTCGGCGGTGGCGTCTCCGCCGTCGATGCCGTCGCGGTGGTCGTCACGGCTGGTGGGGGAGGGCGCGGCCACGGGGAAAACCTCCGGTCGGTGGGCAGGGCTGAGCACATGCCGACCAGACTTCCCGGCGCACCTAGGTTCTCTTGTTGCGTCTCCGACGCTTTTCTCACCTTACCGAAGGAGCGCGGGCCGCGTCCGGCGCGTCCTGCGGATTTATTTTATGGGCCTTCGTCGTTTTCATCCTGTTCTGTCCCTGCGGGAGGGGGCGGGTTTCACGTGAAACGAGAGCGCCCGCCCCGAATGGTTCGGGGCGGGCGCTCTCGTCGTACGGGCCGGGCTTGGGCCCTGTCCGGGCTCAGTCCTCGCTGGACGCGGCCGGCAGCTGCGTCTGGATGAGCGACATGACCGACGAGTCGGTCAGGGTCGTGACATCGCCCAGCTCACGGTTCTCCGCGACATCGCGCAGCAGACGGCGCATGATCTTGCCCGAGCGGGTCTTCGGCAGCTCCGCGACCGGCAGGATGCGCTTCGGCTTCGCGATCGGGCCGAGGGTCGCGCCCACGTGGTTGCGCAGCTCGTTGACCAGGCTCTCGTCCTCGCTCGCCGTACCGCGCAGGATGACGAAGGCGACGATCGCCTGACCGGTCGTCTCGTCGGCGGCACCGACGACGGCCGCCTCGGCGACGGCCGGGTGCGAGACGAGGGCCGATTCGACCTCGGTGGTGGAGATGTTGTGGCCGGAGACGAGCATGACGTCGTCGACCCGGCCGAGCAGCCAGATGTCGCCGTCCTCGTCCTTCTTGGCCCCGTCACCGGCGAAGTACTTGCCCTCGAAGCGGGACCAGTAGGTGTCGATGTAGCGCTGGTCGTCGCCCCAGATGGTGCGGAGCATCGAAGGCCACGGCTCGGTGAGGACCAGGTAGCCGCCGCCCCCGTTCGGCACCTCGTTGGCCTCGTCGTCGACGACGGTGGCGGAGATGCCCGGCAGGGCGCGCTGGGCGGAGCCCGGCTTGGTCTCGGTGACGCCCGGCAGCGGCGACAGCATCATCGCGCCGGTCTCGGTCTGCCACCAGGTGTCGACGATCGGACACTTTCCGGCGCCGATGTGCTCCCGGTACCAGATCCAGGCCTCGGGGTTGATCGGCTCGCCGACCGAGCCCAGCACCCGCAGGCTGGTGAGGTCGAACTTCGCGGGGATGTCGTCGCCCCACTTCATGAACGTACGGATCAGCGTCGGCGCCGTGTAGAGGATCGTGACGCCGTACTTCTGCACGATCTCGAAGACCCGGCCCTGGTGCGGGGTGTCCGGGGTGCCCTCGTACATGACCTGCGTGGCGCCGTTGGCCAGCGGGCCGTAGACGATGTACGAGTGGCCGGTCACCCAGCCGATGTCGGCCGTGCACCAGTAGACGTCGGTCTCCGGCTTGAGGTCGAAGACGGCGTGGTGGGTGTACGCGGCCTGGGTCAGGTAGCCGCCGGAGGTGTGCAGGATGCCCTTAGGCTTCCCGGTGGTGCCCGAGGTGTAGAGGATGAAGAGCGGCTGCTCCGCCTCGAAGGCCTCGGGGGTGTGCTCGGCGGACTGGCGGGTGACGATGTCGTCCCACCACACGTCGCGGCCCTCGGTGAACGCGGTGTCCTGGCCCGTACGCCGGACCACGAGCACATTTTCGACCTGCGGGCACTTGGCGACGGCCTCGTCGATGGCCGGCTTGAGGGCGCTCGGCTTGCCACGGCGGTAGCCGCCGTCGGCGGTGACGACCAGCTTGGCGTCGGCGTCCTGGATACGGGAGGCCACGGCGTCGGCCGAGAAGCCGCCGAAGACCACCGAGTGGGCGGCGCCGAGGCGGGCGCAGGCCAGCATCGTGATGGCCGCCTCGGGGATCATCGGCAGGTAGACGGCGACCCGGTCGCCCTTGCGGACGCCCAGCTCGATCAGGGCGTTCGCGGCCCGGGAGACCTCGTCCTTGAGCTCCGCGTAGGTGATCGAGCGGCTGTCGCCCGGCTCGCCCTCGAAGTGGATGGCGACACGGTCGCCGTGACCGGCCTCGACGTGCCGGTCGACGCAGTTGTACGCCACGTTCAGCTCGCCGTCGGCGAACCACTTGGCGAACGGCGGGTTCGACCAGTCGAGCGTCTCGGTGGGCTCGGTGGCCCAGGTCAGGCGCTTGGCCTGCTCGGCCCAGAAGCCCAGCCTGTCCGCCTCGGCCTGCTCGTACGCCTCCGCCGTCACGTTGGCGTGCGCGGCCAGCTCGGCGGGCGGCGAAAATCGCCGCTCTTCCCGAAGCAGATTGGCCAGGCTTTCGTTGCTCACGACATCTCCCTTTCCCAGGGCGTCCTCTGTGCGTATGTGTCCCGCGTCATAGCTCACCAGCCCGAAGCCCGGGTGACAAGAGCCTCCAGGCAATTGGTTTAGACCTGTGAGGTGGGTGAGGTGTGGAGACCCCTCCTCCCGAGCGGTGGGAGAAGGGGCCACACAGTCTCACGGACGGGGTGAGGGAAAGGTTCAGGACGCGCGGGTTCCGGCCAGGGGGACCTCGCTGTCCGGTCGGGCCGTGGAGACCCGGCCTTCCGGCCGGCCCGGGAAGGCCGGGCTGTCCGACCGGGCCGGGGTGCCGGTCGGCAGGACCCGGGTGAAGACGTCGTCGTAGCCGTGCGGCTCGTCCGTCCCCGAGAGCAGATACGCCTGCGCCTCTCCCACGTGGAAGTACACGCCGTGCAGCGTCAGCGTCCCCTCGGCGATGCGCCGCGCCACCGGCTCGTACGCCCGCAGATGATCCAACTGCTGCACCACATTGGTCAGACAGAGCTGCTCGACCGCGTCCGCCGGCAGCCGCCCCGCGATCCTGGCCCAGGCGTGCCGTCGGCTCGCCATCCGCTCCAGACTGGGTCTGCCGTGCCGCAGCCAGCGGCGCAGCGGGCTGGGCGGGTCGTCCGGACTCGCGCTCAGCAGGGCCTGCATCGCGCCGCAGCCCGAGTGGCCGCAGACGGTGATCGACGCGACCCGCAGCACGTCCACCGCGTACTCGATCGCCGCTGCCACCGAGTCGTCGCCGCTCTCCTCGCCCGGCAGGGGCACGAGGTTCCCCACATTGCGCACGGTGAACAGGTCGCCGGGGCCGCTTGATGTGATCATGCTGGTCACGAGCCGGGAGTCGGCGCAGGTCAGGAAGAGCTGCGAGGGCCGCTGCCCCTCCCGGGCGAGTCTCGCCAGCTCGTCCCGGACGAACGGGGCCGTGTTCCGCTGGAACTTGCCGATGCCACTGGCCAGCTGAAGCCCCGTCGGCCGCCGCGCCTCGGGCGACTCCAGGCTCCCGGGGCCCTCCGGCCGCCCGGCCGGCTCCCCGCACTGGTGGTTGTGCCACGGGGTCCACGGGCGGCAGCACGGATGCGAGGTGGAGGCCGAGGCGAGGGCGGGCTCGGGGAGCCGGACTCCGGCCGGGCCCGTCGTCTCGACCGTACCGCCGTGGGCGAGGTGTCCGGCGGTCCAGTCGTTCAGCGTCTCGTAGGCCGCGTGGTCCATGAAGGAACCGTCCAGCTCCACCACCACATGCGATCCGGGCGGCAGCTGGTGCAGGGCCCGGGTCAGCCGGGGCACCGCGAGGAAGGTCAACTGGCCCCGGACCCGCAGCAACTGGCGTCCGCCCCGCTCCTCGCGGGTGATCCGGGTGCGGGCGAGCCGGTGCAGCGCGACCGCCACGGCCACGCCGACCCCGAGGGCGACGCCCTCCAGCAGGCCCACGAGGACGACTCCGGACAGGGTCGCCGCGTAGACGACGACCTCGCGGTGCCGGGTGACCGTACGGATGTGGGTGATGCTGACCATCTGGATGCCGACCACCATCACCAGGGCGGCGAGCGAGGGCAGCGGGATCAGGTCGAGCACGGGCACGAGGAGCAGCGCCGCCAGCACGATCCACAGCCCGTGCAGCATAGTGGAGGCGCGGGAGACCGCCCCCGCCGAGACGTTGGCGACGCTGCGGACGGCGACGCCCGCCACCGGGAGGCCGCCGAGCGCTCCCGAGACCACGTTGGCCGCGCCTTGACCGGCGAGTTCGCGATCGAGACGGGAGCGCGGCACGCCGTGGCCGTGGTCCGCGCGGGCGGCGACCAGCTTGTCGACCGCGACGGCGGAGAGCAGCGACTGCACGCTGGTGACCAGGGTGATGGTGAGTACCCCGGCCGCGATGCCGAGCACCGGGCCCTCGGGCAGACCGGGTAGGGCGTGGCTGCTCCAGGACGGCAGGTCGACCCGGGGGACGGCGAGCCCGGCGAGGGTCGCGACCGCCGTCGCCCCGGCCACCGCGACGAGCGCGGCCGGGACCCTGCGGGCGTGGCGCCCGGCTCGGCCCGGCAGTCGGGGCCAGCAGAGGAGCGTGAGGACGGTGAGGGCGCTGATGGCGAGCGCCGGGGCCTGGGCGCGCGCCAACTGGGCGGGCAGAACGAGAGCGTTGGCCACGGCGGAGCTTTGGGGGGTGCCGCCGAGGACGATGTGCAACTGGGCGAGGGCGATGGTGGCGCCGATGCCGCCGAGCATGCCGTGCACGATCGCGGGCGAGACGGCGAGCGCGGATCTGGCCACGCGGAGGGCGGAGAGGGCGAGTTGGGCGAGTCCGGCGAGGACCGTGATGGCGCAGGTGGTGCGCCAGCCGTACCGCTGGATCAACTCGGCGGTCACCACGGTGAGTCCGGCGGCGGGGCCGCTCACCTGGAGCGGTGATCCGCCGAACCGGCCGGCCACCAGACCGCCGACGGCGGCGGCGACGAGACCGGACTGGAGCGGGGCTCCGGTGGCGAGCGCGATGCCGAGCGAGAGTGGCAGCGCGATCAGGAAGACGGCGGCGGACGCGGAGAGGTCGGCGCCCGCGATGCGGAAGCGGCGCCCGCCCGGCGGGCTGTGGGGCCGCTGGACGCGGGGGCGGTTGGTGGCACGGGCAGGGGAGTGGAGGGTCATTCCCGGCTCCTCGGGGGCGGCGCGGTCACGGCTCGCGGGATGGACTCGTGCGGGATGCGTGCGGGGCGCGTGAGGGGATCTCGGTCGTGGATCACGGCGTGTGGCAACGGGATTCCGACGGGGTCTCCATCGGCACAAGGATCAACACTAAGTAAATGAATGGTAATGGAGAGTAAAGATCCTTACGGGAGTTTCCGGGCAAACAGGGCAATGATTCACCGGATCCAGTGAAGGGCGAACGTATTACCGCTTGTCGTTTCATCATTCCGGTGCTCGCGGTGCGACGTTGACGCCGCCGGCACGGAAGCCCGCCCACGGCGGCCCGTACGGCAGCACGGAGGCCCGTACGGAACCGAGGAGAGGTGGGCGGATGACTGCCGCCGGGAGAAGGACCACTGTCCAGAGGAAGGCGCTCGCCGCCGGTGCCCTCGCCGTCGCCCTGATCGGCGCCCTCGGGGGCTGCGCGGGCTCGGACCCGGCCGCCACGAAGCCCGCGCCGGGCGGTGCGGGCGCCAAGAAGGGGCCCGCCGCCGCGCCGAACGCGGTCCGTCTCATCGGCGACGGCTCCACCGCCTACACCGGCGCCCAGCCCCGCCAACCGGTCTGGAAGCGCCTCGAACCGGGTGCGGCTCCGCCGCAGTTCGTCGTCTTCTCCTGGGACGGCGCGGGCGAGGACAGCCAGAAGCTCTTCTCCCACTTCCGCACGGTGGGCAAGAAGTACGACGCCACCATGACGTACTTCCTCAGCGGCGTGTACCTGCTGCCCGAGGCCAAGAAGGATCTCTACGAGCCGCCCCAGCACAGCGCGGGCCGCTCCGACATCGGCTTCAACGACACCGAGGGCATCCGCGCCACGGTCCGCGAACTGCGCGGGGCGTGGCAGGAGGGCAACGAGATCGGCACCCACTTCAACGGGCACTTCTGCGGCGCCGACGGCGGTGTCGGCGAGTGGTCCGTGGACGAGTGGAAGAGCGAGATCAACCAGGCCAAGTCCTTCGTCAAGAACTGGAAGGGCAACTCCGGTCTGCGCACGGAGCAGCCACTGCCCTTCGACTACGACAAGGAACTCGTCGGCGCCCGCACCCCCTGCCTCGAAG
Organism: Streptomyces sp. CBMA291; assembly: GCF_014596525.1. Taxonomy (GTDB): domain Bacteria; phylum Actinomycetota; class Actinomycetes; order Streptomycetales; family Streptomycetaceae; genus Streptomyces. Next base: position 114,384 of record NZ_MSJP01000111.1, read on the forward strand.
GCCGGAAGAACTTCGTCAAGGCGGCCTCGCAGCTGGGCTTCCGCTACGACACGAGCGGCGTCAACGACCAGATCTGGCCCAAGAAGGACCTCGGCCTCTGGGACCTCTCGATGCAGCTCGTCCCGGTCCCGGGCCGCGCCTTCGAGACGCTCTCGATGGACTACAACTTCATGGTCAACCAGTCCCCGGACACCACCCAGGGCGACCCGTCCCAGCGCGAGTACTGGGGCGACCAGATGCGCGACGGCCTCGTGCAGGCCTTCCAGCGCTCCTACCAGGGCAACCGCGCGCCGCTCATCATCGGCAACCACTTCGAGTCCTGGAACGGCGGCGTCTACATGCGCGCCATCGAGGAGACCATCGCCACCGTCTGCGTACAGAAGGACGTCAAGTGCGTGTCCTTCCGCCAACTGGCCGACTGGCTGGACGCCCAGGACCCCGCCGTCGTCGCCAAGATGCGCACGCTGAAGGTCGGCGAGGCCCCGGCGGGCGGCTGGAAGACCTTCCTCGCCTCCCAGCCCACCCACCCCTCGGCCGCCCCGGCCCAGGGAGCCACCAAGCCCAAGACCCACTGACAGCGGCCGGGAAGCCGGCTTCGGGCCCGGCTCCGGTGGCGTCGGGTCAGCCGACCCGGGGCGCGCCGATCGGTTCGCCGAGGACGAAACCGGGGTCGACCTGCGCCGCCAGGTCGGCCCCGGTCTTGGCGTTGCCCCAGCTCTCCGCGTTCCGTAGATGGAAATGGACCATCTGGCGCGTGTAGCGCTCCCAGTCGCGACCGGCGTACGAGTCGTCCGCCGCGTCCTGGAGCGCCTGGAGCGCCATCCGGTTCTCCGCCTCAAGCAGCTCGAACCGGGGGGGCCTGCCCTTCTCCATCGCACGGACCCAGTCCGAGTGCCCCACCGTCACCAGCAGGTCGTCGCCGACCTCCGCACGCAGGAAATCGAGATCGTCCTCCCCCTGCACCTTGTTCCCGACGACCTTGAGCGCGACCCCGAAGTCCCGCGCGTACTCCTTGTACTGGCGGTACACCGAGACGCCCTTCCGGGTCGGCTCGGCGACCAGGAACGTCATGTCGAAACGGGTGAACAGCCCCGAGGCGAAGGAGTCGGAGCCCGCCGTCATGTCGACGACCACGTACTCGTCGGCGCCGTCCACCAGATGGTTGAGGCAGAGCTCGACGGCGCCGACCTTCGAGTGGTAGCAGGCGACCCCGAGATCCGAGTCGGTGAAGGGGCCGGTCGCCATCAGCCGGATCTCGCCGTCGTCGAGCCCGACCGGCCGCGCGCACGCCTCGTACACCGGGTTCTCCTCGCGGACCCGCAGCAGCCGCGAACCCTCCCCGGGAGGAGTCGTCTTGATCATCGTGTCGGCCGAGGCGATACGGGGGTTGCTGCCCCGCAGGTACTCCTTGATCAGCGGCAGGTGGGCACCCATCGCGGGCAGTGCGACGGCCTCCTCCTCGGAGAGGCCGAGCGCGGCGCCGAGGTGCTGGTTGATGTCGGCGTCGACGGCGACGACCGGGGCTTCGTTGGCGGCGAGATGGCGGATGAAGAGCGAGGACAGCGTGGTCTTGCCGCTGCCGCCCTTCCCGACGAAAGCGATCTTCATGTTCACCTAGCGTAGCCGCATGACCGCGTCCCGTGGCCGGGATGCGTGAAGAAGACCACTCCATCGTGGGGCGGGCCACCGGGGCGCGTAGCCTCCCTACTTATGAGTACGCACGCCTCTGACCCCTTGGCCGCCCTCGGCTCCCTGCCGGGCGTCGCCGACGCGGTGGACTCCGTACGCAAGGCCGTCGACCGGGTCTACGGCCACCGTGTGATGCGCCGCCGCAGCAACGAGATCTCCTCCGAGGCGGCCCTGCGCGGGGCGCGCGGCTCGGCCGCCCTCTCCGGCGCGGACTGGGCGCTCGAAGAGGTCCGCCGCCGCACCGACTTCGGCGCGGACCCCGAGGCCCGCACGGTCGGCGCGGCCCTGCGCCTCGGCGCGGAGGCGGGGCAGTTGCTCTCCATCTGGCGCCAGTCGCCCCTGAGGGTGCTTGCCCGTCTCCACCTGGTCGCCGCCGGTGAACCGGGCGACTCGGTGGGGCGCCCCCGGCTCGACGGCGAGACGGTCGACGAACCGCTGGTCGAGGCCCCGCTGCCGACGCCCGCCGAGGTCGCGGGACGGCTCGACGGCCTCGCGGAGCTGATCGTCGCGGGCGGCGAGGCCCCGGCCCTGGTCACCGCCGCCGTCGTCCACGCCGAACTGCTCGCCCTGCGCCCCTTCACCTCCCGCAACGGCCTGGTCGCCCGCGCCGCCGAGCGGATCGTCCTGGTCGGCAGCGGACTGGACCCGAAGGCGATCTGCCCGGCCGAGGTCGGTCACGCGGAACAGGGCAGGGCCGCCTACCTCGCCGCGTTCGAGGGATATCTGGCGGGCACCCCGGAGGGCGTCGGCGGCTGGATCGCGCACTGCGGCCGCTCGGTCGGACTGGGCGTCCGCGAGTCGACCGCCGTCTGCGAGGCCCTCCAGCGCGGCGCAGCCTGACCGGGGCGGTTTGAAGGGCGCGTGCCTGACCGGAGCGGTTTGGACGGCGCGTGCGTGAACAGAGCGGTTTGGATGGCGTGCGCCTGAAGGGGGCGTGCGTGAACGGGGCGGACCCGGAGGGCGGAACGGACTGAGCGGTCCGGTCCGGCAAGTCCGTCTGGTCCGTCCGGTCCGTCCGGTCCGGCCTGGCCGTTCGGATGGACCTGGGGGATCGGGTGGTCCGGACGGATCTGGTTTATCGAGCGGGCCGAGGAGACCGGGCGGCTCGGGCGGTGGACCGATTCCGGGGCTCTCGCGGGCCCGGAAAAGGGTTGCGGCGGCACCAGTTCAGGTACCGCCGCTGGCACGTCCGCCCAGTTACCATGCGTCCTCGAATATGTGCCCATCAGGCCGGGAACTTTGCCCGTGGCCTGGTGCGGCTGGCCCGTAATCGACGGGTCGACGTCGCGTGGGTGCTCGGTTTCTGTGCTAGGTCCGTGGGGCCTTCATGCTCAACAGGTGATCCTCTCGGATGTCCTTGGTCTCGCGGGCCTGATTCCTTTCTACTCCTGTCCGTGAGGAAGCGAAAGTGGTGACCCCGCTTCCGCGCTCTCCCTCTCGCATTCGGACAAAGTCAGCCCCGGGCGGACACGAGCGCCGCCTGCCGCCTGCGGGTGGCGTACCAGACCAGTCCGGCACCCACGGCCGCCGCGCCCACCGCCGCCGCGGCGACCAGCGCGGGCCGCGGCGGCATCCGGAATTCGGGCAGCCGCTGCTTGAGCCGGACCGGCTTCTCGAAGGCGAGAACCGGCCATTCGCGCGCCACGGCCTCACGGCGCAGCGCCCGGTCGGGATTGACCGCGTACGGATGGCCGACGGCCTCCAGCATGGGGACGTCGGTCGCCGAGTCGCTGTACGCGTAGCAGCGCCCGAGGTCGTAGCCTTCCGACTCCGCGAGCTCCCGGACGGCCTCGGCCTTCGTCGGGCCGTAGGCGTAGTACTCCACCTCGCCCGTGAAGCAGCCGTCCTCGCCGACCACCATCCGGGTGGCGACGACCCGGTCGGCTCCGAGCATCTCGCCGATCGGCTCGACGACCTCGGCGCCGGAGGTCGAGACGATCACGACGTCACGGCCGGCGGCGTGGTGTTCCTCGATGAGGGAAGCCGCTTCGTCGTAGATGATCGGGTCGATCAGATCGTGAAGGGTCTCGGCGACGAGCTCCTTCACCTGGGCGACGTTCCAGCCTTTGCAGAGCGCGGAAAGATATTCACGCATCCGCTCCATCTGGTCGTGATCGGCTCCGCCCGCCAGGAAGACGAACTGGATGTACGCCGTCCGCAGGGCGGCGCGGCGGCTGATCAGTCCGCCCCGGTAGAAGGACTTGCTGAAGGTCAGCGTCGAAGACTTCGCAATGACCGTCTTGTCCAGGTCGAAGAAGGCGGCTGCGCGCGGCAAGGAGTGGTTTTCCACAAGCCCGAGCATAGGTGCCCGCCATTCGGCGTACGCTGGGGCGCGTGGGTTTGCCTGAGAAGGCTCTCGGGTACACCATGGAAGTCACGGATCGTTCGCGACCGTGCTAACCCGGTCCGGCTCCTCCCCCCCCGAGCCGGCCGGAGAGACGACCCCCGCTCTCCCCCCCGGCGGGGGTCGTCGCATGTCCGGAGCCGTTTTCGCGCTGGACGACATCGCCCGCTCCCTTCCTTCCGGCCATCGGCCACCCTCCGCCCGCCGCACAGCCGGGCTCTTGATCCATCACCCACAGTAACCGTGGGGCTGCGTTCCGGACAGCCTCCGGACGGGTGGCGAAGTTATTCACAGGGCCTGGGATATCCACAGTTTTTCGGCAAGATCCCCAGGATTTCCCGCAGGGCCCCACGGTGATTCCTGTCGCGAAGTTCGCGAACGACAGGAATCACGAGAGGGGCGGACCATGACGGCATCCGTCAGGGCTTCCGGTTCCGGGAGCACGGCCGGGAGCAGGCCACGGAGCGGGGTCGGGGGCGCGGCCCGGGGCTGGAACGGGACCAGGCCATGGGGCGGGGTCGGGAGCAGGCCGCGGGACGGGGACGGGGTCGGGGAGCCCGGCGCGGGGGAGCCGCGCCGCACCGGGCCGTTGATCGTCACCGAGGACCTCGGGCTGCTCGACGACCTTCTGCGGCTGTGCGCCGCCGCCGGGGTGGAGCCGGAGGTGGATCACCGGGTGCCCGAGCGGCGGTCGAGCTGGACCGATCCGCCGCTGGTCCTGGTCGGCGACGATGTGGCGGGCCACTGCCGGGGAGCGGCCCGCCGCCCCGGGCTCGTCCTCGTCGGACGCGACCGGGACGATCCGGGGATCTGGCGGCTGGCCGTCGGCATCGGCGCGGAGTGCGTGCTGCGGCTGCCCGACGCCGAAGCCGTCCTCGTCGACCGCCTCGCGGACGCCGCCGAGGGAGTGGGGCGCCAGGCGCTGACCGTGGGCGTCGTCGGCGGTCGGGGCGGCGCCGGTGCCTCCACCCTGGCCTGCGGCCTCGCATTGGCCGCCGCGCGAACCGGTCGCCGCACCCTCCTCGTCGACGGCGACCCGCTGGGCGGCGGGCTCGACGTCCTGCTCGGCGGCGAGCGCGAGGACGGCAGGCGCTGGCCCGACTTCGCCGGATCGAAGGGCCGGCTGGCCGGTGGCGCACTGGAGGAGTCCCTGCCGTCCGTGCGGGGTGTCCGGGTGCTCAGCTGGGGCAGGGAGCCCGCCGCCCCGGTGCCGCCCGAGGCCGTGCGGTCGGTGCTGGCCGCCGCCCGGCGCCGAGGCGGGGTCGTCGTGGTCGACCTGCCGCGCGGCACCGACACGGCGGGCGCCGAAGCCCTCGCGCAGCTGGACCTCGGACTGCTCGTCGTCCCCGGCGAGTTGAGGGCGGTCGCGGCGGCCCACCAGGTGGCCGCCGCCCTCTCCGTCGGCGTGCGCGACCTGCGGGCCGTGGTCCGCGGACCCTACGCGGCGGGCCTCGACGAGCGGTGGATCGCCGACGCGCTGCGGCTGCCGCTGGCCGGTGAACTCCCCTACGACCCCGGGATCGTGGCCGATCAGGACGCGGGACTTCCCCCGGGCGCCGAACCCCGCGGCGCGCTCGGCCGGTTCTGCGACGCCTTCTGGACGCGCGCCCTCGCCACCGGGGCGGCGGCATGACCGGGGCCGTGGTCGCGGGCGGCACGGGGCTGCTCGACGCCGTACGGCAGCGGCTCGCCGCCAGTGGGGCCGAACCGACACCGGCGCGGGTCGCCGCCGCCCTCCGTGCCCAAGGGCGGCTCCTCGGCGACACGGAAGTGCTCGGCGCCGCCGAGGAGCTGAGGTGCGAACTCATCGGAACCGGCCCGCTGGAATCCCTCCTCGCCGACCCCGCCGTCACCGACGTCCTCGTCTCCGCGCCCGACCGGGTCTGGGTGGACCGGGGCACGGGCCTTGAGCGGGCCCCGGTGTCCTTCCCCGACGCCGCCGCCGTCCGGCGTCTCGCCCAGCGGCTCGCGGCCGTCGCCGGACGCAGGCTCGACGACGCCCGGCCCTGGGTGGACGCCCGGCTGCCCGACGGGACCCGAATGCACGCGGTGCTGCCCCCGGTGGCGGTCGGCTCGACCTGTCTCTCCCTCCGGGTGGTCCGCCCGCGCGCCTTCACCCTGGAGGAGCTGACGGCGGCGGGCACGGTGCCTCCCGGCGGTGCCCCGATCCTGCGGGCCCTCATCGAAGCCCGGGTGTCGTACCTGGTCAGCGGCGGTACGGGCACCGGCAAGACCACACTCCTCGCCTCGCTGCTCGGCTTGGTGGGGGAGCGGGAGCGCATCGTCCTCGCCGAGGACTCGGCGGAACTGCGGCCGGACCACCCGCATGTGGTGCGACTTGAAGCCCGTCCCGCGAACCAGGAGGGCGCCGGACTCGTCACCCTGCGGGACCTGGTCAGGCAGGCCCTGCGGATGCGGCCCGACCGGCTGGTGGTCGGCGAGGTCCGAGGCCCCGAGGCGGTGGATCTGCTCGCCGCGCTCAACACGGGCCACGAAGGCGGCTCGGGCACGGTCCATGCCAACACGGCGGCGGACGTACCGGCACGGCTCGAAGCCCTGGGGACGGCCGCCGGGCTCGACCGGGCCGCGCTGCACAGCCAGTTGGGCGCGGGCCTCTCCGTCGTCCTACAGGTGACACGGGACCCGGACGGGCGGCGACGGATCGCCGAGGCGCACGTCCTGGAGCGCGACCGGGCCGGCCTCGTCCGGACGGTTCCCGCACTGCGGTGGGGCGCGGACGGATTCGAGCGGGAGCGCGGCTGGGAGCGGCTGCGGGCGCTGATCGGAGGGGGAGCGTGACGACGGCGGATCCGGAGCCCGTACGGGCCCTGGCCCAGGTGGCGATGGCGCTCTGCGCCGGTTCGGCGCTCTGGCGGATGGCCGGGCGGCGGCGCGGCGCGCACCGGGCGCGAGCGGTCCTCGCGGGCACCGGCCCGAGCCCGTTCGACGGACCGGAGGCACCTGGCGGACCGAACGCACACGAGGGCCCGGACGGCCCTGATGGACAGGGTGGGAGCGGGGCCCGGGAGCGGCCCGGACTCGCGGGCGGGCGGGCGGTGTTCCATCCCGGCGACGGTTGGCGGATGCTCGGCCCCGCCCTCGGGCTCGGCGACGGTTGGCGGAGGTTCGGCGCTCGCTGGTGGGCCGTGGCGCGGGAGCGGCGGGCCTGGCTGTGCCTGCCGGTCGCGGGGGTCCTCGCGGTCCTCGGGGCCTCGCCGCTGCCCCTGGTCGCGGGCGCGCTCGCGGTGCCGCTTCTCGGGCGGCGGCTGCGGGCGGCCGAGCGCCGCAAGGAACGTGAGGCGCGGGCCGCGCGGGTGGTCGCCTTGTGCGGGGCGCTCGTGGGGGAGTTGAGGGCCGGATGGCAGCCCGCGCAGGCGCTGTCCTTCGCCGCCAGGGAGACCGGGGCCCTGGGCGCAGAGGAGGCGGCGGTGCTCGCCGCGGCCCGGTTCGGCGGAGACGTGCCGGAGGCCCTGCGCGCGGCCGCGGCCCGGGAGGGTGCCGAGGGGCTCGGGGGTCTCGCGGCCTGCTGGCAGGTGGCCGTGGACGGCGGAGCGGGTCTGGCCGCCGGGCTCGAACGGCTCGAAGCGGTCCTTCGGGACCACCACGAACAGCGGGAGCGCCTGCGCGCCGAACTGGCCGGTGCCTGGGCCACGGTGGTGGTGCTCGCCCTGCTCCCGGTCGCGGGGATCGGCCTCGGCGCGGCGCTCGGCGCGGACCCGTTGAGGGTGCTGCTGCGGACCCCGGCGGGCCTGGGCTGTCTCGCCGTCGGCGGAGCCCTGGAGGCGGCCGGACTGTGGTGGGCCGCGCGGATCGTCCGGGGAGGGGAATGCGCATGAGCGAGGTCGTACGGCTGGGGGCGCTGCTCGCGGTGGTGTCGATCGGATGCGCGCGAGGTGTGCGCGAGGCGGTGGCCGGACGGCGGTCGCGGGGGACACGGCGCAGGTTGCGCGGCCTGTTCCCGGAGGTGCGGCCCGCCGGCCCGAAGGCCGGGAACGGGCTGCCGGAGTGGGTGTGGCACGGAGGCGCGGCCTTCGGGACGGCCGTACTCGGCTGGGTGCTGTTCGGAGTGCTCGGCGGTCTGGCGGCCGGTGCCCTGGCGGGGGTGGGGGCCCGGCGGTGGTTCACGGGCCGGGGGACCGGTCGGGCGGAGGGGGAGGCCATGGTGCGTGATCTTCCGCTCGCCGCCGATCTGCTGGCCGCGTGTGCCTCGGCGGGCGCGGGGCCGGGCGAGGCGGCGGAGGCGGTGGGCCGGTCCCTTGGCGGCCCGCTGGGCGAACGGCTGAGCCGTACGGCGGCGGAGCTGAGGCTCGGCGGCGAACCGGCCGAGGTGTGGGGGAGGTTCGGGGAGATACCGGGCGCCGAGGGGCTGGCCCGCTGCATGGAACGGGCGGGTTCGTCGGGAGCGCCTGCGGCGGAGGCCGTGGCCCGGCACGCGATCGCGCTCCGCTCGGCCGGGACCCGGGCGGCTGCGGCCAGGGCCCGCAAGGCACAGGTGCTGATCAGCGCACCCGTGGGGCTCTGCTTCCTGCCCGCCTTCCTGGCGGTGGGGGTGGCCCCGGTGGTGATCGGCCTCGCCATGGGCCTCCTGAAGGGATGAGCCGGGTCGGATCGGTCGAGGACCGGACGACCCGGATGAACGACATGACAGAAAACGGACGATTCCGAGGAATGAAGGAGAACGGACATGACGGTCTACGCGGGTGACACGGGTGACACGGGTGACACGGGTGTGGCGGGGAACGCGGATGTACCGGGGAACGCGGGAGAGGAGGCCCGGCCGGGGACGGCGGCCCGTGGAGCGGTGCGCGCGAAGGGACGGGCCGGCTGGTGGCGGGCGCGGTGGAAGGCCGTGCGCGGGGACGGCGGGGACGGCGCGGACGCGGGGATGACCACGTCCGAGTACGCGGTGGGGACGATCGCGGCGGCGGCGTTCGCCGCGGTGCTCTACAAGATCGTGACGAGCGGGACGGTCTCGGGGGCACTGGAATCGGTGATCGGGAAGGCCCTCGATGCGCCGTTCTGACCGGGGTTTCGTGACGGTGGAGGCGGCGCTGGTGCTGCCCGTGCTCGCGCTGTTCACGGTGGCCCTGCTCTGGGCGCTGGCGGCGGCAGCCGCGCAGATCCGCTGTGTGGACGCGGCGCGGGCGGGTGCCAGGTCGGCGGCCCGTTCCGAACCGGTGGCCACGGCCGAGGCTGCCGCGCGGGCCGCCGCGCCCGAAGGCGCCCGGGTCGCGGTGACACGATCGGGTGAGTTGTGGCGGGTGACGGTGGAGGCGGCGGCCCCGGGCCCCCGGGGCATGGGCCTCACCTTGAGGGCGGAGGCGGCGGCACTCGCGGAGGACACGGACGCGGCGGCGCTCTCCGGAGGCGGGGGCGCGGCGGCGCTCTCCGAGGACGGGGGCATGGCGGCGTTTTCCGGGGAAGGGGGCTCGCTGTGAGGGCGGGGTCCCGGCGCGGGTCCCGGCGGTTTCTGCCCGGTCTTCGGCGGTGTGGTGGTGATCGGGGCGCGGCGACCGTGTGGGTGGCGTTCGCGGCCTGTGCGCTGTGTGTGGTGTTCGGGGCGGTGCTGGCGCTCGGCCAGGCCGTGACGGCGCGGCACCGGGCTGGTGGGGCGGCGGACCTGGCCGCCCTCGCCGCCGCCGACCGGGCGCTGTGGGGCGAGGCCGAGGCATGCGCGGCCGCCGCCCGGGTGACGGCCGCGCAGGGCGTCGAGCTGGTGCGCTGCGGGCTGCGGGACGGCGGGATCGCGGAGGTCGCCGCCCGGACCGTCCTCGGCCGCTACCACCCGGAGGTCAGTTCCCGGGCGGGTCCGCAGGAGGCGCTTGCGGATCCGGTGCTTCCCGGAGGAGTTCCGTGAGGAGGCGGACCGCGCCTCGTTTGTGGAGGGGGTCGTTGCCGTTGCCGCACTTGGGGGACTGGATGCAGGAGGGGCAGCCCGCCTCGCACTCGCAGGAGGCGATGGCCTCTCGGGTGGCGGTCAGCCAGGCGCGGGCGGTGTGGAAGGCGCGTTCGGCGAAGCCCGCGCCGCCCGGGTGCCCGTCGTACACGAAGACGGTGGGCAGCAGGGTGTCCGGGTGGAGCGGTATGGAGACCCCGCCGATGTCCCAGCGGTCGCAGGTGGCGAAGAGCGGCAGCATGCCGATGGAGGCGTGCTCGGCGGCGTGCAAGGCGCCGCCGAGGATCTCCGGGTTGATCCGGGCGGCGTCGAGCTGGTCCTCGGTGACCGTCCACCACACGGCCCTGGTCCGCAGGGTGCGGGGCGGCAGGTCGAGCTTGGTCTCGCCGAGGACCTCGCCCGTGATCAGGCGGCGGCGCAGGAAGGAGACGACCTGGTTGGTGACCTCGACGGAGCCGTAGCAGAGGCGGCCGGTGCCCCAGGGGATCTCGGTCTCGGTCTCCAGGACGGCGATGGAGGTGGTGTCGCGGGCGGTGGTGGAGTACGGCGGGGCGGCCTCCTCGACGAGGGCCACGGAGTCCGCGAGGTCGAGCTCCCGCACCAGGTAGGTGCGGCCCTGGTGGAGGTGGACGGCGCCCTCGTGGACGGCGGTGTGGGCGGCGGCCTCGTCGACGGTGCCGAGGAGCCTGCCGGTGCCCGACTCGACGATCCGGACGGGGGTGCCGCCACCGCCCCGGATGTCGGTGAGGTCGGCGGCCCGTTCGCGGCGGGTCCAGTACCAGCCGGTGGAGCGGCGGCGCAGCAGCCCCGCGCCCTCCAGCTGGGGCAGCAGCCCGGGGACGGCCGGGCCGAAGAGCGCCAGATCCGGTTCCGTCAGCGGCAGCTCGGCGGCGGCGGCGCAGAGATGGGGGGCGAGGACGTAGGGGTTGTCGGGGTCCAGGACGGTCGACTCGACGGGCTGGTCGAAGATCGCCTCCGGGTGGTGGACCAGGAAGGTGTCCAGCGGGTCGTCGCGGGCGACCAGGACGGCGAGGGCGCCCTCGCCCGAGCGGCCGGCCCGGCCCGCCTGCTGCCACAGGGAGGCCCGGGTGCCGGGATAGCCGGCGATGAGGACGGCGTCCAGGCCCGAGACGTCCACGCCCAGCTCCAGGGCGGTGGTGGCGGCGAGGCCGAGCAGCTCGCCGGAGTGCAGGGCCCGCTCCAGGGCCCGGCGCTCCTCGGGCAGATAGCCGCCCCGGTAGGCGGCGACCCGGCGGGCCAGTGAGCGGTCGGTCTCGGCGAGCCGTTCCTGGGCGATCACCGAGATCAGTTCGGCGCCGCGCCGGGAGCGTACGAAGGCGACCGAGCGGACGCCCTGGCGGGTCAGGGAGGTCAGGAGGTCGGCGGTCTCGGCGGTGGCGGTGCGGCGGACGGGCGCGCCGCGCTCGCCGTGCAGCTCGGTGAGCGGCGGCTCCCACAGGGCGAAGACCAGTTCGCCGCGCGGGGAGGCGTCGTCGGAGACCTCGACGACCGGGAGGCCGGTGAGGCGACGGGCGGCGACGGCGGGTTCGGCGGAGGTGGCGGAGGCGAGGAGGAAGACCGGCTCGGAGCCGTACCGGGCGCAGATCCGGCGCAGTCGCCGCAGCACCTGGGCGACGTGCGAGCCGAAGACGCCCCGGTAGGTGTGGCACTCGTCGATCACGACGTACCGCAGGGAGCGGAGGAAGGAGGACCACCTGGGGTGGGAGGGGAGGATGCCCCGGTGCAGCATGTCGGGGTTGGTCAGCACGTAGTTCGCGTACTGGCGGACCCACTCGCGTTCCTCGACGGGGGTGTCCCCGTCGTAGACGGCGGGGCGGACGCGGGTGCCGAGCGGGGCGGCCAGTTCCCGTACGGCACGGCGCTGGTCGGCGGCGAGGGCCTTGGTGGGGGAGAGGTACAGGGCGGTGGCGCCGCGCCCGTTGGGGGCCTCCGCGCCGTCCAGGAGGGTGCTGAGGACGGGGGCGAGGTAGGCGAGGGACTTGCCGGAGGCGGTTCCGGTGGCGATCACCACGGACGAGCCGTCGAGGGCGTGCCCGGCTGCCTCCGCCTGGTGGGCCCAGGGATGCTCGATCCCGGCCCCCTCGATCGCCGCGATCACCTCCGGCCGGATGAGGTGCGGCCAGACGGCATGACGGCCCTCCCGGGCGGGCATGTGCTCCGTATGGGTGATGCGCGCGGCGCGGCTCTCGCCCGAGGAGAGCCGGTCGAGGACCTCGCCGGGGGAGGGGCGGCTGCCCGTCTCCCCGGCCGGACGACGGGGGCGGTGATTCTTGGCCATCGGCACCGAGTGTGTCACCGCCATGACGGACAATGCTCCCAAGGCGTCGTGCATGGCTGCTGGTAAGTGATTGAATGCCATCGCGGCTGGCGATCGGTTCCCCGACTCCGCCCGGGAGATCCGAGGGGACGATCGTTCCATAGCAAGGTGCTGGAGGATCCGTGGACCTGTCCCTGTCGACTCGCAATGTGTCCGGCGCTGGTGGTGACCGTACGGTCGTCGAGGTCGGTGGCGAGATTGATGTGTATACCGCGCCCAAGCTGCGCGAGCAGTTGGTCGAGTTGGTGAACGACGGCAGTTACCACCTGGTCGTCGACATGGAGGGCGTGGACTTCCTCGACTCCACCGGACTCGGTGTGCTCGTCGGCGGCCTGAAGCGCGTGCGTGCCCACGAGGGCTCGCTGCGCCTGGTCTGCAACCAGGAGCGCATTCTCAAGATTTTCCGGATCACGGGTCTCACCAAGGTGTTCCCGATCCACACCTCGGTCGACGAGGCCGTCAACGCCGTCGACTGAGCCCAGGGGGTTCGCATGGCCACCGTTGAACTCCGCTTCAGTGCTCAGCCCGAGCACGTCCGTACGGCCCGCCTGGTGGCGGCGGCGGTCGCGCGTCGGGCCGGGGTGGACGAGGCGGTCCTCGACGAGGTGCGTCTCGCCGTCGGCGAGGCGTGTTCGCGCGCCGTCGGGCTGCACCGCGGCAATGGCGTCACGTCCCCCATCCGCGTCGCGCTGACCGAGGAGGAGAAGACGTTCTCCATCGAGGTCGGCGACGAGGTGCCGGGCGCGGGGGTGGCGGCGGCCGATGCCGCCGGTGTCCCCGGCGCGCGGGGGACGGCCCCGGCTCCGGCCGAGGACTTCGACGACGCCGACGGCGAGGACGAGATGGGCCTCGCGGTGATCCGCGGGCTTGTCGACGACGTCGAGGTGAGTGCCGGTGAGGACGGCGGCACCATCCGGATGACCTGGCCGGTCAGCTCGGCGGACATCCCGTCCTGACCGCTTGGACCACGCGTATGTGGTGAGAGACGGGGCCCTGCGATGCGGGGCCCCGTCTCGTTGCCGGGACCGGGACCAGGGCTGGGACCGGGGCTAGGACTGGGACCAGGATCGATCCCGGCGTCGAGGTACGCGCTGGTTGCGCCCGTCGGCCGTCGTCTCCCCACCAGGGCACCTCAGCAACCCACCAGGCACCCCAGCGGCCCTCCCGTCCTCCCCCCCCCCAGCAGCCGCCCCGTCAACCCAGCTGCTCCCGTCACCCTCGTCACTCCGGAGGCCAGGGCAGCCGCCCCCGTCACCCCGGCTGCCAAGGCCGACATCGCCGTCACTCCACCCGTCAAAGCCGACGTCCCCGTCACCCCAGCCGCCAGGAAAGACGCCCCCGCCCACGAATTGGTGTATCCCGTTCCGTCCCGTTTCGTCTCCCTATGATCCGTCCCCATGGATCCCACATCTCTCGCCGCGGCGGTGCTCACGAGCGGGAATCGGACGATCGTGGCCGTGGTCGGTGTCGTCGCCCTCCTCGCGCTCGTGGTCGCGCGGCTTCTCGTCCGGCAGGTGCTCGCGGCGGGGGAGGGGACCGAGCGGATGCGGGAGATCGCCGCCGCCGTGCAGGAGGGCGCCAACGCCTATCTCGCGCGGCAGCTGCGGACCGTCGCGCTCTTCGCGGGTGTGGTGTTCTTCCTGCTCCTCGCGCTGCCCGCCGACAACTGGTCGCAGCGGGCAGGGCGTTCCCTGTTCTTCCTGGTGGGGGCGTTGTTCTCGGCGCTCACCGGCTATCTCGGGATGCGGCTCGCCGTACGGGCTAACGTTCGGGTCGCGGCGGCGGCGCGGGAGGCGACACCGGGGCCCGACGAGCCGCGACGGGAGCCGGGCGAGGTCGCGCGCCGGGCCATGCGGATCGCGTTCCGCACCGGCGGTGTCGTCGGCATGTGCACCGTGGGCCTCGGGCTGCTCGGCGTCGTCTGCGTCGTCCTCGTCTACGCCGCCGACGCGCCCAAGGTCCTGGAGGGCTTCGGTCTCGGCGCCGCGCTGATCGCCATGTTCATGCGGGTGGGCGGCGGCATCTTCACCAAGGCGGCGGACGTCGGCGCCGACCTGGTGGGCAAGGTCGAACAGGGCATCCCCGAGGACGACCCGCGCAACGCGGCCACCATCGCCGACAACGTGGGCGACAACGTCGGCGACTGCGCGGGCATGGCGGCCGACCTCTTCGAGTCGTACGCCGTGACCCTGGTCGCCGCGCTCATCCTGGGCAAGGCGGCCTTCGGCGACCACGGTCTGACCTTCCCGCTCATGGTCCCGGCGATCGGCGTGGTCACCGCCGTCATCGGCGTCCTGGCCGTCTCGCCGCGCCGCTCCGACCGGGGCGGCATGAGCGCGATCAACCGGGGCTTCCTCGTCTCGGCGGCGATCTCGCTGGCCGGGGTCGCCGTCGCCGCCTTCGCCTATCTGCCGGACTCGTACGCCGGGCTCCGGGGCGTCACCGAACCGGGCATCCCCGGCCACGGCGGCGACCCCCGGGTCCTCGCCCTCGTCGCGGTCGCCCTCGGCATCGTCCTCGCCGCGCTGATCCAGCAGCTCACCGGCTACTTCACGGAGACCACCCGGCGCCCGGTCCGGGACATCGGCAGGTCCTCGCTCACCGGTCCGGCCACCGTCGTCCTCGCGGGCGTGGCGCTCGGCATGGAGGCGGCCGTCTACACGGCGATCCTCATCGGGCTCACCGTCTACGGCGCGTTCCTGCTCGGCGGCACCTCGATCATGCTGGCGCTGTTCGCGGTCGCGCTCGCCGGTACGGGGCTGCTGACCACCGTCGGCGTGATCGTCGCCATGGACACCTTCGGCCCGGTCGCCGACAACGCGCAGGGCATCGCGGAGATGTCGGGGGACGTGCGGGGCGAGGGCGCGCGGGTCCTCACCGAACTCGACGCCGTCGGCAACACGACGAAGGCCGTCACCAAGGGCATCGCCATCGCGACCGCCGTCCTCGCGGCCTCGGCGCTCTTCGGCGCCTACCGGGACGCCATCGCGACCTCGGTCGCCGACGTCGGCGCCAGGGCCGAGGAGGCGACCCTGTCGATGGACATCTCGCAGCCGAACAACCTCTTCGGTCTGATCCTGGGCGCCTCGGTCGTCTTCCTCTTCTCGGGGCTCGCGATCAACGCCGTGTCCCGGTCGGCGGGTTCGGTGGTGTACGAGGTACGGCGGCAGTTCCGCGAGCACCCCGGGATCATGGGCGGCACCGAACGGCCCGAGTACGGAAGGGTCGTCGACATCTGCACCAAGGACGCGCTGCGCGAACTCGTCACGCCCGGCCTGCTCGCGGTGACCGCCCCGGTCGCGGTCGGCTTCGCGCTGGGGGTCGGCGCGCTCGGCGCGTACCTCGCCGGGGCGATCGGGACGGGTGCGCTGATGGCGGTCTTCCTCGCGGACTCCGGCGGCGCCTGGGACAACGCGAAGAAGCTGGTCGAGGAGGGGAATTACGGCGGCAAGGGCGGCGCCGCGCACGAGGCGACCGTCATCGGGGACACGGTCGGCGACCCCTTCAAGGACACGGCGGGCCCCGCCATCAACCCGCTCCTGAAAGTGATGAACCTGGTCGCCCTGCTCATCGCCCCGGCGGTGGTGCGCTTCGGCTACGGGAAGCACGCCGACCCCGGTCTGCGGGCGGTGGTCGCGGTGGTCGCCGTCCTCCTCGTGGCGGGCGCCGTCCGCGCCTCCAAGCGACGTGCGCCGAGTCCCTCCTGACGTGGGGTCCGTCTCATTTCCGCGCGTCGGTGTGGCGCGTAAGGCAGCTCCCCCTTGGTGCGAAAGGCTGCAATCCGGTACGAACCACTCGTACGAAAGGTGGAAGTAGCCCGTTCGGCGTGTATGTTCCGGGGCCGAGAGCCTTGGAAGGGACCGATCCGGTGAACAAGAAGCTTGCGGCCGCATTGTCCGGCGGCGCGGTACTGGTGCTCGCGCTGTCGGGTTGCAGCGACGAGGGCGACAAGATGGGTGACTGGGCCAGGGCGTTCTGCGACCAGGCCAAGCCCCAGATCCAGAAGCGGGCCAACGCCCACCAGATCATCATCTCGACGGCGGCGGACAGCAAGCCCGCCGAGATCCAGGCCGCCGACTCGAAGGCGTTCCAGGACATCGCGGACGCCGACCGGGCGCTCGCCAAGGCCGTGGAGAGCGCCGGTGCGCCGCCGGTCGAGAACGGCGAGAAGGTGAAGACGGACGCCGTCAAGGAACTCAACGCGACGGCGGCGGCCTACGAGGGGCTGAAGAAGCAGGTCGACGCGTTGGACCCGACGAACCAGCAGAAGTTCGCCGACGGTCTCCAGGGTGTCGCCGACGGCCTCACCAAGATCGAGAAGATGGACCAGGCCGCCCTGTCCAAGCTGGAGGAGGGCGAACTCGGCCAGGCGATGGCGAAGCAGCCCGGCTGCCAGAAGCCCACCGCCTCGGTCCCGCCGAAGACCGCGGACACGGCCTCCCCGCAGCCCGGCGCCGCCGCGGGCGACGCGGCCAAGCCGTCGGAGCAGCCCGCTGACAAGCCGTCGGAGAAGCCGGCCGAGAAGGCGACGGAGAAGCCGTCCGAGAAGCCGGCGGAGAAGTCGGCCGAGGCCAAGACCGAGTAACCGGGCCCGGGGCGGCCCGGCTCGCGCCCGGGGATTCGCCGGGGGCCGTCGCCTCGCCTGGGTCTGCCGGGCGCGCCCTTCCCCGGGGCCGTCGGGCGGGCCCGGGTTCCCCAGCCGCCGGTTCGCCGGGCGTCCCCCGGATCCGCCCGGATCCGCCCGGCTCCCCGAGTGGGTCCGGGGCGGGTTCCGGCCTGCCCACCGGGTTCGGCTGTTCCGCCCGGTTCGGCCACCCCGCCCGGTTCGGCCACCCCACCCGCATGCCATCCGTCCCGCCCGTCGGGTCGCCCGCCCGGTTGTCGGTGGTGGCCGTCACAATGGGGTGCGTGAGTACGACCAGCCTGACCCCCAGCCTCCCGGTGCCCGCGCACGCCGCCCCGCTGCGCGCGGCCCTGCTCGCCGCCGACTTCACCGCCGACGGACTGCTCGACCTGCTCGGCGCCCCGGCCTACGCGGCGCTCGCCCGCAGCGAGACCGTGCCCGCCCTGCGTGCCACCCGGGGCGACTCCCCGCTGGAGACCCTCGTCCGGCTGTTCCTGCTCCAGTGTTCCGTGGACCGGGAGCGGGCCGCCGCCGCGCTGCCGCTCGACGAGGCCCTCGCCGACGGCTGGCTGGTGCGCGCGGACGACGGCACCCTGTCCGCCACGGTCGACGTCCGGCCGTACGGCGGACCGGACGGCGAGGACTGGTTCATCGTCTCCGACCTGGGCTGCGCCGTCGGCGGCGCCGGAGGCATCGGGCAGAAGGACGAAGGGGTCGTCCTCGGCGTCGGCGGCGCCTCCACCACCCTCGCCGGGATCACGGTCCGTACGCCGGTCGCCGCCGCGCTGGACCTGGGCACCGGCTCCGGCATCCAGGCGCTGCACGCGGCGCAGCACGCGACCAGGGTCACCGCCACCGACCTCAACCCGCGCGCCCTGGACTTCACCCGCCTCACCCTCGCCCTCTCCGGCGCCCAGGAGGCCGAGCTGCGGACCGGTTCGCTGTTCGAGCCGGTCGACGGCACCACGTACGACCTGATCGTCTCCAACCCGCCGTTCGTGATCTCCCCCGGCGCCCGGCTCACCTACCGGGACGGCGGGATGGGCGGCGACGACCTGTGCCGGACGCTCGTGCAGGAGGCGGGCGAGCGGCTCAACGACGGCGGGTACGCCCAGTTCCTCGCCAACTGGCAGCACGTCGAGGGCGAGGAGTGGCAGGACCGGCTGCGATCCTGGGTGCCCGCGGGCTGCGACGCCTGGATCGTGCAGCGCGAGGTCCAGGACATCACCCAGTACGCGGAGCTGTGGCTGCGTGACAGCGGAGACCACCGGGGCGACCCGGAGGAGTACCGGCGGGCGTACGAGGGCTGGCTCGACGAGTTCGAGGCGCGGGAGACGCGCGCGGTCGGCTTCGGCTGGATCACCCTGCGCCGCAGCGCGGCCGTGGCCTCCGGCGCGGTCGAGCCGTCGATCGTCGTCGAGGAGTGGCCGCACCCCGTGGAGCAGCCCCTCGGCCCCACCGTCCGCGCCCACTTCGAGCGCCAGGACTATCTGCGCACCCATGACGACGCGGCTCTCCTCGCCGACCGGTTCACGCTCGCGCCCGAGGTCGTGCAGGAGCAGGTCGGACTGCCGGGCGCCGAGGACCCGGAGCATGTCGTGCTCCGGCAGAACCGGGGCATGCGCCGCGCCACCCGGGTGGACCACGTCGGCGCGGGCTTCGCCGGAGTCTGCGACGGCACCCTCAGCGCGGGCCGCATCCTCGACGCGATCGGACAACTGATGGGCGAGGACCCGGTCCTGCTCCGGGACCGCACCCCGCAGGCGATCCGCCTCCTCGTGGAGGAAGGCTTCCTGCTCCCGGTCGGCGATGCCTGACCGACCGGCCCGACGAGCCCCGGCCCGACGAGCCCTGGCCTGACCCGGTCCGACCCCGACCCGGCCGACGAGACCGACCCTGACCCGGCCGATGAGACCTGGCCCGACAAGCCCTGGCCTGACCCGGCCCGACCCCGACCCGCCCGACGAGGCCCCCCGACTCAGCCGGTGAGGCCCACCCCGACCCGGCAAGCGAAGCCCACCCCGACCCGGCAAGCGAAGCCCACCCCGACCCGCCCGACGAGGCCCCCCGACTCAGCCGGTGAGGCCCACCCCGACCCGGCAAGCGAAGCCCACCCCGACCCGGCAAGCGAAGCCCGCCCCACTCCACCCCACCCCACTCCACCCCACCCCGCCCCCGTCGGCGAGGCCGGAACCGGCCCTGTCGTCGGGCGGGCGCACCTGTCCCGCAGGCCGCCCGGGGTGTTCCGTTTCCGTGCCGTCGCGCGATGTGCCGGAGGCGCCGGAAGCCCGTCTGCCGGAGCGGGCCCGGCGGGCGGGCGACGCTCGCCGGGCGGCGGAACCCCGCTGGTCGGGCCCCCGGCCCGAAGCCGCGGGAAGGCCCGCGCGGACGGTGGAGGAGGCTCGGGGCCCGGCCCCTTCCCACCCCGTGGGAAGCCCCCTCCCGCACCTTCCGCCTCCGGGCCCCCGGACCCGCCCGCACCGGACGGAGCGGGCGACTACCGGCCATCCTCGTGAAACCGTACGAGCCGCTCCGCGCCGTTCACCCGGAATTCGCGCCCACGACGTCCGGAGGTGCCAGCCTCGGGGCGGGGGACGACACCCCACGGGAACGGCACGGAACGAACGGGGTACGGGCATGGAGAGCGGGCCGGCGATCTTCGCGGGGGCTGCGTTCACGCTGTTCGGCGGGGCGCTGCTGCTGTGGACCACCGTGCGCACGCTGCACCGCGAGCCCGTCGCGTACGGCATCGCCCCGCGCGCCGCCTTCGCGCTGTCCGGGCTCTGCGGCATCGTCTTCCTCCTCCTCGGCGTCTGGTGCTTCGGCCGCCTCTGAATCCCTCCCCGGCGCCCCGCGTACGACGGGCCCGCCCCACCCGACCGGGAGTCCGGGCGGCAGGAATGCCAGGACTCGGGTTACCGTTCGAGTGGCCGTTGCGGGCTTTCGCCGTTTGACACGGGGGCGGGTTGTACCGTCACACTCCGCAGCGACGGGAGCGTCACCGTCCGTGCCGCTGCCGTACGTGCCAGCGCCGTACGTGCCAGAGAGTGTCGATCCGGAGAGAAGAGCGAAGTTGTCCCCGACCAGCGAGACCGCACACGGCGGCCGCCGACTCGTCATCGTCGAGTCGCCTGCCAAGGCGAAGACGATCAAGGGCTACCTCGGCCCCGGCTACGTGGTCGAGGCGAGCGTCGGGCACATCCGCGACCTCCCCAGCGGCGCCGCCGAGGTGCCCGAGAAGTACACCGGCGAGGTGCGCCGCCTCGGAGTCGACGTCGAGCATGACTTCCAGCCCATCTATGTCGTCAACGCCGACAAGAAGGCACAGGTCAGGAAGCTCAAGGAGCTGCTCGCCGAGTCCGACGAACTCTTTCTCGCCACCGATGAGGACCGCGAGGGCGAGGCCATCGCGTGGCACCTCCAGGAGGTCCTGAAGCCCCGGGTCCCGGTCCACCGGATGGTCTTCCACGAGATCACCAAGGACGCGATCCGCGAAGCCGTCGCCAACCCGCGCGAGCTGAACCAGCGCATGGTCGACGCCCAGGAGACCCGCCGCATCCTCGACCGCCTCTACGGCTACGAGGTCTCGCCGGTCCTGTGGAAGAAGGTCATGCCCCGGCTCTCCGCTGGCCGCGTGCAGTCCGTCGCCACCCGGCTCGTCGTCGAGCGGGAGCGGGAGCGCATCGCCTTCCGCTCCGCCCAGTACTGGGACCTCACCGGCACCTTCGGCACCGGCCGCACCGGAGACGCCTCCGACCCGGCGTCCCTGGTGGCCCGTCTCGCCACGGTGGACGGCCGGCGTGTCGCGCAGGGCCGTGACTTCGGCCCCGACGGGCGTCTGAAGAGCGAGAACGTCCTCCACCTCGACGAGGCGAACGCGCGCGCCCTGGCCGCCGCCCTCGCCGACACCGCGTTCTCGGTGCGCTCGGTCGAGTCGAAGCCGTACCGCCGCTCGCCGTACGCCCCCTTCCGGACCACCACCCTCCAGCAGGAGGCGAGCCGCAAGCTGGGCTTCGGTGCGAAGGCGACCATGCAGGTGGCGCAGAAGCTGTACGAGAACGGCTTCATCACCTACATGCGTACGGACTCCACGACCCTCTCCGACACCGCCGTCTCGGCGGCTCGTGCGCAGGTCACGCAGTTGTACGGCGCCGACTACCTGCCCGAGAAGGCACGCGTCTACGCGGGCAAGGTGAAGAACGCGCAGGAGGCGCACGAGGCGATCCGGCCTTCGGGTGATCGTTTCCGCACCCCGGCCGAGACCGGTCTGACCGGCGACCAGTTCCGGCTGTACGAACTGATCTGGAAGCGGACCGTCGCCTCCCAGATGAAGGACGCGACCGGAAACTCGGTCACCGTGAAGATCGGCGGCCGGTCCTCCGACGGCCGGGACGCCGAGTTCAGCGCCTCCGGCAAGACGATCACCTTCCACGGCTTCATGAAGGCGTACGTCGAGGGTGCCGACGACCCGAACGCGGAGCTGGACGACCGCGAGCGGCGGCTGCCGCAGGTCGCCGAGGGCGACGCGCTGACCGCCGACGAGATCACCGTCGACGGCCACGCGACCAAGCCCCCGGCCCGCTACACCGAGGCCTCGCTGGTCAAGGAGCTGGAAGAGCGCGAGATCGGCCGCCCGTCGACGTACGCGTCGATCATCGGCACGATCCTCGACCGCGGCTACGTCTTCAAGAAGGGCACGGCGCTCGTCCCGTCCTTCCTGAGCTTCGCCGTCGTCAACCTGCTGGAGAAGCACTTCGGCCGGCTCGTCGACTACGACTTCACCGCCAAGATGGAGGACGACCTCGACCGCATCGCCCGCGGCGAGGCCCAGGCCGTGCCGTGGCTGCGGCGCTTCTACTTCGGCGAGGGCGACGGCCAGGGCACGGGCACGACCGGCGGCACCGGCACCGGCACCGGCACCGGCACCGGCGGCGCGGCCGACGCGGGCAACGGCGACGGCGACCACCTCGGCGGCCTCAAGGAACTCGTCACCGACCTCGGCGCGATCGACGCCCGCGAGATCTCCTCCTTCCCCGTCGGCAACGACATCGTGCTGCGCGTCGGCCGCTACGGCCCGTACGTCGAGCGCGGCGAGAAGGAGCAGGAGGGGCACCAGCGGGCCGACGTCCCCGACGACCTCGCCCCCGACGAGCTGACCGTCGAACTGGCCGAGGAGCTGCTGGCCAAGCCCAGCGGCGACTTCGAGCTGGGCACCGACCCGGTCAGCGGCCACGAGATCGTCGCCAAGGACGGCCGCTACGGCCCGTACGTGACGGAGATCCTGCCCGAGGGCACCCCGAAGACCGGCAAGAACGCGGTCAAGCCGCGCACGGCCTCGCTCTTCAAGTCGATGAGCCTCGACACCGTCACCCTGGACGACGCCCTCCGGCTGATGTCCCTGCCCCGGGTCGTCGGCGCCGACGCCGAGGGCGTCGAGATCACCGCGCAGAACGGCCGCTACGGCCCGTACCTGAAGAAGGGCACGGACTCGCGGTCGCTCACCGAGGAGGAGCAGCTCTTCACGATCACCCTCGAAGAGGCGCTCGCGATCTACGCCCAGCCGAAGCAGCGGGGCCGGGCCGCGGCCAAGCCGCCGCTGAAGGAACTGGGCACCGACCCGGTCAGCGAGAAGCCCGTGGTCGTCAAGGACGGCCGCTTCGGCCCGTACGTGACGGACGGCGAGACCAACGCCACCCTGCGGACCGCCGACAGTGTGGAGACGATCACGCCGGAACGCGGTTACGAGCTGCTCGCCGAGAAGCGCGCCAAGGGACCGGCGAAGAAGACCGCCAAGAAGGCCCCCGCGAAGAAGACGACGGCCACGAAGACGGCGGCGAAGAAGACGGCCACGAAGACGGCGGCGAAGAAGACCACGACCGCCGCCGCGAAGAAGACCGCGGCCAAGAAGACGACGACGGCCACGAAGACGGCTGCCGCCAAGAAGACGGCGGCGAAGAAGACGACGTCGGCGTCGGCGGCCAAGCCGGAGTAGGCGACCGGTGAGGGTGGCCACGCCGGAGTAGACGGGCGCGGCAGGGGCCGGGGGCGTGGGGGCTTGGGCCTCCGGGCTCCGGGTCTGCCGGGTCTGCCGGGTCTCGGGTCTGCCGGGTCTCGGGGTCTGCTGGGCACCGGGGTCTGCCGGGCCCCGCGCCTTCTGGCCCCCGAGCCCCCAGGCCTTGCCGGGCCCCAGGCCCCTGCGGGCGCCAGACCATCGGGGCCTCCGTGCATTCCAGGCCCCGGGCCCCTGCGGGCCACCAGGCCACCAGGACTTCCACGCATTCCAGGTCCCTGGCCCTCCCTGGGGCCTTTACCAGCCAGGGGCTTTCCTGGCTGGCGGTCCCTCCCGGACGGGGTCCTCCCGCCCGCAGGGCACTCCCGGACCGCAGGACCACCAGGCCCCACCGGGCTCACCGGCTCACCGGCTCACCGGCTCACCGGAGCCCGCTGGCCCACCGGGCTCACCGGCCCACCGGGCCCACCAGCCCCACCCGGCTCTCCCCCCCCCACAAACCCGCAACGTAAGCACCCCGCGACGCTCGGGAACCGTAGGCGTCGGGTGTCGGGCCGGGTGGTGCTCCGGCCCCGCCGCCAGCCCGTTACAGACCCGTCCTGATGTTCGATCGGGGGCCGCAGAGGGCGAGGCTGTCCGGATAGGGTGGACGGATGACGCGAGCAGAGCAGCCAGTCCGCCTCGGCGATTCCGACGCCGCACTCGTGGCGGATTCCCGGGAGCGCGCCGTACGGGCCCTCTTGCGCCATCAGCCGCTGCGACGGCTGTGGAGCGCCCACGCGGCCGGCAGCGTCGCCGACGCCCTCGCCCTCCTCGTCCTCGTCCTCCTCGGACTCCAGGCGGCGATCGCCGAGGACGCGCTCGGGGGCGGCTACCGGGGCGCCGCGTTCGCCGTCGCCGCCGTCGTCGGCGCGCGCCTGCTGGCCACGCTCCTCTTCGGCGCCGTGCTCCTCGGCCCGCTGACCACGCTCACCGGCGCCAAGGGCGTCCTCGACCGGCGCTGGACGATGCTCGGCGCCGACGGCGTCCGCGTCGCCCTCCTCGTCGTCGCCCCGCTGTGGCTCGACTGGACCCCCGGCGACGCCCTCTGGTACCTCCTCGGCACCGTCTTCGTCACCGGAGCGGCCGAACGGCTCTGGACGATCAGCCGCGAGGGCGCCGCGCCCGCCCTCGTGCCCGCCCCGCCGCTGGAAGGCGCGGCGGTACGCCCGCTCCCCGACCACCTCGGCGCCCTGCGTACCCTCACCCAGCGCACCGGCTTCCTCGCCGTGCCCGCCGCCGCCGCCGTCCTGCTCGTCGCCACTCTCGTGGCCGAGCTGCTCGGCCTCGGCGTCGACTGGTTCTCGCTCCACCAGGCGGCCCTCGCCTCGTACGTCTCCGCCGGTCTCTTCGCCGCCTCCGCCAGCGTCCTGTACCTGATGGCGCTGCCCGGCGGCGGCAAGTACCGGCCGCGCTCCCCGCTGGAGGGCCTGCGCCGCCCGGCGGGCGAGCCCGGCCGCACCGGGTCGCTCAAGGCCCTCGTCCTGACCTGCGCCACCGTCGCCGGGGCCCTCGCGGGAGCCGCTGTCGTCGGCGTGCTCCACGCCCACGACCTGGGCGGCGGGCCCGTCACCTACGCCCTCCTGGTCCTGGCGCTCGCCGGGGCCAGCGCCGTCGGCATCCGCACCGCGAGCCGTGTCCTGCCCGTCCTCTCCCGGCGCAGGCTGCTCGCCCTCGTCACCGCCGTCACCGGCGTCGCCCTGATCGCGATGGGCCTGGTCCCCGACACGGCGACCGTGCTCCTCCTCGCCGTCCTCGCCGGATACGCGGCCGGAGTCGCCGCCAACACCGGCCACACCCTGATCGACCAGGAGACCGAGGAGCCCCGCAGGGCCCGCACCACCGACCACCTCCAGGCCACCGCCCGCGTCGGCATGGCGCTCGGCGCGCTCGTCGCCCCGCTGCTCGCCGCCGCGATCGGCCCGCACCAGCTGGTCTCCGGCGACGCCGTCCTCGCCCACGGCGGCGCCGCCTTCACGCTCGCCCTGATCGGCGCCCTGCTGCTGCCCGTCGCCGCGCTGGTCCTCGCCAAGACCGACGACCGGGCGGGCGTCCCGCTCCGCCGCGATCTGCTCGACGCGCTGCGCGGCTCCGACCCGGCGCAGGCCCCGTCCCGTACCGGCTTCTTCATCGCCCTGGAAGGCGGCGACGGCGCCGGGAAGTCCACCCAGGTCCAGGCGCTCGCCGAGTGGATCCGCGCCAAGGGCCACGAGGTCGTCGTCACCCGCGAGCCCGGCGCCACCCCCATCGGCAAGCGGCTCCGCTCGATCCTGCTCGACGTGTCCTCCGCCGGGCTCTCCAACCGCGCCGAGGCCCTGCTGTACGCGGCCGACCGCGCCGAGCACGTCGACTCCCTGGTCCGGCCGGCCCTGGAGCGGGGCGCGGTCGTCCTCTCCGACCGGTACATCGACTCGTCCGTGGCCTACCAGGGCGCGGGGCGTGACCTGTCCCCGACCGAGATCGCCCGTATCTCCCGCTGGGCGACCGACGGGCTCGTCCCGCATCTGACCGTCGTCCTCGACGTCTCCCCCGAGACCGCGCGGGAGCGCTTCACCGAGGCGCCCGACCGGCTGGAGTCCGAGCCGCCCGAGTTCCACGCGCGCGTACGGGCGGGATTCCTCGCCCTCGCCGCCGCCGACCCCAGCCGCTACCTCGTCGTCGACGCGGGGCAGGAGCCCGAGGCCGTCACCACCGTCATCCGCCACCGGCTCGACCGGGTGCTGCCGCTCTCCGAGGCCGAGGTGAAGGCCGTCGAGACCGCCCGCCGCAAGGCCGAGGCGGACGAGCGCAAGCGGCGCGAGGAAGAAGCCGTGCGCAAGGCGGAGGAGGAGCGTCTGGAGCGCGAGCGGCAGGAGCAGCTCGCCCGGCTCCGCGCCGAGGAGGAGGAGCGCAAGCGGCGCGAGGAGGAAGAGGCGCGCCGCCTGGAGGCCGAACGGCAGGCGGAGGAGGCCCGGCGCAAGGCCGAGGAGGCCCGGATCGCCGCCGAGCAGGCCGCCGAGGAGGAGCGCCGTCGCCTCGCCGCCGAGGAGAAGGCCCGCGCGGAGGAGCAGGAACGGCTCCGCAAGCTGGCCGCCGAGGAGGCGCTCCGGCGGGCCGAGGAGGAGAAGCGCCGCCTGGAGAAGCAGCGCAAGGCCGAGGAGGCCCTGCTGCGCGCCGAGGAGGCCCGCCGGATGGCCGAGGCCGCCGCAGCGGCGAAGGCGGCCGAGGAAGCCGCCGCGAAGGCGGCGGCGGAGAAGCTCGCCGCCCAGGCTGCCGCCAAGGCCGCTGCCGAGCGCGCGGCGGCCGAAC